>JAFRUO010000008.1 GCA_017438845.1 Clostridia bacterium | reverse complement strand
TTTTTTCATCGTTTTTTACCTCCGTTTTGTGTATTTTTTGACTGGCAGGTCTTTTCTATTATACACGCTGCGGAGGTTCTTTTCATCGGTTAACCTTTTCTGAACCACGCGACTATCGCGTGGTTTTCATTATACAAAAAAAGAGCAGACCGAAGTCTGCTCTAAATACGCTTTAAAGGGAAATCAGATTCTTGCTACGCCGTCCTTGCGTGCTGCCTCTGCAACTGCGGCGGCGAGCTCGCAGTCCCATTCATTGGTGCCGACGTCGCCCGTTTTTTGCAATTCATATAATATGATTTGCGCGTTTATTTAAGAAGAATAAATCAAATGCATCAATTGCTCCGTCACGGTCAATATCCGCTTCGTATTCCTGTTGTGCGGTCAGCGCCGTGCCCTCAACATGAAGCTTGAGAATTGCGTAATCGTAAAGATCGATATCGCCGTCATCATCAAGGTCGCCGTACGGGAAAGGAACAATGGTGTTTCCCGAAGCGTTTGATGCTGTGACGAGAGTTCTGCTTCCTTCAATCGCAAACTCCTTGACAAAGCTGATATTTCCCCTGTATGAATCTGAAGTTATGCTGTCGGAAAGCTTAGTCCAGTTAAGATTAATTGTTACGTTGGAATTACCGTAACCGGAACCGATACCCGTGCTGTCGCTGTTTTGGACTGAACTCTCTCTTGCGGTTACATTACCGCCGTTAATATTAATTGTTCCGCCCGACGAGCTAATGCTGCCTCCGATAGCCGCGCTTCTGTATCCACCTGTCACGTCAACCGTGCCGCCGTTTATAGTTATTACGCCTGAATTTGTCGAGCAATAGCATCCGGAACCGATACCGGCTGCCGAAGAATTACCGCTTGCGGTAATTACGCCTCCGTTAATCGTAATGTTGCCCGAAGTACCTCTGTAACCGCCGCCGATTCCCGTAGACATTGAATCGCCCGTAGCGTTTACTGTACCTCCGTTAATAATAATCGTACCGGCATCGGAATTTGAAGTACCCGCTCCGCCGATAGCGGCAGCATACTGACCGCCGGTTGCATTAACAACACCTCTGTTTATAATTACGGTGCCGCTTGCAGATGACGACCCCGCGCCGATACCTGCTGCGTACGAAGCACCCGTTGCATTAATAATTCCGCCGTTAATTATAATTGTGCCTGTTGCGACATTGTCTGAGTTACCGCCGATCGCCGCATTGTTAAGTATAGCTGTTGCGTTTAAACTTCCCGTGCCGAACGACTGTGCGTAAACCGTCAGAGTATCGGGAGTTTTAACACTGATACCGCTTTGCGCTGTCAGCGTTACTCCGTCTTTCAAAACAATACTGACATTTCCCGATATTTGAATTCTTTCGCTGAAGGTAACATTATCACTTATGAAATAAACTCCGCCGGAAAAGTTGTTATTGGTTGTACCGTATTCAACAATGAAATAATCCGATGTTCTGATTTCACTGCCGTCCGCGTCAATATAACAGATTTCAGGTAAATCTTCTGTATATGCTTTTAAAGTGATATTCTGATTAACGATATTATTAAAGTTGTAAGAGGCATCTGCCAATCGCCACTCAATAAACCGTTTACCGCTTATATACGGATCCTCAGGCTTTTCGGCTTTACCGCCTGAGACAATTCTCTGCGACTCGGAAATAACGGTAGTTCCGTCCGAATCAGTAAAGCTCACGGTATAAATATCGCCGTTGTAGGCAAGTAAGGTTTCTCCGTCAATATTATCCTTTTCCGCAATTTTATATGTTCCCTGAATCCTGAAGTTCTTACTTAAAGTAAGATTATTCACATTTACTTTATATGAAGAAGCCGTGATGCTGTCTGTTGAAGCAGTCCAACTGAGATTAATGCTTCCGCCGGATGTCGAATTATAGCCCGCTCCGATACCGACGCCGTTTGAAGATATATTAACTGCCGTAACATTACCGCCGAGTATATTAATCGTTCCGCCGCTTCCTGCGTATGAACCGCCTATGCATGCACTGTACATGCTGCCCGTTGCAGTAACGTTACCGCCACTGATTGTGATAGTTCCTGCTCCGCCCGAAAAACCTGCTCCGATACCTGCGGCGCCCGAACCCGCGACCGCATTTACCGTACCGCCGTATATCGTAATCTGTCCGCTCGCACCTGTATTACCGGAACCGATAGCCGCAGCTTTTGTTCCGCCGGTTGCGTTGACATTTCCGCCGTAGATTCTGACAGTACCGCCGACTGTACCGGTTCCGCTTCCGATACCTGCGCCGTTTTCCGCACCCGTTGCATTAACGGTTGCACCGCTTATGTTAATTATTCCGCAGCTTCTGTCGCCTGCTCCGCCTATACCTGCGTAATTAGTCACATCTGCTGTTGCGGTCAGTACGCCGCTGTCATTGGATTGACCGTAAATATTGAGCGTCTTTCCGTTGTTTACGGTAATTCCCTTTGAAGCATTGAGAGAAGCGCCGTCGCAAATAAGAAGATTGACCGTACCGTTAACCGTTATTCTGGTATTTATGTTTACATCTCCAAAAACAACATACCAGTTGTCAGATAAATTCAGCGAGCGGTTTGTTGTCTCAAGGACCTTGTAGTCGGATACGGTTTTAAATGTTCCGTCGGTATCTCTGTATGTTACGGGAGTAATATCCGTAAAATATGCAGTAAGACTGATGTCGGTATTTACAGGTGTCGAGAAATCAAACGCTGAACCGTTCAGCCGCCATTCTATAAAGCGCTTTCCGTCCTTAACGGGATTGTTAGGTTTAGAAACAGTTCCTCCTGAAATTGCTTTTCTCGGTGTATACAACGGTGTTACACCGTCTTCATCAAGGAAGTTGACAGTGTTTGTATTATCTTCGCAGGGAACAATTGTGTGTCCTGCTATATTATCTTCATCAACTATGATATTCGTCCCGTCAATTTTATAATCCGAAATGAAGTTTACGGAAGAAACGTTTATAGAATCGAAATAAAGCATATCGTCGCTGTCAAACGATTCGAGAGTAAGGGTACTGTCTGTTCCGTTCCTGCCGAAGCCCGAGCCGACTCCGTAGCCGTTGGTGCCGGCAATTGCACGGATGTCATATCCCTCTATGATGATATTACCGCCTCTTCCTCCGGTGTTTGAACCTGTCATGGCTCCGCCGCCGATGGCAGCAGCATCAGAGCCGCCGTTAGCCGTCAGATCTGCATATTCAATATAAATTGAACTGCAGTCACCGCCCTGACCGCTGCCTATTGCGGCGCCGTTCTGTCCGCCGTAAACGGTCAGATTATTCGCACACTCAATATTAATGCTTTCGCATTTTCCCATATAACCCGTACCGATACCTGCAGCATTATTGCCGCCCCTTATAGTTGCATCGGTCAGATTTCCGATATAAATGTTTTCAACCTTGCCGTTATATCCGCTTCCCAGACCTGCTCCGTAGATACCGCCTGTTAAGTCAAGGCCCCATGCCCAATTTATAACGACGTTGTCCGCTTTACCTGCGGCTCCGCTTCCTATTGCTGCCGAATACTGTCCGCCTCTGGCAGTAATATGACATCCGTTGATTGTTATGTTACCGCAGTTGTAACCCTCTGAGGTTGAAAACGCATAACTTCCTATGCCTGCGTAATATGTGTCCGGAGTTCCTGTCACAAGATAACCCCACGACTGATGATGACTGTAAATTGTCAGCGAATTGCCCTCGTTGACCGTAATACCCTTTGACGCGGTAAGAGCACAGTCGCCGCTGTCATTACCTATAATAAGGTGAACGTCGCCCTTAACGTTAATCCTGCCGCCGATTGTTACGTCGCTGCCGACATAATACCATCCGCTCGTCCAGGTTACATAACCGACATTGGACGTTACGGTTTTATATTCGTTACAATATAATCTGCTCATATCCGAATCGCTGTACTCAACGGGAGTCAGCGTTTCCCATACTGCTGTAAGGTTAATATCGCCCGACGGAACGACATTAAAATAATAATTGTTTCCGTTCAGCTTCCAGCTGTCGGCTCTTTTCCCTGAATTGAATACGGTATCAGGTGCTGAGGGCGTGGTTCCGGGTATGAATTTAATCGGATCGGCAACCTGAGTTTGTCCGTCCGTGTCAAGAAGATATGCATAATAATAGCCCGATGTATACGGCTTAACCGTTTTACCGCTTATATTCTGGGGCTTTGCAAATTCTGTCGTGTTTTCTACATAAAGATCATCGTCAATATCATAATCGGTAGCGTTATATGAACTTGCGTATATTGAATCGGTAGTATTCTTCCAATTAAGGCGAACCTTGGCAATACGCTTATTAAAGCCGGCGCCGATTCCTGCGCAGCCGTTACCGCCTGTCGCAGTAACATTACCGCCGTTTATGGAAATATCGCCGCAGCTCGGGCTGTAATAGCCGCCGCCGATTCCCGTGCCGTTGCTTCCGCCGGTTGCGTTTACGGTACCGCCGTTTATCGTGATTGCTCCGCTGCTGCCGTAATAAGAACCGCCTATACCTGCGGCAGACGAACCGCCGACAGCAGTTACGGTTCCGCCGTTGATTGTGACGTTGACGCCAGAACCTCTCGAGCTGTTACCGATTCCTGCGCTTTCGTTACCGCCGTAGGCGTTGATAACGCCTCCGTTAATTGTTATATTACCGCTGCTCCATCCGATACCGGGATAATTTACCCTTGATGTATTGGAATTAAGAGTACCGGTTCCGGCTGATTGAGCATAAATATTAAGATTTGCATTCTGCCCTGCTCTTATTCCTTTGGTAACGGTTAATGTCGAGCCGTCGCAAAGAATTATATTAGCTGTTCCGCTTACGGAAATATAATTACTGATAGTAACATTTCCGTCAACTATATACCAACTGTATACGTCTGATATAATCTGCTCGCTTGAAGAAGACTGTAATGTTTTATAAAAATAAGTCGGGCAGTCCTGCTGAATACCGTTCTCATCTATATAAGGAATTTTAGGAATAACGCCGTCAATCCATACTGCATAGAGCGTCATATTTTCCGTAACAGGCGTGTCGAAATCATATTCGGCATCGTTATACTGCCAATAATAGAAGGTGTTGCCGCTCATTTCGGGATCGGCGGGTTTTGTAAGAGTATCGCCGTCCTGAACTTCAACCTGTGTATAGACCTCGTTTGTGGGTCTGTATTTGATAAATGTTACGGTATGTGTCTGACCAAGCGCAAAGGCATTTAACGGTAAGCTCATTGTGATAAGCAATACCGAAACCACCAAGGCGATTGCTTTTCTTAATACAGAGATTCTTTTATTCATAAATAGACCTCCCAACATATATAACTATACATTTTTATTATATCAAAATGTGTTATATTGTCAATAAAGAATAAAAGGCAGGATAATTATATCCTGCCTTAATCTTTAACAGCCGTTAAATTCTTGCTACGCCGTCCTTGCGTGCTGCCTCTGCAACTGCGGCGGCAACCGTGTCCTTGATTCTTTCGTCAAATGCATGAGGAAGAATGTAGTCGGGGTTAAGCTCTTCGTCGCTGACAAGAGATGCGATTGCATAAGCGGCGGCAATCTTCATATTCTCGGTGATGTCGCTTGCTCTTACGTCAAGTGTGCCTCTGAAGATGCCGGGGAATGCGAGAACGTTGTTAATCTGGTTCGGGAAGTCGCTTCTGCCCGTGCCGACAATTGCTGCGCCTGCCTCTTTTGCGAGGTCGGGCATAATTTCGGGAGTCGGGTTAGCCATCGGAAGAACGATGGGGTTCGGGTTCATTGACTTAACCATTTCCTGAGAAACGATGCCGGGTGCGGAAACGCCGATAAAGATGTCGGTGCCGACCATAGCCTCTTTAAGTCCGCCCTTTACCATGCCTCTGTTTGTAATCTTGGCAAGCTCCTCCTTGAAGGGGTTGAGGTTATCTCTGCCCTCATAGATAGCGCCTGTTCTGTCGCAAAGGATAACGTCCTTAAGACCGAGCTTCATAAGAAGCTTTGCAATTGCAACGCCTGCAGCGCCCGAGCCGTTGATAACAGCCTTACAGTCGCCGAGGCTTCTGTTTGTAAGCTTCATAGCGTTGATAAGCGCCGCCGAAACAACAACCGCAGTGCCGTGCTGGTCGTCGTGGAAAATCGGAATGTCGCACTTCTCTTTAAGCTTCTTTTCAATTTCGAAGCAACGGGGAGCCGCGATATCCTCAAGGTTTACGCCGCCGAAGGAGCCGCTGATCATATAAATAATGTTGACAATCTCGTCAACGTCCTTTGTTCTTACGCAAAGCGGGAAGGCGTCAACATCGCCGAACTCCTTGAAAAGTACGCATTTACCCTCCATAACGGGCATACCTGCTTCGGGTCCGATGTCGCCGAGACCGAGAACTGCCGTACCGTCGGTAACAACCGCTACCATGTTCCAGCGTCTTGTAAGCTCCCAGCTCTTTTTGTAGTCGTCCTGAATTGCAAGACAGGGCTCTGCAACGCCGGGCGTATATGCAAGCGAGAGAGCGTCCTTGTTATCAACCTTAGCTCTTGCGATAACCTCAACCTTGCCCTTCCACTCGCCGTGAAGTCTGAGTGATTCTTTTCTGTAATCCATAATAATACCTTTACCTTTCAGATTTTGCTTGTAATTAACTGACTGTTAAACGAAACCGAGGGGCAGAAGCTGTCTGCCCCCGATTTTATTTACGCTCTTTCGATGTGTGACTTGATTTTCTTTGTTTCCGGATAAGGAGTATAGCCCTCTTCCCACGGGAACTTGTAGTCAAGACCGAGCTCATCTCTTACGGCATTGATTTCGCCCTGAACGGACTCGTTAATCGGAACGCCCTGAGGCTCTCTTTGCTTCCAGATTTCGTACTCCTTCTCGCCTGCGATGTAGATTCTCTCCTCGCCGGGAGCCTTTCTTGATGCGCGGACCTTACGGATGATGTCACCTGTTTTCTTTCTGCAGATTTCCTCGCCGAGGAAGTGGTTGGTGTCGATAGCGATAAAGAAGTGACCGAGGTGATAGGGTCTGATATTGCCCTCTTCGTCCTTACCGTCAAGGTCCTTACCGTATGCGCCGTCCTGAAGAACGGAGGAAAGGAACTCTACGAACATTGCAAAGCCGTAGCCCTTGTAACCGCCGAGAGCTTCGCCGATACCGCCGAGTGTGGTAAGAGCCGCTGTACCGTTACGGATCTTTTTAAGAGCCTCGCCCGAATCGCCCTCAACGGGTGTACCGTCGATGTTGATTACGGTGCCGGGATGAACATCCTCGCCGATTCTTGCGTAGTATTCAATCTTACCGTTCTGTGTGATCGAGGTAGCGCAGTCAAAGTTAAAGTCAAAAGCCTCGTCAGAGGGAACGCCGAGAGTGAACGGGTTTGTACCGAACATACCCTCAGTACCGAGAGTCGGTGCAACCGAAGGACGTGCGTTTGTACCGGTCATACCGATACAGCCGTTCTCCGTTGCCATTGAGGTGTAATAACCTGCAATACCGTAGTGGCAGGAGTTGCGTACGACAACCATGCCCATGCCGTATTTCTTGGCCTTATCAATAGCCATCTGCATAGCCTTGGTGCCGATGACCTGACCCATACCGTTGTGTCCGTCAACAACAGCGGTGGTTTCCGTTTCCTTTAAAATTTCAAAATTAGTTGTGGGTGACTGAATGCCCGCCTTGATTCTGTCAAGGTAAATCGGCTTAAATCTGTTACAGCCGTGGCTTTCAATACCTCTCTTGTCCGACTCAAGAAGAACGTCGGTGCACATTTCGGCTTCTTCTCTCGGAATTCCGTAGCCAACGAAAGCGTCGGTTACAAAATCTGTAATCAGGTTCCATGGACAAACTACTTTAGGCATAAATATATCTCCTTTAAAATAATTTTTAGCAAGTAAATTATATCATAATATTCTAAAAATGCAACAAATAAAAGCTTAAATATACAAAATATAGTGTTTTCAACAAAAAATTGTTAAAAATTTAACTACTGTCTGTTGAAATAATCGTAATCGGCAATATAATAGGTTCTTATATACCCGTCGGTCGAAAGGAAAACAATCTCGCCCGTCGCCTGTAAAAAGTAAACTCCGTCGCCGTCCTCGGCTTCGGTTTTATAAAGCGCATCAGGGTTTGAAATAACCGCATTCGCCTTGTCGACATACTGCATTTCGTCCTTAGCGCCGACCTCTCTGCCGTGCTTTTCAAAGTGAGATGTCAGCAGCTTTGAGCTGCGGAAGGTGTAGTCCGTAAGATGTTCCCGGGTGACGCTGACAGTTTCGTAAACGGTTGTTTTTGTAACGCTTTCGCTAACCCCTGCGGTGTTTTGCTTACCCGATATTTTATCAGCGACAAAAACCGAAATCAGAACCGCAATCAGTCCCAAAAAAGAAATCAAAATCCTTTTAAGGTTGCTGACGCCTTTTATTTTTGACATATTATCACCCTTTTTGTTTTTCTTTAAAGAGCCTGCAGAAAAGCTGTCTAAACCTCTGCTCGGCATATTCGCAAAGTTTATCAATTTTTATTTGCTTAAACAGCTCAAAGCGGAGCATATCAATCATCAGACAGACTGCGAAAACAGCCAGCGCCGTGCCGAGCACAGCAAGAATCATAATCGCAGGGTTAAGAGAAGCGTAGCCCTCAAACAAGCCCGACAGAAGGTTTTCAAAAACGAGATAGTTGGTGTGAATTAAATATACGCTGAAAACAAGCGGCATAAAGGCGGAAATCCTGCCCCGTGCAAACTCGCTTTTAACATTGATTTTTGAGAACAGCGCAAGCAGTAAAACCGCCGTAAGCACGGTCGTAGGAAAGGTGTAGTCGGTAAACATGCTCGGCTTTAAAAAATTCGCCTCGTTTCCGTACAGGTTTGAAAGCACATCAGCCTGCTGACTTATATCCTCAAGCCTTACGTTGACAGCGTAAAGATTAACAAGGTAATGCCCTGCCGAGGAAGCGGCAACGCATAAAGCGGTAAGCAGCGCGAGCTTTGCCTTGCCCGTATTCCCGAAAACGGAATACTTTTTCATATAAGCTCCGACAAGGTAAAGCGTACTCAGCCAGACGTAAGAATATCCGTTTGAGGTGTGGAAATAATCGTACTGCTTAACGGCGGGTATCACCGAGAAAAGAACAAGCAAAACCGTAATCAGGTAAGCGAGCTTTTTCTTATCAAGCTTATTGATAAGAAAATTATAAAACGGCATCAGCATAAACGTTACGGCATACGCCGTAAGATACCAGTAGCCGCCCGAATCGGAATGAGTAAACGGCAAAAGCGCCCTCTTAAAGCCGTCGAAGCCTACCGAGGCGAGTCCGCTTAAGGAGAAAATCACAGCCCAGAGAAGCCCGTAAAACACGGCGACAAGCCACAGATTAAAAAGTCTTCTCGGCTTAAAGCTCACCTGCGTTCCCACATATCCGCTTGCGAGCGCAAAGCAGTTTACCGCCACGCAGGCAAAAATCTCAAGGCTCCACGCCGCCGTATAGCCGACGCTGAGCTCCTTCGAGGCAACGAGTATTCCGCCCTGTCCGAGCACATGAAGCACAACGACAAGGTACATTGAAAACATTTTAAGTAAATCAATACCGTAATTTCTCTCTTTCATTTACCGTAAACCTAAAAAAGGGCAGGAGCTTTCCCCTGCCCTTAAAGAATTAATGCTCAATCCAATCTCTTGAACGGTCAACCGCGCGAAGCCAGCCGTGATAATATCTGTTTCTGTCGGCAATATCCATCTTGGGCTCAAAGAGCTTATCAACCTGACGGATTTCGGCAAGCTCGTCGGTATCCTTCCAGAAGCCTACCGCAAGTCCTGCAAGATATGCCGCACCGAGCGCTGTGGTTTCAACCATCTTGGGACGGTTAACGGGGGTCCTGATAAGGTCTGACTGAATCTGCATCATAATGTCGGAAACAGAAGCGCCACCGTCAACACGAAGCTCGTAAAGCTTGATGTCGGAGTCCTGCTTCATAGCCTCAAGAAGGTCGGTCATCTGATAGCAGATAGCCTCAAGCACACTGCGGCAGATATGAGCGCGGTTAACGCCTCTCGTCATGCCGACAATGGCTCCCCTTGCGTACATATCCCAGTACGGCGCGCCCAATCCCGTAAATGCGGGAACAAAGTAAATTCCGTTTGCGTCCTTAACGCTCTCTGCAAGCTCGTCACAGCGTGACGCCTTGTCGATCATATTAAGGTCGTCACGAAGCCATTTGATAATTGAGCCTGCGTTAAAGGCAGAGCCTTCAATAGCATAGGTAACCTTGCCGTCAAGTCCCCAGGCAACGCCCGTAACAAGGTTGTGATGCGACTGAACTCTCTTGTCGCCCGTGTTCATAAGAAGGAAGCAGCCCGTGCCGTAGGTGTTCTTTGCCTGACCTGCTTCGAAGCAGCCCTGACCGAAGAGTGCGGCGGGCTGGTCGCCGATAGCGCCGGCAATCGGAATACCTGCAAGCTGTTCAAGACCGAGTACGCTTGAGCCTGAGGCTACCTCGCCGTATACCATGCTTGAGGGCTTAACCTCGGGAAGGATACACATCGGTATGCCGAGCCTCTCGCAGAGATACTCGTCCCAGCAAAGCTTGTCAACGTCAAAGAGCATTGTCCTTGAAGCGTTGGAATAATCGGTAACATGAACCTTGCCTGCGGTCAGGTTCCAGATAATCCAGGTTTCAACCGTGCCGAAAAGAAGTTCGCCTTTTTCGGCTCTTTCCCTTGCGCCCTCGACGTTGTCTAGTATCCATTTGATTTTCGTTGCCGAGAAATAAGCGTCAACGACAAGACCCGTGTGGTCCTTTATGTACTTTGAAAGCTCCTCATCAGCTTTGATTTTTTCGCAGATGTCAGCCGTCCTGCGGCACTGCCAGACAATTGCGTTATAAACGGGCTTACCCGTAGCCTTTTCCCAAACGAGAGTGGTTTCACGCTGGTTTGTAATACCGATAGCGGCAATCTCCTCAACCGGAATACCGCTTGTGGCGATAACCTCGGTAGCAGACTGAAGCTGTGAGAAAAGAATTGACATCGGGCTGTGCTCAACCCATCCTGCCTGAGGATAAATCTGAGAAAACTCGTGCTGAGCCTTTGCGCAGATTTTTCCGTACCTGTCAAACAGAATTGCTCTTGAGCTTGTAGTACCCTGGTCAAGAGCCATAACATATTTTTTCATACATTGCACCCCTTTAGTGTTTTTGTGTACTTTAACATTATATCAAATATTTTTGTGAATAACAACTAAAAAATGCTAATTAATAAAATGTTTTTGGTGATTTTTTAAAAAAGACTTTAACCGACCAGATACCCTACAATCATTTTTATACCGTCTTCTTTTATTAATGACGAAACAGAAGAAACGGTCTCTTCCCCCGTAGAATTGTTGTGTCGGTTTAAAACTGCAATTTCACCGTTTTCTCCGATACCCTTCGCCATTACGGTATGAATACCCCGTAGGTGGGCGTAGATTATAATAAAGCATCTGTCTTTTTTTACGGCTTTATCCATTTGCTTGGCGGAATAAAACCTTTTTACCTGCAAGCCGTTGTCGGCTAAATACCTGCCGACTGTCTGCGGCTTTGTGCCGAAAACTCCGTCAAGCCAGATATAGCCGTCTTTTTCAAAATCGCTGATTATCTTGTGTAAAGGTCTGAAAAAGCCGAGGTATTTCAAAGCGTTATAGACGGCAATAAGCTCACAGCCGTTATAGGACATATTAAAAAAGCCGTACCTCATAGAGCTTATCGGATGATTGCTCTGCCCGAAAATATATCCGTCAAATATATACTGTTTATTGAGCGAAAGGTTTCTTTCGGAGTATTTGTTTCGTCGCTTAAAAAGAAGCTTTGATTTCATAATTTCCCGTCCTGTTTTTTCATTAATTTTATCAAAGCAAAAAAATAAATTCAACTATTGCAATATAGATTTTTTTATATTATAATATATGTGCCTTAATTCAGTCATGTACCGTGTTGGTCCTGTGCGACAGCGCTCTGCGAACCATGTCAGGCGGGGAACCGAGCAGCATTAAGCGGTCAGCCTGTGCGATACAGTCAAGCCTGCACGGTGCATGACTGAGTTAAGGTTATATTTTTGCAAAAAGGAGTGAGAAAAATGTATCAGGTTTTATACCGTAAATGGAGACCGCAGGTCTTTTCCGACGTGGTCGGTCAGGAGCATATTACGCGCACGCTTATGAGCGCCGTTAAGCAGAACAGAGTTTCTCACGCCTACCTTTTTACCGGCTCAAGAGGAACGGGAAAAACAAGCTGTGCAAAAATTCTTGCGAAGGCTGTCAACTGTGAGCATCCCGTTGACGGCAACCCGTGTAACGAGTGCGCCTCGTGCAAGGGAATCGACAGCGGAAGCGTTGTCGACGTAGTGGAGATTGACGCCGCTTCAAACAACGGCGTTGACAATATCAGGGATCTGCGTGAGGAAACAAACTATATGCCCTCTCAGGTTAAATACAGAGTGTTTATCATCGACGAGGTGCATATGCTTTCCACGGGCGCTTTCAACGCGCTTTTAAAAACGCTTGAGGAGCCGCCCGAGCATGTTAAATTCATACTCGCCACCACCGAGGTGCACAAGCTGCCTGCGACAATTCTTTCACGCTGTCAGCGCTTTGACTTTAAAAGAATCGCCCCCGAGCACATCTGCTCAAGGCTTCAATATGTTTCCGAGCAGGAGGGAATTTCACTTACGGACAGCGCCGCCTTCTTAATTGCAAGGATTTCGGACGGCGGTATGAGAGACGCGCTTTCGCTTTTGGACCGTTGCTCCTCCTTCTCAAAGGAGATTGACGAGGAGCTTGTGCTGAGGGCTTCGGGCATCGCAGGCAAGGAGCATATTTTCAGACTTACGGACGCCGTTTGCAAAGGCGATTCAAAGTCTGCGCTTGAAATTATCGACGAGCTTTACAAAAGTTCCTGCGATATGGAAAGACTGATGATTTCCCTTACCGAGCACCTTCGTAACCTAATGATTTGCCTTACGGTCGACGACCCGTCAAGGCTGATAGTCGCCTCGGAGGCAGAGCTTGAAAAGACAAGACAGCAGGCAGAAAGCCTTACGCTTGAAACCGTTATGTCATGTATGGAAACCGCAAACGAGGCAGTAGCGGAAATGAAAAAAGGCGCAGGAAAGAGAATCGCGGCGGAAATGGCCGTTATCAAGCTAAGCTCCCCCTCTCTTTCCGGCGACAACGCTTCAATACTCAGAAGGCTTTCCGCACTTGAAAACGGCGCTGTGCTTCACACGCCTGCACCGAAAGCGGAAGCCCCCGTACAAACTGTAAGGGAAGAAGCTAAGCCCGTTGAACCGAAGCCCTCGGTTAAGGCGGAGCCTGCAAAAAAAACGGAGGCAGTCCCGACAAAGGATACCGAAGAGCAGAAAACAGTTCCCGAAACGGCGGAAAAATCCGAAGCAGAAGTAAACAGCGAAATCTCCCCTGCCCCTGCGGCTCAGGGCGCCTTCGGAAAATGGAATCAGGTAAGAAAGCTGATTGCCGAAAGGGACCCGATGGTTTCATCTTTTATCGGCAGGTCGGTCGCTACGGTAAAGGGCAACGTGCTTTACATTAAGGACGCCAACCCCCTGCTTGCCGACTTTATAAAGAAAAGGGAAAACTACGATGTAATCGAAAAGGCGGTTTCGGAGGTTTCGGGCGCAAAGTACAAAATAGCGATTTTCGGCGCGGAGGAAAGCGAAAAGCCCTCTGCCGAGGTTCGGAACGAGCCGTCTGCTTCGGGAATCGAAGCAATACTTCAAAAAGCAAAAGAGCTTGATATACCAATAATCGAACAGTAAGGAGATAAACTATGAAAGCAAGAATACCCGGACAGCCCCAGGGCGGCGGAAATATGATGAAAAGACTGCAGGAAATGCAGGAGAACATGCAGAACGTGCAGGAGGAGCTTGCAGTTGCGGAATACACTGCCTGCTCGGGCGGTGGCGCAGTTGACGTCACCGTAAACGGCTCGCACGAGATTAAGCAAATCAAAATCAAGCCCGAGGTCGTTGACCCCGAGGACGTTGAAATGCTTGAGGATATGCTTGTTGCCGCGCTTAACGAGGCTATGAGAAAGGCCGATGAGGCGGCGGAAAGAGAAATGGGCAAGGTCACGGGCGGACTTAATATTCCGGGTCTCGGCGGCATGGGCGGTATGTTTTAATGGCTAACAATATTCCGTCGCTGGACAGACTGATAGACGAGTTCCGAAAGATGCCTTCAATCGGCTCGAAGTCCGCAGAAAGGCTTGCATACTATATACTCGGGCTTGAGGATACGGAAATTCAGTCGCTTACAAGCGCTATTTCGGACGCTCACAGCAATATTCATCAATGCTCGGTTTGCAGAAATCTTACGGAAACCGACGTCTGTCCCATCTGTCAGAGCGACAAAAGAGACAGAAGCACTATCTGCGTCGTCGAGGACGCAAGAGATGTTGCGGCGATTGAGAGAACACACGAATACAAAGGGCTTTACCACGTTTTGCACGGTGTTATTTCCCCAATGAACGGCATAGGACCGGATGAGCTTACAATTAAGGAATTACTTGCACGTCTTTCGGACAATACTGTAAGCGAGGTCATTATGGCTACAAACCCGACCGTTGAGGGAGAAGCCACGGCAATGTATATTTCAAGACTTTTAAAGCCGTTTGAAATTAACGTGACAAGGCTTGCCTACGGTATTCCCGTCGGAGCCGACCTTGAATATGCCGATGAGGTCACGCTTTCAAGAGCGCTCGAGGGCAGAAGGACAATTTAGTTTTATTTATGAGCGAACAGTTAAAAACAGTTGCACAGAACAAAAAAGCCTACCACGATTATTTCGTTTTAGAGGAATACGAGGCGGGCATTGAGCTGTTCGGCACCGAGGTTAAAAGCGTCAGGGCGGGTCGGGTAAATTTAAAGGACTCGTGGTGCAGTATTGTCGAGGGCGAAATTTTCGCAAACGGAATGCACATCAGCCCCTATGAGCAGGGTAACATTTTCAACCGTGACCCGTTGAGAGTTAAAAGGCTTCTGATGCACAAGAAGGAAATCAACCGCCTTTACGGCACCGTCAAGCAACAGGGACTTACGCTCATTCCCCTTTCGGTTTATTTTAAAAAGGGTAAGGCAAAGCTTAAAATCGGGCTTTGCAAGGGTAAAAAAATCTATGACAAGCGTGAGGTTGCGGCAAAGAAGGAAGCCGCACGAACGATTGACAGAGAAATAAAAGCAAGGAACCGTTAACTGTATTGAACTTATCAACCCGGGGATGAAAGGATTTCGACGGGGGTTTCAAGCCGTGATAAGCGAGCAGTGGCGAGGAACCACTTTAAAAGCCTCAGTTTATTCAAAATAAACGACAACAATACAGTTTTACGCGCTGCTTAATTTTTAGCAGCTGTTCCCTCGGGAAGCACTGCGGTCCCGAACGGAGCATCAAGTAGCAGTAAATGTGAACGGACAAGTGCTCCGTAGTCCGTCACACACAACGGAGCTACCGAAGCCCAAAGCCTGTCATTAGGCGTTTCGCAGAGGGAAACACAATATAATGACTACGCTCGTAGAAGGTTGCGAGGAGAGATTTTCGGACGCGGTTTCGAGTACCGCCATCTCCACCAAAAACAACAGACCGACTTTTGTCGGTTTGTTGTTTTTTATTAAGTTTTAAGGTACTCGAAACCGCATAGTCCGTGTCGAGCGGTTCGCCGTAGGCGGAGCGAGACGGACATATAAATGCGAAAGGCTTGCAAAGCAAGCGCACGAAGCGAAGCAGAGCGAAGCTTCGAGTACCGCCATCTCCACCAGAAACAACAGACCGACTTCTGTCGGTTTGTTGTTTTTTTATTGTAAGGTACTCGAAACCGCACAGTCCGTGTCGAGCGGTTCGCCGTAGGCGGAGCGTCCCTACGTTCACGTCCGAAGGGCATACCGCATTCGTAAGAATATACCAAACGGAAAGCGTATATCGCAAAGAAAGCAGGAATTTATAATACGGACGAACAATGTTCGTCCCTACCTACCCCTCCGTCTTTTTGCCGAAGCAAAAAGACACCTCCCCCTAACAAGGGGAGGTTAACGGGCGGATGGTATCCGCCCCTACCGTTTGCGTAGCAAACACTTATTACTTCTTCACTATTCACTATTCACAATCCCTCAGTCAGCCTACGGCTGACAGCTCCTGACGGGAGCCCGTCCCCTCTGTCGCTTTGCGACATCTCCCCACACTGTGGGGAGTCACCCTTTACACAAGGGAGCCTAAAGTTCTCCGTCCCCTACGGTTTGTGATGTGATTTTTATAACAATTTGCAAAAGTCAATTGAAAACTCTTGACAGTCACTTGACCGTGTGATATAATCAGATAAACGCACAAAAGGAGCTGATGATATGAATGAAAAAACAGTGCCGGGTACGGTTATACCCTTTTCGGAAGGCGACGGTATGTTTTCTGTGTTCAGACCGATGATTAAAGCTACGGGCGGTCTTACGCTGAACCAGGTTTGCTCCGTTACGGGTCTTGAGGGAGCAACTATACAAAATTGGGTAAAGCGCGGTTTCGTGGCGCATCCTGTCAACAAAAAATACTACGAACGTCAGCTTGCGAGAATTCTTCTTATCTGCTCTCTTCGCAACTCAATGAAAATCGAATCCATCGGCGAGCTTATGCATTTAATCAACGGCAACGCCGACACCGAATCCGACGACATTATTTCGGAGGAAGAGCTGTATGATTATCTGTGCGAGATAATCAAAAGAATCGACGTCAACGGCTTTTACCGCAATGAAGTTCAGCAGGCTGTGGACGAAGTGACAAAGGAATATTCCGCTTCACGTCCCGAAACCGCAGAAAGGCTTAAAACCGCCTTAAAGGTTATGGCATACGCCTATGTTTCGGGTGAATTAAAGCAACAGGCGGACAGTTATTTTACTCAGTTAAAAGAGGGAAAGAAATTAAAATGAAACCCGATAATAAGGACAAAATTCTTCTGCTCTTTATTCTCTTTGTTTTTATTGATGGGTCAATCATTTTGACCGCGCTTATGATGAATTTCGGCGGTTATGCCTCGGCAGAGTTTCACGGCTTTGCAGTTGACGGCGACGGCAGAATTTATGTCGGCAAAGACGAAAAAATCGAGGTCTTTCAAAACGGAGGGCTTGTAAATAAGCTTAAAGACCATGCATATAAAAACTATGTGTTCACCATGCAGGATGACGGCACGTTGCTGATTACAAATTCTGATAAGTTATATATAACCGACCTTGAGGGCAACACGCTCAGTGAATATGAGGATACGTTTTCGCACACTTATAATGCGTTAAACAGAGCGAAATACAAATTCGCCTCGGCAGACGGAAAGGAATACTCGGTAAAGAACAGATATTTAAGATACAAAATTGTTGACGGAAGCGGAAATGTATTATATAAAATGCCCGTTCCGGATTTGATTTTTAAGATTCTGTTCTTTACTTCCGATACTTTGATGTTCATTTTTGTTCCGTGGTTTATCGTCAAATTTAAAAAACACCCGGGCATAATTTAATTCCCGACAGAAAAAAAGCCTGGGAAATGACTTGGAAGTAAAAATTAAAAGCTCCCCTCGGGGAGCTTTTATCTTTTTAGTTGTCAGAAAGCTTGTAGCCGTTTTTCATATTCACGCTTGCCTCGTGAAGCACCTTTGTAAGAGCGTAGTCCGTTTCCTTTTTCGCCATTTTACAAAGCTCTTCATTCGCCTTTTCGCAAAGGGAATAATCTTTTGCGGCAATCATTTTTTCGTCATATTCCTTGATTATTCTTCTGCCGTTGGTGATTACTGCGTTTTGATAACGCTCAATGTGCTGAACGCAGGCGGAATAGCTGCTGTCGGCAAGCGCGCCGATAAGCCTGCTCGCCCAGTAGAAATTCTCGGTCGAAGCCTCAAGACCTACATTCTTTAAATAAGAAGGAATTGCATTGACATTAGTATAAATCGGAAGAATTGAGGAGAAGGTCGTGGAGCCGTAGCAAATCCATTCTATTCCCTTGAGTTCCTCGGGTACATTGCTCCTAATCTGACAGACGGATGTAACTCCCGTGCGGTTAATGCCGATTGAACGGTACATTCCCCTCTTGCCAGTATCGTGGCTTGTGTAGGGGTTGTAGGGCGTTCCCTGATAATGCGAAGAGAGCATATATTTTACATCCTCGACGGCAATTTTCCTGTCGGGAACAAGGCACCAGGGAATGTTGTCGCACTCGGGAGTGAACTCGGCGTTTTCACCCTCCCAGCGGTGAGAGTAAGGAGTCAGGAATCTGCCTAAGAACCAAGCCCTCGGCGTGTTGTAAATGTGGTCCATATCGGTGTGAGAGCCGAAAATATCACGGGGATTGAACGTGCCGTTCTGATTTAAGTCAAGGAAGTTGTCCTCAATAAATTCCTTTAAATCAGCCGAGCAGAGATGATTCTTTTTCTTCGTAAGCGCATCGTCAAGGTCAAAGCTGTCCATACCGAACTGATTGGGCATTATAACGCAGACGTCGTCGGGTACTCGCTTCGCCATCCAATGATGACCGCCGATTGTTTCAAGCCACCAGATTTCTTTTTCGTCGTTGAAGGCGATGCCGTTCATCTCATATGTGCCGTATTTTTCGAGCAGCTTTCCGAGCCTTAACACGCCCTCCCTTGCCGAGCGGATATACGGCAGGACGAGCATAACGATGTCCTCCTCGCCTATTCCGCCGACGGTGTCCTTTTCGTTTCTCTTTTCAGCCTTTTTGTATTCGACAAGAGGGTCAGCCGCAAGGACTCTCGGGTTTGAGGTAACTGTTTCCGTTGCGGTCATACCGACATTCGCCTTATTAATCCCCGTTGCCGCCCAGATGCCGTTTTTTCGGTCAACGCTCGGGCAGGCGGTGAAGCCGAGCCCATTTTCGGGAAGCTCGATTTCAAGGTGCGAAATCACGCATTTATACTTTCTTTTGAGGTCCTCGGGTTTATAGACCACGGTTTTCTTAACGTCAAAATGTCCGTCGTCGGTCCTCGCTATCATTGTGGAATTGTCGTTGGAAGCCTTTCTTCCTACCAGCACTGTGGTACAGGGCATAATATCTCTCCTTAATAAACAAAAATTTGCAAACAGTATTATAACAGATTAATTGCTCTTTTACAAATTTTTTTGTTTTCTTTACTTTACTAAAGCAAAAAAAATTGCTATAATACTATGAATTTAAAGGACGGAGAAAAAAATGAGCATCAACGGAAAACCTATGACGCAGGGTTCGCCCTGGAAGCATATATTAAGATTTGCAATGCCCGTGCTTGCAGGCTCGCTTCTTCAGCAGCTTTACAACACGGTGGACACAATAATTGTCGGAAAATTCGCCTCGGAGGAGGCCCTCGCCGCAGTCGGAACAACAGGCAGCTTTACCTTTCTGTTCCTTGCGATTGCTATCGGCTTTTCCTCGGGAAACGGCGTAATTGTCGCTCAGTTTTACGGAGCAGGTAGGGAAAACAAGGTTCGCCTTACCGCTTCGACGGGTATTATTTTAATACTCGGCATGGGACTTTTGTCAACGATTCTGGGTCTTTCGGTGGCAAGACCTGCGTTTAAATATCTGGTTGCAGTTCCCGACGAAATAATGAAGCTAACTCTCGTTTACTTCAGGGTATATGTCGCAGGGCTTCTTTTCCAGTTCGGCTACAACATTTTTTCCTCAATTTTACGAGCGGTCGGCGACAGCGCCGCAACGCTGTATTTTCTGCTGATTGCCTCGGTTACGAACATAGCGCTTGACTTACTGTTTGTGGCGGTGTTTAAGTGGGGCGTGTTCGGAGCCGCCTTTGCGACCGTGATTTCTCAGGCGGGCTCCTTTGTTGCCGCATATATTTATATGATTAAAAAATACCCCGTGTTCCATTTTAAGCTCAGGGATTTTCACTTTGACAGCTTCCTTGCAAAGAGGACGCTCGGAGTCGGCTTCCCGATTGCCCTGCAGCTGATGATAGTATCCTTCGGTCTTACCTTTATCCAAAGGGCGGTCAACGGTTTCGGCAAGACAATGACAGCCTCGTTCACGGTAGGTCAAAGGATGGAAATGTATATGAACCTCCCCTGCAACGCATTTCAGACCACCCTTGCAACCTATACCGGTCAGAACATCGGCGCAGGCAAAATGCAAAGAGTCAAGCAGGGTACAACCCAGACCTTTATTATGTCGGTGATGCTGACCATGCTGATTTCGGTTCTCGTCTGGGTGTTTGCGGACGGTATAATCGGTCTGTTCGGAATCAGCGCTCAGGCTGCGATTTTCTGCCGTCAGCACCTGAGAGCGATTGCTTTAGTAAACCTGATTCTTTCAATGTATGTGCCCGTGTTCGGAGTTCTTCAGGGCGCAAACCATATGTCCTACCCTACCCTTGTCGCAACCTGCGCGCTCGGAGTAAGAGTCGCAGTTACATATCTTTTTCAGCACAGTTCATTTTTCGGTTATACAATTCTCTGGTGGAACGGTCTGTTCGGCTTCGGACTCGGTTGTCTGCTTACCTGGGGCTTCTATCTCAGCGGCAGATGGCAGAAAAATTCCTCCGTCGCCGCCCCGAAGGAGTAAACTATGAAAGCTAAAAGAAATGCCGTTGACAAACTCAACACCCTGCTTTTCGGAAAGGACCTGAGAATTACCGAGGGTGACCGATACGAAGAGGAAAGAGAGTTTGACTACACGTCGTACCTGCCGCTTGAAGAGTACATCAGACCTCAGAAGCCGCCGAGGGGCAAGGCGTATTCCGTTACCGACTTCGGCGCAAAGCCCGACGACCCGACTTTTGACAACGCCGAAGCCATTAACAGATGCATAGACGAATGCAGCAAAAACGGAGGCGGCATTGTCGCAGTGTCGGGCGGAAGCTTTACCAGCAGGACGGTATATTTAAAAAGCAACGTAACTCTGTTTATAGAAAAGGACAGCTCAATTATCGCTCACGAAAGCGGAGAGGGTTTTTCCGATATGGCGCTGATTTTTGCAAAAGACGCTGAAAACATTGAAATAACCGGCTCGGGCACGATAAACGGCAACGGGCACCTGTTCGGAAGGAAGCCCCTGTATGATAAAAACATAACCGAGCCCGACGATGTAATTGACGTAATCGAAATGAGAAGGCGTTACCGAGCTCAGCTTCGCTTTGCTCACCCGTCAAAATACGGCAGGCTGTGCGTGCTCGAAAACTGCAAAGGAATTAAAATTCACAATATTATTTTTAAGGACAGTCCGAGCTGGACGCTAAGGCTTACAAAGTGCCGTAATGTTGAAATATACGACACGGTAATAAACGACAACAGACACGTCTGCAATACGGACGGAATAGACCTTATGCAAACGAGCTCCGTTAAAATTTCGCACTGCTTTATCAGCTGTGCCGATGACGGAATAGTGCTCAAAAACGCAATCTGGGAGGGCTGTGACGGCCCGATGAGCGACATACACGTCAGCGACTGTGAAGTCATCAGCTGTACGAATGCCTTTAAAATCGGCACCGAAACGACATACCCGATTAAAAATGTCACCGTCGAAAACTCAAAATTCTATATGACGGATTTGTACCCGGGAAGCGTTTCGGGAATAAGCCTTGAGTCGGCAGACGGAAGCGAGGTCAGTGACGTTGTGTGCAGAAATATTGAAATGAACAGATGCACCTGCCCCGTATTTATCCGCCTTTGCAACAGAAACCGAGCCGCAGTTGTCAATTCACAGAGCGCCTCCGCAATTGAATTTGCCGCAAAGCCTCAGGGCAAGGGCATGGACAAAAAGAGCTTTGATATGAAGGGCAAACTTGAAAACATCTTAATTGAAAACATCAGCGCCGAAGGTGCGGAGCTTCCCGTTATAATTGCAGGCACAAGGACAAAGGGCAAAACGCTGAAAGTTAAAAATGTTACTTTTAATAACATCAGCATAAAATACCGTCAGGCAAAGGACGTTATTGACAGACGAATGTTTATACCCGAATACCCGAAGGTATATCCGGAGTGCTGGCGTTTCCGCAACCTCCCCTCCTACGCAATCTGGGCAAGGCATTGCGACGGTTTGACAATAAAGAATTTTTTGTGCGAACCGGTTAAAAACACAGTAAGAAAGGATTTTATATTTGACGATGTTAAAAATATAGAGATTAAGTTTGAAAAGTGATAAAGAAAGTTTCCGTGAGGAAGCCGCTTTTTCGGGCGGATTGTTTCCGCCCCCGCGCGTAAGACGCAGCTCCATCCAAGAGGGAGCTGTCGAGCAAAGCGAGACTGAGGGAGTTTCTGTTTGATTTTTACTCCCCCGGTCATTTTTCACAAAAAAAATGACAGCCCCCTCTGAGAGGGGGCTTACTTATTTTATTATTAATTATTATGCATTTATTAAACGAGATCAAACATTCCCTGCTGATCCATTTTCATAATGATTACGGCGATTTGGGCACGGCTTGCGCCTTCCGTTGAGGCAACTCTGCCGTCTGCCATACCGCTTATTATACTGTTCTGAACCGCCCATGCAACCGCCGTTTTTGCAAAGGAACTTACCTTTGAAGCATCCTTGAATTTTGCAAGAATACCATTGGGATTGTCAACATCAGGCGAGCCCATATATCTGTAGAGTATCGTTGCGACCTGCTCTCTTGTGATGTTGTCGCCTACGCCGAATTTGCCGTTCTGATAACCCGAAATTATTCCGTTGTCAACCGCCCAGTTAACAGAAGACGCATAGTATGCGTTCTTGTCAACGTCCTTGAGCTTGGACGCTTTACCCTGATATTTAGTAAGGTCGGCATTTGCAATACGGGCGAGAATTACGACAAAGTCCTGACGTTTGAGATTGTCCCCGGGTCCGAATTTACCGTTCTGATAACCTGTAACAAAGCCGTTTTTAGCACAGTACATAACTGCATCGTAATACCACGTTCCTTTTTTAACATCAGGGAAATCAGGCAAGGGTTCCGGGTCAGGCAGCTCAATAAATGTAATCGAGTGCTTGTTTGCATATTCCTCTGCAGCTGTCTCTCTGTAACCGTATATGGTTTTAAGCATCGAACAGCTGTCAAACGCAGAATCGTCAATTGTCGTAACGGTATTATCAAAAGTAACACTCTCAAGCGTGTAGCACTCGCTGAATGCTCCGCTGCCGACGGTTTCAACATTGCGCGGTATTGTTACGTTTTTAAGCGATCTGCAAAGTGTAAACGCGTTGGGACCAATTGTTTTGACTGTGTCAGGAATCTCGATTTCGGTCAGGTTACAGGCATAAAACGCCCTCGAAGGTATTTCGGTGACTTTGGAAGGTATGTTCACCTTCTTTAACGTTGACCTCGAAAAAGCGTCATTTCCTATGTATTTGACGGTTTCGGGAAGAGCAACTCCTTCAAATTCCTTGTTTTGACAATAATCAAAAGCATATGAGGCAATTGTAACAGTACCGTTTTTAACATAGTAAGTGCCGGTTATATTTTTATTTGCCTTGATAAGCACATTTCCTATATATAAAACATTGCCAATCCAATTGTTTTCGTTTTGATAATATGCCGTATCGGTAAAGGCATTATAACCTACATACGGTATTTCATCTAAAAAAGTGATTGTTGAAAGCGAGGTACAGCCGAGAAACGCCTGAGTAAGTATTCTGGCTTTACCGGCAATGGTAACACCGCTTAGTGATGAACATTTATTGAAAGCTCTGCTTGCAATTACCGTTGCTTTTGAATTAACAAGGGCCGTTCCCGTAATATCGGTTTTAACGTCAACAAGTGCATTACCGAGATAGAGCATCTGTCCCGACCAGTTTGCGGCATTGTTATAAAACGCTGTATTTTCAACAATATTTTCACCTACTGTTTTAAGTGTATCCGGAGCATTAATAGAAGACAAAGAGGTGCATCTGCTGAATGCATTATCGCTGATAACAGTGACGCTGGCGGGTAAATCTAAAGATGAAAGCGATGTGCATCCCGAAAATGCATCCCAGCTGATTTGTTTAACGTTTTTACCGAACTTAACCGTTTGAAGTGACTTGTTATCGTTGAAAGCCGCTTCGCCGATATACTCAACGCTGTCGGGAATTTCAACAGTTTTCAGCGAATGACACTGATTAAACATATAATTGCCGATTCTTTTAAGATTTTTTGAAATTGTGACGCTTTCAAGACCTCTGCATTCAACAAAAACTTCCGAGCCCACGGCTTCAACACTGTCGGGAATAACAACACTCGTAAGATTTCTGTTCTCGGCAAACGCACGGTCACCGATGTTTTTAATGCCATACGGAATGCTTACAGAGGAAAGATTTTTGTTGAGAAACGCCCAGTTTCCGATAGATACAACCGTGTGCCCGTCTATTTCGGAGGGTACGGTGACATTCTTTTCTTCTCCGAGATAAGCAGGACGATCGTATGAAACCGAGCCAATCTCAACAGTTCCGTCGTCATTGAGTTTATAATTCCACAGACCGTCTTCGCTCGTCTGAGCAAAGGAAGAAACCGAATATAACGTCAGTATGCTAAGCAACATAACAACAGAAAGAATAAAGCTAAAAAATTTTTTCATATATTTACCTCCCGCTTTTTTATTTGTATTAAATATAACATATTGTGAGTTAATCGGTCAACATAATAAAAAGCGGGAAATATCCCGCTTTGAAAAAACTATCTTTCAATAAGGCACACGCAGTGAGCGGCAATGCCCTCCTTTGCGCCCGTGAAGCCAAGCCCTTCCTCGGTGGTTGCCTTTACGCTGATTCGGTCGATGTCGAGTGAGAGCGCCTTGGAAATATTTTGCCTCATTTCAAAAATATGAGGGGCGAGCTTCGGAGCCTGAGCGAGTACGGTGGCGTCAAGATTGACAACGCTGTAACCGTTATCACGCAACATTCTGCCGACCTCGGCAAGCAGAAGAGAGCTGTCCGCACCGCTGAATTTCGGGTCGGTGTCGGGAAAATGCTTTCCTATATCGCCGAGTGCGGCGGCGCCTAAAAGCGAGTCGGCAACCGCATGCAGAAGCACGTCGGCGTCGGAATGACCGAGCAGACCGATTCCGCCGTTTTCAATTTCCTTACCGCCTAAAATCAGCTTTCTTCCGCTGACAAGCTTATGTACGTCATAGCCGTGTCCGATTCTTATCATACTTCATTCCTCGTTTTGATAAGCGCCTGAGCGATAACAAGGTCCTCAGGCGTTGTTATTTTAATGTTTTCATAGCTTCCCTCGGTAACGGTAACAGTGCCTCCGTATGCCTCTATCAGCTTACAGTCGTCCGTAAAGCTCTCGGCATCAGCGACGCTTTCGAGCGCGTCGAGGTACAGCTTTTTTGAAAAGACCTGCGGAGTCTGCACCGCCCTGAGCGTATCGCGCTCGGGCGTGGAAAGAATGCTTTCGTCCCCTCCGACAACCTTGACGGTGTCCTTTACCCTTACGCCTGCGGCGGCGGCGCCGGTCTTAAAGGCGGTAATAACCGCTTCGTTGATTATTTTGTTTGTTACAAGCGGTCTTGCGCCGTCGTGAATTAAAAGATATTCGCTTTGCTCGCTTACGGCGTGCACGGCATTGAGCACGCTTTGCTGACGGGTGTCGGCACCCCTGACAATTGCAGAGAGCTTCTCTACGCCGAATTCCTTCGCCGCCTTGTAAAACTCGGGGATGTCCTCCTCCCTGGCACTGACGACAATTTCACGGACATATTCGTTTGCCGCAAGAGCTTTAAGACTCCTAATAAGCACAGGAACGCCGTCAATAAGCAAAAGCTGCTTGTTGACGCCGTTCATTCTCGTTGAGTTACCTGCCGCCGCAACGATTGCCGAAACAAAGGGCGGCTCCGGGCAGGGTATGTTATTCTTATTAAACAAGCTCATAATATCACCGCAATATCATATTTAAAAGAATATGATTTTAGTACAGGGATATTTTACACTAAATTTTCAATACTTGCAAGTTTAATGCAAAGGCAGAGTATTTCCGCCGCCTTTTTAAGCTCGACAACCGTCGGGAAGGACGGCGCAATTCTGATATTACGGTCGTCGGGGTCCACACCGTATGGGTATGTTGCGCCGACATCGGTAAGCACCACGCCGAGAC
Source organism: Clostridia bacterium (assembly GCA_017438845.1). Taxonomy (GTDB): domain Bacteria; phylum Bacillota; class Clostridia; order Oscillospirales; family Acutalibacteraceae; genus Fimenecus. Next base: position 116,071 of record JAFRUO010000008.1, on the reverse strand, counting down.
TGCGGCAAAGCTCGCCCACTCTTTTCGCCGAGCAGTGCTTTGTGTCAAGGCTGATAAAGTAACCGCCGTTGGGCTCCGTCCAGCTTGCAAGGTCATACTCCTTAAGCTCTGCGTTGAAGGCTTCAATTACAATATCGAACTTCGGCGCAATAAGCGCGGCGTGCTTTTTCATATGAAGCTTTATTCCCTCAAGGTCTCTGAAAAACCTTGCGTGTCTTAACTGATTAAGCTTGTCGTAGCAGATAGTCTGCTTTGAAAGCCTGTCGAGTATCATTTTCTTATTGTTGTCGCTTGCCGCAATGCAGGAAATTCCGCCGCCGGGGAAGCTTATTTTTGCGGTTGAGGTAAACTCAACAAAATAGTCCTCGGTGCCGTACTTTTTACATTCGTCAAAGATATTAAGCAGTGTGTCGGGGGTGTTTGTTATATCGTGTACCGCATAGGCGTTGTCCCAAATAACGCGGAAATCCTTCGCCGCAGGCTCCATTCTCGCAAGACGTCTTACAACGCTGTCGGAATATGTAATGCCCGTGGGGTTGGAATACTTGGGTACGCAGAACATTCCCTTAACGCTTTCGTCCTTGATAAGCTCCTCAATTATGTCCATATCGGGTCCCTCTTCGGTAAGAGGCACACTTATCATTTCAATGCCGTAATACTCGCAGATTGAGAAGTGACGGTCATAGCCGGGTACGTTGCAGATAAATTTTATTTTTCCCTGCTTGCTCCACGGCTCTGCGCCCGAGCCCGTAAGCATACACTGAGTAATATAGTCAAACATCAAGGCAAGGCTTGAGGTGCCGCCGAGGATAATATTCTCAACAGGGACCTCGAGCATTTCCGAGAAAAGCCTTTTACATTCGTTAACGCCCTCAAGGATGCCGTAGTTTCTGCAGTCGAAGCCGTTTTCCGCCTTGCAGTCGTATACGCCGATTACCTGCTTGAGCATATCCATTGAAAGGTCAAGCTGATCCGCCGCAGGCTTACCCCTCGACATATCAAGCTTTAAATCCTGCTGTTTTATATTTTCATATTCCCTTTTAAGCTTTTCGTACATGAGCACAAGTTCCTGATCGCTCATTTCGTTAAATTGCATTATATCTCACCACGCTATTTATTTTTTTGGAAATCATAAAGACATTTTAATATATTTTATTAGATTTTGCAATATTTGTTTACGTTTCCTGCATTTTTTCTAATTATTATGGTAACACTTACAATTAATTGTATATGTTTTAGTGCATTTTCAATAAAAACAAAGGCTATTTACTAAACGTTTATTTTAGTGTATAATTTTTCGGAGGTGTTTAATATGATGTTTAAGCTTAAACCTGCCTTCAAGGATTATCTCTGGGGAGGCACAAAACTAAAGACCGATTTCGGCTTTGAGAGCGAGCTTGACAAGCTTGCCGAGGGCTGGATGCTCTCCTGCCACAAGGACGGGGAAAGCATTGTTGACAGCGGCGAATTTAAGGGAAAAACTCTTTCGGAGTATATCGGTATAAAGGGAAAGTCCGTACTCGGAAGCAACGCCGAGGGCTACGACTTTTTCCCTATACTTATAAAGCTTATTGACGCAAAGGACAACCTTTCCGTGCAGGTACACCCCGACAACGAATATGCGCTCAGGGTTGAGGGAGAGTACGGCAAGACAGAGTGCTGGTATATACTTGACTGCGACGAGGGTGCAGAGCTTATTTACGGTTTTAAGAAAAAAATTGACGCAGATGAGTTTAAAAGAAGAATTGCCGACGGAAGCTTCCTTGAGGTTGTAAACCGTGTAAAGGTTAAAAAGGGCGACTTTTTCTTTATTGAGGCAGGAACGCTTCACGCTATCGGCAAGGGAATACTGCTTTGCGAAATTCAGCAAAACTCAAACACCACCTACCGTGTGTACGACTACGACAGGGTTGATAAATACGGAAACCGCCGTCCGCTTCACACCGAAAAGGCGATTGACGTAACCGTTTGCGACAGACCTAAATACGGCACACAGCCTGCCGAACCGCCCGTCCCCTTCGGCTCGGGTACAAGTCAGCTGCTGACCGAATGCCGGCTTTTCAGGGTCGAAAGGCTTACCGTTGACACGAGTGCCGAAATAATCCCCGACTCTTCTTCGTTTATAAGCCTTATTATTACCGACGGAGAGGGTGAAATAACCGACGGCAGCGAAACGCTGAAAATAAAAAAGGGCGACAGTATTTTTGTCGAAGCAGGGTCGCCGAAAATCACCCTTACGGGAAAAGCCGATATAATTAAAACCAACGTTTAAAAATTTATATTGACAGGAGAAAAAAGGCGGAATATAATAAATATATAAAAGTTGTCTTCAGGGCGGGGTGCAAGTCCCCACCGGCAGTAAAGTCTGCGAGCGTTAAGCTGATTCGGTGAAATTCCGAAACCGACGGTATAGTCCGGATGGAAGAAGATTTAATTATCTTTAATCTAAAGCTCCGAAGATTTTCGGAGCTTTTCTGTTTGACAGCTTTTAAATACTTTTAAAAGGACTGGTTTTATGTCAAACAAATCACTAAACAAAACACGTATGCTTGCAGGCTGCGGAATGCTTACAGCGGTGGCGATTGTACTGCAGTACATCGAGGCGCCGATCCCGTTTATACCGAGCTTTATTAAGCTTGACTTTTCCGACCTGCCCGAGCTTATCGGCTCGTTTGCCTACGGCCCTGTGGCAGGAATACTGATTGCCCTTGTAAAGAACATAATTCACCTTGCGGTCAGTCAGTCGGGCTATGTCGGCGAGCTTTCAAACTTCATTCTCGGCGCAGTGTTTGCAGGCGTTGCGGGACTTATCTACAAAAAGCACAAGACAATGAAGGGCGCGCTCGTAGGCGGTATTGCCGGCGCAGTTTGCATGGCGCTTATAAGCTTTCCGTCAAACCTCTTCATCGTGTACCCCTTCTATTACAACTTTATGCCAAAGGAAATTGTACTTCAGGCATATCAGGCGATTGTGCCGTCAATGAAGAGCATTGAGCAGTCGCTTGTGGTGTTTAATATGCCGTTTACCTTTATCAAGGGAATCTTGTGCGTGGTTATTTCAATGCTTATCTACAAGCCGCTTTCGCCGGTGCTCAAGGGCAAAAATAAATAAAATGTAAATTAATCGGCTCTCTTGTTGACAAAGAGAGCCGTTAGTATTAAAATATATTCGACAAAAAGATAACATCTCCTTATAAAGAGTGGCGGAGGGACAGGCCCTTTGATACCACGGCAACCTGCTAAGGCAAGGTGCTAAATCCTGCGGTTTTACCGAAAGATAAGGTGTTTTAAAGGCACCTTTGAGGTGCTTATTTTTATGTTAATACAATCAGGAGAAAATAAAATGGCAAACTATCTTTTCACCTCCGAGTCGGTTACGGAGGGACATCCCGACAAAATCTGCGACAACATATCCGACGCCGTCCTCGACGAAATTTTAAAGCAGGACAAGTTCGGCAGAGTTGCATGCGAGAGCATGTGCATTACCAACCAGATTATTGTCATGGGTGAAATCACCACAACAGCCGATATTGACATTGAAAAAATTGCAAGAGAGGTTGTCTGCGACATCGGCTACGACAGCGATGAAAAGGGCTTTAACGCGAACACCTGCAACGTGCTGACGCTGATTGACAAGCAGTCCGCCGACATTGCGATGGGCGTTGACAAGTCTTACGAATTAAAGGAAGGTCAGGACGACGAGTACAACCTCAACGGCGCAGGCGACCAGGGAATGATGTTCGGCTATGCCTGCGACGAAACCGAGGAATTAATGCCGCTTCCGATTTCGCTTTCACACAAGCTTGCAAAGCAGCTTACCAAGGTCAGAAAGGACGGCACCCTCCCCTACCTTCGCGCAGACGGAAAAACTCAGGTAACAATTGAATACAGCCCCGACGGAGAGCCCGTCAGAGTACATACCATTGTTGTTTCCTCACAGCACAGCGCAGACGTAGAGCTTTCAAGGATTCGTAAGGATATAATGGAGTATGTTATCAAGCCGATTATTCCGCCCGAGCTTCTTGACGACAGAACGGTTATTTTCGTCAACCCCACGGGCAGGTTCGTTATCGGCGGCCCTGCAGGCGACTCGGGTCTTACGGGCAGAAAGATTATCGTCGACACCTACGGCGGTATCGGACGTCACGGCGGCGGAGCCTTCTCGGGCAAGGACCCGACAAAGGTTGACCGTTCTGCGGCTTATGCGGCAAGGTACGTTGCAAAGAATATAGTTGCGGCAGGCTTGGCAAAGCGTTGCGAAATTCAGCTTGCCTACGCTATCGGCGTTGCAAGGCCCGTTTCAATCAACGTAAACACATTCGGTACGGGTACGCTTGACGACAGCACGCTTGAAAGCATTGTTAAGGAAACCTTCGACCTTCGTCCTGCGGCTATTATTGACGAGCTTGATTTAAGAAAGCCGATTTACCGTCAGCTTGCGGCATACGGCCACATGGGCAGAGAGGACCTCGGCGTTAAATGGGAAAAGACCGATAAGGTTGACGTTTTAAAGAAAAAAGCAGGTATATAAACTCTGAAACAACATAAAACCCCTTTGCCTCGGCAAAGGGGTTTTTGCTTAATTAAAAATTACATTTCCTCGGTAATGGGCATTGTGGCATAGGCGTTAAGAGTCATGTCGGCACGCTTGCCCGACAGAAATTCATAATAGCCCTGACTTGCGACCATGGCGGCATTGTCGCCGCAAAGAGATAATTCGGGAAGATAAAGTTTAACCTTCTTCTTTTTTGCAAGAGTTTCCATTCGGCTTCGTAAAACGGAGTTGGCGGAAACGCCGCCTGCAAGCGCAAGCGTTTTCGCGTGACACAAATCAATTGCCTTTTCGGTGTTGGTTTCAAGAAAATCAACCACTGCGTTTAAAAACGAGGCTCCGAGGTCCGCAACGCTTACCTGCTCGCCCTTCTGCGAGGCGTTGTGAATAGTATTGATTACCGAGGTTTTAAGCCCGGAAAAGCTGAAATCAAGAGGATTGTCGCTGACATGCGGCTTCGGGAATTTAAAGGCGTCGGGGTTTCCGCTCTTAGCCGCCTTGTCAAGGTTTACTCCTCCGGGATACGGAAGCCCGAGGCTTCTTGCCGCCTTGTCAAGCGCCTCGCCTGCGGCGTCGTCTCTCGTCCTGCCGATAATTTCAAAATCGGTATAGCCCTTTACGTTGACGAGAAGCGTGTTGCCTCCCGACACGACAAGACACAAAAACGGAGGCTCAAGCTCGGGGTGCGTAATATAGTTTGCCGCTATGTGCGAGCGCAGATGGTGCACGGGTACAAGCGGTATGCCCGACGAATACGAAAGCCCCTTGGCATAGTTAACGCCTACGAGAAGCGCACCGATAAGCCCGGGCGCATAGGTCACGGCGACGGCGTCAATGTCGCAAAGCTCACAGCCTGCCTGCTTGAGTGCGTCGGAAACGACAAAGGAAATTGCTTCCGCATGAAGCCGTGAAGCGATTTCGGGCACAACGCCGCCGAATATTTTATGTTTTTCAATCTGTGTTGAAACTATGTTTGAAAGCACCCTTCTGCCGTCCTCGACAACTGCGGCGGCGGTTTCGTCACAGGAGCTTTCAATCGCAAGTATTTTCATTTTACCAGTCCCGAATAGATTTTTTAAAAGTATATCACAACCCTGCCTTTTAATCAAGCGAAGCATGACTAAATAAGACTTGATTTATTTTTAAATAGTGGTATTATATTTAATTGAGAAATTTTTTATTGGAGGTTTTTGCAATGAATGATTACATTAACAGCGTAATCGAAACCGTCAAAAAGAGAGACGGCGACAAGCCTGAATTTTTGCAGACTGTCACCGAGGTTTTCGGCTCGCTTGAGAAGGTCGTTGAGGCTCACCCCGAGTACGTTAAAAACGACATTTTAGGAAGAATGGCCAACCCTGACAGATTTATTTCCTTCAGAGTTACTTGGGTGGACGACGAGGGAAAAACTCAGGTTAACCGCGGCTACAGAGTTCAGTTTAACTCAGCAATCGGTCCCTATAAGGGCGGCCTTCGTTTCCAGGCAAATGTTAACCCCAGCGTTATCTGGTTCCTGGGCTTTGAGCAGGTATTTAAGAACAGCCTTACGGGTCTTCCCATGGGCGGCGGTAAGGGCGGCTCGGACTTTGACCCCGCAGGCAAGAGCGACGCAGAGGTTATGCGTTTCTGCCAGGCATTTATGACCGAGCTTTACAGACATATCGGCCCCGACGTTGACGTTCCCGCAGGCGACATGGGCGTAGGCGGCAGGGAAATCGGCTACCTCTTCGGTCAGTACAAGAGAATCAGAAACGCTTACGAAAACGGCGTTCTTACCGGTAAGGGTCTTTCCTACGGCGGTTCTCTTATCCGTCCCGAGGCAACGGGCTACGGCGCAATCTACTATGCAAACGAGGTTTTCGCACACGACGGCGATTCAATCAAGGGCAAGACCTTTGCGGTTTCGGGCTTCGGTAATGTTGCCTGGGGCGCAGTTAAAAAGATTGCAGAGCTCGGCGGCAAGGCTGTCACCATCAGCGGACCCGACGGCTACGTTTACGACCCCGAGGGAATTACCTCAGAGGAAAAAATCAACTACATGCTTGAGCTTCGTGCAAGCGGCAAAAACATCGTTAAGCCCTATGCAGAGAAGTTCGGCGTTCAGTATTTCGAGGGCGAAAAGCCGTGGGGAGTTAAGGCTGACGTTATGCTTCCGTGCGCTACTCAGAACGAGGTAGGAATGGAAGAGGCAAAGAAAATCGTTGCCAACGGCGTTAAGTACTACATTGAGGTTTCAAATATGCCCACCACAAACGAGGCGCTCGCTTACCTTATGGAGAGCGGACTTGTCGTTGCTCCTTCAAAGGCAGTTAACGCAGGCGGCGTTTGCACCTCAGGTCTTGAAATGAGCCAGAACTCAATGAGACTCGGCTGGACCGCAGAAGAGGTTGACCAGAGACTTCACAACGCTATGATTAACATCTTCAACGCTTCCGTTGACGCAGCAGAGCGTTACGGACTCGGCTACAACCTTGTTGCAGGCGCTAATATCGCAGGCTTTGAAAAGGTTGCCGAGGCTATGATGGCTGAAGGTATTTATTAATTCTTTAACACATAAAAAAATCCGTCTGATTTACGTCAGACGGATTTTTTTGCCGTTATGAAAATTCAGGGGTTTTATAAAGTTTATTAAGCTGTTCAAGGCTGTGATTGAAATAATAGTTTTCCGAATAATAATTATTTGACAAATCGGCAGGGTCCATACCTTTGAATGTGAAGCCGTTGAAAAGTGACGAGAGCTCCTTTTCCTTTTCGACAACCCAGCTTTTATATTCCGTATCGTTGCTTAAAGCGTGGGTGTCGTCAAAGAACTGACTGATTGCGTCTCTGCCGATTACGACTGCGCTTTCATCAAAAGGCCCGGGTCCGAGGCTTTCGGGTGACGCCTCAGCCTCCTTTAAAATCTGCCTGTACTCGTCAAAATACTTCTCGACGGTCTTTTTCGCCTCGTCGGTTTTGCCCTGCATAAGCTGTGCGTATGCGATGTCCGTCAGCGTTGAAAAGCGGAAAAGCGCCTTCCATTCCTCGCCGTAGCCGAGGTCAAGATTTGACATATAGTACGGCCCCTTATACATATTCGGATTGCCGTGACTGTCAAGAAAGTTTATAGTCTGCGTGCCGTAGTACTCGCATTTTTCGTAGAAATCATCCGACGTGTTATAGATGCCGAAGGCCCTGATACTCGGGTCATACAGCTCGGAAAGCGCAAGCAGAGTGGACTCGTTAGGGCTGATTTTATAAGCCCTTTCAGCCTTTTTGCAGACTTCGGGATAGCTGTTTATATAATTTTCAAGCGCCTTACCGTGAGCGCTGTCAAAGCTGAAATTTGACGCCGCATAGGTCGTAAACGGCGAAGCAAGGCAAGTCAAAAAACAACACGCAAGCAGTGATACCGCAAGAAAAACCGCAGGAAGCAGGAACGATTTTTTCTTCATTTTACATCCCTTCGCTTTCTTTTTGCCATTGTTCAAGTGTTCTGTTGCAGTCCGAGAAGAGGTTATCCTTTTTCATATTCTCCTCGCTTAAGGTGTGATTCTGCTTTACCCAGTCGGTGATTTCGGTTTCCTTTTCAACCACCCACGCTCTGTCCGCTTCGTTTTGAGCATGAGCATAAAGGTATTCAAAAGGAAGCCTGAAAAGATAAGGCTGAACGTCCTCCTCCTTACTCTGCTTAAAGAACGCGATTGCGTTATCCATTTCCTTTTTAGCCTTTTCGGTTTCACCTGCAAGATAGAGCGAGGTTATATACTGAGTGTCGACGTTGATAATGTAATTGTCCTGAGAAAAGACATACCACGCTACATCAATATTCAACGCCTGATAAGGTCCGATACCGACATTGATTCCTTGAGTCTTTGCGTTTTCAAGCTCAATTTCCTTGAAAAGAGCGCTTTTCTGATAAAAGTCCTCTGTCGGCGGTTTGCGGTGGCTGTAATAAGAAAACGGGTTATAAGCCGTAACAAGAGAGTTCAGAGTGGACTCATTCGGGCAAAGTCTGTATACCGCCTCAAGGTGCTCGAAAAAGCCTTGCTTCTCCTCAACGTCACGCTCCTCTGCCAAGTTGTAAATGCTCATTGAATGCACGCCGTAGGTGTACGGAGAAAGCCAGTAAACGAGGATGTAGGTCGAAATTAAAGACAGTATAAGAAACAAAGCAGGAATAACGAAATACTTCTTTTTCATAATATCCCTCCTACTTTTTAACCGTTGCCCTGAGCGTTATCATATGCGAAACGGAAAGGCAGAACACTATTACCGTAAGCATTGCCGCCGCAACGTGCCAGGTATAGATATATCCCGATACCGAACCGAAGATAAAACAGTAAACGGCAACAATGGCTATTTCAGCCTGACCGTCAAGCTGTACCATTCTGAGAATAAAGATTAAAACTGCAAGCACTGTCGCCGAGGCGGTGATTATTTTTGTAAGCGGCTTCGTGCTGTAAATAAAGCAGGAAGCAAGATAGCCGACGCACATCAGCGCGGCGTAGACGAGAATCAGGACCGCACTCGGTATATTAGTGTTAAACGGAGCGTCAGTCTTTGCCGTAAGGTGTGCGACAAAGGAAAACAAAAAGTTAAAGCCTGCGTTTTCAATGTAGAGAAGCACGGCGTAAACAAGCGAGCAGATAAAGCTTAAATGAATGTGCTGACGTGAAACGCCGTTTTGCAGAAGGAACTTGAAATGCGTTTTGTAAGAGATTATACCGAGCAGAAACGCCACGAAGCCCGTGCCGTAATAAGAGAAGGCATAAACCTGGTCGACATTCATTTCGGCTACGTTGCCGCTTTTGTCGATTGCCCCTGCAATAAGCGCGGCAAGAGAAGCCATAAACAAAAGCAGTACATAAACCACCGTCGGCATATAAAGCTCGGAAAGCCTGAATTTGATTGCGCTTAACGTTTTCATTTTACATCCTCCCCTGTCAGTTTGATAAATAGCTTCTGAAGGCTCAGCGGCGCAACCTCAAGGTATCCGAGCTCGGCTGAGCCGTGTGCGCCGAGAATATATGCGATTTTAACCGAGCCGATTTTTTCCGTGGCAATTACATTTTTGTCCTTAATGTATTCGTCCACCTCTTTTTCATTGCCCGAAACGGAATAACCGCTTTTTAAAAGGTTCTCGACGCTGTCGTTTTCAATTACCTTACCCTTTTCGATTACTGTGACGTGCTCAACGATGCCGCTGATTTCCTCAATAATATGCGTGGCTACGACAAAGCATCTGTCGGAGTCGGCGTATTCCTCGATAAGGATTTTGTAAAGCAGCTCTCTGTGCGCGGCGTCAAGCCCGAGCACAGGCTCGTCAAGCAGGGTGTACTTTGCGTTTGACATTATTGCGGCAATGAATTTTACCGCCGTTTTGTAGCCCGTCGAAAGCGAGCCTATTCTCTTTTTTGGGTCAAGCGAAAAGCGCTCCGCAAGCCTTGCCGCCTTTTCGATGTCTGCCCCGGGATAAAAGGACCTTGTAAGCTTAAAAAGCCTTTCAACGGTAATATTGGACGGAATCGTGTTTTCGTCATTCATCAAATAAACAAGGCTTTGAGCCCTGTCGTTTTCAACGCTGTCAAGTCCGTCAATTTTCACCTGACCGCCCGTAGCCGCTATACGGTTTGCAACAAGCTTTAAGAGTGTGGATTTGCCCGCACCGTTTCTGCCGAGCAGACCGTAAATTCTGTGCTCGGAAAACTCAAGCTTCACGTCCTCAAGCGCCGGGCTTTTCCCATAGCTTTTGGAAAGGTTAATAATTTCAATGCTCATTTTTCTCCCCCTTTGATAAGTGCGATTATATCCTCCTGACTTAAATTAAGCTTTTTAGCCTCGCTTAAAAGCGGTACAATATAATCGTTGTTAAAGTTATTTCTGCGTTTTGTTCGGATTTTTGCAACTGCGCCGTCGCAGACAAACATACCGAGTCCCCGTTTTTTGTAAATTATCCCCTCGTCAACAAGCAGATTCATTCCCTTGAGCACCGTGGCAGGATTAATCTGCAGTGACACGGAAAGCTCGGTGGTGGACGGAATCTGCGTTCCCTCGGGGTATATGCCGACAAAAATCGAGTCCTCAAGCTGCTCGGCAATTTCAATATAAATAGGTTTATCGCCCGTGAATGAAAAGCTCATATTCCCCTCCTTTTTTGATATGTTAGTTACTTCTATAACTAACTATATAACCTTTACGATGATTTGTCAATAGTTTTATAAAAAAATCCGCCTGAAATCAGGCGGATTAATTATTCAAGGGTTTTATCAGTCTTCGTTTTCCATTCTGATCTGCTCGATTTCCTCGTCGGTAATAGCGTTTGATTCGCCGTGCTTAACCTGAGTGATAACCGCAAGACCGAGCGCAAACATAATCGCACAGAACAGGAACATAAAGTTGTAGTCCTCATTGAACAGTCCGATTACAAGTCCGCAAAGAATCGGTCCCGTAATTGCCGCCGAGAAGGTGGCGGTGTAATAATAGCCCGTGAAGGTACCTACATAATCACGGCCGCCGATTGCAAGTACAAGCGGAAGAGTGTTGATGTTGATACAGCCGACTGCGGCTCCGCCGACAACAAGCGCAATCCAGAGAACTACCCAGACAAAGCTCTTGTTGGTTGCGAAGAGCTGTGAAACGGTAAGGTAAACCGCAAACATTGCAACAATTACGCTAAGTCCTATGATAATGGTTTTCTTTCTGCCGAGCTTTCTGCCCATAGCGCCCGCAGGAATACCGAAGGCGGCAAGGCTGACGGCGAAGATTGCCATCATAAGAGTTGAGTAAATGGGCTTTACGTCAAGTGTATCAAGCGCAAAGTTTGTAAAGTTCGGAACGATAGCCTCTGTGGCGTTATTGATTAAGAACAGCGCCGCGAGCATTGTAATAAGGCTTCTCTTCTCCGCTTTGGAAATCGGGAGGTCCTTAATCTTGATTTTCTTCGGCTTGCCCTCTCCCTCGGTGTTTTCGATGTAGGTGTCCTTTGAAAGGTCATACTGCTTGTTTCTCTTATAGAATGCAACAAGAATGACAAGGCAAAGAATTGCGATTACGGCGGCTACTACGAAGATGGGAGTATAATTAACGTAAGCAGGACTTCCGTCAACAAGCTTCGCAACCTTCTGCGCTACAAGCTCGGACTCGGTGCCCTGACTTGAGAAATGGTCGCCGTGGAAATAGAGGGCGTCTCTGCCCGAATCGATAAAGTTTGAAACCGTTTCCTTATACTGCTCGGGAACACCCGAAGCGAAGGAGTTAAAGTAGGTTACGACAGGCTTGCCGTCTGCGGTTACCTCAAGAATCTGACCGAGAGAATTGGTCTTTGCCTTAAGCGCCTGCTGCATAGCGGTGAAGCCCAAAAGACCTACAAGCGCAGTGGCGATAGTACCGATAACAAAGCCTATCATCTGACCGATACCGCCCATAATGTTGATTACGGCGTTGGCGTCGGACTGAAGATGCGACGGAGTAAAGTCGGGCATAAGCGAAACAACGGGTGAGCGCCAGATTGACATTGTGAAGTTAAAGAAGATGATAACCGTCATCATAAGGATAATGCTCAGCGCAGTCGCCTTGATTGTTGCCGCAACGGGGATAAGGCTGAAGAATACGGCGCAAATCGGAAGGCAAATGATGATGTAAGGCATCCTCTTGCCCCATTTGGAGTGTGTGCCGTCGGAGCGCTTGCCGAAATACGGCTGGAAGATAACGCCGAAGATGTTGTCGATTGTCATAATCGCATTTACAAAAAGCGCAACCGATAAAAAGCCCGGAAGGCTTGCTCCGCCGCCCGTAAGCTCCGTAAGCTTGGCTCTGAAAATAACGGGAACATAAGAATTATAAATTGACCACATCAGCATACAAGCCATAAAGCCGAAGCCGATTAAAAAGGTACGCTTATAATTCAAGCCGTTTCCCTTTTTTGCTTTTTCTGACATAATATTTACTCCCTTTCACGAAATATTGTCATTACCATTTTATCAAATAAAGCTCTTTATTTCAATATAAAGAGTTAATTTGCTTTGCTTTTTTGAGCGCTGCGCTCTTTTTCCTTTTTCTTTTTAAAGTACTCAAAGCCGTATTCAACCGCAACGAAGCCTGCAAGCACGAGTACCGCCGCAATTACCCTGCCCTTTGAAACGGTAAGACTTCCCTTTGTTCCGTCGGGGCTTTTAACGTTTTCGTATGCCGTAAGCAGAGAATTGTACCTTTCGTCAAGAAGGGTTGCGCCGCAGTCCGAGGAAAGCGACTGCTTTGCCTGCCCGAGCGCATAATTAAAGTTCTTTGCCGTGATTTTCGAGGTGGCTTTTAAGTCGGTGTCCGAGAGCTTTTGCGTAAGAGAAGCGAGCCTTGCCCTTGCGTGAAGCGAGCGCTGACGGTACAGAAGAAAGCCGTCAAGGTCGGAGGTGATTATAACCGAAAAGCCTCTGCCCGCAACATCGTCCCAGAACGCCTCGGTGTCAGTCCTCTTGCCGCAGGCTTTGTAATCGGTCATATCGATTACCGCCCTTAAGCCGACGCATTTTTTAACCTCGGAGCGCATAAAGGTGGTGGAATAAGCGTTCGAGCTTTTTAAGACTATTCCCGCCGCACCGTGCTGAGCCGAAGCCTTTATGGCGGAGGTGCAGTTAAAAATCACCACGCCCTTATAAGAGGAAAAGACAAGCGGCTTTTCCTCAAGCGTATCAAGCCAGCTGAAAAGCTCCTTATTTTTAATGTTGAGCATAAGCACGGCTCTGCCGAGAAGCCCGTTTTCTTTAAGAAAGCCGTAAAGGGCGGACTTCTGAGAACCCTGCGCCTTAATAAGAAGCGAGGTGCCTTCCCCGAGAGCTTCAAAGGCGTCGGAAAGCAATATACCCGAATCAAGCGTCGGTTCGAGCTGTCTGCCCGTGCTGTCATAAGACGTAGCGTCGAGAGTCACACAAATCATATCGGCGCCCTTGACGCCTGCGGAGGCAATTTCGTCCGCTGTCGCCTTTGCAGGGCTGTACGCGCAGATAAGCTGAGAGGAGCCGTCCTTCACTCCCTGCCTGTTTTTCCCCTCGGCAAACGAGAAAAAAGAAACAAGACAAAGAATTATTAAAACGGCTGACACTGTTTTTAGACATTTCTTGATAAAAAAGTTCATTTTTAAACTCCAATTTACTTTATCAGGAAATAATTATAACAAATAAAAAAATTTTTTACAATAGAAAAAAGTCATATTTTGATAATTATATTTCACGAATACACAACATTTTGTAGAAAAAAAAAAGTGCACAAATTTTTTTAGAATTTTTTTAACTTAAATGGTCTTTTTTGTTGTTGCAACGCGAAGTTAATTGTGCTAAAATACGTATGCTATTGATTTTTCAACAGGGGTTTTATTTATGCCATTCAACGCAAAATTAAAACAGTTAAGATTGTCGAAGCTGCCGCCTATTACTCAGACGGATTTAGCAAACGTACTCGGCATGACGCAGAGAAAGATTTCGTTCCTTGAGACGGGTGTTACCGAGCCCTCTTTAAGGGATCTTCGTGCGATATGCCTTTATTTCAATGTTTCCTGCGATTATTTGCTCGATTTGCCCGACAACCTTACATACGAGGAAAGCAATGACTGAGAAGCAGTTGGCGTTGAAATCCGTTGAAGAACTTAAAAAAATGTATCCCGATGCTCTTTGCTCATTAAGCTACTCGAATCCGTTGGAGCTTTTGATTGCAACAAGGCTTTCGGCTCAATGTACAGATGCGAGAGTTAACCTGGTAACTCCCGCACTTTTTTCTAAATACAAAACCCTTGACGACTACTGCAATGCAGATGTAAAGGACATTGAAGAAATTATTCATTCCTGCGGCTTCTATCACGGGAAGTCAAAGGATATAATCGGAATAGCGCAAAAAATCAAAAGTGATTTCGGCGGCGAGGTGCCCTCAAGCATTGAGGAGCTTACCACGCTCCCCGGCGTAGGCAGAAAGACGGCAAACCTTATTATGGGCGACGTTTTCGGTGAAAAGGGCGTTGTTGTTGCAGACACGCACTTAATCAGAATCGCAAACAGAATCGGTCTTGTTAAAACCCGTGACCCGAAGCAGACCGAATTTAAGCTCAGAAAGCTTCTTCCGCCTGAGGAGAGCAACAATTTCTGCCACCGCGCAGTGCTTCACGGCAGAGCCGTCTGCACCGCAAGAAAGGCTTACTGCGAAAAATGCGGTCTTTCCGAATTTTGTAAAAAAAGGATATAACCATGTTCACCTTAAACCCGACACTGTACTCCTCGGGCATATTCCTGCCCTCGGCGGTATGTGAAAAGTACATAAAGCTGGCGAGCTTCTGCGCCGTAAAAACACTGCTTTGGATTTGTGCTCATCAAAGCGGTGATTTTACCCTTGAGGACATTGCAAAGGGTATCGGTTCCTCAGCCGCAGACACCCGTGAGGCACTCGATTATTGGGTTAACGAGGGAGTGTTGATTGACAGAGTAATCGCTGCGGCTTCTCTCCCCTCTCCCGAAACGAGCGACACATATTTAAAGGAAAATAATATTCCCATTCAAAGGCAGGAAGAAAAAAAGACGGCGCAAAAGCAGGAGTTAAGCATTAAGCTTCCTGCGCCGACAATGACCGAAATCGGCAATGCACTTGAAAGCGACACGGAATTTGCGTCGCTTTGCAATCAGGTGCAGACGCTTCTCGGCGACATCGGCTTCAGCGTGCAGTCGGCGGTTTATTCAATGCTCAGAGGTTACGGCTTGCCCGCCGACATTATATATATACTTATTAATTACTGTGCGGAAAGGGACAAAAAATCCACAGCATTTATGCTTTCGGTGGCAAAGGACTGGTATAAAAACGACATTGTCACTCACGAAAGCGCATACGAATATATAGACGCACACAACAAGTCGGAAAAGATTTTTAACCGCTTCAAGCTTGAAACAGGCATCAGCGCACCAAAGGCTACGCCCACGCAGGAAAACTATTTTGCACAGTGGGACAAGCTCGGCTTCGGCGTTGACATGATGGTGCTCGCCTACAACAAAACCGTGGACAAGCTCGGAAAGATTTCCTTCAGCTACACGAACAAAATCCTTCTCGGCTGGCACGAAAAGGGCTTAAAAACGCCCGACGACGTTGAAAACGAAGAAAAGAAGTATTCCGAAGGCAGAAAAAAGACCGCAAAGTCGGAGCGTTCATACGACGTCGAAAAGGCGAAGCAGGCGGCTAAGAAAAAGAAAATTGTTTACGAGGATTAAGATATGAAATACTCCCAGAAAACAGTAAATGCGGCACAGGCGGTTTTACGCTCAAGACGTGAAGCCGCACTGAGCGAAGCAGATAAAAGAAGAGCCGAATTTTTAAAGGAGCACCCGGAGCTTGAGGAAATTGAAGCGGCAATGTCGCAGATAGCTCTGAACTCAATCAAGGCTATAGACGGCTGTGACGACCCGAAAAAATATATTGACTCACTAAAGCAAAAAAGCCTTTCCTACCGTAAGGCAAGGGAGGACTTGTTTAAAAGCTGCGGTCTTGAGCCCGACTGGCTCGACGTGCATTATCACTGTCCGAAATGTCAGGACACGGGCTACGCAGGCGGAGTTGTCTGCGATTGCTACACGGCTCTTTTGAACAAATTAAGCTATGAGGAGCTTGCAAAAAAATCCTCGCTTAAAATTTCCAGCTTCGACGACTTTGACGCCTCGGTTTATTCCGACCCGGAAGCCTGTGAGCAAATGAAGGACATTCTGCTTTTCTGCAAAAAGTACGCCGAAAAGTTCAGCCTTTCGTCAAAAAGCCTGTATATGTACGGCGAAACGGGACTCGGCAAAACTCATTTGAGCCTTGCAATAGCAGGTGAGGTTATCAAAAAGGGCTTTAACGTTGTTTACGGCTCGGCTCACAATTTCTTCAACGCCCTTGAAAGAGAGCACTTCGGAAGAAGCGACGAGCCTGACGGCACAACGGAAAGCAGACTGCTCGGTTGTGATTTACTGATAATCGACGACCTCGGCGCTGAGTTTATAACCTCGTTTTCAATTGCTCAGTTATATAATATTATCGACTCAAGGCTTGCGGAGGGGCTGCCGACAATTATCAACTCAAACCTCTCGCTCGACGAGCTTGACACAAAATACAACAACCGCATCACCTCACGCCTTATGTGCTCATATTTCCAGCTTCCGTGTATCGGAAACGATGTAAGGCAGATTAAAGCGCAATATTAAAAAGAACAAAAGGGTGCTGTTCACAAGGATGAATAGGTTTTGGCTTTGTCCTTTTGTCCCTAAAGCAATTAAAAATCCCCGTAATACATCAGTATTGCGGGGATTTTGTAATCACTTTATGAACTAAAAATACTTTGCCAAAACTGCTTTGCACCCAAAAATCAGACTATTTTTCGTTAGAACAATCGCATAAATCGGGGTTAAGGCTGACGCCTAACCCCGATTTTAAGGCAGTTATAGCGGAAAAGAGGCGATTTTTGGGCTAATCATCCTTATGGACAGCGCCCTAAACGTCTGTTCTTTTTGCTGTATTATTATTCACCGTCGTCCGGGGATTTTTCTTCACCGTCGTCCGTTTTCTTCTCTTTAAAGCCCTCCGCCTTCGGGCTTGATTTCATACGGATAATTTCGGGAGCGTTCTGCTCCTTTTCTTTTTTACGTTTTTCCTCGGCAAGCTTCTTTTTGAGTTCGTGCTCTTTCTGCTTTAGGGAAATTTCCTTTGCCTTCTGCTCGATGTCAACCTTGTTTTGCTCAAGTCTTGCGCTGAGTCTTATAAGGAAAAGGCTCATATCCTTCGGGGAAATATAAATATATCTTTTATGCTTTTTGCCCTCGCTGTCCTCATGCTCGGTGACAAGCACGATTCTGTCAAGCGAAAGCGCGACAATGCTCTTTTTTTCCTTGGTTTCAAAGTCGCCGTCCTCAACATCGACGATGTCGGTGTATTTAATCCTGAACTGCCTTATGGGAAAGTCGTGAATCAAAAGACAGTCGTCCTCGAACTTGTAGTAGGTAAGCAAAATCAACGGCACGATAACCACGGCGTCGACAACTAAAAACGCTATGCCTAATTTAACTGTGATATAGCTGTCAATGAAAATCTTTGCCGAGAACAGCAGCAGGGTAATTATATTGAAAACAACAATCAAAAGCTTCAGCCAGAAGCTTACCCCTGATTCAAATTTTACTCTCATATCCGCTCCCCTTTCGGCTTTTTCTTTATTATATACGTTTAAAATAATAATGTCAATTTTTATATTTTCGGTTGAAATGAATTATTTAACTGTGCTAAAATGAGCGTATCGGACAAGAATAAATATGAAAAAATGCTTAAGGAAAAACCAATGAAAAAGAAAACCGCATTCTTATCTCTTACAATCTTTTATTTTTTGCTGACGGTTTCCGATTTGCTGCTGACCTTTTTTGCCACGCCCGACCTTTCAATGGAGGGCAACCCCCTTGTGCAGGGCTTCGGCATGGACTGGGCAGGTCTGATTGCGGTAAACCTGATTACCTATCTTGTATACTTTGCAATGGCTTACTATGCCTACATTAAATATAAGCCTCCCGTTTCAGCCGAAACGAAGGACCTGAAGCGGTACCTTGCCGACATCACCTACGGCGACCCCGAAAAGGCGCACAACGGTATGTGGCGGTGGCCTAAATACTGGGCGCCTCAGGTTGCGTGCCTTTGCTATTCGGTTGCAACCGCACTGCCGTTTGCAAGGCTTATCATCGTGGTTGAATGGTACCTTATTTTAAAGGGCATTCACGCCCCTCTGTTCTTCTCAATTGTCGCCGTGTTCCCCCTCGGCAGAATTGATTTCTTTTTAGCTTTGTTCATTGCCTGGACGCTTACCTTCGTGTGGATTGCAAAGGAATTCAAAGCCAACAAAAAGCTTTACGGCGAATTGTCGGAAAACGAAAACTCATAAAGCTTTAAAAAACGTTTGCGCCTTAATTGATTTTAAGGCGTATTTTTTATAGAAAAAAACAAAATATGTATTTTTTTCTTGCATAATATAACAATATATGGTATAATCCTGCAGAAAATTAAAATGGGGACAAATTGGAATTTCTTTATTTTCCAAATATGAAGCATTTCCCCTTTTCATTAATCCGGAGGCGAAATATGAAGGTTCAATTTACCGAAACAGTGTTAAGGGACGCCAACCAGTCGCTGATAGCGACAAGGCTTCCCTTCTCCTCGTTTGAAGGAATACTCGACACCATGGACTCGGCAGGCTACTACTCGCTTGAGTGTTGGGGCGGAGCTACCTTTGACTCATGTCTGCGTTACCTTGACGAGGACCCGTGGGAGAGGCTCAGAAAAATCAAGGCGCACTGTAAAAACACCAAGCTGCAGATGCTCCTCAGAGGACAAAACCTGCTCGGCTACAAGCATTACCCGGACGATGTTGTCAGGATGTTTGTTAAAAAGAGTATAGAAAACGGTATAGACATAATCAGAATTTTTGACGCGCTTAACGACGTTCGCAACATTGAGGTTGCAGTCGATGAAACGCTTAAAAACGGAGCCGTTGCTTCGGGCGCTATCAGCTACACAAAAAGCCCGATTCACGACCTTGAGGCTTATGTTAAGCTTGCCCGACAGATGGAGGAAATGGGTTGTCAGACAATCACCATCAAGGATATGGCAGGCATTATGGGCCCGCAGGAGGCTTACGACACGGTAAAGGCTCTCAAGGAAAACGTTAAACTGCCGATTGTGCTTCACACTCACTGCACCACGGGGCTTGCTCCGCTTACGCTCCAGAAGGCGGTTGAGGCAGGCTGCGATATTATTGACACGGCGATTTCTGCCTTTTCGGGCGGCACCTCGCAGGCGCCCACCGAGGCTATGCTTTACGCATTCAGACAGCAGGGCTATGAAACCGAGCTTGACACGGCGGCGTTAAAGAAAATCAACGACTTTTTCAAGCCGATTAAGGAGCAGTTTTTAAAGGAGGGAAAGCTCAACCCCGTTGTGCTTTCAACCGACACCGACGCGCTTAATTATCAGGTGCCCGGCGGAATGCTCTCAAACCTTGTAGCTCAGCTGACGGCTCAAAACAAAATGGACAAATTCGAGGAGGTGCTTCTCGAAACCCCGAGGGTCAGAAAGGACCTCGGCTACCCTCCCCTTGTTACTCCGATGAGCCAGATGGTCGGCGTTCAGGCTACAATGAACGTGCTCGCAGGCGAAAGATACAAAAACGTTTCAAAGGAAATCAAGGCGTATATAAGAGGTGAATACGGCAGAGCGCCGGGTGAGATTGACCCCGAGCTTCAGAAAAAGGTTCTCGGCGACGAAAAGCCGATTACCTGCCGCTTCGCAGACACTCTTGAGCCTGCATTCAAAAAGGCGAAGGAGGAAATCGGAAGCCTTGCAAGGTCGGACGAGGACGTGCTTTCGTATATTGCATTCCCGACTCAGGCGGAAGCCTTCTTCCGAAAAAGAGCAGAAAAAGAAAAGAATACCTTTAAGTATTCAATAAAGAGAATTGACTGAGAGGTGTTATAAATGTTGAAAACTTTTGTCGGTGACAGCATCGGCATCGGAGAAGCGATAAGCATCTCACTGACGGGCATTGTGGTGGTTATGATAATGCTCGCCGTGCTTGCCGTGCTTGTGGTGCTTCTGTCGAAGGGCATACGGCTGGTTGAAAAAAGATCCAAAAAAAATATCGACGAAAAAAAGCAGGACGAAAAAAAGCAAGTAAGCGAAAAGCCTGTAAAGACACTTCCCGAAACAGATTCCGCAGGTACGCTTGAGCTTGTCGATACGGACGAAAAGACCGCCGCGGTTATTATGGCAATAGTATCGGATGAAAGCAAAATACCGCTGAACCGACTCAGGTTTAACAGTATTAAACTAATCAGGGAAGCAGAGGAGAAATAATATGAAATATGAAGTTACATTAAACGGAAAGGTCTATGAAGTAGATGTTACCGAGCTTGACGAGGCTATTGTGCAAAGCGTTAGTGACGCTCCCGCTTCTCAGCCACAGGCTCAGTCCCCCGCTCCCGCAGCTCAGGCTCAGCCTGCCGCAAAGCCCGTCTCGGGCAAGGGCACTGCTGTCAAGGCACCGATGCCGGGTACAATACTTAAAACAAACATAAGCATAGGACAGACGGTCAAGGAGGGAGATGTCCTTTTCATACTTGAAGCGATGAAAATGGAAAACGAAATCCCCTCGCCCGTCAGCGGTACAGTCACCTCTCTTGCGGCTGACAAAGGCTCAAGCGTTGCGACCGACGACGTGCTTGCATATATAGGCTAAGGAGGCACAGGTATGTCAATTATCACCGCTTTGGGCGATTTGCTCAGAGAGTCGGGCTTCGCCATGCTTGCCTGGCAAAATTATGTTATGATAGCGGTTGCGTTTGTGCTTTTTTACCTTGCAATCGCAAAGAAATTTGAGCCGCTGCTGTTGGTACCTATCGCCTTCGGTATGCTGCTGGTAAACATTTATCCCGATATTATGGCTGACCCGCTGATGATGTCGTCATACAGCGGAGAGGTCGTCGAGGGCGCTCACTGGTATGACGCAGGAGTGCTCAGGCTTATATACGCAGGTGTAAAGTCGAGTATATTCCCCTGCCTTATTTTCCTCGGCGTAGGGGCGATGACCGATTTCGGTCCCCTGCTTGCAAACCCGTCAAGCCTGCTTCTGGGCGCGGCGGCTCAGCTCGGCATTTACGTTGCGTTCCTGGTTGCAATCACCGTAGGGCTTATTCCGGGCTTTGAGGGCTTTTCCGTACAGGAGGCGGCTTCAATCGCCATTATCGGCGGAGCTGACGGCCCGACGGCGATTTACCTTACGGGTAAGCTTGCGCCTCAGCTTCTGGGCCCGATTGCCGTTGCGGCTTACTCATACATGGCGCTTATTCCGCTTATTCAGCCGCCTATTATGAAGGCGCTTACCACCAAGAAGGAAAGAGAAATCAAAATGGATCAGCTTCGCAAGGTCAGCAAGGCTGAAAAGATTATTTTCCCGATTGTGGTCACGGTGCTTTGCGTGCTGTTTATTCCGTCAACCGCTCCGCTGATCGGTATGCTGATGCTCGGCAACCTCTTTAAGGAGTCGGGTGTTACGGACAGGCTTTCGGACACGGCGCAGAATGCGCTTTGCAACATTGTTACAATCATGCTCGGCGTTACCGTCGGAGCTACCGCAGAGGGAAAGACCTTCCTTGCGCTTAAAACAATACTTGTTATTGTAATCGGACTCATAGCCTTCTGCTTCTCAACAGCGGGCGGCGTGCTGTTTGCAAAGCTGATGAACGTCATCACAAGAGGCAGAGTTAACCCCCTTATCGGCTCGGCAGGCGTTTCGGCAGTGCCGATGGCGGCAAGAGTTTCACAGGTCGAGGGCAGAAAGTACAACGCCTCGAATTTCCTGCTTATGCACGCAATGGGCCCCAACGTCGCAGGCGTTATCGGCTCAGCCGTTGCGGCGGGCTTCCTGCTGTCAACCTTCGGAGGCTAAAACTAAACAGATTATTAAAATCACCCGACTTTTGCAGTCGGGTGATTTTTTGATGTTTAGAAGCTATATTTTATTGTCAAGCAAATTAAAACATTCCCTTTTGATCCATTCTCATAATAATCGAAGCAATCTGCGCGCGGCTTGCGCCCTCGGTCGGGGCTACTCTGCCGTCCGCCATACCGCTGATTACACCCTGCTGAACCGCCCAGGCAACGGGAGTTTTCGCAAATGAGCTTATTCTGCCAGAATCGCTGAACTTTGCAAGAATTGAATTTGCTCCGCTGACAGAGGGCTCGTCCATATATCTGTAAAGAATGGTTGCAACCTGTTCACGGGTAATCGGGTCATTAACGCCGAAATTGCCGTTGGCATAACCTGCGATGATGTTGTTGTCAACCGCCCAGTTAACCGCCGCCGCATAATATGCGCCCTTCTTAACGTCCTTGAGCTTGGGGGTCATGTTAGCGTAGCTTGAAAGGTTTACTTTTGCGATATTCGCAAGAATAACTACAAAGTCCTGACGTTTAAGGTTGTCGCCGGGGCCGAAATATCCGTTCTGATAACCTGACATAAAGCCTGCTTTTGCGACATACTGTACCGCATCGTAGTACCACGAGCCTTCTTTAACGTCGGGGAAATAAATATCGTCGTCAACAGGCTCGGTTAATTTCGGAATGCTGACATTCTTCGTCTGCGTTGTGAAAGCAGAATTTGTAAAGGTTGCCGTAAACTTTCTTGTACCTGTCGCCGTGGTTGTGGGCTGTTTGATTACCTGCGAGGTGGTGTTGACGGTTTCGGTTTCAACGTGTGAGGCGTCTCTTGCGCAAACCCTTGTAGCTGTTACGGTACTGTTGTCGGGTGACCAAATGTAAGTCGGTGCTCCGAAATTATGTCCAAGTGCATTAAGAGTTACGGTATACGAATCGCCGCATTCGTCACAGGTATACGTTCTTACGCCTGCAGTAGTACACCTCGGCTGTTTTGTGTTTTTGCCGTTGTCGTAATGATGACCGATAGCCGGAATAATTTCACGCTCTGTTTCTTCACATTCGTAACAAGTTCTGATCTTTTCTCCATCTGTTGTGCATGACGGTTCGGATTCAAGAATCCAGTTGCTGAACTCATGCCCTGTTGCCGGAATAAAAGTTTCATCTTGGCTTTCATCACAATTCAGACAATGGTGTGATTTGATTCCTTGAGTTGTGCAGCTTGGCTCAATGTCTACTGTCCATGAAGCGGAAAATCTGTGTCCCGTAGCAGGAATACTCCGGTATTCAATGTCCTTGCAATTAATGCAAGATCTGTGTTTTTCTCCTGAAGTATCACAACCGGGTTCTAAATCTATAACCCAATTTTCATAACTGTGTCCCGTCTCTTTTAACGTCTGCGTTTCAAGTTCATGACATGCAGTACATTCTCTGTGCTTTTCTCCTGCTGTTTCACACCCTGCTTCGCGGTCAACAATCCAACTTCCGAAGTTATGTCCTACTGCAGGAATTTCGGTTATATTACCTTTTTCGCCGCAACGTGTGCAATGCTGTGATTTTTGCCCGCTTTCTGTACAAGTTGCTGCTGTATCCGTCGTCCATGTGTTCGAATAGCTATGACCTAAAGCCGGAATCACTATAACCGATTTTGTTTCACCGCAAGTTTTACAATGAATCGATTTTGCTCCTGTTTGTGTACATGTTGCGGCTGTATCAATTGTATAATCCGTATTCCAATCATGGACGTGTGTACCCTGCTCCCATACAGCATACAAGGTTACTGCCGCATTTTTCGTGTAGTTACCGCCTGCCTGATATTCTGCAGATGTTGCAGTAGATGAAGATGCCCAACCCTTGAAGACATAGCCCGAGCGAGCAGGTGTAACGGAGCTTAATTTCAATGCTGTGCCATAGGTCTTTGTCTGAACGCTCGGTGCACCCGTGCCGCCGTTAGCATCATATTTTACTGTGTATGTATTCGGAATCCATTTTGCATAAAGAGTAAGGCTGGTATTTCCTGTTTTGATATTTGAATTAAGCGTCGTCGGCAATAGAGTGCTGTCAGTAGCACTGTATGACTTACCGCTTCCATCAGCTTTTGTATTCCAACCTGCAAATTTATATCCTGTTTTAGTAATTCCTAATGTTGAAGGATCTTTAAGTCCGTCTTGCTTTGCGTTATTGTATGTCCATATTTGAGCATATTTAGTAGAATCACTTATATTATAAACGATATTATTTGATAACTTGTAAGTATCGGAAGTAATTGCTCCGCCGTTTGCATTATAGTAAACAGAAAGCGTATTAGGCTCCCAAATAGCATATAGCGTTGCTGAGCTGTTTCCGGCTTTTATTTTGCTTGAAATGTCTGTCGGTAAAAGTCCTTCGTTTGTAGGACTGAGCATAGTGCCGGTACCGTCAGATTTTGTGTTCCATCCCTTGAATCTGTATCCGATGCTTGACAGTCCTAATGTGCTCGGGTCTTTCAAGCCGCCCTTCAATGTGTTGTTATATGTCCAAACCTGCGCATATTTACTACTGTTGGACTTCAAATATACCAAATTGTCAGTAAGTTTATAAATATCTGATGATATGCTTACATTGCTTGAGTTTACATTGTAATAAACCGAAAGAGTATTTGCCGTCCAATTAGCATAAAAAGTTAGCGTGTCTCCGGTCGTACCGCCCTCAAACCAAGCCTTTGACAAGGTGCTGTTAGTATATCCGTTGCTGTATGTAGATTTTGTATAGTCGTTTTCATTTATGCTTCCTTTTGTTTGCCAACCGTTACCATCTTTACAATACCACTTCTTATCAGATGTCCTGTACAAACTCCAATTATTAAAAGTATAACCCTCACGAGTAAAGGAATTATTTGTAAGAGTGAGCCCCTTGCTGTTTTTATAAATAGCTTTAAGGCTTGACATTGTACCGGTACCGCCGTTAGCGTTAAATTTAACGGTGCTGGTTAAATTTGAAATATCTACCCAGCCTATTATATAATCTCCGGAATTATTGAACTGAACCTGTACTGCGGAATCGGTATGTCCGAAAACCCGAATAGTTGTATTCGCAGGAATAGATACAGTTTTTTTGTCTGAATCTTTAAAAAGTGCTTTTTTGTCATCTCGAGTATATAAAGTAGTTTTCTTTGACGTTTTTAAATAAAATGCATCATAACCTGTATCGAAAAACACAGAGGTTTTACAGTATCCTGTTTCGGTTTTATCTGCGCTCAACGGGAAGGTCACCTTGCACCAGCCATTTGTGTAAATTTCGTTTATCGTACAAACGTCCGTGTCATATATTTTATTTTCCATAGCAGCGCCGTTGCATGAGTAATAAACAGTTGTTTTTCCTGTCGCTTTTGTATATGAATGTTTAGGAACCGAGTAGTTTGCTTTAGTTAGCGGCTCGCTTCCTTCATGGTAACCGGTAGAAGTTTTTATATACGAAGCCGGATAAACTCTATTCCCGTTTAAATATAAACCAAAATGAAGGTGAGGTCCGCTTGAATTTCCGCTATTACCGGAATAGCCGATTTTTTGTCCTTTTTCAACATGACTTCCGGATTTCACAACAAAACGTCCTGTTGACATATGTGCATATCGTGTACTAAAACCATCATTATGAGATATATCTGCATAATTTCCCCAGCCATAGTTATCCTCACACCCTTCATAACCATCGCCGAAGCCGCCATCATATATAGTGATAATTCCGCTTTCAGCTGCGTAAACAGGCGTTCCTTTAGGACAGCCGTAATCTATGGCTCCATGATATTTGCCAGAGGAATAATACTCATAACAAGTAATAGTATAGGATTTGTCCGTCGGTCGATTTAATGATATTGTAGCAGCGCTTGCGGTTACAGTACTCAAGGGAATTACGGTTAAAGCCATAATTACCGCCAAGAGAACAGATATAGTCTTTTTTCCGTTAATAAGACCCATAATAATTCCTCCATAATAATTAAAAATATTCATATTATTAATATTATATTCATATAAATTATTATTGTCAAGAATATAATATGTACAATAAGAATATAGAGAGGTGTATTCTTATGAAAAATATTAAGCTGATCAGAGTGACTAACGATTATACCCAGATAAAGGTGCAGATGGAAACCGGTATAAGCCAAAGCATGCTGTCAAAATATGAGACCGGCGAACTGCTTCCGACAGTTGAAAACCTGATGATACTTGCACGGTTTTACAACACAAGTATGGATTATTTAATGGATTTGACAGACGAAATAAAGCCTTATCCGCCAGAGAAAGCAAAATAATAAAGCAGCTTCACGGGGAGGCTGCTTTTTTTATGCCGTTTTTTATGTGTTTGATTTGTGTTTTTACCGTCATCGTGTGCAGTACAGGCGGTAATCCACTGTAGAGGCGGATACCATCCGCTCGCCGAGGTTTGATGTTATTTTATGCGGACGACCAATGGTCGTCCGTATAGATTAGATGTAATTTATTTGTATATCCCACGTAGGGCGGGGGCTGGCTCCCGCCGACAAGGTTTGATGTGCTTTCATTACAACCTTACAAGCTCCCCTTGAGAGGGGAGCTGTCGAGCGAAGCGAGACTGAGGGGTAGATTTGTTTATATGCTTCTATGACTACCCCTCCGTCTTTTTGCTCAAAGCAAAAAGACACCTCCCCTGACAAGGGGAGGTTGACGGGACGTCGGGACGCCGTCCCCTACAGGAGAAAAAATTATTACATAAAAATCAACGGCGGGAGCAAGCCCCCGCCCTACGTTACTTCTTCACTATTCACTCTTCACTATTCACTACTCACTCTTTACTTTTTCTTATTGAAAATTATATCAAATGCGTCCTTATAATTTTTAAACTGGAGCTTCGGGAAAATGCTTTTCAGCTTTTTGAGCATTGACCTCTCGCCGTTCATTTTTTCAACAAGCTCCTCGATATGTCGGTTGTTCTTGATTTTTTCGCCTATTTCGTCCGGACCGGGGATGCTTTTAACCTTTTCGACAAAACCGTCAAGCTTCTCGTCCGCCCTGTAAATACCGAGCTGTGCGTTTTCCACGGCGTATTCCTGAATTTCCTTCAAGGTGCTGATAACGTTTTTAAGGCTCTGAATGGTAAAAGCAACGTCGACTATCAGCACGGAATAAATTACAAACGCTATAATAAAGCGAATGTTCAAAGGAATTTTGTCCGTAACGCTCATAACGAAGGGCTGAATAAATTTAATAAGCAATGCCACACCTGCGCCGAAAAGCAGAGAGGAAGCAAGGCAGATTCTGCCCTTGATGTTGAAGCGCTGGTTTGAATAATCCCACCATTTGGCGTGGAAAGCCTTTTCCATTACAAACGAGGTCAGGTATTCTACCGTATCGCACAGAGCCATTCCCGCGAAAAACAGCACGAAGAAATTTGTTATTCTGCCGTACATCAGCGCAGTGCAGATTACAGCGCCCGTGCCGTAAATCGGACACAGAGGTCCGAAAAGAAAGCCCCTTTTGACAGACTTTTTGTCCCTTACGGCAAACAGCAGGGTTTCGATAATCCAGCCTATCACGCTGTAAAGAATATACCAAAGAAAATAGTTAACAACCGTTGTCAGTATCTGCAAGTAAAACACGCCTTTCAATCTGATAATAAACGGGCAAAAATCTGTAGCTCTGCTTGTACATATCCATGTGAGTACAGAGCTTGTCGGAAAACGTGAGAACCATACCCTCACGGCTTTTCGGCGGCAAAAAATGAAGCGGCCACATATGAGAATAAATCATATCCTTCTGCATACCGGAAAGCTCGCCGATATATTTTTCGGCATTGAGCACAGCCATTTTCGGGTGATACCACGCATGAAGCGTGTCGTGCTTGGTGATATGCCAGTCGTAAAGGTAAAAGTCATGCAGCAACGCCGCCCTTACCGCCTCCCTCGTTTTACAGCCTAATCTGCTGCAAAGAAGAAAGGTCATATACGAAACGTAGACGCTGTGAAAGTGACAGGTTATCATTTTATGGTGATGATAATTTTTCATATCAAGGAATTTCGGATGAGTAAGTATATCGCAGACAATAGAGAAATATTCGTCTATTAAATACCCATCGGGTTCCTTACTGCAAGCCCCTTTAAGGCACGGAATAACTATGTCTGAAAACAAAAGAGACACCTCTTATATGAAAGTGTCCCTATTATATACCATTTGTTTAATGTATTTGTTAACGCAAGGTTAATTTTAACTCAAAGCATTATATAAAGCAGTGACATCAGTATATCCTCGTCCGCGCCGTCCGCCTTTAAAAGCATTAAAAGACACAAGAGCAACGATTTGTCCGAGTCGGCAAAAAGCTCGGAAATAAGGCTTTTTCGGCTGTCCGCGGCAGGCGTGCTTTCCTGCTTTTCTTCGTTCACGGGAGAAAAGTAGGAGTTAAAGCTTTCAAACCCCTTGTTCCCCCTTTCGGGAAAATTGCTCGGCATTCTGATATGCTCGGGGTTGGGCGTTCCGAGCACGGCATTGTAGAAGCTTTCCTTCGCACGCTTCCCCTTTTCCTCGGCGCTTTCCCGTGATTCGGGCTCGGTAAGCTTTTCTGCTCTGAGCTTCATATTCTGCACTCTCTCAAGCGCTCGTTCCTGCATTCTGTTTATTTCGTCATAATCGTACTGCTTCATCCGAGCATCCCCCGAAGCAGAGGAAGCGTATCCATCAGCTTTAAAAACCGTGCCGCTTCCTCGGCCTTTTTTCGCCTTTCCTCGCTTAAAAGCGGAGAAAGAGCTTTAATAAACTGCGTCTTACTGCTTTCCTGATTAAGCCTGGACATCACCTTCACAAGCATTTGAGCGCTGTCATTTCCCAAAAGTGATGAAAGCATATCCGCACTCTGTGAAGGCGCTTTGCCGTCACTGCCGTTATTCGCTCCCGACATCAGCTGTGAGGCGACCCCCTTCAGCTTTTCAAGGTCCTCACTGCTGACTGAGGACAAAATATCATTTATGCTGTCCATTGCCTTCCTCCGTTATTTTTTTCATTATTTCTTTTGCCCTCGGCGTATTCAAAAGACGCTTTACGGCGTTTTCGTCGCCCAGAAGGCTTTTAAGCCTCTTTGACTGCTCGGCGTTCAGCTTGCCCTTAAGATAATCTGCAAGCTCCTTACCGTTCTTTGAGCTTCTTACCTTTTCAAAAAGCTCGTCACTTTTGTCCGCCATTGCATTCACCCTCCTGTTCTGCTATAATATTTTTATATAATCTATGCCGAAAAGAAGGAGAATATGAATGAGAGCGATTGTGGTTTCCGATTCGCACGGTGATACAGTCAGCCTTGAAAAGGCAATCAGGCTTCACCGAAGCGCGGATATGGTCATATTTTTAGGTGACGGCGAAAGGGATTTGTTTTCACGCTCGGTCAGCGAGGCTGTCGAAAACAAGGCGCTTGTGGCGGTCAGGGGTAATTGCGACTTTTACTCTCAGCTCCCCGACGAGGAATTCACCTCGCTCGGCGGTAAGAAAATATACTGCCTGCACGGACACACAAAGGGCGTTAAGCACGGCTTTGAAATGCTTGAGCATGAAGCTGAGCTTAAAGGAGCCGACATCGTCATTCACGGTCACACTCACGAGCCGAGAACAAGCTATTTAAACGGTATATGGTATATGTGTCCCGGAAGCATCAAGACGGGCTGGTACGGTATAATTGACATTGACGAGAAAACGGGTTCTGCAATCTGCTACCTTAAAAACCTTTATTTCGAGGTAAAGTAATATGCTTTTTAAAAACGCTAACGCTGTCTTTTGCGACGGCATCAAAAAATGCGATGTGCTGACCGACGGCGAAAGAATAACCGAAATCGGCGAAAATATTATCGGGTACGGGACTACCGTCAACTGTGAAGGAATGTATCTCCTGCCCGGACTCATTGACCTGCACGTTCACGGAGGCGGCGGCTTTTCCGCAATGGGCTCAGTCAGTGATATACTCGAGGTGTCTAAAGCTCACTTAAAATACGGCGTGACCTCGCTTTTGCCCACAACGCTGGCGGCTGAGCTTCAGACCCTGCTCGGCTGTGCCGACTCGGTAAGAGAGGCTATGAAGCTCGACAGCGGTATACTCGGCATACACCTTGAAGGTCCGTTCCTTTCAAAGGATATGTGCGGAGCGCAAAACAGCGAGCTTCTGCTCACGCCCTCGAAAACAGATTATGAGGCGTTTTTTGAAGGCTGCCGTGACGTTGTGCGTATTGCGGGCGTTGCCCCCGAGCTTGACGGCGCGTTAAGGCTCGGCGAATTTTTAAAGGAAAACGGTATTGTCGCTTCCGTTGCTCATTCGTCGGGCGACGCAGAGGTATTCCGTGAGGCGGTTAAGCACGGCTTCAGCGACGTTACGCATATATTTAACGCCTGCACGACCGTGCACAAACAGGGAGCATTCAAAAAGGCAGGCACCGCCGAGGCGGCTCTGGCTGACGAGAGCGTCAGCGTTCAGGTAATTGCAGACCTTGTTCATCTGCCGAGGGAGCTTTTAAGCGTTATTTACAAAACGAAGGGCGACGGGAAAATGTACTTAATTTCCGACGGACTTGAGTTTTCAGCCTGCGAGATTGAGGAAGGCACTGTCGTAACGCAGAGAAACGGAGTCAGAGCCGTTTACCTGAACAAGGCAATGCTCCTTGAGGACAAATCAGCCCTGGCAGGCGGAGCTTCAAGCGGAATTGAGCTTGTAAAAAATATGCATTTTTCGGTCGGTGTTCCGCTTTTCGGCGCAGTCAGAATGATGAGCCTTACCCCTGCCGAGGTTTTGGGAATCACCGACAGAGGATGTATAGAAGTCGGAAGGCGGGCTGACCTACTGCTCACGGACAGTCAGCTTAATATCAAAAAAATAATAAAGGGCGGAATAGAGATTTCGGCATAAAGAAAAGGCGGCTGTGCCGCCTTTTTTATAATTTAATTTACTTACCTTCTCGGCGGACGTCGGTTTGTGCCGTTCGGTTTTCTTTGCGTGTTGCGTGCCGTCCGGTTTCCGCCGCTTCCGCTTCGCGGAGCTCCGCTTCTCGGCTTAGCCGAAGCTTCAGAGGGCTTTTTCCTCTGTGCTGTATTCGCTTTACCCGAGGGTCTTTTGCTGTCCTGAAGCTTATACATCTTAGGCGCATACCGCACCTTTCCGTCCTCCTCAAGACGGCGGCGGCGCCTGAGCCTTGCGGCGACAAGCAATCCCGCAGCAAGTAATGCCGCTACGATAAATATGGGAGAGGTTATAATATTCTTAATAAGGTTTAAAATCCACAAAAAGATATTTGCGCTGACATCCTCCGCAGAAACAAGGTCTACGGTCGCTATCTCCTCATCGGCGTAAAGCACCCTTGCCTTTCCGAGCACCTGCCCCTTTTTAATCGGGGCGTAAACCACGGAAGGCGTGTTTTCGGGAATAGGCTCTATGAGCACGCTGTTACTGTCCGTCCCCGACGGTACGAGAGCGTTGATGTTCTCCTTAGGTACAAGACGTACATGGTCGGTTTTGAACGAAAGCTTTACGTCGACCACCTTGACTATCTGCGTGGTGTCGGTAATCTTTTCAAGCCTTATGTTTTTAAAAGTCCATTTAAAAAGTTTTTTCGCTTCAAGCAAAGCGGTGTTGTCCTTGTTGCCGTCCTCGTTGACATCCTCCCACGGAGTATCAAGCACAATTGCAAGGTAATTATAGCCGTCCTTCGCCGCCTTAATGACGACAGAGCGTTCGTCAATACTCGTCGTGCTTGTTTTGATGCCCTGGGCATATTCGTAATAATAGGTTTTATAGCCGGGATTGAGCATCCAGTTAGTGCTGACGTAATTTCTTTCCTTAGTCTTTTCGGTGGCAGGCATATTGAATTTATACTCGTTGCAGATGTCGAGAAAATCGGGCAGCTCAAGCCCCGCCTTAACCATAAGCATCAGGTCGTTTGCAGTGGTGTACTGGCCGTCCTCATTAAGACCGTGAGCGTTTGCAAAATGCGTGTTTTTACAGCCTACCGACTCAGCGAAGGCATTCATCTTTTCCACAAAGGCGTCAACGCTTCCTCCTCCGATATAGTCGGCAAGGACATTTGCGGCGTCGTTTGCGGACTTAACCATCATACAGCTTAAAAGCTGACGCACGGTAAACCTCTCGCCCGGCTTGAGCGCGGCGTTTGAGGAATAGGTCTTCTTAAGAAGCAGACTCTCGTTATCGGGAATAGTAATAACGGCGTCAAGGTCCTGACAGTTTTGCAGCACCACAATCAGGTTAACGATTTTTGTAAGCGCCGCTGCCTCGGTGATTTTGTCGGGATTTTTGTCAAAAATAACCGTGCCGTCGTCAAGGCTTACAAGCAGGACTATGTCAGCCCTTGTTTCAAGCTCGGAGTTATATGTGGCAAAGCTGCCGACCGTAAACAGCGGCAGGCAGATAAGCAATACAGTCAAAGCTACGGAAAAAAAACGTTTCATCTAAATATCCCCTTGAAAATATATAAAAAAAATAGTATTATATACTGTGTTGTGCTTAAACAACATTATAGCAAAGTCCGTTGTAAATATCAATTCATTTTTAGGGAAGTGAAAAAATTGATTTATATAACCGGTGACACGCACGGCGAACTCGACAGACTCTCCCCTTCAAGGCTTAAATTTATGAAGGAGGGCGACACGCTGATTATCTGCGGCGACTTCGGCTTTATCTGGGATGACGGCAAAAAGGAGCAGAAAACAATCAAACAGCTCGGCAAAAGAAAATACAACATCTGCTTTATTGACGGTACGCACGAAAATTTCTCGCTTCTCGGCGACTATGAGGTAAGCGAATGGAACGGCGGTAAGGTGCACAAAATTTACGACAACCTCTACCACCTTATGCGAGGTCAGGTTTTCGATATTGACGGAGTCAAGGTGTTTACCATGGGCGGCGGAGAAAGCCCCGACATTGACATCAGAACCGAGGAAAACGGCTGGTCAAAGGAGGAAATCCCCACTCAGGACGAGCTTCTTGAGGGAGCCAAAAATCTTGAAAAGCACAATTATAAGGTAGACCTTGTCGTTACACATGAGCCCCCGACCAGAATCAAGGGCTTCCTTCAACTGAAGGATTACGACAAGCTCAGGGTTACCGCGCTCAACGCATACTTTGAGGAGCTTTCGGACTCCTGCGTTTTTAAAAGGTGGTTCTTCGGAAGCATGCATATGGACAAATATGTATCGGGCACGCATATGGCGGTATTCAAAAACATAATTAACGCCGAAACAGGTGAAAAGGTATAAGAATGAAAAAATATAACACTCAGGATTTTAAAGGAAAAACAAACGCTTTTCTGGAAAATGCGAACGAAAACATCAAGGATATGAAGAAAAACAATCCGCAGAAGTTTATCGGCACGGTGCTGATGCTTATTGCGAGCGTTGTTATAGTCTTTGCGGTGCTTTTGGCTCCGGAAAAGAAGGCTGTGCCGACTGAGGCCGACACTACCGCCCCTGCAGAGGCAGCATCCTCCGTCACGGAGCAGACCACGGAGGAGCCGACAACCGAGCTTCCTACCGCAGGAGAGTACACGGTCACAAACTACATTGTCGTTACCGACAACGCAGGCATGGAAATCTATTCAATCGCAAAGGGCAAGCTTACAAGCTACGCCGAGGTGATTAACACCTTTGCCGCAAAGGTTCCCGACAAGCAGATTTACTGCATGCTCGCCCCGACAAGAATCGCTTTCTACGGACCTGACGAGTACAGAACGGGTCAGCACTCGCAGCCTGACGGTATCAACATTGCATATTCTGCCCTTAAAGGCAACAACATAAAAGCAATTGACGCATACGGCGAGATTTCAAGGCATACCAACGACTATATCTATTTCCGCACCGACCACCACTGGACTGCAAGAGGCGCATATTACGCATATAACGCCCTGTGCAAGGCAACGGGTCAGAGCTATGCTCCGCTGGAGTCGTATCAAAGCGGCAAGCTTGACGGCTTTGTCGGAAGTATGTACCGCTACACAAACAGCAAGGTGCTTGAAAGCCACCCCGACTATGTTGAATACTTTATGCCGATAGTCGACACCGACGGTCAGTTTTTCACCACTCCCGAAATGTCGGACGGCAAAACGCTCAGGATTATTACAACCAACATCACCGACCGCGCAAGCAAATATATGTGCTTTATTCAGGGCGACAAGGCTCTTGAAAGAATCAAGACCTCCTCGACAAGCGGCAAAAAAATACTTGTTATCAAGGAGTCCTACGGCAACGCCTTAGTCCCCTTCCTGCTTGAAAACTACAGTGAGGTTTACGTGCTTGATCCGAGGCAAAGCGGAGTAAGCAGTATGAGCCTTAAAAAGTTTGTCGACGACAACGGAATCGGTGAAATACTGTTCATTAACTACGTTATGGCGCCTTCAAACAGCAAATATATGAATGCGCTGACTAACATAGTCAACACCGACCCGCCGACGGCGGCACCTGCGACTGCGGCGCCTGCGCCCGCTCCGACGGAAGCCCCTGCACAGCAGGGTTAATAATACCGATACAGACCGAAGGAAATTCCTTCGGTCTGCTTTTTTCGGAAAGTAAACAAGACGGCTGAAATCCGCTCAGCCGTCTTTTTGTTATTAATTGATATTATTACTCTGCTTTTTCCGACATTCTCTTTGCAACAATGTAATCATGCACTTCGTCGGCAAGGCTGCCGTAAAGCTTGAACTTGCTTCTGAAAACGAGCAGGGACGCAAGCATAAACACTATCGGAACACCGAACGCTACTACGCCGATGCCGGTCTTTGTAAGCTCATTAAAGCCGTTGCCCGCGTCATTCTGTGCGTTGTAGTTCATAAGGCTCAGCGAGCCGAACAGCACGACGGTCTGAAGCGTGTATGCCATCTTCTGCAAAAAGCCCTTCATTGAGAAGGTTATGCTCTCATTTCTCTCACCGTTCCTGTATTCGCCGTAGTCGACTATATCAGCAAGGAAGATAGTCTGCGAAACGAACATTGAAGAAATGCCAATGGACGCGATTATATAGCAGAAATCAAGCGCAAGAGTTATCTTGACTATGCTTGAGAACAGGAGCATCAGCGCATAGCCGACTATACAGGTACAAAGCGAGATCGAATAAATCGTCCGCTTCGTGAACTTAACCGACAGCACGGGGATAACGAGCAGACCGAGCACCGAGCCGACGGCGCCGATGGTCTGGAAAAGCGACTGCGCCTCGGTTTTTCCGAGTGAGTCTGCAAAATAATAGGTTGCCGTTGAGCTTGTAAGGTACCAGCCTGCGTTTGAGAGCATAGCGAATACCATAAAGACAATAAGCTGGTCGTTACTCTTTAAGACCTTGAAAATCTGCTTAAACGAGAATTTCTTTTTCTCGCCGTAAACTACGTTGGTTTCCTTTGTGGTCAGCACACATACAAGAGCAAATACTACAAGCGCAATTCCGCAGATAAGCGCCCATTTTGAAAAGCCCGAGGCGCTGTAACCCTTGTCGGTGACCTTATCCATATTGCTCGCAAGCTTGGGAACGATTAAGGGAGTAAGAATTGTAATTATTCCCTGTCCGAGTCCCGAAAAGGTCCTTGCAACAGTGGAAACGAGGTTTCTTTCCTTCTCCTCGCTGGTAAACGAGGGTATCATCGACCAGTAAGGTATATCCGCCATAGTGTTGGTCATACCCCAGAGTATGTACATAACGCCAATATAGATGTAAAGCTTTGTACCGCTCATTCCGAAGGAAGTGAAAAGCAGGAAAAGAACAACGGCGTTGGAAAGCGCGCCGATAACAATCCACGGGCGGTATTTGCCGAATTTGGTTCTGGTGTTATCGACAACGGTGCCCATCATCGGGTCGTTTATGCCGTCCCAGATTCTCGCAATAGGAGTAAGCAAAAGCAAAAAGCCCGCCTTGAGTCCGAGTACGCTCGACAAATAATAGCTTAGGAAGGAATAGAACATTCCGTAGCTTAAATCGAGCCCTATCGCACCCACTCCGTAGCCGAGCTTACCGGCAATAAACCTGAGCTTTTCTTTCATATTTTAACCTCCTTCTTCTCCGCGGGAAGCTTTCCCTTCTTTACGGCTATGCGTTTGGTTGCGTCAATCAAAGCCAGAAGGGCGGCAAAATAAATCATTTCCGTCGGGAAGCAGAGCGTGTGCTCAAACAGCGACATTGCCGAAAAGCCCAGAAGCGATGACGCAAATGCGGTGGCGTAACGCTTATACCAACCGCCGCAGTCGTAAAGATTAAAAATATTTCTGACCGAAACAAAACCCATAACGGCAAAAATCAAAATGCCCACGACTCCCGTTTCGGTAAGTATTTCAATAAAAAGATTGTGTGCGCTGACAAGGTAAAGACTGTCCGCAAACAAAAACTGACGTACATTGTCGCTGCCTGCGCCGATGCCGAAGGGATGGCTGAGAAAGATATTAAGACATTCCTTCCATAATATAATACGGTTTGCGGTTGAAATATCCTGTGCGGCGGTAATGCCCCTGCGAAGATAAATAACAAGAAGTATTGTGACCGACGAAACAGCCGCAATGCCCGACATTATTTTGGCAGGCTTCTTTCCTGCGAAGGAAAGCGTCATAAGAGAAAGAATAACCGCAACGACCGTACCCTTCAGGAAGGTGAACATAATGCCGAAGAAAATAAGCCCGGAGGCAATAATTGCAAAACGCTTACGCTTAACGGTTTTGCCGTAGAAGCAAAGGAAAACGGCAAGCGGAAACGCCATTACAAGGAAGGTTGAAAGCGCAAGGGGCGTCTGGAAGGTGCCCGAAACACGGTCCTGCGCCGCCTCGACAAAAATCGGGTAGTTAACGAGCCGTGAAAAGAAGCTGTCAAACCTTGAGTAAAGCGGAGACGGAAAAAAGCCGGATTTGCCCACCGCCATAAAAATCATCTGCACGACGGCAACCGCAGAGCAAGCCCCTGCTCCGCCGACCATGCAAAGCATAATGTTTTCAATTTTAAGCTTGGTGTCGCAGAGGTTCATAATAATAATGTATACCGCAAACGCACAAAGCCACATAATAAAGGTATAAGCCGTGTTCGCCTGTATCTTCGCCCAGAAAATCGTGGCGAGAATACAGAAATCATAGCCGATTAAGAAAACGCCGTTTGTGTCCAGTGTGATTCTTGAGCGCTCCCTTTGTTTTTCAAAAAGGAAGAAAATAAAAAGCACAACCGAAAGCAGAAGAGCGAGTATTTCCGGAAGAAGGCATAAAAGAAAAATGCCGACAGCCAAAAGCTTGTAAAAAGCAGAATAGCTTTTCGACCTCATAAACTGCGGTAACATACACTCACCTCCCGTTATGCACTGATTGTAACTGAATAATTTTATCATACTTTGTTATAAAAAACAATATTCTTAACTATATTAAATATTAAAATATTAAGAAAATATGAATTTTTGGCAAATTGCGGAAAAAGGGCTTGATTTTTTTTATAAAAGGGCTAAAATAATATTTAGCACTTGGAAGTCGAGAGTGCTAAAATTACAAATAATTCTTTACAGGAGGAATGAAATATGACTATCAAACCACTTGCAGACAGAGTTGTGCTGAAAAGTGTAGAGGTTGAAGAAACCACAAAAAGCGGTATTATTCTCGCCGCTTCCGCGCAGGAGAAGCCGCAGGTTGCCGAGGTCGTTGCAGTAGGACCCGGAGGACTTGTTGACGACAAAGAGGTTAAAATGTACGTTAAGGTCGGTGACAGAGTTATCACAAGCAAATACTCCGGCACCGAGGTCAAAATTGACGACGTTGAGTACATCATCGTCCGTCAGTCGGATATTCTTGCAATAGTTGAATAATTCGGGAGGTAATGCACTATGGCAAAGCAGATTATTTACGGAGAGGAAGCCAGAAAGGCTTTACAGAACGGTATTGACAAATTAAGCAACACCGTTAAAATCACACTCGGACCCAAGGGCAGAAACGTTGTACTTGATAAGAAATACGGCGCTCCGCTTATCACCAACGACGGCGTTACCATCGCCAAGGAGGTTGAGCTTGAGGACGCTTTTGAAAACATGGGCGCACAGCTTGTTAAAGAGGTTGCCACAAAGACAAACGACGTTGCAGGCGACGGCACAACCACCGCTACGCTTTTGGCGCAGGCGCTTGTACGCGAGGGCATGAAGAACGTCGCCGCAGGCGCAAACCCGATGGTAGTTAAAAAGGGTATGCAGATGGCGGTTGACGCGGCAGTCGAGTCAATTAAGAAGAACGCAAAGCCCGTAAAGTCAACCGATGACATCGCAAGAATCGCTACAATTTCAGCCGCAGACGAGTTCATCGGCAAGCTTATCGCAGAGGCAATGGAGAAGGTTACCGCCGACGGCGTTATCACCATCGAGGAGTCAAAGACCAGCGACACCTATTCGGACGTTGTCGAGGGTATGCAGTTTGACAGAGGTTATATTTCGCCCTATATGGTTACCGATACAGACAAGATGGAAGCCGTTATTGACGACGCTTACATCCTTATCACCGACAAAAAGATTTCCTCAATTCAGGAGGTACTTCCCCTGCTCGAGAAAATCGTTCAGGCAGGCAGAAAGCTCGTTATTATCGCAGAGGACGTTGAGGGCGAGGCTCTCTCAACAATCCTTGTCAACAAGCTTCGCGGCACCTTTACCTGCGTTTGCGTAAAGGCTCCCGGCTTCGGCGACAGAAGAAAGGAAATGCTTCAGGACATCGCTATTCTCACCGGCGGTCAGGTTATCACCTCCGACCTCGGACTTGAGCTTAAGGATGCAGACATTCCTCAGCTCGGCCGTGCAAAGCAGGTTAAAATCACCAAGGAAAACACAACCATCGTTGACGGCGCAGGCAACTCCGCTGACATCAAGGCAAGAGTTTCACAAATCAGAACTCAGATTGAGGACACAACCTCGGAGTTTGACCGTGAAAAGCTTCAGGAAAGGCTTGCAAAGCTTGCAGGCGGCGTAGCGGTTATCCGTGTAGGCGCGGCTACCGAAACGGAAATGAAGGAAAAGAAGCTTCGTATCGAGGACGCCCTTGCGGCTACAAAGGCGGCAGTTGAAGAGGGCTGTGTTGCAGGCGGCGGCGTTGCGCTGCTTAACGCAATTGAGGACGTAGCAAAGCTTCTTGACACAGACGACGCAGACCTTAAAACAGGCGTAAACATCGTACT
Source organism: Clostridia bacterium (assembly GCA_017438845.1). Lineage (GTDB taxonomy): Bacteria > Bacillota > Clostridia > Oscillospirales > Acutalibacteraceae > Fimenecus. Next base: position 76,929 of record JAFRUO010000008.1, on the reverse strand, counting down.
CAAGGCTATTGAAGAGCCGCTTCGTCAGATTGCTCAGAACGCAGGTCTTGAGGGCTCGGTAATCGTCAACAAGATTATGGGCACAAAGAAGAAGGGCTACGGCTTCGACTTCAGCACAGAGGAATATGTCGATATGTTCAAAAAGGGCATACTCGACCCTGCAAAGGTTACACGCTCGGCGCTTCAGAACGCCGCTTCCGTTGCGGCTATGGTACTCACAACAGAGTCGCTTGTAACGGACATCCCCGACCCGCAGGCTGACGCGGCTGCGGCTGCGGCAATGGCACAGGCAGGCGGCGGAATGTATTAATCCGTTATCCTTTAAATCCCGATTCCGAAAGGAGTCGGGATTTTTTTTACGCTTTCGCAAGTGCGGTTTCCGCCGTATATATGATATAATTAAAAAAATAAAATTTTCCCGAAAAAAACGTGAGTTTTTGTTTAACTTTTACGTGTAATAAGTGAAAGGTACTTTTCACGAAGGAGGAATGTCAATGGAAAACGGCTCTGAAAACTACCGCCGTTACCGTGAGGACGGCGATGAGCAGGGCTTGGCGGAGGTCATCCGTGAATACAAGGACGGCTTGACGCTCTACCTTTACAGCTTGGTCGGCGACATTAACCTTGCCGAAGAGCTGTGCGAGGACACATTTGTCCTGCTCGGGACGAAGAAGCCGAAGGACAGGCGCAAGGGCTCCTTTAAAACCTGGCTTTACACAATCGGCAGGAACAGAGCAATCGACTTCTTACGAAAAAAGACAAACCGAAACTACATACCGCTACATGACGGAGACGGCATTGCCGACGAAAGGCTGCTTGAGGACAGCTATATTAAGGAGGAGCAAAAAATCGCACTTCACAGGGCGATGGGGCAGCTTAAGCCCGAGCACAGGCAGGTACTGTGGCTGATGTACTTCGAGGGCCTTTCCGCAAAGGAAGCGGCGGCGGTAATGAAGCGCAGTGTTCATGCGGCGGAAATGCTTGCCCAAAGGGCAAAAGCATCACTAAAACAACAGCTTGAAACGGAGGATTTTATTTATGAAGAGCTATGAACAGATGACAGAAAGTGTATTTAAAAGAATAAACGATTACAACGAAGGAAAAAGAGAAGCGGCACAAAGGCGTAAAAAAGCGGCAGGAATCATTTCCGTTGCCTTTGTATTCGTTGCCGTTGCGGCGGCGGGTACAGCCGCATATAAAACATTAAAAAATAAACCCGCAGAGCCGAAAAAGCAGGAAATCAGTGCGAGTATTTCCGCACCGACAAACAACAATGTAATTGCCGAGGAGGACGCAGGCTTTGAAGTAAGGACTGAAAAACCGATTGAGACAACAACACAAGCAACCGAACAACAACCCGTTCAATCGGATTTTGTTGATCCGTATAATGAGGAAAAAATATACAATACATTCACTATAGATCAGGACTTTGAAGGAGACAAAGTTGTGGTTGAAATCAAGAAATATGCAAGCGTTCATGGCAAAAAATTCACCCCCGAAGATTTTCCGGGTGTTGATATAGAATCGGTTGATACATTGGAAATAGGTAAAGATAAACCGCAGGGAGAGTTTCATTTGTTTTGTGTAATTACATTAAATCACAAAGGAAAGCAAGAAGTGCTTGATGCTATTGCTATTCTTGAGCAAATGGACTTTGTTAGAAGTGCGTTACCACATTATTATTATCCACCTGATTTAGACGACTAAAGCAACAATCCTTTTGGAGACCGCAGCGGTTTTCGGACTGCTGCGGTTAATTTTTGTGTTTGAGCCAAACTGTCGGATTATTTAGATTATGCTTGAATTTGGCGGTCAATAATGTTAAACTATAATTTATAAATATTACAGGCGGATTATTATGGCAAAGAAAAGCATTCAAAAGGATTTAATCTGTGCGGCTGCCGCCGCAGTAAACCTTGCTTTATTTCTTGTAAAGCTTTATATCGCCATATCCTCAAACAGCATTAGCATTTACGTCGACTCTTTAAACAGCCTTGCGGATATGTTTATCTGTCTTATCGCGGTCGCAGGATTCCGTCTTTCCGCCGCTTCGGTCAGCGAAAAATATCCCTTCGGGCTCGGCAGGGCTGAGTACATTGTTAACTTTCTGCTTTCAAGCGTAATTCTTTTTACGGGTCTTGCCTTTATTTACAGCTCGCTTCAGCGGTTTATGTACCCTACCCCCGTATGGTTCTCGGTTAAATACGCGCTTGCGGTCGCTTCGACCGCCGCAGTAAAGCTTTTGATGGCTTTTGTTTTCAAGGGGCTGGGAAAGCGCCTCGGCAGTGATGTTTTAAAAAATATCGGTACGGATTCCATACTCGACTTTTTTATTTCCGCCTGCATTGTAATTTCGTTTACACTCACTCAGTACATAGGCTACGCCGTCGACTCGCTGACGGGCATCGCCGCCTCGCTTGTAATTATAATCAGCGGCTTCAAGGCGCTCAGAAAAGCCGCCGACGCGCTTCTCGGCAGGCGTGACGACGCCTTGTGCGAAAAGGCGCTCGCAATAATTAAACGTCAAACGGGTATTAAAAGCGTAAGCCGTCTGCAATGCCACAGCTACGCCGACAGAAGGGTTTTTACCGCCGAAGCAGAGGTCGGTGAAAATGTAAATGTGTGCGAATCAGTCACAGAGCTTAATAAGGTATTCAAAAGCGAATTAAACGCTGAAATATATATAAATTTAAGGGGTGAAAGCCATGAGTAAGAAGGTTCTTACCGAGGAAGAATTACAGCTTAAAAAGGAAAAAAAGGCAAAAAGAAGGAAAAGAAACAAGAGGAATTTCTTAATCTTTTTGTGCCTGCTGGCTCTGTTTATCATAGTCACAACCGTTATCACCGTAATCGGTGTTAACGCCAACATTAAAAAGGCAAGGTCCTTTAAGCCCGTTGAGTACACTCAGCAGCTGCCCGAAATCAAAAACGTCGGCAACGGTAAGTGGCAGATTATCTGCGACCGTGACATCAAGGTGCTTCAGCTTACCGACATACATATCGGCGGCGGCTGGATGAGCATTAAGAAGGACTCAATGGCAATCAACACCGTTGCCTCGCTTGTAAGCACGGAAAAGCCCGATTTCGTCATCGTTACGGGCGACATCTCCTACCCCGTTCCGTTCCAGGCGGGAACCTTCAACAACAAATCAGGCGCTAAGATATTTGCAAACCTTATGGAGGCACTCGGAGTAAAATGGACAGCCTGCTACGGCAACCACGACACCGAGGCTTACAGCTATTACAGCCGTGAGGAGCTTACCGAGTTTTACTCAAGCGGTGAGTTCCCGCACTGTCTTATGCAGGCAGGTCCCGAGGACGTTGACGGCGTCGGCAACCAGATTTTCGACGTAATAAACTCCGACGGAATCGTTACACGCTCGCTTATCCTCTTTGACTCACACTCATACGTTGACGGCGACTATTTCGGAATTTTCTGGAAATATGACAACATTCACGAAAACCAGGTGCAGTGGTATAAAAAGCACATTGAGGAAATCACGCAGCAGAATAAGCTTAAAATGTATTCCTCCTCAAACAGTGAATTTGCCGACAAATACAAGGATTTAACGACTCCCAAGTCAACCCTGTTTATGCACATTCCGCTTACGGAATTCAGAGACGCCTGGACCGAATACGTCAACAACGGCTACAAAGACACCGCTGACGTAAAGTACAATTACGGTACAATCGGCGAGCACGGTCTGTTTATTTACTGCGGTATTCACGACGACAGCCTTTTTGAAACTGCACTGCAGCTCGGCTCAACCGACTCCGCCTTCTGCGGTCACGACCACCTGAACAACCTTTCCCTTAACTACAAGGGAATTAACCTCAGCTACGGCATGAGCGTTGACTACCTCGCCTATTCGGGTATTTCAAAGCTCGGCTCACAGAGAGGCTGCTGTGTGCTTGACATCGCCGCCGACGGCACGCTTAACGCACACAACGAAAACTATTACCAGGAAAAATACCTCTCCCAGTACGCCAAGGAAGAGGTTACAATGCAAACGCTTAACGAGAATATGAAATAAAATGAAGCTTGACATCTACGATTTTGACAAAACCGTACTGCCTTTTGACTCGGGCTCAACCTTTGCGTTCTACTGCTTCTTAAGGCACCCGTACTTAATCTTTCTTTTACCGTTTTATTTTGTTGACACACTGCTTTTCCTTACGCATATAATCGGACTTGACAGGTTTAAAAAGCATATCTTTTGCTTTGTGCGCTTTATAGACCTTGAAAAAAATGTCCGTCGCTTCTGGGACAGACACGAAAAGGATATTTACCCGTGGTTTTTAAAGGAAAACCGTGAGAGATACTCCGTGGTTATCAGCGCAAGTCCCGACTTTCTGCTTGAGGAAATTGCAAAAAGGCTTGAGCTTGACCGCCTTATCTGCACCCGACACGACAGAAAAAGCGGTACCCTGCTTTTTAAAAACTGCAGGGATAAGGAGAAGGTCAGAAGATTTTACGAGGAGTTTTCGGAGGCTGACGAGGTTATAAACGTCTATTCCGACAGCATAAAGAACGACAAGCCGATTTTCTCACTCGGACAGCGCTGCTTCCACGTTCATTCGGACGGAAGCAGAGAGGAATTCCGCTTTGACGAAATGTACTCAGGTAATGAATAACAAAACACCCGACTGAAAAAGTCGGGTGCTGTTTTATTTGACTTCAAATGCCCTCGGGCTCGGAAGGATTTCCCGAATAAAAAATACGTTGCGTAAACTCGACGGGGTCCGGAGAGTCGGAGTAATCGGGATAACGCATATAAACTACGTCACAGCCCGAATCGTACCAGACGACGCTTATTTCGTCGGGCTCCCCTGCAAGGTCGCCGATATAGAAATTTTTCTTTTCCTGCTTAAAAACGGGGCCCGTCCTTTTGTACAAAGTCACGTTATAGCCGCCGAAGGTTTCATCCTCCTGAACAATTATTTCGTGACGGCGGTCGTCGGAAACAATGCGGTTAACGGTTTTCTCACTGAGAAATGACGAAACCGCAAGTCCGGCGAGCGTGAAAAGCACCGCAAGCAAAATGCCCGAGACCTGAAGCGCACGTACAAGCCACAACGGCAGACTCTCCTTGCGTGAGGAGAGGAACATAACGCCGGAAACGGTCAGAAGAATTATCATCACCGCTGTTAGCAAACCTGCAAACTCGGTGAATTTAACGGCAAAAATAAACACCTCAATACCAAAGAAAGCGAGCACCGCACAGGTGATTAAAAACAAAAGAATCACTGCGGATGATATTATAAGCCATGCGTATCTCTTTCTCATAAAAACGCTCCGTAAATAATTTGTTATTATAATTATAGCTTTATTGAAAAATATGTCAACAAAGCGAAAAAAATAATAGACAAAAATCCTTAAAATGGTGTTGACACGGAGAACTAAATATAGTATTATATTTAAGGACTAATATCTAATGGTATATCCATGCAAATTTTTAACAAGAGGTAATTTATTATGAAAAAGACACTTTCGGTTTTACTTTCAATCTGTCTTATGCTCGCAGTTTGCATTCCTGCATTTGCGGCAGTTGATTTAAGCTCAACAGGCGAAACCGTTTCCAAGGTTACCGACGCTGTTGCCTCTATCAACGACGACTCGGACGAAACAGCAGTTAACGAGGCTTCCGAAAAGGTTCTTGACATTCTCAAGAAGGCAGGCGCAAAAACTAAGGAAGAGGCAATTGACGCTGCTGACCAGCTTTACAACGACACTGTTATTGACAAGAAGGTTTACAACGCTTTAACAGACCTTATCCGTCAGGACAGCAGCTTTGAAGAGGCTACTCAGGCTGAAAACGACATTATTAACGACATCAGAAATATTCTTGCCGACGACTCTCTGAGCACAACCGACAAGGTTTCTCAGGTTGCAGGCAAGCTTGTAGGTCTTCCGATTGACCAGGTTAAGAACATTCTTGACACACTCCACGCTCAGGGTACTATTGACGACAATATGTACTCACAGATTTCCGACGCTCTTAACAACCTTTCAATCGACAACATTTCAAACCTTATCCCCGGCGGCGGTGAAGGCGGCGAAGGCGGCGGAATCGGCGACCTCTTAAGCGGTCTTACCGGTGGCAGCGGAGGAGGAATCCTTGACACTATCCTCGGTCTCTTCGGTCTCGGCGGCGGCGGAGATGAAGGCGGCTCTTCAAACGGCGGTTCTTCAAACAGCGGTTCTTCAAGTAGCAACACAGGCTCCAGCACAAGCTTCCAGGGCGGCACAGCCAAGACCGGCGACTATGCAGTAGCTTCAGTTGCAGCAGTTGCAGCTCTCGCAGGCGTTGCGTTTGTTCTTACAAGAAAAAAGAACGAAGACTAATAAATTACCAAAATATAAATTAAAGCGGGTTTGTTATTCAAATCCGCTTTTTTGTTGCATTTTTATTCTGTTTAGGCTATAATAGAACAAACCAAAAAAGGCAGTGATTTTATGATATTGACGATTGACATCGGAAATACTAATATAACCTTCGGAGTTTTTGACGGCGAAGAAATCAAGCTTATTTCGAGAATCGCAACACAGAGGGAAAAAACGCCCGAGCAGTATGCAATTGACTTCTCAAATATTTTCAGCCTTCACGACTTTGACGAAAGCGCAATTGAAGGCGCCGCAGTAAGCTCCGTTGTTCCCGAGCTTACAAACACGGTAGTTGACGCAGTTAAAATGCGTTACGGTAAGGTGGTGCTTTTAGCGCCCGGAGTTAAGACGGGACTTAACATCGCAATTGACAACCCCGCTTTTCTCGGCGCAGACCTTGCCGCAGGAGCTGTCGGCACAATCACCTCCTACCCCCTGCCCGCGCTTGTAATCGACCTCGGCACCGCTTCAAAGATTTACGCAGTTGACGAAAACAAAACCTTCCTCGGAGGTATGATTGCCCCCGGAGTTGAAATATCCTTAAAAGCGCTTACCGACACCAGTTCTCAGCTGCCGACAATTGCGCTCAATGCCCCGTCAAGGGTTTGTGCAAAGAACACTGTCGAATGTATGCAGTCGGGCTCGATTATCGGTACGGCATGTATGCTTGACGGTATCATCGACCGAATGATTGAGGAGCTCGGCGAGCCTCGGACGATAGTCGCAACAGGCGGTCTTGCCTCGTTCATAATAGAGGAGTGCAAGCACGACATTGTCTACGACAAAGACCTTATCTTAAAGGGGCTTCTTGAGGTATATAAGAAAAACGCTTAAAACTTAATAACTTTGTTCTAAATTTTGCGCCTCACCCGATTTCGGGGAGACAGCAAGGAGGAATATATATGTCAAAAAAAACAAAACGACTTGTGATGTTGGGCTTGCTGACAGCTTTGGTAGTTGTATTACAGCTTGTAGCCTCAACCATCAAAATCGGTCCGTTCTCAATCACTCTTGCACTTGTTCCGATAGTAGTCGGTGCGGCACTGTACGGAAAATGGGCGGGAGCCTGGCTTGGCGGCGTGTTCGGTTTAATGGTATTACTTTCGGGCGACGCGGCTCCGTTTATGGCAGTTACTATTGTCGGCACAGTCATCACGGTAATGCTCAAGGGCATACTTGCAGGCTTTACATCCGGTCTTGTGTACGACCTTCTTAAAAAGAAGAACGACACGCTTGCGACCTATGTTTCGGGAATTTTTACCCCGATTGTCAACACGGGAGTTTTTGTGCTCGGCTGTTTCGCCTTCTTTATGCCGACCATTCAGTCGTGGGCAGGCGAAGGCACAAGCTCATTGAAGTATATTATCGTTTCGATGGTAGGTATTAACTTCCTTATAGAGCTTGCCGTAAACCTTGTGTTCAGTCCGTCGATTGCGCGATTAATCAAAATCGGCAGGAAAGAAAAAATAGACGCATAAAATTAGCCTTCCCTAATAGGGAAGGCTTTTTTGCAGGCTTGAACCGAGTTATCCTAAAAGACCTGCTTGTGACATTCTCATAAGAATTGTTGCAATTTCGGCACGACTTGCACCCTTAACAGGTGAAAGGGTAACGGAATCAGTGCCCATAACAATACCGTTTTCAACGCAATATGCTACGCTTGAGAGAGCGAAGTTGCTTATGTTTGAAGCATCCTTATATCCTGATAAAATTGTGTCAATTTCATTTGAAAGGGATGTATCTACCGATTTATAGTTAAGATAATTGCAAAGAATTGTACAAAGCTGTTCTCGTGTAAGACTATCGCCTACGCCGAATTTTCCGTTTTGATAGCCCGAAACAATTCCGTTGTCAAGCGCCCATGCGACCGCCGCGCTGTAATAAGCACCGCTCTTTACATCTGTAAATTTCACCTCGGTATTTGAATATGATGACAAATCCGCTCCTGCTATCCTTGCAAGCGCTACAACAAAGTCCTGTCTCTGAAGTATATCGGCAGGTCCGAAATATCCGTTTGAATAACCGCTGAAATATCCGAGCTCACTTACATACATCACAGGAGTGTAATACCATGCACCCTCTTTAACATCAGGATAAAGACTGTCAGACGCCGCCTGCTCTCCGGGAAGGAGTGCGGATATAACTGATGAATTATCAGAGCTTATTTTATAGCTTGAGGTTACACTCGGTGACGAATAGAAAACATAGTTTAACGCTTTAGGTGCTTTAATATTGAAAACTGTCGTACTTCCGTTTTTAATATTTACCGTCTTTCCGCTTGAAATACTTGAAGTAGAATAAACATATTTTTGGTTTGTGGAATTGGGTATTTTTACACCCATGCCTCTGCTGCCTGCGGCAAACACCGTTGCATTGTTTAATGTAAAGCTACCGTCATAGTCAAAGGGCTCATTATCTCCGCCTGCCTGCATACCGAAAACTACTATATATCCTCCCGTGATATTAAGATTTCCGTTTGAGTCAATTCCGTCACCTGCAGCGTTTACCCGTATATGTCCGCCTGTAATATTGATAGAATAATCGGAACTGCTCTGATTGGTCGGCTGAGGTGTTCCTCCTGCTCCCGGGAATCTGCCACCGGGGTTAAATCTATCGTTGCCTTGCTGATTATTTGTACCGGATGTACTTCCGCCTGCCGCGTTTATTCCGTCATCGGAAGAGGTAATATCGTAATACCCCGAATAGATATTAACCGTACCTGCTTCAAGTCCCTCATAACAGGTTGTGACAGTCATTTGTATTTTACTGTCATATCCCCCGCTTGCGCCGAGGTTTAACGTAGTATCGGCATGCACTGCATCGTCTCCGGTCTGAATATTGAAGTTTCCGCCTAAAATGGCAATATATGCATCTGAATGAATTGCATCATCTGCACAGTTCAGAGTAAAGCTTCCGCCGTTAATTGTCAGCGTGTTAGTTGATGTTGATGTATCAGCATCCTCTGAATTGGTGCTTGCTTTAAGACCTTTAGCAGAGTTGTCACCAAGAGATGATGCCATTTTATAACCGCCGAAGGTTGTGATATTAAATGTACCGGAATTAATTGTAAGATTCTGTTCTGCCTGGATACCGTCATTTACTGAATTGATAGTATAAGTGCCTGCGTTTACTGTGATTGATTCTCCTGAATGAACGGCGTCCTCATCACCGGTAATATTGACGGTTCCTCCGTTTAAATATATATTACCGCTTGCTTGAATACCGTCGCCCTGTGCATTTATTGTAAGGCTGCCCGAATTAACAGTAATTATGCCGTCAGATTCAGTGTCATCCTCATCGGGCTCTGACTTTAAACCGTCATTTACAGCGGTAATATTTATTGTTCCTCCGTTAATAACAACGCTGCCGTCACTCGCTATTCCGTTATTATTAGCTTTTACTAAAAGGTTAACACTGTCATTGATGCTTATTGCAGCTGTTGATGCACCTTTTATACCGTTTTTACAAGCTGAACCGTCAACAGTCAGTTTACCGTCACCGCCGATATCAAGCGTTGAGCCTGCTTTTACCTTGATTACGGCACCCTCAAAAGCGTCTGCTATTTCAGTATCCGAAGAGCTTTCGTTTGCGGGATCCTCGTTGTCGGTCAAGGTGACATTACCTTTGACTATTATATTTGTTTGTGTTGTTTTATTAAGGGAAACCGGAGCAGTAGAACTCGAGGCAAGCGTTAAATCCTCTAAAATAAGAGTCACATCCGTAGTTCCTTTTTTTACTGTAATACTTCCCTCCGAACAGCTTCCTGTTACAGTATAGGTTCCCGAAGCGTTAATAGTAAGGTCGGTACCACTGATTTTATAGCCCGAACCGCTTACAGTTTCAACTGAAATATCCGAATCGGAAAAAGTAAAAATTGATTCGTTATCAGCATCTGCTGCAAACACTTGTATAGGCAAGACAAGCACCAGCATTAATGCGCTTAAAAACCATGCGGATAGTTTTTTTCCTGTTTTTTTCATTTTAAATCCTCGCTTTCTTTTTGTGATGTCTGCATTTTATCACTCAAATCTAAAGCGAAGCTAAAGAACTGAACACATAATAATATTTGTTTATTAACATTAATTATAATTGACAAACGCGGGTTATTTTTTTATACTAATAGAAAACAAAACGGAGGCGCTTTATGGATAAAGAAGTTTATAATAAATTCGTCGGCTTTCAGCAGGGAGAGCTTGATGCAGTTTATATGTACAGAAAATTAGCCGAAATTGCAAAAACGCCCGAGGAAAAGGAGGCTTTTCTTGAGGCGGCAAAGGATGAGGGCAAGCACGCTGCAATTCTTTCAAAATATACCGGGAAGGACTTAAAGCCCGATGAGACGCTCGGAAACACGGTGCAAAAGCTCTATAAGTTTATGCCCCGACGCATTTCCCTTTTCGGCGTTGCTCAGGGAGAGTATATGGGCGGCAAGGGTTACCGTCCTTACATAGCCGATTACCCGGAGCTTGAGGAAATAATGTTTGACGAATACAGGCACGGCGACAAAATGAAAAGCCTTTCAAAAAAATAAAAAGCATATAAAAAAGCTCCCTTTTAGGGAGCTTTTCATTTTGGTTTAATTACTGCTTTGCGCCGTCATCAAACATTTCAAGTGCCTTAACGGAAGCTGCGAAGCAATTTGCAAGTCCTTCGGGATTCATATTGTCATATGTATCTCTTCTGGTGTGGTAGTAATCTTCAAGCTTGTGGTTAAGACCCGTGATACCCGTTGAACGGAAGCCTGCCTGACAGAAGGCTGCGTTGTCGGTTGCGCCGCCGAGCGGAGGAACCCAGCCCTTCTTAATCGGTACATCGATAGCCTGCGCCGCCTCTAAGAAAAGGTCGGAAACATCCTTGTCGGATTTAACCGTACCGTTAAGGTCACGGTAGTTAACCATAAGGTATTTGGGGTCATAAATCGTGTCGTATGAGAAGAAGAAGGTCGGAACATCCTGCCACTCTCCTTTGTGAGCCTCGCTCCACGCCTTTGAGCCGCGAAGTCCCGCTTCCTCAGAGCCGCAGTTTACAACGACAAGCTCGGTGTTTTCAAGCTCAACTCCCTCTTCCTTGAGGTACTTAAGGACTGCAATGCCCATATAGCAGCCTGTAAGGTTGTCGTTGGCGCCGTCAACAATTCTCTTTTCGTTCCACATAAAGTAAAGACCGAACTCAAACGGGATAAAGAGAAGTCCCCAGTATGCCGCCTTAACAAACCACGGTGCAGTTGCATAGGAAAGCTCGGAGTTGAGAAGCAAGCCCGAAAGACCGTATTTTGCCATATAAAGGATTGAAATAACGATATAGAAAACAGCGCCGATCGCGCAGATAATGGCGTGACCTTCAAAGCCTACTCCGCCGAGTGCATAGTTAACGGGCCATTCCCATGCGGCGTCAATATGGCCGTTGAAAACGAGCCTTCTCTTAACCTCGCCCTTAGGAGGCTTTATTGCCGTAAGGTTTGTGCCGGTCTTTTCCTTAAAGCAACGGTCAACAAACTTCTTGTAAAGTCCGAACTGCATAAACGCAACGAACAGACCGAAGGCAATCATTATTACCGATGCCAAGGGAAAAACGAAATAAAGTGCTATTGAGCAGAGCACAAGCGTGATTGTAATGTAAATCCAGCCAAAGAACGAGCCGGGGTTTTCCTTGAACGATTCAAGCTTTGTTTCGGTACAACCGAGATCCTTGAGGGTTTCCTCCATATACTCGGCTGCCTGCTTTTCGCCCTCGGTGCCGGGGCTCCTTGTCGGGAAGTCCTTACAGATATGAGTGATTTCATCAATCATATACTGTGCGGCGTCGTCTTTTCTTGCGATTACTTTACTTAAATCCATAACCTATCCCTCCGATTTTTTAATATCAAGTATATATTACCACAACGATTATTTTATTTCAATAAATTTTTGTGAAAATACACCAACAAAAATACTTACAATACAGACGGAATGGTAGTATAATATAAAAAAACAACGGAGAAGCTTATGAACATTACACCGCAGGCGCTTGATTTTTTATTTGAAAACAGAATAAAGGATTCAAAGGAATGGTACCGCGAGCACAAGGAGGAGCACAAAAAGCTCGTGCTCGAGCCGTTTCGTGAGTTCATTGCGAATATGCAGCCTTATATTGAGCAGATTGATCCCACGCTCAGCTGTAACCCGAAAAGACATTCAAGAATATACAGGGACACACGCTTTACGAAGGACAAAACCACCTTCAGAGATAATGTCTGGTACTGCTTTATGCACGGGAAGGATTTGTACGAGGGACTTCCCTGCTATTTCTTTGACTTTTCACCGAGAGGCTTTACCTACGGTGTCGGCTACTATAAGGCTGACACAAAGAGCATTGAGGCGTTAAGAGAGCTTGTATTAAAGCACGACAAAAGCTACCTCAAGGCAAGAAGGACGCTTCAAAAGCTACCCGAGGTCGTCATTCAGACCAACCCGTATAAGAAAAACCGCTTTCCCGACGCAGACAAAAAGGATTTGCCCTTTCTTAATATCAGGGATTTCTGTGCGATAGTCGAAAGCAAGGACTTTGATTTACTCTTCAGCGACAAGCTTGCCGATGTTATAGGCGAACGCTTTATCGAGCTTAAACCCGTGTACGATTTTCTTATGAAAGCAGAAGCTAAGGTTGACAGGACGAATAAATAAAAAAATACAGCGGCTGAGTAAAAAATTCAGCCGCTGTATTTATTTCTATCAACAAATAAGAGTTTGTCATTCAGAATAAGCCTTCTCCTTGAGGTGACTCCCTTTTTAAGGGAGATGTCTGCGAAGCAGACAGAGGGTTTCCTGTTTTCGGAGAAAAAAGGGGGACCGCTTGCGGTGGATGAGGTGTAGCCACGAAGTGGCGTTATCGATTACTCTCCACCTCATCAGTCACCTGCGGTGACAGCTTCCCCTCAAGGGGAAGCCTCTTTTGACAAATCCCGATTTGCTGTATCATTCTATTGTACCGCCGCCGACAACGGTGTCACCGTCATAAATAACCGCCGCCTGCCCCTTTGTGATTGCCCTTTGCGGCTCGTCAAAAATAATTTTCAACCTGTTTTCCCCGGTCTGGATTACCGTAGCGGGCTGCTCGGTCTGATTGTAACGCACCTTGACGAGCAGATGCTCTTCGCCGTCAAGTCTGTCGCAAGCCGTGAAGCTGATGTCCTTAACGGTCAGTTCCCTTGAAAAAAGGTCGTTATTAAAGCCGAGAATCACCCTGTTATTTTCAATATCCTTTTCAAGCACGTACATACTTTCGGGAAGGGCAAGTCCGAGCCCTCTCCTCTGCCCTACTGTATAGCGGATTATCCCCTTGTGCTCTCCGAGACGTTCGCCGTCAGTGTTCACAAAATCTCCGTGCGGATAGGACTTCCCCGTATAGCGTTCAATAAAGCTGTAATAGTCGCCGTTGGGTACAAAGCAGATGTCCTGGCTTTCGTGCTTTTCGGCGTTGACAAAGCCGTTTTCAAGGGCGATTTCCCTGACCTGCTGTTTAGTGTATGCGCCGAGCGGCAGTTTCAGCCTTGAGAGCTGACTCTGCGTAAGCGAATAAAGCACATAGCTCTGATCCTTTTTCGGGTCAACCGCCTTTTTCAGAAGATACCTGCTCCCCTGCTTTTCAACGCGCGAATAATGCCCCGTGGCTATATAATCCATACCGAGCTCGGAGGCACGACGAAGCATTTTCCCGAACTTTAAATATTTGTTGCAGTCTATGCAGGGGTTGGGAGTTTCACCGTTCTGATAAGCCGTAACAAATCGGTCGATAACATCACGCTTAAAGTCGTCCTTCATATTAAGCATATAGTGCTTTATGCCCATCGCGGCGCACACTCTTTTTGCGTCAATTGCGTCGTCAACCGAGCAACAGCTTTTGTCGGACAGTGCGGAAACCTCCTCACCGTCAAAAAGCTTCATTGTAACTCCGACAACCTCAAAGCCCTCTTTAAGTAAAAGAAAAGCGGCGACGGAGCTGTCTACGCCGCCGCTCATACCTGTCATAACCTTTTCCATTATCAACCGCCTAAACGAATCATTTCGTCAATACATTTGCGTGCGTCCGCAATTGTTTTGCCGTCAAGAATTATCTCCTCGCCGCTTCTGCCGACGATAGCGTTATAAACATCATAAAGCGTATTAAGACGCATATTTTTACAAATAAGCTTGTCCGAAAGATAGTAGAACATCTTGTCGGGATACTGATACTGAAGGTGCTCCGCAATTGAAAGCTCGGTCCCGATAATAAATTCCCTGCAGTCCGATTTGCCTGCAAAATCCATAATACCCGAGGTTGAGCCTACGTAGTCGGCAAGCTTCACAACCTCAGCCTTACACTCGGGGTGAACGAGCAGAAGAGCATTCGGGTGCTCTTTTTTCGCCTTGATTGCCTCGTCAGCCGAAACAGCGGCATGTACGGGACAGCCGCCCTGAAGCAGCTTGATATTCTTTTCGGGAAGCTGCTCGGCAACATAAGCACCGAGGTTGCAGTCGGGAATAAAAAGAATATTCTTGTCGGGCAGTGCCTTTACAATTTTGACCGCCGAAGAGCTTGTAACACAAACGTCGCAAATTGTTTTAAGCGAAGCGGTGGTGTTGATATAAGCCACAACCTTGTAGTCGGGATAACTCTTTTTAACCTCGCTGATAAGCTCCCTGTCCATCTGGTCAGCCATTGCACAGCCTGCGCCGGGGTTTGCAAGTATAACCTTTTTTTCCGGTGAAAGAATCTTTACGGTTTCAGCCATAAAGCGCACACCGACCATTATCACGGTTTTTTGCGGCGCGTCCTTTGCCTTTACCGACAAAGCATAGCTGTCGCCCGTAAAATCGGCGATTTCGATTATCTCGTGAGCGACATAGCTGTGAGCAAGTATGCAGATGTCGTTCTCTTTTTTCAGCTTTAAAATTTCCTGTTGGATGTCTTTAATCATAGTTTTACCCTGCTTTTTCCTTGTTTTATAAGGTAGAGCTGTTTGTCTGCCTTAGTTATTGCACTTTCAAAGGTGTCCTTTTCAACGAATATTTTTGCGCTGCCTATACTCAGCGACAGGTCGTATTCCTTACCGCTTGAAAGGTTTTCCGCGTCTATCATACGCTGAATATCCTTTTTCAGCAGCTCTATGTCATAGTCGGAATTCCTGAGCGCCACAATCGCAAACTCATCGCCGCCGTAACGCGCAACGAAGTCGTTTGCCTTGTTGCAGACCCTTGTAAGAATTTCCGCTACCTTAATAAGAGCGATGTCGCCCTCAAGGTGACCGAAGGTGTCGTTGATTGACTTGAAGCGGTCAACGTCCATCATTAAAAGGTAAGCGCTTTTATTTTTCCTGTTTTCAAGTATTGACTCAATGTAAATATTGAGCTGACGACGGTTGTTAATACCCGTCAGAGAGTCAATAAAGATTTGCTTTGTCTGAACGTTCAGGTAAACGAGCAGAATGGAAATTGTAATTCCTACGACTGTAAAGGAAAGAGTCGGCACGAAAAGCTGGAGCATTCCGCAGAAGAAGGAAGCAAAGGCAAAGCTTGAAAGAGCTCTCTTGTCGCGCCTGACAAGTTTGTTCTTTTCCTTCACTGCCTCCTTCAACGAGATGAATGACGCATAGAAAATATAGACAAAGGAAAAAACAATATGCAGTATAAAATCCTCTCCCCGATGATAAACGTTCTGCTCGTCAACATAGTAGATAATGTGAGTCTTTTGTGAGAATATGATTAACACAAGCATTACCAACGAAGGCAGAGAGTATATGGCAACCCTCTTTTTAAAGGCGCTTTTTGTCTGTCGGTTCAGCTTGTAGTCGACGTATACCAGCCACACGTTCCCGATAAAGCACAGCTCAAAAAGATAAAGTCCGCTGGCAAAAATGTTAATCGTTCTGAAGCCGGGAAGAACGATACCGTTTACCGTGCCGGAAATAATGTCCGAAATGATAAGGATAATTGCCGCAAGTACGACCTCGAAGAAGAAGCGCTCGTCAAGAAGCACCTTAAACTGCTTGGAAGCACGCACGGATACAATAAACGCAACCATAAAGCATATTATGTCGCCGAACATATATGCAGACGTGTTAATCAATGTTCTCACCTCACTTTCACATTATTAATAATACCACTATAACTGTACGTTTACAAGTGTTATGTTTAATGTCATTTTTGCATAGCCTCAATTTCCTCAAGCGGCACCCTGAAACACTCCTTGAGCGAGGCGGGCATCGGTTTTTTGCCGAGGGCATAGTCAGTGTACAAGCCCTTCTTTTTGTTGTTTGAGCCCTGATATTTTGAAACGGTGTTGATTATAAGCTCCTTCTTTTCAAGGTTAGTGAGCACACTGACGTTTTTAAGCTTTATCTCCGCTTCGGCGTCGGTTGACAAGCCTTCAACCCTGAGCGTTACAAAGCCCCCGTCTGTATCGAGGCTTACATTTTTCATAAGCTTCCCGTCAATGTAAAGCTCCGCCTCGGCAGATATAATGTCACAAAAGCGGCAGATATAGCTTCTCTTTGAAGGGATTACGCTGACGTCGCCCTCAGGCTTACCGATTTTAAAGCAAAGCGATGTTCCGTCCTCGGACAAGCTTAACTCGGTTTCGGCGAATTTTCCGTCCTCAAAGTCAAGGCTCTTTCCGTCATCCTCATAAAGGCAGAAGCTGCCATTGCCTCTGTAAAGCATAATTTCAAGCGTGTCGGGGTTTTCAACGCTGTTCGACGCAGAGGCAGCATACATCGGTATAATCGCACCCTCCTTGGCAAAAACGGGAATTGAGCTTATATCGCGGCAAACGGTAACAGCCTGTTCGCCCTCGTAAATTCTGCCTGTGAAAATGTCCGTGTATCTTCCCTTGGGGAACCAGACGCGTGTGCTTGCCATTCGTGTATTACGGTTGGTGCGCTCGGTAATCGGGCAGACGAGAAGCTCCGTGCCGAAAAGGTATTCGTTCGGGCAGTTATACGCCTCGCCCTTTTCGGGATACTCATAATACATCGGCTCGCAAATTGCTCTGCCCTGAGTGTGCGTAAGACGATTCATCGAGTAAAGATACGGAATAAGCCTGTGGCGAAGTCTCAGCGCCTCTGTTGCAAAGTGCTCAACCTCGGCAGAGTATTTCCATGGCTCCTTACCCATAAACTCATTTGAAGTGGAATGAAGCCTCATTATCGGGCTGAACACGCCATACTGAACCCAACGAAGATAGAGCTCGTCGTCCTTCTTTCCGAAGTGGTGTCCTCCGATGTCATGGCTCCACCAGCTATAGCCGATATTTGCGGCAGTATTGGTAAAGTAAGGCTGAAAATCAAGCACGTCCCAATTCTGTGCGGTATCGCCCGAAAAGCCGAGAGGATACCTTTGAGAGCCTATTCCTGCAAAGCGTGACAGGATAAGCGGACGTTTACTTCTGTCGCGTCCCGACCAAAGGAAATGATAATGGTTAAGCGCCCAGAGAGGGTCAAGCCCCTCAACGCTCGACTTTGTGCCCTGCTGCCAGTCAATCCACCAGAAATCGACTCCTGCCTTCTCCAACGGCTCGTGAAGGAAGCGGAAATAACCCTCGATGAATTTTTTGTCGCCTATATCAAACTCAATGCTCTCGCCCGTTTCGGGGTCAATCCCCATAAACTCGGCGAACTCTTTATATGCGTCCTCAAAGAACCTTACGCCCGAAGCAGGATGAAGGTTCATTGTAACTTTAAGATTCTGCGCCTGAAGCGCCTGAAGGAAGCCGTTCGGGTCGGGGAAAAGCTCGGTGTTCCAGCTGTAGCCCGTCCAGCCGCCTGTGTAAATAGCGTTGTTAATAGCTTCCCTGATAGTTTTACCGGCGGATTTTGCCTTATCTCCGAACTGCTTTTCAACGTCTACCCAGTGCCAGTCCATATCGACCGTGGCAACCGTAAGCGGTATTTTCTTTGCGCGGAATTTGTCCATAAGACTAAGGTATTCTTCCTGCGTATACGCTTTGTAGCGCGACCACCAGTTGCCTAAGGCAAACCTCGGAATAAGCGGCGGGAAGCCCGTCAGCGAATAGTAATCGAATATACCCTGTCTGTAATTCTTACCGTAAGCGAAGCAATAAAGGTCACTGCGGTCCGGATTTTTGTCTTTTACGCTGCCGTCGGGATTAATAAGAAGGGATGCCTTATCGTCGTAAATGTATACACCGTTTTCGGAAATAATGCCGTTGCCGAGGCTGACCCTGCCGAAGCTCTGGTCAAGGGTTCTTTTTGTGCCCTTAAGGTTACCCGACGAAAAATCGGTAATGAGTCTTCCGTCGATTTTAACGCTCTCGATTTTGCCCAAAAGCGTATCTATAAGAAACTCAGCCTTTTTGGTAACAATAAGGGTTTTGATTCCGTTTTCACGCTTCTCGAACTCAGGTCTTGCGAAGCTTCTGTTAACAACAGCCTGCGTAGCCAAATCGCAGAATTTACCGCCAACGCCCTTTTCGACTCTTACAAGAGTGTCGCTTAAAACGCTGATTCTGATATCGCCCTTAACAATAGTAAATTCCTTCGCCGTAGCATATACTTCCTCAGGCTTAAAAATATCAAAGAACTCTGACATATTATTTCCCCTCTCTTTTTTTATTTCCCTTGTCCTTGATGAACAAAAGAAGTCTTGCCAGTAAAATAAAAATCATTATTCCGACTATCAGTACGGGAAGCATTGAAAGATAAAGCAACCCGACGCTGACCTGCCTGCCGCCGAAAAACAAATCGGTATAAAAATCAGGCTTATAAAACGGATAGGGGTAAAAATGAAGCCTTGAAACCGCACCCCTGATAATGGAAAACAGAGAATACACAAGCGGGTAAATACCAACGAGCCATACCCTTTTTTTCGGGAAGCTCTCATTTGTCGGCGGTAAAAGATAGAGAAGCACCATAAACGGAGGCACTATCATATGATGAAGGATCTGATTGCCGCTTGACACAAAGTGGTAAAAAGTGTCCCACTTTGACGGCTCGGTCATACCGAGGAAAATACCCGAGCAGTACACAAGCCCCGTGATTATAATATATGTCGTAAGGAAACACGACACGGTAGGGTTAAACGTAAGACGGGCAAGCTTTTTAACTCCGAAAACGGTAAGAGCAAGCAAAATAAGGTAAACGCTTACGAGGAAATTTGACTCAACCGTAAAAAACATAACATATTTTATTCTGCCGTAATCAACGGGGCTGAAGGTCGGGTCATATTCGAAGCGATATGCAAAAAACTTGTATACTATCGAAGCTAAATCAACTAAGCCGACAAGCATAAGCAATACCGCAAAGAGCTTGCTTTCGTAAGGCTTATTTACTTTCGTGTTCATATAAACTCCCCCTTTTAATAATTGTAACATATACTTTTAAAGAAATAAAGAAAAAAATACTCCCGAAGCCGTAAACTTCGGGAGTTTTTCGGAAAAGTTTGAAAGCTTATTCAGCCTTTTCCTCTTTAACCTCTTCCTTCTTGTCATTTCTGCCGAGAACAAGGTTAACGATAATGCCGAGGATAAGCGCACATGCGATTTCGGTAAGCGTAACCTGACCGATTTTAAGAGTCATGCCGCCGATACCTGCAATAAGGATTACGGAAACAACGAAAAGATTTCTGTTGTTGCCGAGGTCCACGGGCTGAATCATTTTAAGACCGGATACTGCAATAAAGCCGTAAAGCGTGATGCATACGCCGCCCATTACGCAACCGGGTATTGTCGAAAGGAAGGTTACGAAGGGTCCGAAGAAGGAAATTACAAGAGCCATAACGGCTGTTGTGAGAATTGTGACAACGGAAGCGTTACCTGTGATAGCTACGCAGCCGACTGACTCGCCGTATGTAGTGTTGGGGCATCCGCCGAAAAACGCGCCTGCCATTGAGCCTACGCCGTCGCCGAGAAGCGTTCTGTGAAGGCCGGGGTCCTCAAGAAGCTCTGTGCCGATGATTGAAGAAAGGTTCTTGTGGTCTGCAATATGCTCTGCGAAAACAACGAAAGCAACGGGAACGTAAGCTACTGCGATTGTTGCAATGTACTTGCCGTCAATTTCGGAAAGTCCCTGAGCCGCCGTTAAGAAGGTGAAGTCGGGAATTGCAAAAATCTTCATCTCGCTGAATACGCTGAAGTCGATAATCTGAAGAGCCTCGTTGCCTGTTTTCATGCCGATAAGTGTAAAGCAGGTAGCTACAAGATAGCCTGCAACGATACCGATAATAAAAGGAATAAGCTTTGACATCTTCTTGCCGTAAACCGAGCAGAGAATAACTACAAAGAGTGTTACAAGCGCGCAGATAAGAGCAACCCAAACGTGAGTTGTCATAACATATGCGCCTGCATCAGCGTCAAATGCGCCTGCAAGAGAATCACCGATAGCGTTTCCTGCAAGTGAAAGTCCGATAATTGAAACTGTCGGTCCGATAACAACTGCTGGCATAAGCTTGTTAATCCATTTAACGCCTGCAATCTTAACGATAATTGCGATTACAACGTAAACAAGGCCTGCAAAAATTGCACCGAGGATAATGCCTGCGTAGCCCTTTGCAGCCGAAACACCGCCGCCGAAGGCTGCGAACATAGAGCCGAGGAAGGCAAACGAGGAGCCTAAAAATACAGGGCTTCTGAACTTAGTGAAAAGAAGATAGACGATAGTGCCGACGCCTGCTCCGAAAAGAGCTGCCGACTGGCTCATACCGTTTCCTACGATAGCAGGAACGGCGATTGTTGCCGCAAGGATTGCAAGCAACTGCTGGAATGCGAAGACGATCAGCTGACCGAACTTCGGCTTGTCCTTGATGTTGTAGACAAGATTCATAATTTTTCCTCCTATATTCAGGCTTTCGCCTTTGTTTACTCGGGTTTTGAAAGAGCGACTTCGTTCCTGCCGTCCGTTTCAAAAAGACGGACGCTGACGAACTCGTCCTTTGCGGTGGGAATATTCTTCCCGACATAGTTTGCAAAAATCGGAAGCTCCCTATGACCTCTGTCAACCATAACGGCAAGCTCAATTTTAGACGGTCTGCCAAGCTTCATCACGGCGTCCATAGCCGCCCGTGCGGTTCTGCCTGTGTAGATTACATCGTCAATTAAAATTATGCTTTTCCCGTTGACGTCAAAGTCGATTACCGTGCTGTTGAGATGAGGGGTGTTGTACTGTTCCGAAAGGTCGTCGCGGTATAGCGTAATGTCAAGCTCGCCGAGGCTGACCGAGATGTCGGAAAACTGTTCGATATTGTTTTTGAGTATCTTACTCATCGGCACTCCCCTGCGCTTTATGCCGACAAGGTAAAGGCTTTTTCGGTCCGGATTTCTCTCGATTATTTCATGAGAAAGCCTTGCAAGCGTCCTCATCATGGTCTGAGAGTCGATAATGACCTTTTCGCTCATGTCGTTACTCCTTAAAAAATGCCCTGTCAGAGTCTGACAAGGCATAGGTATATTTATATATTCCTTGTCGGTCTCTCGTACCGAATTAAAGGGCTTGTTTAATTAAAGATATTATAATACAAAATATAGTGTTTGTAAACAGTTTTTTACAAAATATTGTATTATTTTTCGTTTACGAGCTTACCGCTGATATGCTCCGGTTCAATGTAAAAGCAAAGCACCGAATTGCCGGAGTGCTCAACCTCATATTCAATATAGCTCTCGTCGTCGGTAAACTTGCGGCTCAGCTTACGGCTTATTGTGATAGCCTCGTCAAAGTCCTCCACAAAATGTACCCTGCCGAAAACAATCACACTTTTAATGTTAAGCGCCCAGTCGCCCTCGTTTAAATAACCGCTGTCGTATACGCAGAAGGAAACCTTGTTATTCTTTGTCAAAGCGTCTGTTCTGTGTCCTTTTTTACCGGAATGAAAATATATTCTTCCGTCCTCCTCACAGTACCAGTGGTTAAGCGGCATACCGTAGGGATAACCTTCGTCGCCGATTACGCTGAGCACCCCCCTTTTTTCTTCTTTGAGAATACGAAGGCACTCCTCCTCTGAGAGGGCTTGCTTTTTTCTGAGTAAAGGTCTGAACATTTTTTCCTCCGAAATAAACCGCTTCGCACTATGGCAAAGCGGTAAAGTTTAAAGTATATATACGCCCGAGCTGAGCACGACAAATTCCTTGCCTGCAGAGCGGAGATATTTGTAAACGGGCTCTTCAAAACGTCTGTAGTCGTTGGCAAGATAATTCTCAAGGCTTACCGTGCGGATTTTGCAGGAGCCCGAATTACAGACATAAAGGTCATTTCCGTAACGGCTTACGCTGACGGGCTCGTTAAAGGTACCCGAATTGGCAGAGCCGATTCTCATATTAAACTTCTTGTGCGGAATAGAATAGCTGATAATGGAATTCTGCCTTGGCACTGCGGTCCAGAACTGAGCCGTATCGGCAACTGCGCCGGTAATCGGACAGTCGCGGTAAAAGAGATCCGAGGTAAAAATATTGTCGCCGTTCTTGTCGAAAATGCCCGTTTCGCCCGTCGGGTAAACAATTACAACGCTTCCGTTTTTAAAAAATGTTACGTCGCACGACACGTAGTCGCCGAGCTCATCGCAGATTTTTTCAAAGTTCTCCCCGAATTTAAAGCCCTGATATATATCCTTGGTAACGGGAGTCTTTCTGTCAAGGGCAACGTCGTACTGAAGGAAGCTTACCTTGTAGCTGGTACCGTTGTAAAGCTCCTTCTGAGATATGATAATCCCCTCGGGGCAGGGAATAATATCAAAAACCTCAAATGCAAATATCTGTTTCATCTTTTCCACCGTAAATCTATGTAAATAAGAGTAATAATTCTGAATAGTATTATTATTTTACTTTATTTTATTTATTAGGTCAACACCCTAAATTAATTTTTTTAAATATCTTTTATTTTTTTAAAAGGAATGGTACAATAACAGCGAGGTGATAATATGCAAAAAAGCATTTCAAACGGTATAATCGGCATCTGTGCAGACAGCTTCGGCTCAACGCTTACAAGCGTAAGGTCGGAAAAAAGCGGATATGAATTCCTCTGGCAGCCGGACCCCGACATATGGAACGGTCAGTCGCCTATCCTGTTCCCGGTTATAGGCGGTCTGCTCAACGGTGAATGTGAGATTGACGGTAAAAGCTATAAAATAATACGTCACGGCATTGCAAGGCACCGTGAATTTGAGCTTGTCGGCGCTGACGGGAACAGTCTTGAATTTGTTCAGACCGAAAGCGAGGGCACGCTTGAAAGCTTCCCGTTCAGCTATGAGCTAAGGGTGAAATTCCTGATAAACGGTAATTCTCTTACGGTCACTCACACCGTTAAGAACACGGACAGGCGGCCTATGCCCTTCGGAATCGGCGCACATCCCGCCTTTAAATGTGAGAGGGGCGACAGCATTGTCTTTGAAAAAAATGAACACGCTTACTGTGAAAGAATCGGCGGCGACTCCCTTTTAAACGGAGAGAGGGATTTAATCCTTGACGGTGAAAATACAATTAAAATCACCGAGCATCTTTTTGATAAGGACGTTATGATTTTTGAGGGACTTGAGAGCAGATATGTCACGCTCAAAAAAGAAAGACTTAAAAAAAGTGTCAAATTCTTCTTCGGAGGATGCGAATATTTTTCGGTCTGGGCAAAGCCCGACGCGCCGTTTGTTTGCCTTGAGCCATGGTGCGGAATCAATGACTCGCACGAAAAAAACGAAAGCTTCTACACAAAGAGGGGCAATATCACCCTCCTGCCCGACCAAAGCTTCAGCTTCGAATGGCGTGCGGAATTTAATGAGGACGTGTAAGATTTTCCGGTTGACTCGGCGGCGCTTTAGTTGTAAAATATAATTAAGAAAACGAAAGGATTTAAACTATGAGCGAAGAATACGGTCCCGATATAGTATCGGTAGTCGATGAGGACGGAGTTGAGCACACCTTCGAGGAGCTTGACAGAATCGAAACCGACAAAGGAAGATATGTCGCACTCCTGCCCGTTTACGATGAGGCAAGCGAGGTGCTTGACGACGACGGCGAGCTTATCATACTCAAGGTCGAGGAGGAAGGCGAGGAAACCTACTTAGCCCCGATTGAGGACGACGTTGAGTTCGACGAGGTCGGTGAAATTTTCGAGGAAAGACTCAGTGAGATGTTCGAAATCAAGGACGAATAAATCTTACTGTTTATGACAAACTAATAACGCCTGCCCGATGCGATAAATGTCCGGTTATTATTAACCCAACACATTTTTAATGGGAGCTAAGGTTCAGGGTACTGTGGAGCAGACCTCCCGTGCAAACGGAAGTTGGGAGCATACGTAAGTATCCGTCCGGCACCCACCTGCTTTAACATGCAGGTTATTACTGACCGGCTACGGTCGGGTGGGTTTTAGTTAGAAAAGAAAAACAGTTAAAAAGAAACGCCTAAGTGCGTTTCTTTTTTTATAAATAAAAAAATAAAGGCGCTCCTTACGGAACGCCTTAATATTTAAGTGTTCAATTCTCAGTCTTCAATCTTTTTCTTCATTGTGTATGCAACGAATGCGGAAGCAACGAGAACTGCAGCTGCACTGCCGATTACCTGAACGCCGCCTGTCTTGGGGTTCTTTGTGGAGTTGCTGCTTTTCTTTGAGCCGCTGCTTGAAGGAGTAGCCTTTGTTGTGGGCTCTGCTGCCTTAGTTGTGGTTTCATCGGAAGCCTTTGTTGTTGACTCGTCAGCCTTAGCTGCGATAACAACGGGAGCGATTGTAACGGTATCCGCTACATCGTTGTCGTTTTCGTCGATAAGCTTTTCAAGCTCTGCGGTGAACTCACCGTTAACCTTCTTAACCTTGAACTGAGCTGAGAAAAGTGTGCCTGCCTCTGCGGGCTCAGTCTTAGCGGAAGCCGCTTTGATTTCGCCTTCGATGCCGTCGTTAAGCTCTGTAACCATTAAGTCGGTAGCAGTAGCCGAATCCTCAACATACTCAAAATAGTTGGGGTCATATTTGATGGAGCCTGTAACACCTGTGTAACCCTCGGCAATGTCAAAGTTGATAGTAACAACATCGCCGACCTTAGCCTCTGTAACTGAGGGAGTCATAACGATTTCGTCCGCTGCAAATGCAGGAACGCAAGCTGATGCAACAAGAAGAACTGCTACGAGAACTGAAAGAACTTTTTTCATTGTTTTTACCGCCTTTTTCTTTGCCGTGTACACGGCTTAATTTGTAGTCTAATAGCAAAGGGCATAAATTAACCTATAACTATTTAAATAAATAATACTATATTTAATTTGAATTGTCAATATCAAAAGAGCATTTTTCTAAAAGATTATAATTCGCTGTTATCCTCTGAGCTTTCACTGCCGTTTTTTTCTGCCTCATCGGCTGCCGAGGCATTATTTTCACCGGCTGTTTTCTTTCTGATAATCAGTACTATAACCGCCGCAAGAGACAGCACGCCGACCGTAACCGCCGCGGTGATTCCGAGCTTGGTGTCCTCTCCCTTTTCTTCGGCTTCGCCGTCCTCACCGTCAGTCTTTGCCTCCTGTGCGCCCTGACCCGTTAAGTAGGTTGAGCCTTCAATCGGCTTGCCCGAAGCATCGGTCACCGCCTCATCGTTTTTGACCGCATCACTCTGACCGCCTTTTTCAGGGCTTACTATCTCGTTAACCTCCTGTTCGCTTTTGGGTGTTTCCTGCTTGTCCGCCTTACCGGAGGACGAGAAGCTGATTTCGGTATTGTTAAGGCTTACCGCAACATTTTTGTCGTTGTCGTCGGTGGCGTCAACCACCTTCAGGCTGACCTTACCGCCCTGCTTTATAAGCTTTAAGTTAAACGAGTAAACGGTGCCCGCCTTTGTTGCGCCCATGGCGGCGCTTGCAATGTGAATCTGTCCCGGATTTTTGGTGTTGGCGGCAGTCATCATAACACTGCCCTCCTCGCCCGAAACAAACTCAAAGCAGTCGGTGTCATAGTAAACATACGCCTCAAGTCCCGACAAGCCATCGCCGACATCTACGCTGAAGCTTACCTCATCGCCCTCCTTCGCCTTGTCGGACGAGCAATTGAGCGTACAGCTGTATTCTGCGGCAAAGCAGAATACGGTCGAAAGCATTAAAACGGCAGTCATAAGACTTATTACGGAAATCAGTTTTTTCATTTTTGTTCTCTCTCCCTCTTTAAAGGTTCAACATAGATTGTGTTATAAACGTGATAAATCACCTTGCCCGGTCTTGAGTTAGGCGGTTTTTTAAGGTTCTTAACAAGCGTGTAGTCAACGGGGACCTTGTACGCCTCGCTTGCCGAGCTGAAGCCTGCGGCTATTCTTGCGGCTTCAAAAATCGCGGTGTCGGTGATTTCACGGTTATCGGAAACGATAATTGTATGCGAGCCTGCAAACGACTGCGTGTGAAGCCACATATCATAATTCTTCGCGGTCTTGAAGGTGAGCTTATCGTTCTGAAAATTGTTGCGCCCGACCAGCACCTTAAAGCCGTCGCTCGTCGTAAACTCATACGGCGGAAGCGTTTTGGGAAGCTTGATTTTGTCCTTTGAGCGGCTTCTTAAGTAGCCTGCACCTATAAGCTCCTGCCTGATTTCGGAAATCTCCGCCTCGGTGTCAGCCCTTGAAAGACTGTCAAGCACGGAATCAATATACGAAAGCTCCTGTTCGGCGCTGTCAATCAGGTCGTCAAGCATTTTTTCCGCTGTGACCGCCTTGCGGTAATCCTTGTAATATTTCTGCGAATTCTGCACGGGAGTCAGCGCAGGGTTGGCTGATATACGAAGCATTTTTCCGCCGTCATAATAATTCTCAAGGTCATAAAACGCCGCGCCCTTTTCAAGCCTGTAAAGGTTTGAGCCGATAAGCTCGGCGCAGATACGAAGCTGCTCCTTGTCGGCGCATTTTTCAAGCTGAGCCTTCTGGAGGTTGATTTTTCGCAATATCCGCTCCCTGGTGTTTGAAAGCAGCTTTAAAAGATCTCCGGCACGGTTTTTAATGCGAAGCAGTCTGTCCTTTTCAAAGCAAAATTCATCAAGAAGCTCCGAAAAGCTGTCAAACTGTTTTTTGCTGAGCGCATCGCCGTACTGAGTTATGTCAAAGAAAGAAAAATCAACGGGCTTTCGGTCACTGTCAAAAACCGCACAGGGCAATGCCTCGCCGTTAATAATGATGTTTTTTACTAAAGAGAAGCACTCCGAAAGCCTTTGCCTTCCGTCGGGCGTAATTAAATCGGTCTGAATATCGTCACCGCAGCTTCTGTAAGCGAGCTCTCTTGCGACAATCGGGGAAACGCCCGTAACAGAGTTGAGTACCGCCGCAGAAAGCTTTTTAGAGCCGTGCGAAAGCACTGCCTCAACAAGCTCGTCCTCCGAGCTTGTTGTAATATCGAGCTTGCCCTGCGAAGGCGGAAGCAGATATTTTAAGCCCGGCAGAATTTCACGGTAGGTGGACTTGGTTTCGTCCACCCTTTTTACTGCGTCAATAATAATATCCTCGGCGTCGGTCAGCACAATGTTGCTTCGCTGAGCCATTATTTCAATATACAAAAACAGCGTCTGTCTGTCGCCGATTTCATTAGTACAGTTAAACTTAAGGCGCAAAACCCTGTCGAGTGAAAACTGTTCGATTTCCTCAAGCACCGCTCCCGTAAGCCGTTTTCTGAAAAGCATACAGAGCATTGGCGGCTTTTGCGGATTTTCGGGTGTAAAAGCCGTCAGCTGTATTCTCGGCGAAATTGCCTGAGCCGACATATAAAGCCGAAAAGCCCCTGCCCGTGTTCTCATTAAAAACACAAGCTCGCATTTTGAGGGCTGATATATTTTTTCCACCTTGGAAAGGAGAATTTTTTCTTTAAGCTCCTCTGTTATAAAATGTAATGTAATTCCGTCAAGTGCCATAATTAAATGTGTTCAATAGGTGATTTTTCACGGGCAGTGAATACTTTAACCGTACCGAAATGCTCTTGAAGTCTTTTTGCAAGAGGCATTACGGAAATGATTTCGGTTTCAAAATGGCCTGCACAAATAAGGCTTATGCCGTTTTGTACCGCGTCAAGAAATTCGTGGTGCTTAGCTTCGCCCGTAAGAAAGGCGTCCGCCCCCTCGTTCCTTGCGTCCAAAACAAAGTCCGAGCCTGCTCCGCCGCAAACTCCGACGGTATTTACGTTCTTGCCCTTTAAGCAAAGCTGAATTTCACAGCCTAATGCGCTCTTTACTTTTTTTGCAAGCTCTTCCGCAGTTTCACAGTCCGTTTCGCCAAGCGTAAATTCGCCCGAAACCGACTTCCTTATGTTTTTGAGTCCTGCGGCTTCGGCTAAAATATCGCTTACTCCGCCAAAAGCGAAGTCGTAGCAGGTATGAGCGGATATAACGGAAATCCCAAGCCTTGCACAAAGGTAGGCAGGGTTTCGGTCGGTTATGCTTTTCTGAGCGTTGAAGATAACGGGGTGATGCGATACTATAAGCTCACAGCCGTTGTCCGCCGCCTGCCTTATCACCTCTTCGGTGACGTCAAGGCAGACCGTAACCGCAGTTACCTCCCTGTCGGCTTCTCCGACAAGAAAGCCGCTGTTATCCCATTCCTCCTGAGAGGAAAACGGCGCAAAGCTGTCAATATAGGAATAAAAATCACTTACCCTTGCCATTTTCGATGCTCCTTAATATTTCAAGTGTAATTTCATCGTCAGTGCCCTTATATTTTTTGTAAAGGCTTTTCTTAACCCTTTCGGCAAACTGACGGTCGGTCAGTCTGTCGCTTTCGTGAAGCGAGCCTATGTAATACCAGTGAAGCGGTCTTTTTTCAACCTTTCCGCAATACCGTGCCGACAGCACGAGGTAAAGTCTTCTGCCCTCGGCAACCGCCATTTCCTTTTCAACCGTAAAGCCGTTGTTGTTGAGCGCAAAGCGCACGTCCTCAAAGTGAGTCATCGGCTGAATTACAAGGTGGTATTTTTCGTCACGCAGCCACTCGGTTTTGTTGAGCATTTCCGCTATCATCAGTCCGCCGAGCCCTGCAATTGCAATTTCCGTGCCTTCATCGGGACCGATTTCGTCAAAACCGTCGGAAAGACGCAGTTCAACAACGTCCTCAAGCCCTTCGCGTTTAACGGTTTTTTTAGCGTTTTTAAGAGGGTTGGGGGCGATGTCGCCGGCGATTGCGTGTTTTATTATGTTCTGACTGACAAGATATGCGGGAAGATATGCGTGGTCCGTGCCGATGTCGATAAAGCTGTCGCACGGGTTGATAAGCTCTGCCACGCATTTAAGTCTTTCGGTTAGTTTTACCATAGCTTAAAAAATGCAGGGCTTTTCGCCCTGCTCCTTTTTTATTTGGAAGCGAGGAAGGCGTTAATTTTATTTACAAGCTCGTCGGCGTCAACGCCGTGTACCATACATGCCTCCTCTACCGTTTCGCCTCTTGAAGCGGGGCAGCCGAGACAGTGCATACCCATTTCAAGGAAGAAGGGCACGGTTTCCCTGTTTTCGTCTAAAATATCGCCTATGGTCATATCCTTTGTAATTTCTGTCATAATTTACTCTCCTTTGAAATACCCTCTGTCGGGTATAATATTTGTTTCGTTAATTATATAATCAGGTCTGTTTTTGACCTCCATATACATTCTTGCGACATATTCGCCGGTGATTCCGAGCGAGATAAGAATCAGTCCGCCGACAATCAGTATTGCACAGATAATTGACGGATAACCCTTGACATCCGCACCGAAGATAAGCGTTTTAACTATTGTGTAAAGCGCATACAGGAAGCCCAAAATGCTGGTGCAGGTGCCGATAATGAGTGAAATTTTAAGCGGTGCGGTCGAAAAGCCGATTATGCCGTCGACAGCGTAAGAAAACAGCTTCCAGAAGGACCACTTGGTTTTACCCGCAACCCTCTCTCTGTTTTCGTGTTCAAACCATTTTGTCTTAAAACCGACCCAGGAAAAGATACCCTTTGAAAAGCGGTTGTATTCGGGCATTGAAACGATTGCCTCTACGACCTTGCGCTTCATAATACGGAAATCCTGCGCTCCGTCTTCAATGTCGGCGTCGGAGATTTTGTTAATCAGCTTGTAAAACGAGCGTGAAAATGCGCTTTTAATCCTTGCCTCTCCCCTGCGGTCAAGCCTTCTTGCGGCGGCAATGTCATAATCCTCTTCGGTTACCGCTTTAAGCATATCGGAAATAAGCTCGGGACTGTGCTGAAGGTCGGCGTCAATAATACCGACAAAGTCCGCCCTCGACATTTTCATGCCTGCGAGCATCGCCGCCTCCTTGCCGAAATTGCGTGAGAAGGAAATGTATTTTGACTTTCCGTCCTTACGGCAAAAGTCTTTGATTGCTCCGAGGGTATTGTCACGGCTTCCGTCATCGACAAAGATAAACGACGCATTGACTCCCTTTAAGGAAGAAAGGACGGGAGCAACGCTTTCATAAAACGCAGGCAAAGCCTCCTCCTCATTAAAGCAGGGAACAATAAGCTCTAACGTATTCATGCCGTCACTCCTTTCGGTTATCCTTTATATTATACAATTAAACCTCATCGAATGCAAGTGCTCTGTTGAGAATATCGTATTTTACGACACATTTTGACATTCTTGCATCCTTAACGGGAATATCTCCGAAGCCTGCCCCGCGCACATAGGCGGTGCAGTCGGGCTTTGAGTCTATATATAGCCTGAGAGCGGTATTCTTTTCTCTTACTATGCAAAGCTCTACGCTTTCTCTGCCCGAAATCTCGGTTTTGCTTCTGAGCTTTACGCCTGCAATATTAAGCTGTATACAGCCGTTGACCGCACTTACAGCAAGGCGGTTTGAAACCGAGAAAAGCAACCCGTCGGACGGTGCGTTTTCAAGGGTGCAGCAAAGTGTAAAATCGGCGTCGGCAACCGAGCCGTCCGTAATTTTTCCGTTTGTCTCATCGCTTAATGAAAGCTTACCCGAAAGTACGCCGCCGTATACGTCCGAAGCGCAAAGCGTAAGGTCTGCTTTGTTTTGGAATTTGCCCTCAACCGTCACCAATCTGCGGTCAGAGCCTACGCTGAAGGAAAGTGCTTCACCCTCGAAGGTAAAGCTTTTTTCGTCACACAAAACAGGTCTGTCAAAAAGAAGCGTGCAATTATTGCCCGTCTTTTTAGCATACACAAGCGAAGGCTTATCCTCCCTTTGTTCCCCTCCCAGTTCAAACAAAAGCACCGCGCCCGAGGGGATTTTGAGGTTAAGCTTTGAGCCGTAGCCAAGTTTAACCGCTTCGTGCTTTTTAAGCGATGGAAGCAGCTCATACAGCGAAAGCTGACAGTCCGTTTTCGCAAAGCCCGATTCTTCATCAAGCGTAAAGCTAAACTCCTTTATGCTTTTCGACGGATTTCTCACGGCGAGGAAGCCCCTTTCGCCGTCGAATGCTGAGTATCCGTATGCTTCCCCGTTTTCCGGGTTGCCGCCAATCGGACGGGAACGGCGAAGTAAGGTATGGTTTTCCTCTGCAAAAGCAGTAACCTCGGCAAGTATCTGCCACTTATTCTCCGTCATTAAGTCGTAGCTTAAATACATTTCCCACAACGTATTCCCACGCATTGCAAGCATATAAAGATAATTTCTGAACTGCGCGTCCGTCATTTCGCACTCTGCCCTGTGTGCAAAAATCGGCTCGTGGTTGTAGAGGTAACGTATCGGAAGCTGATACTGCCTTGTGTTAACGAAATCATAATATCTGCCGTCACGGTAGCTTAACATCCTGTCGGCATCGGAGTCGCAGAGCTCTTCTGCGTTTTTGCCCTTTGAAAGATAGCCCACGTCGTCGCTGTTGCCTATCCATACGCTTTCGGCATAACGCAATATCCAAGGACTTGCAGGCGTGTAGCAGGTAAGATTAAAGCGCGTCGGTTTGTCATGTGCAAGCTTTTCAAGCCCTTTAAGCCATTCCTCCCAACAGGCTGTGTAGCAGTACATATCCTGCTCCCCGCCGAAGGGATGCGCGTGGCGCCGTGAGTGACAGCCCTTTAACAGAAAGCCGTCAAGCTTCCAGTAGGAAACACCGTATTTGTCGGCATAACCGTGCATAAGCTCCAGTGTATTTTCAATGTATTTTTTGTCAGCCACACAGATATCGCCGCTGTTTTTATTTAACGAGCCCTTGCCTGCTCTTGCGATTCTCCTGGCAAAGCTTCGGTTATAGTTGTAGCCGCCCCTCGGTCCGAGCCAGAGTCCCGTGTCGGAGCCGAGCGCTTTGCAAAGACGGCTGATTTTTTTCAGCCCGTCGGGGAACTTTTCGTTAAAGCTCCAGAAGTCAGAGCCGTAATCATTCCAACCGTCGTCGATAACATAAGCGTCAAGAGGCCTTATGCCGTGAGTGGTCATGCCCTTTTCAATTTCCGTAAAGGACCTTATAATCTTTTCCTCATCAATATCCATCATATGGTCATACCATGAATTGTACTGAAGGGTGAATCTGTCCTTAATTGCAAAGCTGTCGACGTAAGCAAAAAAAGCCCTTCTGACATTTTCGTAGCCCGTGCCGTCCGCACAGCCGAGCACCGCAGAAAAATCTGAAAAGCCCTTGTCGGACGGGCAGATTTCCGAGAGCCTTTTTCCGCTGAAGCGGCGCAAAACAGCCGTGTTTTCTTTAATATCATTATTGCAAAGCGGAAACTCATAGCCCGCAAAAAAGCTGTCAAAATAAACGGGCTGACCGAGCCGTGAATGGTACGGTGAAAGAAACACCTTACTGCATTCGGGACAGCTCCACTTAAAAGAATCGGGCTTTAAAGCAAGACTTTCGCAGTCAATCGAGTCAAGGCGAAGCTTACCTCTGCCGTTGTTGTTAATAAAAAGCTGTTTCCTTAAAAAGAAATCCGAATTTCCGAGAGAGTAAAGCACGGTAACCGAAAGCTCTTCGGAGGCAATACGGTAAGGTTCAAATTCAGCTATAAGCTCGGCGCCGCTTTCGGTGCTCCTTGCCTTGACGCTTTTAACGGAAAGCATTGAAGCCGTGATTCTGTATTTTTTAAATCTTCCCGAAAGGCTTATGACGAACTCCTCTCCCCCGTCGGGGCGGTACTCATAAGAATCGGGCAGACAGCAGTTTACAACACCGACGGTTTTAAACGCACCGTCAGCGGTAAAACGCCTTGCAATATAAGCGTTGCCGATTTCAAGCACGCCGTTTTCATTTTTGATTAATGCTTTGTTTTCCATAGTATCACTCTGCTTTCATATGGCTCTATGATAGCACATTTATTTTATTTTAGCAATTAACACAGTGTAAACATAAATAACGGGCGGATATTATCCGCCCGCTGATTTATTATGAATAATTACTGTCCGAAATAGTCCTCATAAACCATATTCTGTCTGTAATTGTCGAGGCTCGGAACCATATATTTTTCCGCAAGCATATACGCCGTCATACCTGAAAGACGGTTATAGCCGTAGGTATCCGTGCCGTCCTTGTTCGATTTGTTAATTACGCCGCTGTCCTGTACATCATAAATATAACGCAGGGTTTCGGTCGTAGTTACAAGGCTTCCGTCCGCGTTTCTTGTGCCGTCAAACTCAAGCACCGACGCGCCGGGATACTGCGCGTTGGTTTTAATGAGCGCTACAAGATTAGACGGATCAGAGCCGAATTTGTCAGCGACGGTTTTAATGTATTTATTGTTGGGGTTGTCCGAATAATAGGTTACAACGCCGTCCTTTGAAACGGGCGGCTTGGTTGACTGCGGCGCCTGCTGATGACTGCCGCCCGAAGGCGCAACCGTGGCATTCGGCACGCTTGACGCCTCTATTTTTTCGGGCGTGTCGTCAGGCGAAAGAGTATGTGTTTCGTATGTATAGGGAAATGTGGTTGTAACCGTGCCTGAAGTTGTCTCGGGCTCAGCCTTGTTCTTTGATTTGCACGAACAAAGACAGATGAGCATTAAAAGCACGGCAAACACAGATAAAGCTTTTTTCATTAATAATCTCCTTAAAAGGCAAGGAAGCATACTCGAGGTATGCTTCCGAATATACCGTTAATGATTAGCCGCCGATAAGTCCGCCTAAGAAACCGGTAATTGTTGAAATGATGGAACCGATGTCAAAGCTGCCGCCGTCACCGCCGCCGATTAAACCGGTAATTGTCTCGATTACGGGCTGAAGAATACCTGTAATTGTGCCGATGATATCACCCATTACGGAACGCCTCCTTTTGTTATTTATCACTTATATGATAATCACTTTTTATAAAAATGTCAAGTAAAAACAGAAAAATTTCACAAAAGAAAAACAGCCCTCAAAAGAGAGCTGTTTAAAAACGCAAAATTATTTAAGTGTAACCTTTGCGCCAACTTCTTCGAGCTTAGCCTTAGCAGCGTCAGCGTCTTCCTTAGAAGCCTGCTCCTTG
The DNA here is from genome assembly GCA_017438845.1 of Clostridia bacterium. Lineage (GTDB taxonomy): Bacteria > Bacillota > Clostridia > Oscillospirales > Acutalibacteraceae > Fimenecus. The sequence goes on along the minus strand of JAFRUO010000008.1, from coordinate 42,252 downwards.
ATTACCTTCGGTGCGCCGTCAACGAGAGCCTTAGCCTCTGCAAGTCCGAGACCTGTAATCTCACGAACTGCCTTGATAACCTTGATCTTCTCTGCGCCAACCTCTGTAAGTTCAACGTCGAACTCAGTCTTTTCGTCAGCTGCTGCTGCTGCGCCGCCCTCTGCGGGAGCTGCTACTGCTACTGCTGCTGCGGCTGATACGCCGAACTCATCCTCTACTGCGTGTACGAGCTCTGAAAGCTCAAGAACTGTAAGAGCTTTGATTTCTTCAATCATTGCTGCGATTTTCTCTGAAGCCATTATATTGTCCTCCATTTTACAAATTTAGATTTTTAATAGTGACAGATTATTCTGCCGGTGCTGCCTCTTCTGCGGGAGCAGCTTCCTCTGCGGGAGCAGCTTCCTCTGCGGGAGCAGCCTCCTCTGCGGGTGCAGTTTCCTCTGCAGGAGCAGCCTCCTCTGCGGGAGCCTCTTCCTTAGCGGGAACTTCCTCGCCGCTCTTGTCAACTACTGCCTGAATTGCACGGGCAAAAGCTGCGATAGGAGCGTTGAAGGCACTGCAAACTGTAGCGAGCAATACTTCTCTTGTGGGAAGCTTAGCAAGTGCTGTAAGCTTATCAAGATCGATTACCTCGTTGTCAATAAATCCGCCCTTAATATTGAAGTTCTGATTGGCGTCGGCAAACTTTTTAAGAATTCTTGCTGCTGCTGTGTAGTCGTCGTCACTTGTAGCGACAGCTGTTGTTCCCTCAAGAACGCCGTCAAGACCGCTGAGATCGGTACCGTCAATAGCAAGGTGGATAAGTGTGTTCTTGGTTACCGTGTACTTAACGCCTGCTTCACGAAGCTCCTTACGAAGCTTTGTGTCGTCAGCAACGTTGATACCCTTGTAATCAACAATTACACCTGCACAGGCATTGTCAAACCTTTCCTTAAGCTCGGCTACCTGCTGCTTCTTGATTTCTAAAACCTTCTCACTTGGCAAACGAATTCACCTCCTGTTAAATTGATACGCTTGCTTTATGAGATGAAAAAAGCCTTCTCTGCAAAGACAGAAAAGGCTCTGAAACTTTAAACTAAGTCCTTTTCCTCGGCAGGCAGAATAAATCTTTACGCATAGGCAAGAGTTGACGAATCTAAACCGCTGAAAATGCGTTATTAAAGTGAACTTTGGCGTTTTCGATTTTGAAAGGCGCCAGCCTTCCTGCAATCTCAAGCCACCAAATTTCAGCTTAAAATACCTGCATTTTCAGTGCTGTGCAGTTTTCATTAAGAAGATTTGACTTTAGATGCGGCAAAAAGCACAGGAATACGCTGTATTCCGAGCATTTTTAACAAAATATAAAGGCAAATATACTAATGAAAACCGATTTGGATTCGTTAACTCTTGCCTAAAGCACCTGCTGTCTTCGGCAAGCGGATATTATATTAACATACCCTTTCGGGTTTGTCAAGCGTAATTATACTCCGTACTTGTTGGAGTTAATTTTAACGCCGGGGCCCATTGTTGTGGCAACTACGCAGGACTTAATGTACTGTCCCTTAAGTGCGGCAGGCTTTGCCTTAACAATAGCGTCCATAAGTGTGTCAAAGTTCTCGGTGAGCTTGTCAGCGCCGAATGAAACCTTACCGATGGGGCAGTGAATAATGTTGGTCTTATCAAGACGGTATTCAATCTTACCTGCCTTAGCCTCTGTAACTGCCTTTGCAACATCGGGGGTAACAGTACCTGCTTTGGGTGAAGGCATAAGTCCGCGGGGACCGAGCACCTTACCTAAGCGGCCTACAAGGCCCATCATGTCGGGTGAAGCGATACAAACATCAAAGTCCATCATACCGCCCTGAATGTCGGCAAGAAGGTCCTCTGCGCCGACGATCTCAGCGCCTGCCTCTTTTGCGGCGTCTGCTGCGTCGCCCTTTGCAAATACGGCAACTCTGACGTTCTTACCTGTTCCGTTAGGAAGAACAACAGCGCCTCTGACCTGCTGGTCAGCGTGACGTGAGTCAACGCCAAGACGGATGTGAGCTTCAACTGTTTCGTCGAACTTTGCGGTTGCTGATTTAACTGCAAGCTCGAAAGCCTCGTTTGTGTCGTAAAGCTTAGCTTTTTCAATAAGCTTTGCGCTTTCGTTATATTTCTTTCCGTGTTTCATAATTTAATTTCCTCCCATTAAGTGGTTAATCGGATTTTTCCTCCCACGAAGGAGCATCAATCTTCGACAGTGATGCCCATTGAACGAGCTGTACCGGCGATCATGCTCATAGCGGTTTCGATGGTTGCTGCGTTTAAGTCGGGCATTTTCTGCTCAGCGATTTTTCTTACCTGCTCACTCGTAACCTTTGCAACCTTTTCCTTGTTCGGAACGCCCGAAGCCTTCTCGATACCTGCAGCTTTTTTAAGAAGAACCGCTGCGGGCGGAGTCTTGGTAATAAAGGTAAACGAATGGTCTGCATAAACTGTGATAACAACGGGAATTGTAAGTCCCATGTCGTTCTTTGTGCGCTCGTTAAATTCCTTAGTGAACGCCATAATGTTAACGCCGTGCTGACCGAGTGCCGGTCCTACGGGCGGTGCCGGTGTTGCCTTGCCGGCGGGAATCTGAAGCTTGATAAAGCCTATTACTTTCTGAGCCATTTTTAGCACCTCCAAAATGTGGTAGTGGCGGAGTAAGTGGCTTGGCTTACCCCTCCCACAGCATGCCTTCGGCACGCTATAAAAAGCGACTTGCGCTTATTACCTTAAATTAGTCCTGTGATTTTTCAACCTGGTCAAGCTCAAGCTCAATGGGTGTTTCCCTGCCGAGCATTGAAATAATAACCCTGACCATATTGTTTTCGGTGTCGACCTCGTCAACAACGCCGATTATGCCGTCAAAGGCACCGTCGATAATTGTGACCATGTCGCCCTTTTCGTAGTTAACCTCAACGACCCTTTTCTCAACACCGAGGTTTGCGATTTCGGCTTCGGTCAGCGGAACGGGTTTACCCTCAGGGCCAACGAAGCCCGTAACGCCTCTGATGTTGCGGATAATATACCAGGTGTCATCGGTCATTTCGAGCTCTCCGGAGTCCTCATCCTCAAAAACTGCGAGCTTAACGAGAACGTAGCCGGGGAAAATTTTTCTTTCGACTTCCTTTTTGGTACCGTCATCCTTAATCTCGGTAACGATTTCGGTGGGAACCTGAATGTCGAGCACGTAGTCGTGCATCTTACGGTTTTCAACAACCGTTTCGAGGTTTGCCGCTACCTTATTCTCGTAACCGGAATAGGTGTGAACTACATACCATCTGGAGAATTCTGCCATAAGCTATCCTCCTTATATGCCGAAGAATCCGTGAATCATGCCCTGTGCCTGTGTGGTGGTTTCGGCATTGGAATTCTTAGCAAGGTTGACGACAGCGTCAATACCCTGTGAAAGGCCCATGTCGATAAGCCAGATAATCACACCGAGAACTGCTACACACAAAAGAACGATGCCCGTGCTTTTAAGAACGGTCTTTGCGTCAGGCCAAACGACCTTCTTGCACTCGCCCTTAATATCCTTGCAGAACTTTTTGATTGCCGCCCAGGCACGTGCAAAGACATTACCCTTCTTTTCCTTGGAAGGAGCAGCCTTGTCATTCTTCTTGTTGGTCTTTTCCTTGGAAGCGGTGTTCTTCTTAGCTTCCTTAGCTTCGGCAGCTTCGGCAGATTTTTTGTTGTTGTTATCAGCCATAACTCTACCTCCGCTTACTTTGTTTCCCTATGGAGAGTGTGTTTCCTGCAGAATCTGCAGTACTTGTTCATCTCCAGCCTGTCGGGAGTGTTTTTCTTGTTTTTCATTGTGTTGTAGTTGCGCTGCTTGCACTCTGTACAAGCCAATGTAACCTTTACTCTCATTGTTCGGCACCTCCGTAAATTTGCGAATACGCTTTTAGCCTGCCTCCAAAAAGCGAGCACAAAAATAAAGCCCTCTTTCAGAGGTACACATACTATAACATACTGTTTTTAATAAGTCAAGAATAAATTTTGCTAAAAGCTCTTTTTTTAGACCAACCGCCGCAACAGAACGAGCTGCCGCGGCGGTCGGTATAGGAAAGATGAATGAAGAAGAACTAAATTGTAACGGACTGATGTCCGAGGCAAATGTTGGGACCTGCGCCGGCATTAATGGCGTAGATATAGACCTCCTGCGTGCCTGTTTTGCTTGTTGTAATACTGTGACTGAATCCATGGTTACCTTCAAGATGATAATTGTTGTTAATATCAGTCCTCAAGGTGTTTGTTGATAAAGCATGACCTTCGGCTCCTGTTGTTCCTGCACTGCCTCCGATATATACGTGTATGGCAATTGGTGAAAACGGCGTGTCGTAGTCAAACGCCCAGCCCGAAACATATACTTGACCCGATGACATATTGATATGGTCTATATGCCCTATGGGGTTGCCTGTCGGTATTGTAACGGTTTGATGACCGAGAAGCTTGTTTGATCCGTTACCGATGTTGATGGCATAGATATAAACTTCCTGTGTTCCTCTTTTGTTCGTTGTTCGTATTTCGCTGAACCCATGGTCTCCAAGGATATCGTAATGCCCGTTTATGTCAGGTCTCGGTTGATCTGCGGTTATAGCAAAAGATTCCACTCCGGGAGTGCCCGAAGGCCCCCCTACATAAACATGAACTTCTACAGAATAATCGGGATTATCACAGTCAAACACCCAACCGGCAACGTCAATTTTTCCGGGTAAAGCATTTATATGGTCTACATTACCCGTAGGGTCTCCTACAGGAATATTGACTGTAGCGCTTCCGATTTTCTTTGATGTTCCCGTGACTGTGTTAATTGCGTAAACATTTACTTCCTGCGTTCCTCGCAAATTGGTTGCAACCCTTTTGCTAAAGCCGTGATTTCCCGTGATTCCAAAAATATCGTTAATATCGTTTCTCAAGTGGTTTGTTGTTCCAATATCGTGAAGTTCTCCTGTTCCCGAGCTTGCCGAGCCGCCTATATACACATGAATTCTTAAACTGCTGCTCGGATGGCTGTGGGCGTAAGCCCAACCCGAAACCCGAACTCCTCCGGGTACCGCTTGAATAGTGTCTGAATTTGAACAAATATACTTATTGTTGTTGGCATAATTGACTGCCGCATATGCGTTCAGCTTTCCGCCGGTCACACATTTGCCGCTTAAAGAAGGTACGCTTGTAGTGTGCGCCATAATTGCGCGTTTGATAAAAGCGGAATTAAAATTTGAGTTAAGGCTCTTTATCAGCGCCGCTACACCGGCAACATGCGGAGTAGCCATTGAGGTACCCGACATATAATGGTAGCCAGTAGCATAGTGTCCATTTGTACTGCCCTGACTGTTACACAAGGCTATGGGGTATGTACTTAAAATACTTGTTCCGGGTGCTGCAAGGTCAACCGATGAAGCACCGTAGTTGGAATAGCTTGCTAAACTATTATCGCTGTCTATAGCTGCAACTGAAATGATATTGCTCGATGGATATGAAGAAGGATAGTGCGGATTTGAATCTGTATTTGCTTGATCATTTCCTGCTGCACAAATTAGTAATCCTGAGTATTGATTAATAATAGTGCTTAATTCTGGAGTCGCTGTTGCCCAACCGCTATAGTTTAGTATTTTAATATTGTTATTTATTGCGTAATTAATGGCAGATACCACACAACTTGTGTCGCCTTCATGTCCATTTACCGTTGAAAAAACCTTAAGAGATACTAATCGAACATACCAAGACACACCGGAGACTCCCGTCGAATTATTAGTGTTTGAGCCTATAATACCCGCAACATGAGTGCCATGACCTATTAAATCAGTCGTGCCTTGACCGTCACCTGTAAAATTTCCACCTAAAGATAAATCTACCTTGTTAATTAGATCTTCATGGCTAGAATTAATACCGCTATCAATCACACCAACCAAAACATTATTTGACCCTTTTGTTATCCCCCATGCCGAAGAAGCATTAATATTTGGCAAGCCCCATTGGGATGAATAAAAGGAATCATTAGGAACGGTTGAACGTTGTGACATCTCTGTTTGTTCTTCATTACACGATGATGGTAAATATACTCTGTAAGCAGGACCAACATATAAAAAGCTGTTGTTTTTCTGCAATTTGTTAACAGCTTCTAGCACATTCTGCTTTCCTTTGCTTTTGAGTGTTATTTTTAATATTTGATGAAAATTATTTCTAATTAAACACTCTTTTTCTTCAACAGAACCCTCAATAAGTGTTAAATCGTCGACTCTTTCAATTTCAACATTATCAAATTCATCAAAACTATGAACTTTATTAATTTCACTTTCAGATTCTTTTATAATAACGATTACCTTATCTTCTGCAAAATCATCTGATAAAGTTGCATTGGAATATATTTTTTCTTCTTCGTTAATAGAGAAACCATAGCAATTTATTCCCGAAGCTATACTTAAGAGCAGTATAACAGATAATAATACTGCGCATATTCTTTTAATCATTTTCATTTTAATCTTCTCTTTCATTCTCATATAAATATGAAAAAATGCGGTCAAATAAAAAATATAATCTTGCTATCCCTTATTTGTATGTGTTAAATCTTTAGAACAACCCACTTGTGTTCTTTTTGCTTGTATCTGCTAAAGCAATATGATAATCAGGACCTACGTACTGAATATCGTCTCGATTTTCCAAAAGCGATATTGCATTTAACACCTCCTCTTTTCCTTTGTTTTTAAGTGTTATCATTAAAATTTGATGAAACTCTTCTTTGTTTAAAGTTTCCTTGCTGTCAACAGAACCTTCAATATAAGTTAAATCCTTTATTGATTCTATTTCAATTCCCGGGAATTCGTCCGCTGTATGAATTTTGTTAATTATACTTGCAGATTTTTTATAGGTTACTAAAACTCTATCATCTGCAAAGTCATCGTCAATCGTTGCACAGCTATATAATTTTTCGTCGTTTTTTAGTTTTTCTTCGTATAATTGACGTTCTTCAACAGTAGCTGTATTATCATGTATTTTTTTTGAAAGAATATAGTTTTCCGAATAACTACCAGGCTCATGATAAGTCAAAAAATCCTTATATTCTAAATAAGAAATATACCTGTTCTGATAACACATAATACTACTATATATTTTCCCTTCCATATACATTTCGTACCAAACTTTTTTGCTGATATTTCCGACATAATTGGCTTTAAATCTAATTCCCAAACAATCACTGTATTGACCTATAAATTCAACATCGATTTTTTCTTCGTCAAAGGGCTCGGTAGGATCGTCCATTTTATAATAGTTAAACTCTTCAAACGAGTTTTCAACAATCCAGTCATAAATTGCCCTTTTAACCTCGCTGACAAGCTCGGGTGTTACTTCAACATCCTTGTGATTAATCTGAGGTATATTTATAATGACATTTTGTATGATTTTTGCAATCTGCGCTCTTGAAGCCGTGGCGGTCGGGGCAAGCCGTCCGTCTGCCATACCGGATATAATGCCGCTGTCTATCGCCCATGCGATGGGAGCTTTTGCAAACGCGCTTATATTACCGCTGTCCTTAAAGCCGTTCATTACTTTAACCGCGTCCTCTCCGACCTCGGGCTCGCCGGCATATCTGTAGAGTATAGTGCAGATCTGCTCTCGGGTAATCGGGTCGCCTACACCGAAGCAGCTGTTCTGATAACCCTTGATAATGTCCTCCGAAACAGCCCAGTTCACTGCCGCAGTATAGTATTTAGCAGGTTGAACGTCATTGAACTTACATTCAAAATTCTCATATTTTGTTAAATCAACATTTTCCAAGTTTGCAAGAACAATTACAAAGTCCTGCCTTTGAAGATTGTCGCCGGGTCCGAATGTACCGTTCGCATAGCCCTTCATAAGACCTGTGTTTGCCATCATTTTTACGGAATCATAATACCAGGAGCCGTATTTTACATCGGGGAAAACATCTTGGTTATCGTCTACGGTCGAGCTAACGACATAGTCGGGAGAGGCACTGCGAATATAATCCAGCTGTTCTAAAACCATAATTGCGTTTAGCACCTCTTCTTTGCCCTTGTTTTTCAGCGTGAGTTTATAGATTTGATGGAAGTTTTCTTTGTTAACCGTGTCGTTTTCATCGGGATTATCTACTCTGAACAAATCTTCAATTTTTTCAATTTCGATGCCCGGAAATTCATCTGCCGTATGCACCTTGTTGATTTCGCTTGCGTATTTTTTAAAAACGACCACAACACAGTCGGGTGCGAAATCATCCTTAATAGTTGCTGTACAATAAATCTTTTCTTCGTTATCCGCTACTGAGTTTACGCTTACCGAAGCGCAAAGCAACAGCACCAGACATAAAATTACGGAAACTGCCTTTTTCATAAAAAATCCTCCCTGTGTTAATAAAAAATGTCTAAGCACAAACTCTAATGTTTGTCAAGTCCATTTTATAGGTTTTTTTAAAATAATACAGCTAAAATGCAAAAATAGACATAAATTCTGCAAAATTAGCAATATTTCAGTTAGTTTTTATCTAAACTTTAGTCGGTTGATTAATTGTTTTGTTGCTGTTATATCATTGTACAATGATAAATCATAAACACTAATTACACAGAAACGTCCACTGTGTAATATAAAATCGGACGAACAATGTTCGTCCCTACGGTTTGATATTAAAACAAATCCCTGCTCCTTTGGTGTTGGTTGTGATATTAAATATAATTTCCTCGGGACGTCGCGGACGTCGTCCCCTACGGTTTGCGAAGCAAACACCTATTACCTATTCACTTTTCACTATTCACTTTTCAATATTACTGGCGACCGATGGTCGCCCCTACCGACATTATTCATTTTTAAGTTTTAAGTTTTCAGTATTAATTGACCCGCATATCGGAAGATATGCGGGTCATCGGGTCGCCCCTTACGGATAAGTTTTTTATTGTAATTCTATATAAGCGAAAGCTGTTCGGCTTCGTCGTCCTTACCGAGCACGGAGCCTGCGGCGGGAAGATTTCTTGTCCTGTACCTTGCAGGCTTTGCGAACATACCCTCAGTGTAGTCCTCGACCTCGGAAAGTCTGTGATTTTTCTTCTGCGTCATTACGCCGACTCCCTGAGTGTCCTTGGTGGTCTTGGGTGAAATTGCCCCGGTGTTAAGCAGAAGTATTCTGCCGTTTGTGGAGCGCATTACAATTTCGCAGTCCTCGGTGATATGCCTTATTGCAACCAACGGCGACTTGTCGCTGTACGCCTTGATAAGCTTTTTACGGTTATTCTTTGTAGCATAGGAGGAAAGGTCAACCTTCGCAACCTTGCCGTTTTCAAAGAAGAACAGAACATAGCCCTTATAGTCGGTAGTGTTCACCATATAAATTGCGGTTTCGTCGGGGTCCATGCCGAGGTCGCTTGCAACGAAGGAGCCGAGAGCGCTTGCCTTCGTGTCGGCAAAGTCGGACGCCTTCGCCTTATAAACCTGACACTGATTGGTAAAGAAAAGCAGGTCGGAATTGTTGCTCGACTCAATACTCTGAATTACGCTGTCGCCCTCCTTGACCTTCTGCTCGGAGCTCATACGAAGCGACTGAGGCGTAATCTTTTTAAAGTAGCCCTCGCCGGTAAAGAAGAGGTTTACGGGATAATCGGGAATATCCTCGACCTCCACATCGGTGTCGGTTTCGTAGTCATAGATAATTTCCGTTCTTCTCGGCTTGTCGTACTTTGCGGCAACCTCCTTGAGCTCGGAAACGATTATCTTTTTAACCCTTGATTTGCTTGAGAGTATGTCCTCCATATCCTCAATGTCATCACGGAGTTTCTGTATATCGGCAGTGCGCTTTAAGATGTATTCGCGGTTTAAGTGGCGCAGCCTGATTTCAGCGACATATTCCGCCTGTACGCGGTCAATGCCGAAGCCTATCATAAGGTTTTCGATAACCGCAGACTCCTCGTCTGTGGCGCGGATTATCTTAATCGCCTTGTCAATATCAAGCAGGACCTTCTGCAACGCTTCAAGCAAATGAAGCTTTTCCTTAGCCTTGTTAAGCTCGAAGTAAACTCTGCGGTTTACGCACTCGGTACGGAAGGCAATCCATTCCGAAAGAAGCTCCTTGATACCGAGCACCCTCGGCGTGCCTGCAATCAGCACGTTAAAGTTACAGCCGAAGGAGTCCTCAAGCGGAGTCGACTTGAACAGCTTTTTCATAAGCTTGTCGGGGTCGGTACCGCGCTTGACATCAATTGTGATTTTAAGACCCTTCTTGTCGGTTTCGTCACGGATGTCCGAAATTTCCTTGACCTTTCCCGCCTTGGCAAGCTCAATGATTTTGTCAATTATCGCCTCGGAGGTGGTGGTTGCGGGGATTTCGTAAATGTCGATACAGTGGTTTGCCTTGTCGTAATTATACTTTGCACGGAGCTTGAAGCTTCCCCTGCCCGTGCGGTAGATTTCCTCCATCACTTTTCTGTCGTAAAGCAGCTGAGCTCCGCCGATAAAGTCGGGGCCCTTGACTGTTTCAAGCAGGTCTGCGTCGGGGTTTCTGATAAGCTCTATTGTCGCATTGCAGATTTCGCCGAGGTTAAACGAGCAGATGTTTGAAGCCATACCTACGGCGATACCCATATTCGCATTTACGAGCACCGACGGAAAGCTTACGGGGAAAAGCGTAGGCTCGGTCATTGAATTGTCATAATTCGGCACAAAGTCAACCGTGTCCTTGTCAATGTCCTTAAAAAGCTCAGCCGCAATCGGCGCAAGCTTTGCCTCGGTATACCTTGAGGCGGCGTATTGCATATTCTTTGAATAAGCCTTACCGAAGTTTCCCTTTGACTCAACATACGGGTGAAGAAGGCTTTCGTTGCCGCGGGCAAGACGTATCATTGTTTCGTAAATAGCCGCATCGCCGTGAGGGTTTAACTGCATTGTTCTGCCGACGATATTCGCCGACTTGATTGTGCCGCCCGTAAGAAGCCCCATTTTATACATAGTGTAAAGAAGCTTTCTGTGCGAGGGCTTGAAGCCGTCAATTTCGGGAATTGCCCTCGACATAATTACGCTCATCGCATAAGGCATATAGTTTACCTCAAGCGTATCGGTTATATTCTGACGGACAACATCGCCTGCTCCCGAAATGTGCGTATGCAGGTTAAGCTCGTTTTCGTCGTGATTTATTTCTTCTGTTTTCTTTTTTCTCGGCATTTTCTAACCTCTGAATTATTATTTTTTGTATTATTATGACAAATCGGTCAAGTCAATATATTCATAGCCGTGCTCGGCAATGTAGTCCTTTCTGCCCTGAAGGTTGTCGCCGAGCAGCAGGTCGAATTTGTCGGCAACCGCTTCGGGGTTATAGTCGGGCTCAACCTTTATAAGGCGTCGGGTCTTAGGGTTCATTGTGGTAAGCCACATCATTTCAGGCTCGTTTTCACCGAGTCCCTTTGAGCGCTGAACGGTATACTTTTTGTCGCCGATTTCCTCCAGTGCGTCCGATTTTTCCTTTTCGGTATAGCAGAACCAGGTTTCGTCCTTGGTGCTGATTTCGTAAAGCGGAGACTCCGCAATATACACCCTGCCCTCCTTAATAAGGGTTGGCATAAGTCGGTAAATCATAGTGAGAATCAGCGTTCTGATCTGGAAGCCGTCAACATCGGCGTCGGTACAGATTATGACCTTGCTCCAACGCAGATTGTCAAGGCTGAACAACGAAAGGTTTTTATTCGCCTTGGAGCTTACCTCAACTCCGCAGCCGAGAACCTTGATAAGGTCGGTAATAATTTCGCTTTTAAAAATTTTGGGATACTCTGCCTTTAAGCAGTTCAGGATTTTTCCTCTTACGGGCATTACCGCCTGGAAGGATGAATCCCTCGCCTGCTTACAGGCACCGAGTGCCGAGTCGCCCTCGACGATAAAAATCTCTCTTTCATTTACGTCCTTTGAACGGCAGTCGACAAATTTTTCAATTCTGTCGGTCATGGAATTGCTCTGAGAAAGCGTCTTTTTAATGTTAAGCCTTGTTGACTCCGCCTTAATCCTTGAGCGCATATTGATAAGCACCTGGTCGGCGATTCTGTCCGCCTCAAGCTTGTTTTCAATAAAGTAAACCTCAAGGCTGTGCTTTAAGAAGTCGGTCATAGCCTCCTGAATAAATTTGTTTGTGATTGCCTTCTTGGTCTGGTTTTCGTAGGAGGTCTGTGTTGAGAACGAGGAAATTACAAGCACAAGACAGTCCTCGACGTCCTGGAAGGTGATTTTGGCGTCGGATTTTAAATACTTGTTGTTCGCTTTAAGGTATGAGTCAATCTGCGCTACGAAGGCGCTTTTAACCGCCTTTTCGGGAGCTCCGCCGTGCTCAAGGAAGCTTGAGTTATGGTAATACTCCTTAAACTGCACCTTGTTGGAGAAGCAGACGGCGATGTTCATTTTTACCTTGTAGTCGGGCATATCCGCACGGTCCCTGCCCTTTCGCTCCGTCTGCCAGAACTGAACGGACGAAAAAGCGTCCTCTCCGACGATTTCCTTTACATAGTCGACTATACCCTCTGCGTAGAGGTATTCGTACTTTTCAAAGGACGAAGCGGATTTCTGATCCTTTAAAATAAACTTAATGCCGGGATTGACAACCGACTGACGTTTAATTACCTGCTGATAGTATTCAAGCGGGATATTAATATCGGTAAAGACCTTAAGGTCGGGCTTCCAATGTATTCTTGTGCCCGTGTCACGCTTCCCGTAAGGCTCCTTTAAAAGCTCGCCGACAGGCTCGCCCTCTTTAAAGCTCATTTTATAGCAGAAGCCGTTTTTGTGTATTTCCGCCTCCATATACTCCGAAGCGTACTGAGTGGCGCAAAGTCCGAGTCCGTTAAGTCCGAGAGAATACTCGTAGCTTCCGCCTGCATTGGTGTCATACTTACTGCCGGCATACATCTCACAGAAAAGCAGCTCCCAGTTGTATCTGCCCTCTTTTTCATTAAAGTCCATCGGCATTCCTCTGCCGTGGTCGAGGACCTCAATTGAACCGTCAAGGAAACGGGTTACGACAATTTCCTTACCGTAGCCCTCTCTTGCCTCATCTATTGAGTTTGAGAGTATTTCAAAAACTGCGTGCTCACAGCCCTCAAGCCCGTCCGAGCCGAAAATAACGGCGGGCCTTTTACGGACTCTGTCAGCTCCCTTTAACTGAGAAATACTTTCTTCGGTGTATTCAGCTCTTTTAGCCATTATACTGCCATCCTTTAATCATAAAAATAAATCGCAATATATTTTACACTATATATTGCGATTAAGTCAAGTTTTAGACGTATTATTTTGTGTTTTTCTTTAGTTTTTCTTCGCTCAGTCCTTTTTTTCGGACTTTCTCCGGACCTTCCTCTTGTTCCCCTTTTCATCGACGATGTAGGTGTGCTCAAGCTGATTTACAAAATTGTTCTTAAAAACCGCAAGATACTCGGCGCGAAGCTCCTGCTGTTCGAGCTTTTCCTCCGGGGTAAGTCCCTTTTCGCGCTCCTTTTTTGCAAGCTCGTTGATTCTTTTTAATCTCGGTGTTTCCATATTATTTCCTTCCGTAATCAGATTATGCTTATTTTAATACTTTTTTTGCTTCTTGTAAACAGCTTTTATTTTTGGTAAAATAATAATATGATTAGTTTAAACTTCCCCGAACAGGTTAACAGTGCAATAAAGCTGCTGGAAAACAGCGGCTTTGAGGCGTATGCCGTCGGAGGCTGTGTGCGTGACAGGCTGATGGGAAGAGAGCCGAATGACTACGACATCACAACCAACGCCCTGCCCTCGCAGACCGCAGAGGTCTTTAAGGAGTACCGCTGTCTTGACATAGGCATAAAGCACGGTACGCTGACAGTGCTGTTTGACGGCTTTCCGCTTGAAATTACGACCTACAGGCTGGACGGGAAATACCTTGACAACCGCCATCCCGAATCGGTCAGCTTTTCTGCCGAGCTCTCGGACGATCTTGCGAGGCGCGATTTCACCGTAAACACCCTTTGCTACAGTGAAAGCAAGGGGCTTGTTGACCTTTTCGGCGGAGCGGAGGATATTCGCAACAAGGTCATACGCTGCGTCGGAGACCCGGACAGGAGGTTTTCCGAGGACGCCCTGAGAATACTTCGTGCAATACGCTTTTCCTGCACGCTGGGCTTTACGGTTGAAGAGAAAACTGCCGAAAGCGTATTAAGAAACTGCGAGTTGATTGACAACATTGCAATTGAAAGAGTTCGTGACGAATTTACAAAGCTTATATGCGCTTCTTCGGTAACGGAGGTATGTGAGAAATTTCTTCCCGTAATCGGTCGGTTTATACCCGAATTTGTTGAGCTTTACGGCTGCGAGCAAAACACTCCGTATCATATTTACGACGTTTTCGGGCATACCCTCAGAGCGCTTGAAGCAATTGAAAGCACGCCCGAAATGAGGCTTACAATGTTCTTCCACGACATAGGAAAGCCCGAATGCAGAAAAACGGACGAATTCGGCACGGATCACTTCAAGGGTCACGCCGCTGTCAGCGCAGAAAAAGCAAGAAATATTTTAAAGAGAATGAAGTATCCGAATGCCGTCGCGGACTTTGTCTGTGCGCTGATAGAAAACCATTCCCTGCCATGCCCGAAAACAAAACAACAGGCAAAAAAGTTTCTTTCCCTTTACGGAGAAAAGCTATATGAAGGCTTTATCAAGGTAAGACGAGCCGACTGCGCCGCCAAGGCTGACCCGCATTCGCATGACGAAAAGCTTGAAAATATGAAGCTGTTTTTAAAGAGTATCAGAGAAAACGGGGAATGCTATTCGCTCAAGCAGTTAAAGGTTAACGGCAACGACCTGATGGCTGTCGGCGTAAAAAACGGTCCCGACCTCAGAAGGGTGCTTGAGTTACTTCTTAACGAGGTGATTTTTGACAGATGTCCGAATGAAAAATCAGCCCTGTTAGAGAGGGCACAAGAGTTTTACAAGGAATAAAAAAGCTCCCGTCAGGGAGCTTTTAGTTTTATTTCTGTTCAGACAGAAGTCTGTCAATATAATTCTTTGTATCCTCAGCCCAGCCGTAGCCGTTCATATACTCGCCTCTGTACTCATTGGCTGCCGCATCGTAATCCTTCAGGAAATTATAATAGTCGCAATCGAATTTTGACATATCAACGCTTCTCTGGTTTCTGACGTCAATCAGCACGTCGCTGATGTCGGCATCGGCAAGCGCTACACGAAGGCTTTTCAGCACCTTCCTGAAAAGCGACTGAACGGTGTCGTCATATTCCCTTTCGGGCCAGAGCATCGTAATGGCGTTTTCGGTGCTGACGCTTCCTCCCCTTCTGTCAACAAGCAGGGCTAAAAGCTCCTTGGATTTCGAGGAAGAAAAATACACGGGCTTGTCTTCGACAAACACATCGAAATAGCCGAAGGTTTTGATAAACACCCTCTGCTTTCCCTCAAACTCAAAGGCGGGCTTTACCTTGAGAAGCTCCTTTTTCACCATTTCCGCCGAAAACGGCTTTAAAACGTAACCGATGGCATTTACGCCGAAGGCTTCAAAGGCATACTCCTTAAAGCCCGTTACAAAAATAATTTTAATTTCGGGCTGAATACGGTTAAGCCTTTTTGCAAGCTCCAACCCTGTCATAACGGGCATTTCGATATCAAGAAAGGCTACGTCAACGTTGTCGTTTACCGCAACGAATTCAAGCGCATCAGCAGGGTTTGCAAAGGCATGAAACTCCTCTACCTCTCCGAATTTGGTGCAAATGTCCTCCATATCCTCAAGGACAAGTCTTTCATCATCTACTGCAATAACATTCATATTTTAAGCTCCTCCAATGCTGATGTTTTTTTCTGTGCCTCTATGCTTTCCTGAAGCGTCTTGAAGTTTTTATTCTTAGGCAGGGTGACAGTGACCTTGCTGCCCTTGTTGACCGTACTATCGATTGTGACCTTAGCCGACATAATATTTTCGAAACGTTCCTTAATGCTTTTTATGCCGACATGGCTTCGTGTATCGTCCTTGATATTCATTGCCTTCTCAACGTCGAAGCCTACGCCGTCATCCTCAATGATAAGGTAATAATTATCGTTGTCCTCCTCGGTGATAATCGTTACAGAGCCTCCCTCAGCCTTTTTGGTAACACCGTGCTTAATTGCGTTTTCAACTATGGGCTGAACGCTGAGAACGGGAACATAAAACTCGTCGGGACCTATTTCATAGAAAATGTCAAGCTTATCACCGAAGCGCAGCTGCTCAATATTGCAATAATGCTTAACATGAGCCAGCTCCTCTTTAAAGGGAATCGGGTCAACCTGTGAAAGCGCGTCCATATTTCCCCGCAAATACATAGAAAAGTCAATTACCGCTTTTTCTGCTTTATCAGGCTCGCGCTTTACAAGCGACTTAATCGTGTTGAGCGCGTTATACATAAAATGCGGCTGAATCTGCGAAAGCATCATTGAAAAATTAGCCCGTTCAAGCTCGGACTGGAATTTCTGAGCCTGAAGTGCATAACCGAACAGCTTTCTGACACGCAGCGCATGAATAATTGCCGTGAAAAGCACAAACAGCAAAAAGCACATCGGCATAAAGAACGAAAGGTTTGCGTGAATAATCCCGTTTTCGTACAAAACATCCGCAAGCACGCCGACCACGATAAAAACATATGACAGTAAATAAAGCAGAGCGTACTCCGTCTTTTTGCAAATTTCAATTGAAAGACGGTTGAAAATATAGATATCGATTATAACCGAAATAAACTGAAGCACAAGATAATAATAGGAATTAAAGACAGAATCGGGGAAGAGATTAACCCCGAGCGCAAGCACTAAGAACACTGCGCTGAAGGCAACGTAGACATTATCCTGCACGTCCAGCTTTACGCACTTTGCGATATAGATAAAAGAAACGAGCTTAATAACAAAGGTCAAGACAAAGGTAAGCGTCGCTATTTTTTCATAGCTTATGTCAAACATAAGGCTTTGTATTACGGCATAGCCGCTTCCCGACATAAACAGTCTGTACAAAAGTACAAACGACAGCACGGGAAGCCACAGCGAATAAAGCTCCTTGTGCACTATGTACTTAAGAATGATAAAGATAACAGCGCAGGAAAAAACAATTCCGCAGGTAAGAAACCTGAGCGCCGTCGAAAAAATATCCGCCGAGCGAACCGCTTCATAGTTAGCAAGCTTAACGGGCATATACATTCCCATATTGCTCTTTGAGGAGAGCTCAACCACAACGGTAAACTCACCGTTACCGTCAATCACGAAAGGCAAATCGTTGTGCGTGGAGGTCGACCACGCCTTGTCGGCGTCCTTGTCAGGCTCGCCGTTATAGGATACAAGCATGCCGTTTACAAAAACACGGTAGGCACCGGAGATGTTGGGAATATACAGCGTCAAAAGCTGCTCCGCGGTAAGGTTTTTAATTTTGCATTCATAGGAGGCTGCTTCATAGCTTGCCGTGCCGTCTGTCACTAAAGCGTCGCTTACCGAGCCCGGCACATCAACGACGGCGGAAACATTTGGGTTTTCGATTTCATCGGTAATAATAAACTTTCCTGCATATTCGTTCCAGTTTCCTGCAAGCAGGACGCTCTCGCCTGAGTCAAAATCAATTCCCGCAAGGTCGAACGTCGTGCCGTCCTGGCTCGGAAGCGACGAGGAAAAGCTCAGATTGCCTACAAGCGTAATAAAGACAGTAAAGCAGAGCAGCGCCGCAATAATGCCAACTGTCATCAAGTTTGAACGAAACTTGACGCTTTTAACAGCCTTGCCCGACATCCGATATTCCCCCTTTTATACAACTTATTGCTATTATATATTAAAACGCAAAATAAAACAAGCATTTTGTGTTATCCGTGTTGACATTTATAACTTTAAATTATATAATTTTAAAGTTAAATTGGATTATTATGTATATTTACTTTAAGGAGATATAATATGGAATGGACATCACTTAACGAATTAAGAGAAAAATACCTCGAATTTTTTGAGAGTAAGGGTCACTTAAGGCTTGAAAGCTTTTCGCTGATTCCCAACAATGACAAGAGCCTTCTGCTGATTAATTCGGGTATGGCTCCGATGAAGAAATATTTCACCGGTGAGATTACTCCCCCGAGAAAAAGGGTTACCACCTGCCAGAAGTGCATACGTACACCCGACATTGAAAACGTGGGAAAAACCGCAAGACACGGCACCTACTTTGAAATGCTCGGTAATTTCTCTTTCGGGGATTACTTTAAAAACGAGGTCATTCCGTGGGCGTGGGAGTTCTGCACGGAGGTTATCAAGATGGACCCCGAGCGTCTTTACATAAGCGTGTATACGGACGATGACGAGGCATATGACATCTGGACGAAGAAAATCGGAGTTAAGCCCGACCATATGGTACGCTTCGGCAAAGAGGACAACTTCTGGGAGCACGGTGCGGGACCCTGCGGTCCGTGCTCGGAGATCTATTATGACCGCGGCGAAAAATACGGCTGCGGCAAGCCCGACTGTAAGGTAGGCTGTGAATGCGACAGGTACATTGAGTTCTGGAACCTTGTTTTCACTCAGTTTGAAAACGACGGCAATAACAATTATACCCGCCTTGACCACCCGAATATCGACACGGGTATGGGTCTTGAAAGGCTTGCCTGTATCTGTCAGGACGTGGACAACCTCTTTGAGGTTGACACGGTGCAGAACATAATGAAGCACATTATGAAAATCGCCGGCATCAACTACCACGAAAACGCAGAGCATGACGTTTCGCTCAGAGTTATAACCGACCATATCAGAAGCACCACAATGATGATAGGTGACGGCGTTATGCCTTCAAACGAAGGCAGAGGCTATGTTTTGAGGCGGCTTCTTCGCCGTGCCGCAAGACACGGAAGGCTCTTAGGTATTGAGGGCACCTTCCTCTCGGAGGTTGCCGACACGGTTATCAACGAAAACAAGTCGGCATATCCTGCCCTTGTTGAAAAGAGAGATTTTATTATCAACGTTATCAAAGCCGAGGAGGAAAGCTTCGCAAAGACAATCGACTCGGGTCTTATGATTTTTAATCAGATGATTTCGTCACTTGACGGCGATACTCTCAGCGGAGATGACGCCTTCAAGCTTTCGGACACATACGGCTTCCCGCTTGACCTTACAAAGGAGCTGCTTGAGGAAAAGGGCTTAAAGGTTGACGAGGAAAGATTTAAGGAGCTTGTGCTTGAGCAGAAAACACGTGCAAGAGCCGCTCACAAGGGCGCAGGCGCAGAGGCATGGGAAGGCTCTGCCGACGCAACCAAAGGAATCGACAAAACCGAATTTACGGGCTACACCTCCCTTTCGGGCGAAGCGGTTATCAAGGCAATTATCTCGGGCGGAGAGTCGAAGCAGTATGCTTGCGCCGATGAAAATATTTCCGTTGTGCTTGACACCACCCCCTTCTATGCGGAGTCGGGCGGTCAGGCAGGAGACACGGGTATAATCAGCGGCAACGGCTTCAGCTTTGAGGTTGAAAACACCACAAAGACTCACGAGGGAGTAGTTCTTCATCACGGTATTTTAAAAACCGGAGAATCATTAAAGGTCGGCGATAAGGTTTCGGCTGCGGTTGACGCAGACCGCAGAAACGCAACCAAGAGAAACCACACTGCGGCTCACCTGCTTCAAGCGGCGTTGAGAGAAGTTCTCGGCACGCACGTTGAGCAGGCAGGTCAGCTTGTAAACCCCGATGAGGTACGTTTTGACTTTACACATTTTTCGGCTTTAACCGAGGACGAGCTTAAGGCTGTCGAGGACAGAGTAAACGAAATAATCCTCAATGCAGTCGACGTTGAAACCAAGGAAATGCCGATTGAAGAAGCAAAGAAGCTCGGCGCAATGGCGCTGTTCGGAGAAAAGTACGGCGATATGGTCAGAGTCGTAAAAGCAGGTGATTTTTCAACCGAGCTTTGCGGGGGCACACATGCCGAAAACACGGGTATGCTCGGACTGTTCAAGATTGTTTCCGAGTCGTCCGTTGCCTCGGGCGTCCGCAGGATTACCGCCGTTACGGGCTTCAACACGCTCAGCTACCTTAACTCACTTGAAGTAAAGCTCCGTGAAGCCGCTTCGGCTCTTAAGCTTTCAAATGTCAGCGACCTTGTCGGTAAGGCTGCGGCGGTTACCGCAGAGTTAAAGGAAAAGGACAGAGAGATCGCCCGTCTTAACTCGGAAATCAACTCGCAGAAGGCAAAGCAGTTCGATGTAATTGAGCTTGACGGACTTGAGCTTGTTGCAAACGGAGATCTTGACAGCTCCGTTGATTTACGCTCTCTTGCACAAACAATCCGTGACGAAAAGGACAACCGTGTTGTCGTGCTTGCGGCTGTCAACTCCGAAAAGGGCACGGCTTCGTTTGTATGCGCTTGTGCAAAGCAAGCAATTGAACGCGGCGTAAAGGCCGGTGACGTTGTAAGAGAAGTTGCAAAGATTGCCGGCGGAAACGGCGGCGGAAAGCCCGACCTCGCAATGGCGGGCGGCAAGGACATCACCAAGGTTGACGACGCAGTTATGAAGGCTGACGAAATAGTTAAATCATTTATAAAATAAGGAGTAGATTATGGATTGCCTGTTTTGTAAAATAATTGCAGGAGATATACCCTGCACCAAGGTTTACGAGGATGACAAAATTCTCTGCTTTAAGGACATTAACCCTCAGGCAGAGGTTCATGCGCTGGTCGTTCCCAAGCTTCACATCGCCTGTGCGAACGAAATAACCGATGAGAATTCGGCGGTTGTCGCGTACATTTTCAAAAAAATCCCCGAGATTGCAAAGCTTCTCGGAGTCAGCGACTACAGAATTATCAACAACTGCGGCGAAGGCGCAGGTCAGACGGTTATGCATCTGCATTTCCATATTTTAAGCGGTGCAAACCTCGGTGAAAGACTCGTTTAATTATGAAAAGAGCATTCGCTTACGCCGGCTGTTCAGCTTTGGCAGTACTGTTTTTGCTCTTTAAATTAAGAAGCGTCAGGGCGATAGGCATAGCATTTTCGGCTTCGCTTATCGCCTTGGCTTTATCTGTACTTATAAAAAGATTAAGACGCATCGTTAACCTTCCGACCGTGCTTCTTGCGCTCTCCCTCGTTCTGTGCTCGTTTCTGATAAACGAAACAACAAGGCTTGAGAATATCAGTAAAACGGCAGGCAAGCAGGCTCATGTTACGGCAGTGCTCTACGCCCTGCCCTATGACACCGGCTACGGAAGAATTCTGCCGCTTCGCATATACTCGGTCAACGGCGAAAGTATGCGCCTTGATATGAGGGTGACAAGCAGTATTCCGATTGAAATTGAACCGACGGATATAATTGCCCTAAACATTACCTTAAACGAGGCAGTTTCGGGTGACAGTGCGTTTGAAAACTATTACCTTTCGCAGGGGATCAGCCTTAAGGGCTCTTTAAGGAGTAAAGCAAATTACGCAATCAGAAAGCACGCCGACAGCTCGTTTTCCCAAAGGCTGCTTTTGTTTAAGCTGAGAATGATACAGAGCATTATGTCAGTCACCGAACGTGACAGCGGCTCGGTTATTTGCGGACTTATACTCGGCGAAAAATCCGTTATGAGCGAAAAGATTACAAACGAATTCAAAGCGTGCGGCGTAATGCACCTGTTTGCGGTTTCGGGCTTGCACATAGGCGTCTGGTCGGAGCTTGTTTTTGCAGTGTTCCGCAAACTTTTAAAAAGCCGCAAAAAGGCTTCCGTAGGCTCGATAGCTTTTTGCCTGGTTTTTATTTTGCTTACAGGCGCTAACCCTCCCGTGGTCAGAGCAGGATTTATGATGATAGTCCTTCGCCTTTCCGACTTTGTTTTAAGGGAGCCCGACCCGTATAATTCAATGGGCTTCGCACTGTTTATTATGCTGGTTTTCAACCCGTACAGCGCCCTGAGCGTAAGTCTGTGGCTGAGTCTTTTGTCAACAGTGGGTATCGTTTGCTGCTCGCAGAGGCTTGACGATTTTAACAAAAAAATAACCGAGGGCGTTTACCGAATCTATTTGCCGAGGCTGTTGTTCGGAAGCGAGCTTTCGGAGCTGCCTGCCAAGCTGTTCGCATTTTTGGCAAGGGCTGTTTGCGATTCCGTGCTTATTTCCGTGACAGCCGCCGTTGCTACTGCGCCCGTGTTCGTTTATGTCTTCGGAGAGGTAAGCGTTATTACAATTATTTCCAACCTTGTGCTTGTGTCGCTCGGCTCATTACTGATGCAGGCAGGCGGAATTGCGGCGCTTTTGATGTGTATCGGCATAAGCGTTCCCGGCAGAGTGCTTATGACATTTGCCGGCTTTATTTCCAAGCTCGTTTTAAGCATAGCGGAATATCTGTCAGAGCTTCCCGTTACGCTTGTCAGTGTTTCGGGCACAGCGTCAAAGGCAATCGTAATTGCAGGAGCCGTAATAATTGCGTTTATGCTTTTATTAAAGGTAAAGGACAGGAAAAAAATTATTGCGGTATCGTCCGTGCTGGCTTGCGCTTTTATTGCAGTTAACGCTTACGGCTTTGTTAAAGACTATTTCAGTCCGACCGTTTACCTTTCGCCGTGCAGCGGCGGCGCAGGAATAATTGTCACCTATCGAAGCGACAGTATTATTATTGACAGCGCATTAAGCGGCGCTGACGCAAGGGGTCTGAGGTCGGTTGCCGAAGAAGTTCCCATAACAAAGGTCGACTATTTTATTTACAGCGGTAAGCCGTCCTCGGCATTAATTTCAAATCCAATTGTAAACGCCTTTAAATGTAAAAACGTTATGACTGAGGATACGGATTTCCCCAAAGGCTTCTCGCCCGATTTCAACGCCGTAAAAACAGAAAGCGGAAAATGTGTAATAAAAAATGATAATTTTATGCTGACCTGTGAGCAAAATTATGTTACAATAAGTTATGAAGGAAGGCTTGCTTTGATATGCCTTGACGGCACAGCGCCTGATGTGCAGGCAGACTGCGTGCTTCTTCCTTCACAAGAGAAAAAGGAAATCTCACTCTGATAAATCAAAAAAGGAGGTTGGTTTTATGCCGCAAATAACGGAAGCTTCCCTGAAGGCTCAGCTCAAAGACGGTAAGTTTTTTTCGTCATATCTCATATACGGCACCGAAGCTTTTTTAAAGCAGCACTACGCCAATCTCATCGTCAAAAAATGCGTTAGCCCCGATATGGAGGGCTTTAACCTGCGTAAATTCGACGCAGAGGACAACGTAAGCCTTGAAGCCCTGATTGAAAGCACCGACACTCTGCCCGTGTTTTCCGAGCACTGCTGTACGTTTATGAAAAATATGCCGCTTGACTCGTTTTATTCGGCTGACCAAAAGGTCTTTGAAAAGTGGCTTGCCGAAATGCCCGAAACTACGGTTGCGGTTTTCTGGCAGGACACGGACGACGTCGGAACCGGAAAAAACGCAAAGTGGAAAAACGTAATCAAGCTTTTCGAAAAATACGGAGCCTGCCTCTGCCTTGACAAAATGGACAGTTCCTCACTGATAAAAACCGTTACGGGCGGGCTTGCAAAAAGAGGCTGTAACATCGACAGAGCTGTAGCGGCTTATTTGGTTGAAACGGTCGGAAGCGACCTTAACCTGCTTTTAAACGAGGTGGAAAAGCTTGCGGACTACTCCTCTGACAAGGTAATTACCAAAGAGGATATTGACGACGTATGCACTAAAAGCCTTGAAGCAAACGTGTTTGACCTTTCAAAGGGAATAATCAGCGGCAATATTGAAAAAGCTCTCTCGATTCTTTCCGTTCTGTTTGAAAACAAGGAGCGTCCCGAAATGATTTTAGGCGCGCTGTGCTCAAATTTTATTGATATGTATCGGGTTAAGCTCTGTCTTGCCGAGGGCAAAAGCTTCGACGCTTTTAAGGATTCTTATTCCTACAAAAACAGAGCCTTCCGTTTAAACTATGCAAAAAGAGACGCGGCAAAAGTTTCCTTAGACCGCCTTTCACACTGCATTGAGCTTTTAAACGAGGCTGATATGAGCATTAAAGGCTACGGCTCAGACCCGAAAATCATACTTGAAAAGCTGATTGTTGAGCTATACAGGGAAGTAAAATGATTAAAATAAACCAGGCAGTTATTGTCGAAGGAAAATATGACAAAATAAAGCTCGAAGCAATACTTGATACCGTTATAATTGCTACGGATGGCTTCGGTATTTTCAAGGACCGCGAAAAGCAGGCTTTTATAAGGCGGCTTGCAGAAAAGAAAGGCGTTATCGTGCTTACCGACAGCGACTCGGCAGGCTTCGTAATCCGTTCCTTTTTAAGCGGTATAGTACCGCCCGAACAGGTGACGCACGTTTATATTCCCGACATTTTCGGAAAAGAAAAGCGAAAAGCCGAGCCCTCACGGGAGGGCAAGCTCGGGGTTGAGGGCGTAAGCGTTGAGGTTATTGTCGAAGCGCTGAAAAAAGCAGGCATCACCTCCCGAAGCACGCCCGACGAAAAAAAAGACAGACGCCTCGTCACGAAAACCGATTTGTTTGAGGACGGTATCTGCGGAAAGCCGGACTCTCTGTCAAAAAGAACTCTGCTTTTAAAGGCGCTCGGTTTGCCCGAAAAGACAAGCGCCAACAGTATGTTGAAAATTATTAACGCCTATTTAAGCTTTGACGACTACAAAAGGGCGGTAAGCGAAATATCGGAGGAAGCAATATGAAAAGATTTATTAAACTCGCAATAGCGCTTGTTTCGTTTCTTTTAACGGCGCTTTCGGTGTCGGAGGCAATGAAGCTTAAAGATGAAATCAAGAAATAAGGGTAAGCCGTGTGCTTACCCTTACTTTTTGTCCTTTTTGTACTTTTCCCTTGTGGCGTTGCCGCCTCTTATATGCCTTTCCGATTTGTTTACATCGAGCACACGGCGCACCTGACGAAACAGCGAAGGATTGATTTTTTGAAGCCTACGGGTCACGTCCATATGCACCGTGCTTTTGCTGATTCCGTATTGCCCTGCCGCCTGCCTGACGGTAGCGTTGTTGTCGACTATGTATCTGCCCAGAGTTACGGCTCTGTCGCTTACTGTATACATAAAAAGCCCTCCTTACATACAGTAAATAGTATGTAAAGAGGGTTTGTTTTATTCTAAAATTATTTTGTTCCGAAGATTCTGTCGCCGGCGTCGCCGAGACCGGGAACAATATACTTGTGCTCATTAAGCTTCTCGTCAAGAGCCGCGCAGTAAATTTCAACATCGGGATGGGCGTCGCAAAGCGCCTTCATTCCCTCGGGCGCTGCAATAATGCACATAAACTTAACGCTCTTGGGGTTGTACTGCTTAATCTGGTTAATTGCGTCAATTGCCGAGCCGCCTGTTGCAAGCATCGGGTCAATAACAAAAACCTCACGCTGAGAAATATCGGCAGGGAGCTTACAGTAATAAGGCACGGGAAGCGCTGTTTCGGGGTCACGGTACATACCGATATGACCGACCTTAGCCGACGGAACAAGTGAAAGAACGCCGTCAAGCATACCCGTACCTGCTCTTAAAATCGGAACAAAGGCGAGCTTTTTGCC
Organism: Clostridia bacterium; assembly: GCA_017438845.1. Classification (GTDB taxonomy): domain Bacteria; phylum Bacillota; class Clostridia; order Oscillospirales; family Acutalibacteraceae; genus Fimenecus. The sequence continues at coordinate 16,760 of JAFRUO010000008.1, read as the reverse complement.
TGCGATAACCTTTGCCTTGGCAACCGAAATGGGGGTTTCGATTTCAACCTCCTCAAGAGGCAAATCCCTTGTTGCTTCGTAGCAGAGAAGAGCCGCGATTTCGGAAATAAGTGCTCTGAACTCCTTAGAGCCCGTGCTTTTATCTCTTAAAATAGAGAGCTTATGCTGAATAAGCGGATGATTGGTGATTGTAACGTTTGCCATTTTTCTTCCTCCATAGTTTTATTGTATTAATTATATATCCTCGTCTGCAAAAATACAAGCTATTTTTGAGCGTTTTCTATATCGGTAAGCTGGTCAATTCTTCTCTGATGTCTGCCGCCCTCAAAGCCTGTTTTGAGAAACACATCGACAAGCTCACATGCCAGTCCTGCGCCGACTACTCTGCCGCCCATACAAAGAACGTTGGCGTCATTGTGAAGGCGTGTAAACTTTGCGCTGAAATAATCCGAGCAGCACGCCGCCCTGATACCGTTAACCTTGTTCGCCGCCATTGAAATGCCGATACCCGTGCCGCAACAAAGTATACCGCGGTTATCCTTGTCCTTAACAATTTCATCGCACGCCTTTTTCGCTATAAGAGCATAATCGACACTCTCGGGAGAATCGGTGCCGCAATCAATATACTCAATGTTCTCCGAGTCAAGGTGCTTTTTGATTTCCTCCTTGAGTAAAAATCCGCCGTGATCAGCCGCTAAATAAAGCATATTATTTATCTCCTTTTAATTTGTTTTTGTTGTTTAACTCCCTCTGTGCCTGAGGCACTCGCAGGTAAACGGGAAGAAGCCTTTTTGAAGCAAGCGGAGCTTCTCCCGCATTCATTTTTTCCTCGCTCAGCAGTGCAGCCGAAGAAGCCCTCATAAAGCATTCATCGGGAGGGATTACACAAAGCGAAGGTACTTCTCCGTTCAGTTTGGAAAAAACCAATTCTGCGCCGTCGCCGGTAAGCACAACGCTTTTGCCGAAGCCGAGAAGCTTTTCTTTTAATTCGTCAATCAGAATTGCCTCATCCTCTGTCAGCCTTTCGCCCTTATAAAACGAAGCGGTGTACACCTGATTACAGCGCGCATCCATTACCGCACAGACAACTTCCTCTCTGTCCCGCAACGGATAAGCGGCGGTTTCAAGTGAAGAAACTGCAAAGCAGGGCTTGTTACGCGCGTCGGCAAGCCCTTTTACGGCAGCTACTCCGATTCGCACTCCGGTAAAAGAGCCCGGACCTGCCGTGCAGGCAAAAACATCGACCGTGTCTATACCGACCGAGTTTTCCTTGAGCATTTTTTCAAGCATCGGTAAAAGCGTTTGCGAATGCGTAAGACCGGACCTGACAAAGTCGCTGCACAGAACCCTTCCGTTTTCCGTGAGCGCAACCGAGGCACTGACCGACGAACATTCCAAAGCAAGTATTCTCATATTTCAAAGTCACATCCGTATATTTTTATAATTCTCTCGTTATCGTGTTTACCCTTTTCAATGTATATTTTTATACAGTCGTCGGGCAGGGCGTTTTCTATGTTTTCGCTCCACTCCGAGCAGATAACGCTGCCCATATCAAGGTAATCGAAAAAGCCGGTGGAATACAAGTCCTCCCACGAAGAAACGCGGTACATATCAAAGTGACAAAGCTCCGAATTTTTTCCGTAAACATTTACAATCGCAAACGTCGGACTTGACACGTCACATTCAAGCCCCATGCCCTCGGCAATACCCGTTACAAAGGCGGTTTTGCCCATACCTAAGCCGCCGAAAAAAGCAACAACAGAAGCTTTTTTCAGCTTTTTCCCGAGGCGAACACCTAAATTCACCGTTTCATCGTAGCTTTCAGTTACAAAGCTTTGCATTGAATCACCTCTGTTATTTTACCACTAAAAAGAGCTTTCGTAAATAGTTTTACTTGAAATCAGTTGCAATACATAATATAATAATTATAATAAACATCGGAGCTATTATAATGAAAAAAATATTTGCCAATGCCGCAGCATTTATTAAAGGAACGGATCTTTATCTGTTTATTATGTGCCTTGCGGCCTCCGTGCTCGGTTGCATTATGGTTAACAGCGCTACAAGATACAGCCTGGGCGAAGGAGAAAGACTTTCAAGAGAATTTATTATTATGCTGATAGCGGTCGCTCTCGGCATTGTTCTTTCGCTTATTATTTCCGCATTTGACTATCAGGTGTTTACAAGGCTTTGGCCGCTAATCGGCGGAGTTTGTGTTATCCTGATGCTTCTGTTGTACGTGTTCGGTACAGGGCCTTCCGCACGAAGCGACGTTCACACCTGGCTTAAGCTCGGACCCGTCAACTTTCAGCCGTCCGAGCTTGTTAAAATCGGCTTTATCATAACCTTCAGCGTTCACCTTGAAGCGCTCAAGGACAAAATCAACAAGCCGCTGAGCATTCTTCAGCTCGGCGCTCACGCAATGATACCGATTGGGCTTGTCGCCACAACGGGCGATATGGGCTCTTCACTCGTATTTATCGTTATTACCGCTATTATGCTTTACATTGCGGATGTACACTGGGGCTACTTTTTAGGTGTGTTTGCACTTATAGTTGCAACGCTTCCGCTTGCATGGACCTACGTTTTAAAGCAGCTTCAGAGGGACAGGTTTTTAGCTCTGCTCTACCCCGATTTATATCCCGATATTATTTACCAGCAAAAATACGGAATGACCGCAATCGGCTCGGGCGGATTTACGGGTCAGGGTCTTTTTAAGGGTTCATACACGCAGGCAGGACTTATTCCCGAGGGTCAGAACGATATGATTTTTGCCGTTATCGGAGAGGAGCTCGGCTTTGCAGGCGCTGCGGCGGCTCTGCTTTTGCTTGTGCTTATCTCGATAAGAATGATTTCGGTCGGCAGAAAATCTCAAACATTTTCGACTAAGCTTATCTGTAACGGTATGGCGGCTATGATAATCGGACAGATGCTAATCAACATTGGTATGTGCTTAATGGTTATGCCTGTTGTCGGCATTACGCTTCCGTTTTACAGCGCAGGCGGCTCGGCTAACCTTTGCGTATATCTCGGAGTCGGGCTGGTGCTGAGCATTTACCGGCACAACTGTAATGAGGAAACGGTGAGAATCAAGGTTTACGATTCACTTTTATGATAAAAAAGCTCAGCGGTGACGCAGTATCTGCATCACCGCTGTTTTGGCTCTTAAGAGACAGACAACCACCGGCTATGCCGGTGGAAATAAAAGAGCTTCCAGCGAAAAAGCCTCCTATGATAGAATAAAGCAGGTTCGCCAACCGCAAAACTATCAAAGGAGGCATCATCATGAAAGATGACATAAACAGTTTATCACATTCAAGTTGGAGATGCAAATATCATATAGTGTTTGCACCAAAGTACAGGAGGATGGAGATATACGGAGATATCCGAAAGGATATTGGAGTAATACTAAGGAAACTGTGCGAACAGAAGGAAGTAGAAATAATAGAAGCAGAGTTGTGTACAGATCATGTACACATGTTGGTAAGCATACCGCCAAAAAAAAGTGTATCGCAATTTGTAGGATATCTGAAAGGAAAAAGCAGTTTGATGATATTCGACAGACATGCAAATTTGAAGTACAAGTACGGAAATCGCCATTTTTGGAGTAGGGGGTATTATGTGGACACAGTAGGCAAAAACGAAAAGAAAATAGCGGAGTACATACAAAATCAGCTTAGAGAAGATATGATGGAAGACCAGATAAGCCTTAAAGAATACATAGACCCGTTCACGGGTGAAAAGAATACCAAGGCATAAGAAAAGGCTGCTTTAGCAGCAGCCTGAAAAAATATGCGATTGGCGGACTTTTCATACATCTTGAGATGTAGCCAGTAATAGACCCTTTTAGGGTCTGCACAAACCACCCGTTTTACGGGTGGTTTTGATTTATATTTTCGTTAGCTTTGCCATTTTGCCCATCAGCTTTTTAGTGCCCCGCTGAGTGAAGGCTATTTCAATCAGCATATCGCCGCCCATAGGCTGAACGCTTGTAATAACGCCCTCACCGAACACCTTGTGGCGTACCGCATCACCGACCTTGAAATCAAGTGAAGCTTTACTGTCGGTGCGGTTTGAAGAGCCTGAAAATCCACGGTCAACCTTTTCGGAAGGGGTAAAGTCCGACTGCCTTGAAGGCGTATTACCGACGCTTCTTGAAGGCGTCTGAGCAAATGAGGAAAAACCGCCGTAGCTGACCGCCGCAGAGCTGTGCTTTAAAAGCTCCTCGGGGATTTCCTCCAAAAACCTTGACGGACGGTAGTAGTTTGTCGAGCCGTACATAAGCCTCGTCTTCGCATTGGTAAGGTAAAGCAGCTGTTTGGCGCGCGTTATGCCGACGTAGCAAAGCCGCCTTTCCTCCTCGACCTCCTCGGGGTTATACATACTCTGCATTCCGGGGAAAACGCCCTCCTCCATTCCGCAGATAAACACTATCGGGAACTCGAGTCCCTTAGCCGAATGAAGAGTCATAAGGACCGCCTTGTCCTCCTCGTCGTTGTAGTTGTCGATATCGGTCATTAATGCGACCTCTTCAAGGAAATCGCCGAGTCCGCCGTCGGGGTTTTCCTCCTTAAATCTTATAAGCGTTGCGCCCAGCTCATTCAGGTTCTGCACTCTGTCCTCAAACTTTTCGGGCTCGTTTTTCAGCGACTGAACATAGCCCGTCTTTTCAAGCACATAGCTCAGAAGCTCATTAAGCTCCGCCTGCTCGGAATAGCTTATAAAGTCCTCTATCATATCCGTAAAGGCAAGCAGCTTCTGTGCGCTCCTTTTTAAAAGCTCATACTCGTCTGAGGTTTTAAGCACCTCATAAAGCGACACTCCGAGACTGTCGGCAATCTGTGAGGCGTTCGCAACAGTGGTCGCTCCTATGCTTCGTTTCGGCGTGTTGATTATACGCTGAAGCCTTACCTTGTCGGCAGGGTTGTTGATAACGCTAAGGTATGCGATTGCATCCTTAATTTCCATTCGGTCGTAAAACTTATGACCGCCGATAAGCCTGTACGGGATTCCCCTTCGTACAAGTGCCTGTTCAACGGGACCTGACATGGCGTTCATTCTGTAAAGCACGGCAATGTCGCTGAGCTTTTTGCCCCCAATTACCTGCTTTTCGATTTCGTCTGCTATATAGCCTGCCTCGTCCGCTTCATCCCGTGCAGTGTGCCATTTAATTCTTTCTCCCGTGCCGTTATCCGTCCAGAGGTTTTTTCCTTTTCTGGCGCTGTTGTGGTCGATAACGTTGTTAGCCGCGTCAAGAATGTTCTGAGTAGAACGGTAATTCTGTTCAAGACGTATTACCTCAGCGTCATCATAACGGTCCTCAAACTGAAGAATATTTTCAATAGTTGCGCCGCGGAATTTATATATACTCTGGTCATCGTCGCCTACTACGCAGATGTTTTTATAGCCGTCGGCGAGCATAGCCGTGAGTTTGTACTGAGCATAGTTTGTGTCCTGATACTCATCGACCATAATGTGATGAAAGCGGCGTTGATAATGCTCAAGCACGTCGGGATACTCCTCGAAAAGCCTGATGGTATTGACTATAATATCGTCAAAGTCCATTGCGTCGGCTGACGCGAGCATCTGCTCATACTTTTTGTAGCACTCCCCTACCTTTGCAAGTCTTATATCAGCCTGATTGGTTTCGGCGTATTCCTCGGGAGTGATAAGAGCGTCCTTCGCCCTGCTGATTTCTTTAAGTATTGTCTTATGAGAAAGGTAGCGGTCCTCAATGTCAAGAAGCTTCTGACACTCCTTGATAACCCGCTTACTGTCGTCGGTGTCATAAATGGTAAAATGCTTTGAAAAGCCGAGTCTTTCGCCGTCACGGCGCAAAATCCTGACGCAGCACGAGTGGAAGGTGCTTGCCCAGATGTCGTCAGCCGCTTCGCCGAGCATAACGGAAAGCCTTTGCTTTAATTCGTTTGCCGCCTTGTTGGTAAAGGTGATGGCAAGTATCTGCCACGGCTCGACCGCCCTGACGCGCAGAAGGTCGGCAATGTCCGCATAAACCGTGCCGTCACCGTCAAGGTACCTTTTCATTTTTTCAGCGTCAGCCTCTTCGGGCGTCCTCTCAAGCCAGTCGGAGGAATAGGCGTCGCCGTATTTAATAAGGTTTGCAATTCTGTTTACAACTACGGTAGTTTTTCCCGACCCGGCACCCGCAAGAATTAAAAGCGGCCCTTTTGTTTTAAAGACCGCTTTTTTCTGCATTGGGTTCATCCGTGCAAAATCTTTTTCGATTATCTGTTTTCTGAGTGATAATATTTCGTCTTTTAACATCGTTTACTCCATGCTGTTTTTAAAGAGGTTTCCGCCGTGCGCGTCAATAGCGAGGGTCAGCGGAAAAGAGGAAAACTCAAGCCTTTTAACACTCTCACAGCCAAGCTCCGGGAAGGCGATTACCTCGCAGTCCGTAATACATCTGCTGGCAAGAGCGCCTGCGCCGCCGATAGCGCAGAAATAAAGCGCGCCGTTTCTCTTAATAGCTTCGCACACCTCGGCATTCCTCGGCCCTTTGCCGACCATTGCCGAAAGTCCCATGTCAAGAAGCCTCGGCGCATACACGTCCATCCTTGACGAGGTAGTCGGACCGCAGGAGCCGATAGCATGCCCCTCGGGCGTCGGGGTCGGACCCGCATAGTAAATGACGGCGTTTTTAATGTCATACGGCAAAGGCTTGCCCTCGTCAATAAGCGACATTATTTTTTTGTGTGCCGCATCCCTCGACGTATAGACCGTACCCGAAAGATATACTGTATCGCCTGCGTTAAGGTAAGAGGCGGCTTCTTTTAACTCGTTTGTGTTAAGTCTGTATTCACTCACGCCTGTTCCTCATCGCCGAGAGGCTTAATGTCCAAATCCTCATTAAATCTTGTATGAGGCGGATACTGAATATATGTAAGTCCGCTTCCGTCGTCCGTGTTGATTACTCCCGTGGCGTCGTCGTCAACCTCAAAGCTTACGTTAAGGTTAGGCTCAAAGGAAGCCTCGTTGCGCTGACGAAGGTTCATCGCCGAAGCGCTCATTCTCTGAGCAAGGACGGCAATGTCGGAATGAAGCGTGTTAACGGTCGAATTAAACTGCGCCGAAAGCTTGTCAATTTCGGCGGAAAGCTTGGTTATTTCCCCTGCCTGACGTGAAATGTCCTGAGAAAAGCCCTGCGAAGCCTTCATAGCTCTTTCGTTGGCGGCGGCAACAAGATTATCGGAATACTTGCGAGCGTCAATAAACGCCGCACCGAGTCTTGCCTGCGCCTGCTTTATTTCAAGGCTTTCCTTTTCAAGCTGCGCCTTGGCATTGACATACTCGTCGGCAATTTCTCCGAGGGCGTCCGCCTTCTGCGTAAGAGCGCCGTTTTCCTCGGTAAGCTCGTCTATTTTTCTGTTTGCTTCCTCAAGCGAAGCGCTGACGCTTTCAAGCTCTGCCGTCTTTTCTTCAAGCTCGGCTGCATTACTTTCAAGCGAAGAAATTTCATTTGCCTTTGCGTCAAGCTCAGCCTGCAGAGAAGCAATCTCCTTCTGAAGCTTTTCGACATATGAAAGAACATCGTCCTTCTTAAAGCCGCCGAAAACGCTCGTTCTCATAATTTGTTCATCCATACTTTCACCCCTGTTTCAAGAGCAGAAATTATTACATTATATTGTAGCAGATTTTTCGAGTAAAAACAACCGAATTGTAAAAATATTTTTTATCTATATTTTATTTGCATTTATATACTTTTTGGTATAAAATAGTATATTATAATACAATAATTTAAGAACGGAGATTTTAATATGGCTGAAAAGAACAAGGCTTTAAAAGCAGCTAAATACCTCGCAATTGCAACGGGTGCGGCGGCGGCTTCCTTCGTGCTTTCGGGAAGACTTGCATACCACTTTGTACTTTCAAGAACGGGAATGAACGGCTTGGTCGGCAGCAAGGCCCAGGAAAAGGACAAGGCTGCAAAAATGAAGGACGAATACAAGGCTAAGCTTGAGGAAATTTTACAGTCGGGCGCAAAATGGCACGACGACACACTCAAGGAAAAAGTTACAATTCCGAGCTATGACGGTAAAAACCTTCACGCTGACTTATTCAGGAGCGAGAGCGGAAGCGATATTTACGTCATCTGTATTCACGGATACACCTCAAGCCCGAGAAACATGGGCATTTACGCAAAGCAATTTTATGAGTGGGGCTACAACGTACTTATGCCCAGCCTCAGAGGGCATGCGGATTCCGAGGAGGAATTCATTTCCATGGGCTGGAAGGACAGACTTGACGTTATTGAGTGGATTAAATACCTTGTAAACGATCACCCCGAGTGCAGAATTATTCTTCACGGAGTTTCAATGGGCGCCGCCACGACAATGATGACGGTCGGCGAGGAGCTTCCCGACAATGTCAAGCTTGCAATCGAGGACTGCGGTTACACAAACGTTTGGGAAATCTTAAAGCACAAGATGACTCAGATGAAAATTCCCGAGTTCCCGTTCCTTTACAGCGCAAACGACGTAAACAAGAGAAAGGCAAACTTTAACTTCAAAGAGGCTTCCTGCATAGAGCAGCTTAAGAAATGCAAGATTCCTATGCTCTTTATTCACGGTGAGGCTGACACCTTTGTTCCCTATGAAATGCTTGACCAGGTTTACAGCGCATGCCCGACCGAAAAGGATATTCTTTCCGTTCCGGACGCACCGCACGCACGCTCGGTATGTGCACACCCCGATATGTACTGGAGCAAGGTCAAGGAGTTTATTGACAGACACATCTGATTGAATTTTTTATTCAAAGCGGATAACCTCTCGGTTATCCGCTTTGTTTTTTTGTCGGGAAGGCTCGTATATCTTTTATTCATATATGAAAAGTAAAATGAATATAAATGAATAAAAAACACAACGGGCTCACGCCTCAGGAGGTAATAAAATGGCGCATACTGGCATATATGCTGACATCGCAAGCAGAACCGACGGTGATATTTACATCGGCGTTGTCGGACCGGTCAGAACAGGAAAATCAACCTTTATCAAAAAGTTTATGGACACGCTTGTTATTCCGAACATCAAGGACGAGGCTCTTCAGACAAGGGCTGTTGATGAGCTTCCGCAGTCCGCGGCAGGCAGGACAATTATGACAACCGAGCCGAAGTTTATTCCGGAGCATGCGGTTGAGGTGACGCTCCCCGAAAACGCAGGCTTTCGGGTAAGACTTATTGACTGCGTCGGCTACATTGTGCCCGGCGCAGTAGGATACATAGAGCAGGACGCTCCGAGAATGGTGCACACGCCGTGGTATGATGAGGAAATACCCTTTAATATGGCGGCGGAAATCGGCACCGAAAAGGTAATTAACGAACATTCAACAATCGGGCTTGTAATTACAACGGACGGAAGCATCTGCGAAATCCCCCGTGAGGATTACGAGCAGGCAGAGGAAAGAGTTGTCGATGAATTAAAGGAGCTTAACAAACCCTTTGTAATCATTCTTAACTGTACATATCCGAAAAGCGAGGCGGCATTAAAGCTGTCAGCGGAGCTTTCGGAAAAATATTCCGTTCCCGTGCTTGCGGTAAACTGCCTTGAGCTTGACGAGCAAGAAATAAAGGAAATACTTACTCAGGTGCTTTTTGAGTTTCCGATTAAGCAGGTAAGTATCTCCCTTCCCTCCTGGATAAAGTCCCTTGAGAGGGAGCACCCTTTAAGAAACAGTATTCTTCAGAGCGTGCGCGCATCATCTGAAGGGCTCAGACTTGTACGCGATGTGAGCGTGCTTACCGAAAGACTGAATGAAAGCGAAAACATCGAAAAGAGCGAAATCGTTAAAATGAACCTCGGTGACGGAAGCACCTTAGTTAACATCAGCCTTGAGAACGGCTTGTTTTATAAGACAATTGCAGACAAGACGGGACTTGAAATTGAAAATGACGAACAGCTTATGGAACTTGTCGTACAGCTTAACAAGAGCAAAACAGAGTACGACAAAATCAAATACGCTCTTGAGGAGGTTGAGAATACAGGCTACGGTATTATTATGCCGGATATTGATGAGCTTTCGCTCAAGGAGCCCGAAATTATAAAGCAGGGAGGAAGATACGGCGTTAAGCTTTCGGCGTCAGCCCCGTCAATACATATGCTCAGGGCGAATATACAGACTGAGGTTGCGCCGATAGTCGGCACGGAAAGTCAGTCCGAAGAGCTGATTAAATATCTGCTTGAGGGCTTTGAGGAGGAGCCGACAAAAATCTGGGAGTCAAATATTTTCGGAAAATCCTTAAACGAGCTCGTAAACGAGGGTGTTAAAAACAAGCTTTTCCATATGCCGAATGAGGCGAGGATGAAGCTGCAGGAAACGCTTGAAAGAGTTATAAACGAAGGCTGTAACGGCTTGATTTGCATAATAATATAAAGTATAAACACATCAAAAAGGTGAAGCGCTTAAAAACAGTGCTTCACCTTTTTTGAAAAATTTTCTTTTTGTATATTTTTAAAAAGAGCGCAAACAATACTAACAAGCATTTAAATGAGGAGTTGAAAAATATGCTTGACAGAATTGCGTTGATTATTCTTGTAATCGGCGGTCTTAACTGGGGCTCGATCGGCTTGTTTCAGTTTGACCTTGTAAGCTTTATTTTCGGCGGACAAAGCGCTGTTTTAAGTCGTATTATTTACACACTTGTCGCCTTGTCGGCAATATGGTGCGTTTCGCTTATGTTCAGGGAAAACGAGCTTATCGGAGAAACAAGTCACGACGAATAAACAGCCGCAAAAAAGCACCGCCCGAAGGCGGTGCTTTATGTTTAATCTTAAAAGGATTGTTTATGCCTCTTCGGCAATCTTCTGGAGAATCATCTTTGCGTCAAAAACGGTGATATCCTGGTCGTTGTTCATATCGGAAACTTCCTGCTGAACCTCGTTGAGATATTCTGTGCCGACGATGTGCTTGAGAACAAGCTTTGCGTCGATAATTGAAACTCTGCCGCTGAGGTCAGCGTCGCCCTTTTCATATTCGGGCTGGTCGCCTACGATATAGCTTGAGTCGGTGTGTGAGCTGTAAGTAGCTTCTGCTATCTCAAGGAAGTCAGCAGCTGCAAGCTTATACTCATAGTAGCAGGTATAGTTGATAATAAGCTTATCAATGTCGCCGTTACCGTAGATGTTGTCATCGGTAGCGCCCTTGAATGCAACCTGAATCTTAATAGGTGTATAAGCATTATTAACGTCTGCCTGCGGATCTTCGGGATCTGCCGACTCATTACCTGAATAAACAATGCCCGATGTATGATTCTTTATAACATCGCCGTCGATTCTCTGTGTAAGAGCTTCGGCAGTAGCTGCCTGGAAATCCTCACCCGTTACGAAATCGTCGGTGAGATGTGCAAGTGCCGAATCATAGCCCGGGTTCTCCTGATAAGGAATGTAGAAGCTGATGATACCGTCTTCGTACATTACCTCGTAAGGATCGTTGTAGTCGGGATCGAGGTCGTTAACTGTAAGTGATGTTGCCTTAAGGGCATATTTAGGCTCAATGTACTCGTCGGGATTCTTGCTCTCGGGAACCGTTGCATGATAAGTGCCGAGCTCCATAAGCTTTGTGAGTGAATCCTTCTGTGTGTCGTTAAGTCTGCCTGTGATAGCGTTGATACCGGCATCAAGAAGCGTATTTACGTCATAGGGTTTGCCCATAACTTCAACGCCGAGCTGGTGAGGAGCAACTCTCTTGCTGCAGGTGCAGGTGGGAACCTCTTCCGTTGTGCAGGTGCATCTTTCCTTCATGCTTGCAACTTCTTCTCTTACCTGGTCGTCATCAAGCCAAGGCATCTGCTCTCTGACATAGGGCTCCATCCAGTCGTTGTTTGCGCACTCGATGATTTCACCTGTGTCGTTATCCTGATGCTGGCTGCATACGGGGCAGCTGTTGCCCTTGCAAACCCATTTTTCCGTAACGTCCGAGCTGTGGTCGCCTTCCTTACAGGGAATAAGAACGCCGTCCTTGTCAACGGGGTTGGAAGCGCAGATCGGGCAGTTTTCGCCGTCGCAAACCCATTCGTACTTAGTGATTGAAGTACCTGCGAGGTTGTCGATAGCAACCGTAACCTGGTCGATTACGCCGAAGATAGCCTGCTGTGCAGAGTCCGAAAGACCCGAAAGAGCCGCATATGTATCAGCTGTAAGGTCAAGCTTGATAGCCTGGTTGTTGTCTGTGTCGGCGCTTCTGGTGTACTCATAGCCTGTTCTTGAATCAACGGCTCTTGCAGTACCCTCGTTGATCATTCTGACAAGCTCTGCATAGTCAAATTCGTTTCCTTCATCAAAATAATCAAAGCCGTAATACTCAATCTTATTGTCTATAGATGACGCCTGAAGAGTCATAGACTGAGCGTTAAAGGTCATATCAGCGCTTGCTGTGATGTCATAAGAAAGCTTAAGACCCATAAGCTTGTCGCCGTCAAACTGAGCTTCAAGTTTGATGTTTGTGTACTTAAGGACATAGTTTTCCATCTTAAGACCGGCGTCGCCCGCCTTCTTGATGATGCCCTTTGAAACACCGGTAAGGTCCGGATAAACGCTTGCGATTACGGGGATAACGGAATCCGCTACCTTGTCGCCTGCAAAGATGTCGATGTCTTTGAAAACAAGAGTATTCTCGTCCTCAATATTTTCAACTGTCTCGGGGTCGATTTCGAACTGTCTGAGAACGTCATCGGGCTCGAGAGTTTCGTAAGCGTCGCTATTCTTTCTTACCTGCTTGTCAAGCGCGGTAGCCTCTTCAAGTGAGTTGTAAAGAGCCTCTGCGTTTGAAGAGTCAATTGCGCCCGCATTTTCAAGCTTACCGGCAAGGATATATGTGCCGATTGCGCTGAAATCGGGGTAAGTTCTTGTGTGACCCTCTTCGTCAAGCGGTACCTCAACAGTGAATGCGCTGTACTCGGGATACTGTGACTTAAGAAGGTTGCCGAGATAGTTCTTGGCGTCTCCGTCAACACTAACGTCCATTGCACGAACGGTACGACCGTACCAATAGCCGGCGGTATGACGTGTGATGTTGCCGTTCTCGTCGTATTCTTCGGTAGTGGCAACTTCGATTGCATCATTGATTTTGGTGATTAAAGCTTCAGCCTCGGTCGGTTCCGCGTCTTCCGCAAAAACTGCAAGACCTACTGAAAGACAGCTTATAATCATCAAAGCCGAAAGAAGCACTGATAAAAGCTTTTTCATTGTGGTTTTCTCCTTTTAAGAAAGTATTTGTACCTCACCCTTCAGGGCATAAAAAGCCCATTAAGGTGCATAATTACATACTCAATAATACCACAAGTTATTTTTTTTTGCAATATCATTTTAAAAATAATTTTCGGTTTAACATTTTTTGTTGATTTTGCAAAAAAACAGGGCTCTTTTTTTTACACCGACCCCTTTTTTAAACGTACATTGTAATTAAACTCGGAATGTGGTATATTATTTTTATAATGTTTTACGGAGGGATGCAAATGAATTCGGACGAGCTGCTTAAATTCTCGCTTGATCTCGGCGAGCAGATGCTTGTAAGCGGTGCGGAAATCAGCCGCGTCGAGGACACGTTGCAGAGAATTGCTCATGTATTCGGCTGTAAAAGCGCTGATGTTTTTGTTATCACCTCGGTTATTTTTCTTACGCTTACCGACTCCGAGGACAGAAGCGTTACCGGCACAAGGAGAGTTTCGAGATACGACACAAACCTCGACAAGCTTCACAAGTACAACGACCTTTCAAGATACATCTGTGCAAACGTCCCCGAAATTGACGAAATCCGCGAAAGGTTTGAGGAAGTAAAGCAGGAAAAGGGCTACAGTTTGCCGCTTCAAGTCTTTGCGTGCGCGATGATTTCCGCTTCGTTTACCCTGTTTTTCGGAGGCTCAGCCATTGACGCCGCCGCCTCTGCGGTTGCAGGTGCAGTGCTAAAGCTAATCGTCTTTGCTCAGAGCAAGACTAAGGTCAATATGGTCTTTTCAAATGTTATCAGCTCAGCCGCAGTTTGCCTGCTCGCCTTTTCGTTTGTCAGGCTCGGCTTCGGTGAGGACTCGTCAAAAATCATAGTCGGCAATATTATGCTGCTGATTCCGGGAGTTGCGCTGACCAACTCAATCAGGGATATGATCAGCGGCGATATTATCTCGGGTATGCTCAGACTTTTTGAGGCTCTGATAATCGCCTTTGCAATTGCCGCAGGCTACATTCTCGTGGCGCTTATGTTCGGGGGTGTTACGCTGTGAGTGAGTTTAAGCTTTACATTCTGCAGATTGCAACCGCATTTTTCGGCGCAATGGGCTTTTCACTGCTTTATAACACAAGGCGTACAAAGATGCTCATTTCCGCCCTCGGCGGAGCACTGGGCTGGACAGTGTTTACGCTTGTTAAGCTTTATGCCGTTGACAGTGAGCTGTTCTGCCTTTTTGCGGCGGCAATGGCAGTTACGGTTTATGCGGAAATATTTGCAAGAATTAAAAAAACTCCGACTACCACCTTCCTCGTTGTCGGAATAATATCAATGATTCCCGGCAGTGCGCTGTACTATACAATGAGCTACGCCGTGGGCAACGACCTTGACAAATTCCTCGACACCGGGGTTTACACGCTTAAAAGCGCTATGGCTCTCGCGGTAGGGATTATCGTGGTTTCAACTGCGGTAAGAATGGCTTCGGCTGTTGTTACTCATTTTTATAAAAAGAAAAAAGGAACAGAAACATAAACAATGCTTTTAACCGTCAACAATGTAACTAAAGGCTTTTCGGACGAAACCGTGCTGAAGAATGTCAGTCTCTCCGTAAACGAGGGGGACAGAATCGGCTTGCTCGGAGTTAACGGAGTCGGAAAAAGCACGCTGTTAAACATTATTTCGGGAGAACTCTCCCCCGATGAAGGCGAAGTTTCAAAAAAGAAGGACCTCGTCATAGGCTATCACAGACAAAACGAAGCCCTTTGCGAGGAGAACAGCCTTCGGGAGGAAATAAACTCAGTGCTCGCCGAGGTGTTCGATATACGTCGGAGGCTTGAGGAAATAACGGAAATGATGTCGGACTGCCCTCACGGCACTCAGCGTTACGGTGAGCTTGAGGCCCGTTACGAGGAATACAGCAACCGCTATGCCGCGCTTGACGGCTTCGGTGCACAGACAAGAATTAACAAGGTCATAAACGGACTCGGCTTCGGGAACTTCGATTTGAACATGAAAACCGCACTGCTTTCGGGCGGAGAAAAAATCAGGTTTTCGCTGGCTAAAATTCTGCTGAAATCTCCCGAGCTTTTACTGCTTGACGAGCCGACAAACCACTTGGATTTCGGCATGCTTGAATGGCTTGAGGATTACCTTAAAAACGACTATAAGGGTGCGGCGGTTATAGTTTCGCACGACCGCTATTTTCTTGACAGCACGGCAAAGGACATCTGTGAAATTGAAAACACCGAGCTTATCAGATACAAGGGCGGCTACTCCTCCTTTTTAACTCAGAAGCAGGAAAGAATTAAGGTGCTTACAAGAGAATACGAAAAGCAGCAGCAGGAAATTTCGGCAATGCGTGAATATGTGCAAAAGAACCTTGCACGCTCGTCAAGCTCAAATTCGGTCGGCTCAAGGGTAAAGGCGCTCGAAAAGCTTGAGGAAAAGAAAAAGCCGAACCCTGCGCCGAAGGATATACGCTTTCGCTTTGATTATGAGCTTGAGCCCTACAAAACCGTGCTTACCCTTAACAATGTCGGCATTACGGTAGGAAGCGGAGAAAACAAAAAACAGCTCTCAAGCGGTATTTCCCTTGAGGTCGGAAGTCACGAAAAAATTGCAATCATCGGCAAAAACGGCGTCGGTAAATCCTCGCTTATCAAGGCGATTATGCGCAGGCTGCCGTATGAGGGCAAAATCAGCTTCGGCGGGAACGTCAAGGCGGCATATTTTGACCAGGAGCTTTCCGACCTTGATTTAAACGACACGGTAATTGAAGCGGTGCACAGGAAATTCCCGAACAAAACGGACTTTGAAATCAGGAGCGCACTCGGCGCACTGCTGATTGAGGATGAAGCGGTCTTTAAAAAGGTTCGTGAGCTGTCGGGCGCAAACCGTGCAAAGGTGCAGTTCTGTATTATTATGTTTTCCAAGGCAAATCTATTAATTCTTGACGAGCCGACAAACCACCTTGATTACATAGCCAAACAGGCGCTTGACAAAGCCCTTTCCGAGTATCGGGGAACGCTTGTAACGGTATCGCACGACAGATACTTCTTAAACAGCGTGCCGGACAAAATAATAGAATTATTTCCCGATTCGGTTGAAATATACAACGGTAATTATGATTACTATCTCGCGCACCGCAAAGCGCCTGCGGAAAAGCTAAAGGAGCCTGCAAAGGACAGCGCCGCAAAGGAAAGCTACCTTCAGTCAAAGCTTAACAAGGCGGCTCAAAGAAAGAGAACGGCGAGGCTGAATGAGCTTACAAGGCAGAGCGACGCGCTTCAGGCGGAAATTAAGGAGCTTGAGGAAAAATCGGTCAGCCCCGAAGCCGTAAGCGATTATCAGCTTATTTCCGAGCTGCTCGGTGAAATTGAGCAAAAGAAGGCAGAGCTGGATAAAATTGAAGAGGAATGGCTTGAGCTCGCAGACGAATAAAAGCCAGAATAAATATCCACCCGCATAGCGGGTGGTTTTTCATTTTCGGGCATAGCCCTATACGATACTGGCGGCGCACAAGTGCGCTGTTTATTGGCCTGCCAGCCATGCATTTGCTACTTACTTACCCGTAAACGGGTCCCGTG
>JAFRUO010000007.1 GCA_017438845.1 Clostridia bacterium | reverse complement strand
AAGAGTGAAGAGTGAAGAGGTAATAAGTGTTTGCTTTGCAAACCGTAGGGACGAACATTGTTCGTCCGCCGAGGTTTGATGTATTTATATTCCACCTCATCCACCGCAAGCGGTCCCCCTTCCCCTCAAGGGGAAGGCTTTCATCCGGAGGGGAAGGCTTACGTCCCGCCGAGACGTCGTTCCTACGTTCAACAAACAAGCAATTTTCATTAAAAACAGAGGCGACCGAATGCCGCCTCTATGAATCAAAAAATATAATATAACAAAATAGAGCACGGATTTTACTCCGTGCTCCCTTGTTTTTATTCCTCGGAAAAGCTCAGCTTTCCCTTGAGTCCCAGAATCGTGTCAAGCCGCATTGAGTCCGTGAAGCGCAGGTATTTCGGTTGCTTTACGCTTATGTAGCTTAAGGTGTTGCCGAGACTTTGCTCAACCTTGAAAACCGCGCTGAGCACCTTGTCGAGCAGCTGATAGGTTATCGCCTCGCCGGCTTCGCAGGGCGTATGTATTTTTACAATTACCCTTGCGGTATAGTCCCTGTGCTCGGACGAGGAGTTTACGTTTGACGGCTCGTCCGGAGTTTTCTCGCCGACATACATTCCGTCAAGACCTACCGAGATTATACCCTTGTCAATCGGCACGGCTGAGGTGTCGCTGTCATACGCCGTAACAATCACGTTGTAAAACAAATCCTCATCCTGCCGAAGAACGGTTTCAATGCTCCTGACTATATTTCTTGTGATTTCCGTCTTATCACACCCTTTCCTTAAGCACTGCCCAGATGTAAAGCTCATCCTTTCCGTAATACACGCTTTCGCTTCTTTCAATTTTGTAGCGTGTGCCGTCCGAAACCGTTATGCTTGCCGCTGCGGAAAGCCTTTTTAAGCTTATGTCGGGAGGCCCGATGTAAAGGTAATAGCCCTCGGCGTAATGACCGAGGTCGTTTACCTCGCCGTTTAAGTACATCTTGTTTTTGTACCTAAGCGGCTGTATTACCGCACTGTACTCCCTTGTGCGGTAGCTGCCGTCGGTGACGTAAACGCTTCTGCCGACGGCGTTAATAAGCCTTGTCACCTGCTTCATACTACACCTTCATAAACAGAAAATTGTCGTCCTTTAACAGCTCTGCCGCACCGAGCATCAGCTCGTCACGCATAACCGACGCCCTTTCAAGGGCAAGCGAAGGGCTTTGCGTTACGGAGATGTCGCCTACCTTGAAGCTTTCGTTTTCTTCGCCGCTGAGAAGCCTTGCGAGTACGATTCTGTAAACGCTCAGCCCCGTGCAGGCGTTTTGTACCCTTGAATCACTGCCGTATTCGGGCTTGGCAAGCTTTGAAAAGACTTCCCTGCATACCGCTTTGATTACGGGAGCATAGCTGAACAATTCCTCCTCGGTGCAACCGAGCAGCCGACTGACCGCCTTTGTCACCCTTGAAGCGTCAATCATATTCTCACCCTTAAACCGTAAGAAGCTTTGAAGCGTCGGTAAAGATTTTTGCAAAGCCCGAAATTTCGGTGATTGCCGCCCTTTCAAGCTGACGGTCGATAAGCTTGTCGTACTCGGTAAGAATACCGCCTGCTTCAACAAGCTCAAGAGCGCAGCCCTTGTCAAGACCGATTACGGTGCCGCTTTCAACCGCACTGCTTTTGAGAAGCTTTGCGCCGAGAGGAGTGACAATGTTGCCCGTTGCGTGGAAATTAAGCCCTGCGTAGGAATCCTTCATCTCGGGAAGCTTTAAAACAGCCGCCGCCATATCGGGAGAAGCGATGAGCGTATTCATCTCATACGGGTCAAAGCTGTTCCAGAAATTGACGAGGTCGGAATAGCTGATTTCACCTGCGGTTTCAACGCTTGAAGAAGAGGCAGGGTTGTCGTTGCCGTCGCCGTTTTTAATAACCGCAACTGCGTCGGAGAGCTGCTGACGGGCGATGTAGGCGCCTATCTGCTTGAGCATTACCGTAAACACGTCAAGTCTCTGGAAGCGGATTGCCTCATAGGAGGCGATAAGCATTCTGCCTCTCTTTTTAAGAGAAACAAGGTTTGACTGAAGGTTTATTGAGGTTTCGGGAATAAGAGCGCCCTCCTCAACGGGCTTGAGGCTTTTCTGCTCATCGGTCGGCGCAGAGGTTATGGTGCGGTAATCCATAGCGTTGATGCTTGTCCTTGCGGCGATAATCAGCGGAATAATGTCCGCCTCCTCCTTGCCCTTTCTGACTGCTCTTGCAACATATTCGGGGAAAAGCGCCGCGCTGTCGGAGGTCGAGAAGAATTTCTCAATCGTATCGCTTGCAGGTCCGCTTACCCTGATGTTAAACCTTTTAAGCTGTCTTTCAAAGGCGTCGAGCCCCTCAAGTGAGGTGCCCTTATAGTTTTCCGAGGGGTCTGCTGCCTCAAGCTCTGCGGTAAAACCCTTTGAGGTCTGATAAAGCCCCTTGTCAAGTTTAATGTTTTCAAAATTAGCCATATAATATCCTTCCTTTTTTAAAATCTGAATTCGTTAAAGCTGTCGTGCTTTTCTTCTGCTTCGGGAGCCGTCTGCGGTTTGACAGCGGCGTTTCTCTTTTGCCTGAGAGCCTTTTCAAGCTCCTTTAAATCCTCGGTCGAAGCCGAGCCGCAGAGACGTCTTGTAAGGTCGCTTGAAAGCGACGGGAGCGTAAGCGCAAAGAATTTGACCGCATTTTCTTCAAGCACGCTGCGGTATTCCTCTCCCTGCTTTGCAAGCAGAGTAAGTCTGTCGATTTCCCTTGTGAGAGCCTTCGCCCTTTCCGAGGAAAGAAGAACTTCTCCGTCAGCTTCCTTAAGCTCCTTTACTACTGAGTCCACACCGAACACCTCCCCGTGTTTAAAGCTTTTGGTAACGCCTGCATTTTTCTGTGCAGGCACTGCGACAAACGACCATTCATAGGCGTCGGTCGGGTTTTCGAGGCTGTCAAAGCAAAGCTTTCCGCCGTAGCTTTTGCCCTTTCTGTGAACACAGCCCTCGTGCAGGCGGTCCTTGCCGCAGATTGAGCAGCGGCTTGCCGACACGCTGCAGCCGACGCTTACCTCCTTTTTGATGCCCGCCTTGATTTCCTCAATCAGCTCCGCATTCTTTTCGAGCCTCGGCATATAGCAGTAAGCCGTAAGAAAGCTGTACGGCTCGCCGAGGGAATTTTTCCTGACGGGGTCGGTTACAACCTCGGTTTTGTAGGTCCTTGCCGACTGGTCGTCGGAGTTCATTGAATGGTTTTTGATTGCCGTTTTGCCGACAAACATATCGGCAAGAGCCTTCAGCGACTCGGTTGTGAATCTCTCAAAGTCGCGGTCGATTTCGTTGTCGCACAGAAGCACCTTGAAGCAGAATACCTCCTGTGCCGAAAGCGGCGTGTGCGAAAAGGAGTTGATAAGACTCAAATCCTCCTCGGAAACCGACTCCCTGTTTTCGGCTTCGAGAGCGTAGCATTTATTCATCGTAATCCTCCTTTGGCGATGAGATTGCGGCATAAATCTCATCCGTTTTCGCTTTAAGATAGTTAGCGTTTGCCTCGTCGAGCGAATCCTTGAGCGTTATGTCGTCCCAGACTATATTAACGCCCTTTGTGTAGCCATACGCTCTCAGATGCGCCGAGCAGATTTTTTTAAGCACGGGCGTAAGTATCCGACGGTAGCATTCAAGCTCGGTCGTCAGTGCGTCAGCCTGCTGCTGCGACATTCTCTCGGTCGTCGACCATGAAAGTCCGAGCATAAACGGCGGCAGGGCGAGCTTTGCAATTATCTGCTCAAGCAGCTGACGGACGGGCACCTCGCTGTCAAGAATCTGGTTGTCGGCACCGATTACCTTTATATCCACGTCGCCCAGAGCAATAAAGTCCTTGGGCTTACTGCCGTTCATCACGCTGCCCCACTCCTCGGCAATCTGCATTGCCCTCTGCTTCCCGTATGCCTTTGAGGCGGCGTCGTCGCCGGGCTTGTAGGTCACGGCAAAGCGCACGTTTCCGACCCTGTCCCAGTTGGCTCCGACGGCGTTGAAGATTTTGAGTAAAATATTGCTGACATACGGAAGCCCCTTGAGCACCGAGTTTCCCATAAGCCTGCCTGCGTCGGCGCTCAGCGCCGAGCAGAGAATTTTCTGCTGATCCCGAAGCTCCTTTATTTCGGGTCCGTCGTTGGTGCAGACAATAATATTTCTGTAATCGCTTTTGTCACGCTTTAACACAATATTGTCAATCGGAGCATTGTAGAGATACACCACCCTGCCGTCGTCGTCGGTCACCATTTCGGCAACTGCCGTCCCGTAGGTCAGAAGCTGTTCAAGATAGATGTCGGCAAAGCTCTGAAGAGAAAACTGCGAGCTGTCCGACGGCACGGAGCCGACGAAGCTGTCAAGCTCCTTTTTTAAGGAGCCGTCCTCGGTTTCGACCGTAAAGCCGCCCGTCAGTCGCACGGTCTTACAGATAGCGGCGTCAATAATCGGCACCGCCTCCCTTAAGGCCCTGTAAAGTCGGTACTGACAAAGCTGCTCGGGAAAGCGGCTGCCGAGCTCATAAAACGGATGGCTGCATTTTTCACGCTCGTTCGCAAGCACGGGAAGCACCTGCTGGGAGCCTTCCTTTCTTTTAAAAATCAACTCGATTAAAACCT
The DNA here is from genome assembly GCA_017438845.1 of Clostridia bacterium. Classification (GTDB taxonomy): domain Bacteria; phylum Bacillota; class Clostridia; order Oscillospirales; family Acutalibacteraceae; genus Fimenecus. The sequence continues at coordinate 24,446 of JAFRUO010000007.1, read as the reverse complement.
CCCTTCTCTTGTCAGGCTTGCGGCAAAGAAGTCGTCTGCGGCGTCGCTGAGCACGGTTGAGACGAAGTACCTCATATCGTCCATGGCGTGGTCGTTTTCCTTTTTCGGAGCGTCGCTTCCGACGCCCTCGTTCCACTTGTAGAGCGTGATTTCCCTTAAAAGGTCGTCACAGCCCTCGCAGATGTTGATGACCCCCTGCTTTAAAAGGTCGCCCGTTCTTCTTATGCCGTCAAGCACATCGTTGTTTGCGCGCTTTACACGGTATTTGCCGTGCCTTATTATGCACTCGATAAACGACGCCGCCGACGGGTCGATTATTACCGCCTCGGGAATACGTTCGCCCAAAAGCTCTTCAAGACAGCGGTAATACTCCTCATCGGTCATCTGAAAGCCCTCACGCCGTGAGTCGTGGTAAAACTCCTTGATTCTGTACCATTTTCCCTCACTGCCTGCCCACAGTCCCATAGAGGTGGGGTTGACTGTTCCGTAGTCACACGAGACGTAAAAGCTGTCCGCTTTTTTCGGCGCCTTACGGATATAGCTCTCGTTAAAGAAGGGATATACAAGTCCGTCCGCGGCAACCCATTTGCCGAGCACGAAGCGCTCGTAGAACGCTCCGCTGTAAAGGGACCTGTAGCGGGTAATTATCTCCTCCGAAAGAGAGGGGTTGTCCTCCATTAAAAAGTGCAGATAGCAGCAGTTCTTTTCGTCACATTTTTTTATCCACTCTCTGTAAAACCAGTGGGAGGGGTTTTCGGGGTTGCAGTTAAACCAGAGTCTGGAGCCTTCAACGGAGCAACGGGCTATCGCCTGCTCGCAGAAGGAACGGGGCATCAGAGCCGCCTCGTCAAGCATTACGCCCGACAGAGTAAGCCCCTGAATAAGCGAAGCGGACGACTCGTCCCTGCCTCCGAAAAGGTAAAACCTGTTCGTCACCGAGGCAAAGGAGATGTCGATATAGTTCTTCGACACGCACTCGTTACAGCTAAAGCCGAGCTCCCTTAAAACAGGCAGAAGCACGCTTACGATGTTTCTTCTGGCGGAGGCTACGGTTTTTGCACAGATGGCAAACGAGCTGTCGCTGAACTGAGAAAACGCCCAGCTTACAAACGAAATGCCCATGCACACCGTTTTTCCGCTTCTTACGGCTCCGTCACAGATAATGGCGTCGTACCTTGAGAGGGGACTTGCTTTACACCACCAGGTAAGAAGCTTTAACTGCTTTTCGGAGAAGCGGCTGAAGTGTTGCTTACTCATATTCCTCTGTCGTACCCGCCTTTCCCGAAACAAGACGGGCTGAGCTTTCAAGCGCGGAATACAGCGAAAGCGGACTGTCAAGGTCGCCCCTGTTTTCAAGCTCGGCTAAGCTTTCAAGAGCCTTCTGTCGGTCAAAAAATTTTATTTCGGTTATTCCCGACGAGCCTGCCTTGACCGAGCTTACCATAAACAGATCAAGGCTTTCCGGGTCGGCGGCAGGGTCGGTAATAAGCCGCACTGCGTCACCCGCCGAGCCGAAGGCAAGCCTGCGAAAGCCCGACTTCGCCTGAGAGAGCAAATCGGTTTTTTCCCTGATGCTCAGTATTCTCTGCCTTATCTCCTCACGCTGAAGCAGTCTTGCGCCCGCCCTTTTCGGCAGCACCGCATAGCCTGCCGTGCGCGCGGCTTCGGCTTCGTTTTGCAAAGAGGCGTACAGTCTGCAGAAATCCTCTTCACGCCTTGTAAGCTTTTTCATATTTCTTCTCCTTTCGTTTTTGTCCCCTCACCCATAGTCGCAAGAGGGGCAAAGTGTATCACTTTTTTGATACACTTTTTTTAGTGATTTTGCCCTTAACCCACGCTGTCAAGCCGTATTTCGGGATTTTAAAAAAATTTTCCAAAATGTACCGTTTAAAGTTATTTCCTTGCAATAGCTGCGTTTATTGTGTATAATAGCCTTATAAATTTATATTGGAGGACTATGTATGAAAGTCAGCGAAATAAAGGAAATACTCGATGCCGAAATAATCTGCGGTGAGGAGTCACTCGACAAGGACGTGTTTGCGGCGTGCGGCAGCGATATGATGAGCGACGTGCTCGCCTACGTCAAGGAGCAGGCTGTGCTTCTTTCGGGTCTTGTCAATCCGCAGGTTGTAAGAACGGCTGAGATGATGGATATGCAGTGCATTGTGTTCGTAAGGGGCAAGCACCCCGACGAGAGCATAATCGACCTTGCAAGGGACAGGGGCATTGTCCTGCTTTCGACAAAGCATCCGATGTTCGCCTCATGCGGTATGCTCTATGAGAAGGGTCTGAGAGGAGGAGCAATCGTATGAGTCTTTACACGCTTCATTACGATGTTCCCGGCGACGACTTCACCCGTGCAGGCGAAGCCTCCGGCGACGTTAAGGCTCAGCTTAAAAAATTAGGCTTTGACCCGGGTACCGTAAGAAATGTTGTAATTGCGCTTTACGAGGCTGAAATCAACATGGTTATTCACGCAGGCGGCGGAGTAATTGACGTTGAAGTTGAGCCGGACAGCATCACAATGGTGCTGACGGACCACGGCCCCGGCATACCCGACATTGAGCTTGCAATGACGGAGGGCTATTCCACCGCCCCCGACAACGTGCGCTCGCTCGGCTTCGGAGCAGGTATGGGTCTTCCCAACATAAAAAAATACACCGACGAAATGGTGATTGATTCCACCGTCGGCGTAGGTACCGTTATGAAGCTTCGAGTCAATATTAAAGAATAATTATCCGAAAGGCTTTTTTGTTATGATTCCAGAGCAGAACATCTTTTTCCATTCCGTAAGGCTTGATGAGGAAAAATGCAAGGGATGTACAAACTGCATAAAGCACTGTCCGACAGGCGCAATACGCGTACGCAGAGGCAAGGCGTACATAATCAAGGAGCGATGTATTGACTGCGGCGAGTGCATCAGAATTTGCCCGAGCCATGCGAAATATGCGGAAAAGTATCCCTTTGACGAGATTTTCCGATATAAATATAAAATTGCCCTTCCTGCGCCGACGCTGTACGGTCAATTCAACAACCTCAACGACCCCGACATAGTTCTGACGGCGCTCAAGGAAATGGGCTTTGACGATGTGTGCGAGGTTTCCCAGGCGGCTGAAATCGTGTCCGAAGCTACAAGGCTTATTATGCAGGACGACCGCATTCCGAGGCCTGTTATTTCCTCTGCCTGCCCTGCGGTGGTAAGGCTTATAAGAGTCCGCTTCCCGAACCTTATTGACCATGTGCTCGACCTCAATGCCCCTATGGAGGAGGCGGCGAGAATCGCCAGGGAAAAGGCACTCAGGGAAACCGACTACAAAAACGACGACATAGGCGTGTTCTTTATTTCGCCCTGCACAGCCAAAATCACGGCAATCAAATCGCCTATCTGCAACATAAAATCATATGTAAACGGCGTTTTCGGCATTAAGGACATCTACCCCGCCCTGCTGAGCAAAATGGAAAAGCAGAGTCAGACCGAGGCGCTTAAAAAGTCGGGCATAATCGGAGTCAGCTGGGCTTCGTCGGGCGGAGAGTCGGCGGCGCTGCTTAACGACAGGTACCTTGCCGCGGACGGCATTGAAAACGTAATTCACGTCCTTGAGGAAATCGAGGACGAGAAGCTTAACGACCTTGATTTTATTGAGCTTAACGCCTGCCCGGGCGGCTGCGTGGGCGGTCCGCTCACGGTTGAAAACCCGTATGTCGCAAAGGCGAGAATCCACAGGCTCAGAAAATATATGCCCGTTTCGTGCAACCACCTCCCCTCATCCGAGGTTCCGAAATCACTCTACTGGCAGAAGCCGCTTGAGCCCGTTTCGGTTATGAAGCTTGCGGACAACGTGCGTGAAGCGATGGTTAAAATGAAGGAGCTTAACGACATTTTTGAAATGCTTCCCGGTCTTGACTGCGGCACCTGCGGCGCACCGTCGTGCCGCGACCTTGCCGAGGACATAGTCAGGGGCAAGGCGTCGATTAACGACTGCGTTTTCTTCACCAGCGAAAACATAAGCGAGGGCAATTACATTCCGATTCCCGCGCCCTTCAGGCGAAACGAGGAAAAGGATAAGGCAGAAAAAACGGAGGAAAAGAAAAATGACGGTTAAGGAGCTTGCACAAAAGCTTGAATTAAATTTTCTTGTCGAGGCGGACGCCGACAGGCAGGTGCTTTCGGGCTACTGCGGCGACCTGCTCAGCTGGGTTATGTCAAGAGCGAAGGAGGGCGACTGCTGGTTTACGGTAATGGGCAACATAAACTGTGTTGCGGTTGCCGTGCTCGGCGACTGTGCGTGCATAGTGCTGTGCGAAAACGCCGTACTTGACGACGATGCAAGGCTGAGAGCCGAACAGCAGGGAGTCAACATCCTGCAAAGCGAAGAAAATTCATTTAATTTAAGCGTAAAATTAGGAAAGCTTTTATGAAAATAAACGCAGATTTACATTTACATTCCTGCCTGTCACCGTGCGGCGACAACGACATGACCCCCTACAACCTCGTGAATATGGCGAAGCTGTTGGGGTATGATATGATTGCGCTTACGGACCACAATTCCTGCTTAAACTGTCCTGCCGCAATTAAGGCGGGCAGGCAGGCGGGCATAACCGTCGTGCCCGGCATGGAGCTTTGCACGGCGGAGGAAATTCACTGCGTTTGCCTTTTTGAAAGCGTCGACTCGGCACTCGCCTTTTCGGAGTTTATTCACGGCACAATGCCGCCGATTAAAAACAGGGCGGAAATATACGGCGAGCAGAGAATAGTCGGTGAAAATGACGAAATTACGGGCTACGAGGAGATACTGCTTCACCTTGCAAGCTCGGTCACAATTGACGAGGTCGCCTCTCTTGTTAAAAAATACGGCGGAGCGTGCTTCCCCGCCCACCTCGACAGAAGCTCGTACAGCGTGCTGAGCGTGCTCGGCTTTCTTTACCCCGAAATGAATTTTACGGCGGCTGAATTTACGCCGAAGGCGGACGCCGAGAGCTACGTTGAAAAGCATCCTCTGTTAAAGGAAATGAAGCTGTTACGAAATTCCGACGCGCATTATCTTGAGAATATGCTTCCCCCGTTTCAACAGCTTGAATTGGAGGAATGTACGCCCAAGGCGCTGATTAAATACATACTCGGCGAATAAGTCATAAACAAAATATTTAATTAAAAAAAGTATTGACAATAAAAGTCGAATATATTATAATAGCAAAGCCGCAAAAATGCGGCGACAATATGGCGGCATAGCTTAGTTGGCTAGAGCGTCCGGTTCATACCCGGAAGGTCGTTGGTTCAAGTCCGACTGCCGCTACCAATAAGGCCCGGTGGTCAAGTGGTCAAGACACCGCCCTTTCACGGCGGTAACACGAGTTCAAATCTCGTCCGGGTCACCATTTAAAGGGATATCACTTTTGTGATATCCCTTTAAATTTTTGTTATCTGTTTCAGGACGAGATTTGAACGATATACGTCCATCTTTTTGCGGTTCGCCGCAGGCGGAGCAAAAAGGGACATATAAATAAGATTATTGCGAACAAAGTGAGCAATCCTTGGCGAGCAAAGCGAAGCCAAGTCTCGTCCGGGTCACCACCAAAAAAACACCCTTAGGGGTGTTTTTTTGGTGGTCATTTGTTTTTTGAGGACGAGATTTGAACGGTATACGTCCATCTTTTTGCGGTTCGCCGCAGGCGGAGCAAAAAGGGACATAAAATAAGATTATTGCGAACAAAGTGAGCAATCCTTGGCGAGCAAAGCGAAGCCAAGTCTCGTCCGGGTCACCACCAAAAAACACCCTCAGGGGTGTTTTTTTTGGTGGTTATTTATATTGTCAGGACGAGATTTGAACGGTATACGTCCATCTTTTTGCGGTTCGCCTATGCGGGACGTCGAGGACGCCGTCCCCTACGGATGAAAGCCTTCCCCTCCGAGGGGAAGGGGGACCGCTTGCGGTGGATGAGGTGGAATATAATCACATCAAACCCTGCGGACGACCAATGGTCGTCCCTACGGTCTGCGAAGCAAACACTTATTACTTCTTCACTATTCACTATTCACTGTTCACTTTTTAACGGCACAGCGGGAGCTCATTGTGAAGAAGATTTTTTACTTTTATTTAAAAATAATATGTGCTATAATTATATTTAAAGAAGCTTTACGAAAGGCTGACGGCTATGATTAAAAACTATGTTTTTGACCTCGGCAGGGTGCTGTTTGATTACAGCCCCGAATATATGACAAAGCAATATGTCAGCGACCCCGATGACTGCAGGCTGCTCGAAAAAGCCGTTTTCGACCGCCGTTACTGGGATTTGCTTGACCGTGACGAAATAAGCGACGAGGCGCTGAAGGCGGCAGTCAGAAGCGAGCTTCCGCAGAGGCTTCACGCGACCGCTGACAAAATCTACGACAACTGGATTGAAAACCTTACGCCCGTCGAAGGCATGAAGGAAATTGTTCAGACCGTTAAAGAAAGCAATGCAGGGCTATACCTGCTGTCAAACATCAGCGTCGGCTTCTCAAAAAAATGGAAGCGTATTCCCCGCCTTTACTCGGTGCTTTCCCTTTTTGACGGGCTTGTAATGTCGGGTACGCTTCATCTTGCAAAGCCCGACGAAAGGATTTTTAAGTACCTTACCGACACATATTCCCTTTGTGCGGAGGAATGTCTGTTCGTTGACGACAACGAGGGCAACATTGCCGCCGCAAAGCGTCTGGGCTTTATGACCTATCATTTTGACGGCGACGCCGAAAGGCTGAGAAAATATATTGAAAGTGAAATAAACAAGGCATAATAAGGAGGACAGTATGATTAAACACATTGTTTGCTTTAAGCTTAAGGACAACAGCGAGGAGGAGTGTAAAAAGGCGGCGGAAATCCTCCGCTCAATGGACGGCAACGTGCCGCTTATCCGTGACATTGAGGTCGGCTGCGATTTCCTTCATTCCGAGAGGAGCTATGACGTAATTCTTCAGGTAACGCTCGACAGCGCGGACGTGCTTGACGCTTACCAGAACGACGAATACCACTGCAATGTAGTCAAGGCGCATATGCACAGGGTTGCCGAGAGCTCGGTGGCAATAGACTACGAAATCTGATTCAATCCAACAAAAAAGGCACCCGTAAAGGTGCCTTTTCTTTTTACTGTTTTTTATTTTGCAAGGTAAAGCGCCGAGGTGTCGATATTCGTGTTGTCGACATACCAGACGTTGCCCAGCGACACGGCGTAAAGCTCCTGCGTTGCGACCTCCGTGCCGTCGTCAAGCTTTACGCTGACGGTGAGCTTGTTGACTGCGGTTATGCTGTCGGAGCAGTCAAGCCCCTTGAAGGCGTTAATCATATTTTCCTTATCCTCGCCCGAAAGAGAGAACTTCTCCGCCTTCGCCTCGCCGCTTGCGGCTACGGGGGCGATTCTCTGTTTAAAGCCCTCAATGTACTGCTTGAGGTCTGCTTCGTTTAAAGGCTCGTTCTTCACAACCTCGGTTGTAAAATGATATACCTTTTTGGTTTCGGTGACGGTCTGCTTTTTGCCGTCGACAATGTCCTCCGCCTCAACCTGCTGTTCCTTTCCGAAAAGCTCCTGATATTTGCCCTCGGTCGCCTGCTGAAGCACGGTCTTGTTGTCGGAGGCTATCTTTCTCTCGGTGCCCGTAAGGTAATCGCCGTAGGCGGCAACGTTCGCCTCAAAGGCTCCGAACATATAGTCGTAGTTCATAAAGTCGTCGCCGTAGACCTCGCGGCGGACCTCGACAAGCTTGTCGAAATATTTCGTAAGCAGCTCGTCGTAGTTGTCAAAGCCCACGGTGTCTATAAGCTCAACAAGATAGTCGTACATCGTGTTGTACACCTTGTCGATAGCAGCCTGCTCCTCGGAGGAGCCTGTGCCTACGAAGGAAGCCTGCGGAATTTCGTTTCCGTTTTCATCCTTTTCGTTGACGTAGACAATTAAATACGCCCTTCTTAAAAAGTCGCCGTATTTAAGCTTTTTGTTCTGCGAAAGAAGCGTGTTCTTGTAAGCGTTGTAGCCGTCGCCCTTCTGTACGACGGTGTCGACAAAGCTCTGCGCTACCTTTTCGGGCGAATAAGCCGTGTAGGTAGTGACGAACTGATAAAACGCCATGGCGGCAAGCACTACTGCAAGCACAATGCCGACCGTAACTGCGTAAAGACCTGCTCGAAAGCCCTTTTTGTTTTCACTCATCACGACACCCCCTTATTCAGCCGCTGCCGCTTCGGCAGCCTCTTCACCGTCAGCCTCTGCGGCTGCCGCCCTTCTCTCAAGCAGGGCTTCGGTAATCATCTTTTTCTTGTCGCCTACCATGTCGTAGAACAGCACGGGAACGAACTGAAGCACTACGAACACGGCGGGAATAATAGTATAAATCGCAAGGAAGCGGTTAAGCGTTGAGTCGGTCTGCGTGGCGTAGGCTATGTTTGCGCTGGTCGAGAACTGATAGTTAGACCAGGTGTAAACAAGCACGGGAGCAAGCCACTTTGTAAGCGCCGAGGCAATCTTTGAAAACAGACCGTAGCCTGCATACGCAAGACCCTCCTGGCGTTTGCCCGTTTTGTATTCCATTTCGTCAATACAGTCGGCAATCATAATATTGGGAGTAACGTTGGTGTTGCCGTGCTGTATTCCGCAGAAGAAGTTGAGAATTAAGAACGGAATAATCAGGCTCGAATTAAAGCCGATACCCCTTGAAACGAAGTAAAGAATCGTAAGCGTTGAAGCTCCGTAAACGCAGAAAAGAATAAAGGTTTTCTTGGTGGAGAATTTCTTTAACGCAAAGTTTACAAGCAGTGTGCCTACCGCCGTGCCGATGCCCATCGGGAGCATCAGGGCGAGCTTTAAGCCCTTTGAGCCTAAAAGGTAAACCGCTATGTAAAGCGAAACCGTACCGTAAACGCCCCTGCCGAAGCCGAAGAGCTTCGTTAAGGAAACCATTAAAAGGTTCTTGTTCGTAAAAACAAGCTTAACGGATTCGACAAGCGAAACCTTCTCGGTGGTGTAGGGCACCCTTTCCTTGTTGTTGGCAAAGAAAATCATAACGAAGATAATCATGCCCAGCGCACAGACAGCCGTTGAAATAATAAGGTCGATACCCTGACCCTCGGCGTTTTTGTACTGCTGCTGACCCATTAAGAGCTTCATAATAAGCGGCACTACGATGATAACGACCTGACCGCCCGACTGACCGACGGAGCGAAGGAAGGAAGCGATTGAAATAGCACTTGAGCGCTCGCTCGGGTTCGGGGAGCAGAGTGCGCCGAAGCAGTTTGCAGGCGACTCAACCGCGCACGAAACCGCAACGTAGAGCGAGTAAATGACGAACATCCATACCGTTGCCGCAGTAAAGGAATTTGTCTTCGGCGGCATAAAAACAAGCATAGCGACCAGCGCAAAGGGAATTGCGCCGAAGCCGACCCAGGGCTTAACCTTACCCATTTTAGTCCTTGTGCGGTCGACAAGTATACCGATTACAAGCTCGCACACTGCGCCGACAAAGCCTGCGACGCCGAATACGGTGGAAACTATCATGGCAAGCTGTGACGAGTCAAAGCCCCTGCCCTTGAATGCGAAGTCGGCAAAGAAGGTCATTGTGTAGTCGGGCATCCACCCTGAGAGTAACGCTACTCCGAAAAGGCCGACGCCGAAGGTGACAATCTCCGAGGACTTCATGTACTTTTTAACTGCCGTCGCGCCCGTGTCGGCGCTTTTTGCAGCCTTGCTTTTAGCCATAAAGACACCCCTTTTGCAAAAATAATATAATTATTATATCAAACCGAGAAAAAATATACAATGAAAATCGGCAAAAATTTATTAAAAATTATTGACTTTTTATTATAAAAAAACTATTATTTATTCATACCAATTAGGGTGGCACGGGTAACAACGGCTTATCTGTGAAATCCCAACTATATCTATCGGTTGGAAAGGGGCTGCATAATTGAAAAACAATCCTGTTATTATTGATTTGCAGAACATCTGCGTAAGCTTTGACGAAACAAAAATACTTAATAATGTTAACCTCCAAATTCACGACGGTGAGTTTGTAACGCTTTTGGGGCCCTCGGGCTGCGGCAAAACCACCACGCTCAGAATAATTGCCGGCTTTTTAAAGCCCGACAGCGGCGACGTGATTTTTGAAGGAAAAAATATTAATGGTGTCCCTGCGTACAAGCGACAGGTGAACACCATTTTTCAGCGTTATGCGCTGTTTCCGCATTTGAATGTTTACGAGAACATCGCCTTCGGTCTGCGCCTTAAAAAGATGAAGGAAAAGGATATTCAGGCTAAGGTCCGTCAGATGCTCTCGCTTGTTAACCTTAACGGCTTCGGCTCAAGACACATTGACTCGCTTTCGGGCGGTCAGCAGCAGAGGGTCGCCATTGCAAGGGCGCTTGCGGTTGACCCGAGGGTTGTGCTTCTTGACGAGCCGCTCGGAGCACTCGACTTAAAGCTCCGCAAGGATATGCAGGTTGAGCTTAAAAACATTCAGCAGAAGCTGGGCATAACCTTTATTTATGTCACGCACGATCAGGAGGAGGCTCTTTCGATGAGCGACACCATCGTCGTTATGAACAACGGCGAAATTCAGCACATCGGCACCCCTACCGACGTATACAACGAGCCTAAAAACGCCTTTGTCGCCGACTTTATCGGTGAAAGCAATATCCTTGACGGTGTTATGCACGAGGACTTTTCGGTTGAGTTTTCGGGCATGCGCTTCCAGTGCGTTGACAAGGGCTTTAAAAAGGATGAGCCTGTCGACGTAGTAATCCGTCCCGAGGACATAGACGTTTACCCTGCAGGCAAGGGTATGCTTGACGGCAAGGTTACAAGCGTCACCTTCAAGGGCGTACACTACGAAATAATTGTCGACATCGACAACTTCAAGTGGATGATTCAGACCACGCAGAAGGCAGAGGTCGGCGACGTTATCGGTATTTCCATCAAGCCCGACGAAATGCATATTATGAAAAAGAGCGAGTATTCGGGTCTTTACGGCGATTACAGCTCCTTCTCGGAGGAGTTTGACGAGCTTTCCGACCCGACTGTTCCGGAGGAGGACGAATGATGAAAAAATCCTCGTTTGCCTCAAAGCTTATTAACTCGCCCTATATACTCTGGTCGGTGCTGTTTATCATAGCGCCGCTTATAATGGTGCTTTACTATGCGCTGACGGACGCTTCGGGCGCGTTCACGCTCGACAACGTAAAGGGCATTGCCGACTACTCAAGCACCTTTATTCTTTCAATCGGCTACGGTGCCGTGGCTACCGTGATAAGCCTTATTATCGCTTATCCCTTCGCCTATTTTTTGGCGCATACGGGCGCTTCCTTTCAGCGTATGAGCGTTATGCTCGTTATGCTTCCGATGTGGATGAGCTTCCTTATCCGTACCTATTCGTGGATTACGATTTTAGGCGACTCGGGCGTTATCAACAGCTTCCTTCGTATTTTCGGCATCGGGCCGCTGCCGCTTCTTAACAACGGCGCGGCGGTAATACTCGGCATGGTTTACAACTTCCTGCCTTATATGATACTTCCGCTTTACACGGTTATGAGCAGAATGGATCGTTCGCTTATTGAGGCGGCTGAGGACCTCGGAGCTTCAAGGCTTTCCGTTATAAGACGTGTTGTACTCCCCCTCTCCGTACCGGGAATTGCAAGCGGCTTTACAATGGTATTCGTTCCGTCTGTCAGCACCTTCTACATTACGCAGAAGCTCGGCGGCGGACAGATTAACCTTATAGGCGACGTTATCGAGGGCCAGTTCCAGGTTGCCAACAACTACAACCTCGGCGCTTCGCTGTCGCTGGTGCTGATGGTGATGATACTCATCTGCCTGGGCATACTCAGGCTCTTTACGGATTCCGATGAAGGAAACGGAGGTGTGCTTATATGAGAACGAAATCATCTCCCCTTTCAAGGCTTTATATCGCTCTCGTATTTGTGTTCCTTTATGCACCGATGGCGGTCATGACCGTTTTCTCGTTTAACGGAAACGAAAGCACCTACACCCTGCACGGCTTCTCAACGCAGTGGTATGTCAGGCTTTTCTCCGACGCCGTAACGGTTAACGCGCTTAAAAACACAATTATCCTCGCAGTCGTTTCCGCAGTTATTTCAACCGTGCTCGGAACGCTTGCGACTATCGGTATCAATTCCCTTAAAAACAAGCACGTACAGTCGTCGATTATGTCGGTTACAAACATTCCGATGATGAACCCCGAAATTGTCACCGGTATTTCGATGATGCTTTTGTTCGTGTTTATCGGCAGGCTTTTTTCAAGGTCGGATACGCTCGGCTTCGGGACGATTTTAATCGCCCACGTAACCTTCCAGCTGCCGTATGTAATCCTTTCGGTGCTTCCGAAGCTTCGGCAGACAGACCCGAGGATTTACGAGGCGGCGCAGGACCTCGGCTGTCATCCCGTAAACGCCTTTTTCAAGGTTGTAATGCCGCAAATTATGCCCGGCATCGTTGCGGGCGCAATTATGGCGTTTACGCTTTCGCTTGACGACTTTATCATAAGCTACTTTACCAACGGTCCCGACTTCCAGACCCTGCCGATTCATATTTTCTCAATGACGAAAAAGAGAGTCAAGCCCGATATGTACGCGCTTTCCACTCTTATATTTGCGGCGATTTTCATACTGCTTATACTTATGAACATCGCTCAGTCAAAGTCCGAAAAAAAGCAGAGGACATCAAAAGAGGAGGCGGTACTGTGAAAAGAATTGCTTCCCTTACACTTTGCCTTATTCTCATGCTGAGCCTCGGCGTAACCGCCTTTTCGGCGGAGCAGGTCGAGTTTTCCGAGGAGGTTACTCAATACTACGCCTCGCTCGGGCTTCAGGGCACGAAGCTCAACGTATATAACTGGGGCGAATACATCGACACCGAAGAGGTCGACGTGCTTTCGGAATTTGAACGCCTTACGGGCTGTACCGTCAACTACACAACCTTTGAGTCAAACGAAAATATGTACTCAAAGCTTGCAGGCGGAGGAGTCAGCTACGACATCTTAGTTCCGTCGGACTATATGGTAGAAAAGCTTTTAAAGGAGGAAATGATACTCCCTCTTGACTACTCGAACATCCCGAATTATGAAAAATATTTCGACGAGGAGTACGGCTACCTTGTAGATGACGAAATTGACGGCAAAAAGATTTCCGACTACGCGGTAATTTACAACGTCGGCACAACCATACTCATTTACAACACCAACTATGTCAAGGAGACTCCGACAAGCTGGAGCGTGCTCTGGGACGAGCAGTACAAGGACAAGGTGCTGATGTTCAACAATCCCCGTGACTCGTTTGCAATTGCCCAGGCTCTGCTCGGGCAGGATTTCAACACCGTTTCAAAGTCCGACTGGGACGCCGCCGCAGAGCTTCTTAAAAAGCAGAGGGAAACCGTGCACCCCACCTATGTTATGGACGAGGTTTTCAACAAAATGGAAAGCGGCGACTATGCGCTTGCGACCTACTACGCCGGCGACTATGAGCTTATGCATGACAACAACCCCGACCTTGCCTATGTGCTTCCCGAGGAGGGCATCAACACCTTCTACGACGCCTTTGTAATATCGCAGAGCTCGCAGAACAAAAAGGGTGCCGAGGCGTTTATCAACTTTATGATGGAGCCCGAAATCGCCCTTGCAAATGCGGAATACATCTATTACGCCACGCCGAACAAGGCGGTGCTTGAGAACGAGGATTATTCCCTGATTGACTCAGAGGCGGTTTACCCCGATTATTCCGAAATCAAGAATGCACAGGCGTTTCACGACCTGCCCAACGACACGCTTCAGTATATGAACGCACAGTGGATGAAGGTCAAGGGCGAGAACGACACCACGCATCTTTACGTTGTTTTCTTTACCTGCCTTGCGCTGATTGCGCTGACGGTGGCGGCGTACCTTATTCACAAGAAAAAAATGAAGAAATATTACGAGGTTTAGTTTCCTATGTCAAGGAAGGTAATTTACACCGTTCCCGAGGGCTATGACGGCGCAAAGCTTCAGAGCTTTTTACGGGTCGGGCAGGGCTATTCGGCAAGGCTTATCACCAAGCTTAAAAAGGAGCCGGACGGTATTATGCTCAACGGTGAGCCTGCCAGAAGCATTGACCTTCTCAAGGCAGGCGACACACTCGAAATCAATTTCCCCGAGGACAAAAAAGAAGGCGTTTCGATTCCCGTCGAAATGCCTTTGGATATTTTATATGAGGACGAGGATTTAATCGTCCTTAACAAGCCTGCTATGCTTGCGGTGCACGAAAGCCACAACCACCTCGGCGACACGCTTTCAAACGCCGTTTCCTATCACCTCTCCCGTCAGGGCAAAACGAGTGTCTTCCGAGCCGTCGGCAGACTCGACAAGGGCACCTCGGGAATAATGGTGCTCGCACTGTCAAGGTATGCAGCCTCTGCGCTCGGCGGAAAAATCAGCAAGCAATACCTCGCCGTGGCAAGCGGCTGCTTTGAGGGCAGCGGCACTATCGACAGACCGATTTACCGCCCCGACCCGATAATTACTCTCAGGACGGTTGACGAAAGAGGCGTCCGTGCCGTAACGCACTGGGAGGCGCTTAAAACCGACGGGAAAGCAACGCTTTTAAGAATAAAGCTTGAAACGGGCAGAACGCATCAGATAAGGGTGCATTTCGCCTCGCTCGGCGCTCCGCTTATAGGCGACACAATGTACGGCAAGCCCGACGAAAGAATATGCCATCAGGCGCTGCACTGCGAGAGCTGCAGCTTTATTCACCCGATAACAAAAAAGGAAACGGTGCTTTCGGCACCGCCTCCCGAGGACTTTAAAAGCGTTATTCCGCTTTAAAATAAACGCTGTAAAATTCGTGATCCGTCATAAAGAACGGCTTTAAAACCAAATCCTCCCCAAAGGACAGACTGCTTTTCGGAATTTTGAAAAGCAGTTCTTTTTTTCTTTTTACTTGAATTACCTCTTCGGGCTTTTTGTTGCCGGTTATTATTTTCGGCACCGAAGCCGCAGTGTCGTCAATCAAAAGCTCGTTGTCGGTATATTCGGTAATTTCACCCTGCTTAATTTTTCCGAGCGAAGCCGCAAGCGTAACGGGTCCGTGCTTAAAGTAAATATACCCGCCGTCACGGGAGGAAAAGCTTTTCAACGTCATCGGCAGGAAAAGCGAAAGCCTCTCCCCTTTTGTAAAGTCAGCCTTAACGCTTATATATCCGTCCTCGGGATAATACCTGTCGCCGAGGTATTCCGAATAAGCGCCCTTGCAGTATTCGGGGACACGGAGCTTTAGCGTTGTGCCCTTTACGGGCTTTAGCAGAGTGATTGCAACCTCCTCGGAAAAAGGAAAGTCCGTATCGACCGAAAGGGAAATTTCGGGCGTTTCAAGCCTGCAGGAGGTATAAAGATTAAAATAAAGACTGCTGTTTTCAAAATAAAAAATATTATTTCGAAGCCGTGACGGGTTTTCCATTCCCGTGCCCGTACAGCACCACCACGAGGCGTATTTTTTCTCATAGGTTTTATGATGTCCCGGCAAAAGAGAAACGAAATACAGCTTCTCACCGCCCGTTTTTTCGCACGAGGAAAGAATATGGTTGTAAAGGGCGCTTTCGTAAAAATCAAAAATAGACGCTTTTTGACTAAAGCGGAAAAGATACTCGCAAAGTCTGAGCATATTGTAGCTGTTACAGCTCTCGCAGGTCTTTTTTGTAAGCATTTCTTTGTCGGGGCTTTCAAAATGCTCGGCAACGGAGTTGCCCGAAATGGCGTAGCTATGCGATTTTCTGACCGTATCAAAGAAAAACCGGGAGGCGGTTTTCATATTTTCAAAGCTTTCTCTGTCAGCCTCGTAAAGTGCGGCGAAGCCTGCGACCTTCGGTATCTGCGTATTGGCGTGCAGACCCTCAAGCCTGTCCTCTCCCCTTTCAAGGAAGCCGAGAAGCTCCCTGTCGCAGAAGAAAAGCGAAGCTTCTTTGTATTTTTCACTGCCCGTCAGCGAGTAAAGGCAGGCGAATATTTCGTTCATTCCTCCGTACTCGACCCTACGCATATTCTTTAGTTGGTTTTCATCTAATCTGACGAGCCCGTCATATGCCCAGTCGGCAAAGCCGAGCAAAAGACCGAGCGCTCTTTCGTCGCCGAGGGCGCAGTACACATCGTAAAGCCCTTTAAAAAGCTTGTGAAGATTGTACCACGGCACCCAGTAACCGTCCGCCCAGTGCTCGCTGTCGCCGTCAAAAAGCCTCTTAAAGCAGTCCTCGTCAATCGCCCCGAGGTAGGCGGAATTTGTCAGCCTCACAATGTCGCACAGGCTTTCAAGAATATAATCAGCCCTCTCGTAAAGCTCGCTTTTCCTGCCCTCAAAGGCGCAGTAGCCTGCAAGCGCGCTGAGGTAATGACCGAGCGAATGCCCTGCAAGCGTGAAGCTTTCGGGCGAGGGCTCCCAGTTGTTTGCCGAAAGTCTTTCCCAGCCGCCGTAGCGCTTTTTGCCTGACGGCGAGTTCAGCCCCCTCACTTCGTAAAACGGAGCCAGAAGCCTCTCCGTATCAACGCCGAGAAGGTAGTCCCTGCCGAGCCTTTCAAAGCCGTAAAGCAGACTGCCCTCGGAAAGAAAAACGTATTTTGACGGCACGAAGCCCGAAGCCTTTTTCATCTTTTCTCCTTTGCAAAAAGACCGGGAGTTTTCGCCCGGTCAGTTTCATTCTATTCCCGATTTTCTGTAAATGTCGTGAAGCACGTTGTATTCCTTTTCGCCCGTTTCCTGAATGGCGTCAAGCTTTTCCCTGGTTTCCTTTTTAAAGATATTTTTAAAAATTCTCACGAACCAGAATACCACAATTAAAAAGGGATATTTTTCGAGTACGGGAAAAAGCTTTCTCATATGACTCAGCCCCGGGAAAGCGGAGGAAAGGATGCGTGCAGGCTTGCTTTTGTCTGCCTTTGCTGCCAAAGCGGCGTTTTTTACGGGAGGCCCGAACACAACATAGTTTTCCATCAGCGTCATTGTGTCGTCCGTCTCCGCGCCGTCAAACATACATTCACCGAGCCTCTTTATGTTCTCGGCAAATTTTAAAAGACCGAGCTTTGAAAGCTCCGTGTTAATGTAGTCAAAGTCAAGACGGTCGCCGTACTTTTTGTTTAACAGGAAAATGTCCATAACCGGTCGGAAGCAAGCCTCGGCGGAAACATAGTGCTCACGCAGGTGCGCCACGGTATAGACGTAAAGGTCGTTGTCGCTCATCTTATACTCAAAGCCGTCAACCTTTTCCGCCCTGTCCCAGACGCCGAGAAAATAGTCATAGCTTTCGTGCTCCTCGACAAAGAGCGTGTTGTGAAGCTCGATTGTCAGAAACGGCTCCTTGATAAACACCAGATCCTTGCCGTTGTTCATTTTAAATTCAAGCCCGTAGGAGAGTATAAGCTCCTTCGCTTTTTCAACGTCCCTTGCGTGAACAAGTATGTCCATATCGACCATAAAGCGCATCTCGGGGACGGGATAAAGCTTTT
Source organism: Clostridia bacterium (assembly GCA_017438845.1). Lineage (GTDB taxonomy): Bacteria > Bacillota > Clostridia > Oscillospirales > Acutalibacteraceae > Fimenecus. The sequence goes on along the minus strand of JAFRUO010000007.1, from coordinate 6,946 downwards.
TAAGGTGAGGACCCTTTAAGAGCATATATTCAATGCCGTTTTCGGAAAAGTCCTTTTTGATAAGCTCAAGCTGGGTCTGCTGGTTCACCTCACGCACAACGCTCGCCTTGTAGGAGCGCTCAAGCCTTTCGGCAAACGCAGGGTCAAGAAACGGCTTGTTCCTGTCGGCAAAGTAAACAATCGTCCCGACGTTGTTCTTTGCGGCAAGCTTATACACCGCCTCGCTGTCAACCGCTTCGTCGGGAAGCTCCGCTTCCCTGCCGTTGAGAACCGAGGCAACAGCCTTTACAAGTATGCTCTTGGATGTAAAAATGTCGGACATTTTTGTCAATTCTCCTCTAAGCTGAAGGTGCCCATCAACTGAAAATGGTCGCTGGTATAAACTCCGTCATAGGTGTCCCTGACGATTTCGAAGCTGTGAACCTTCCAGCCCGTCTTTGAAATCATAAAGTAGTCGATTCCCTCTCTGTCAAGCTGAGTGCCGAACGCCTGATAGGTACAGCCCTTGTCGGTTTTTTCGGTCTGATATTTAGCGTCAAGGAAGCTTTCGGTCGCCTTCTTGTAGGTTTCGCTGTCCTCAGCCGCATTGAAGTCGCCCATAATAAGGCTCGGAAGCGAACCGAACTGCGAAATTTTGTCAAGCACAACGCCTATGCCCTTAATTCTCGCCTCGTCGCTGACGTGGTCAAGGTGCGTGTTAAAGACAACGAACTGCTTGCCCGTTTCCTTCTCAGTGAGAATTACATAACTGCATATGCGGTAGCATGCGGAGCCCCAGTCCTTACTCATCGTGTCGGGAGTTTCGGAAAGCCAGAACGAGCCCTTGTCAACGAGCGTGTAGAGGTCGCTTCTGTAAAAGACGGGACAGCCCTCGGAAAACGGGGACTCGTCACGGTACTCGATTACCGAGTCAAAGCCCTCAAGGCAGTCGGTAAGGTAGGCGTACTGCCACTTTGTAACCTCCTGAAAGCCTATTATTGACGGGGCGTATTTTTCAATATTCTTAACTAACAAATCTGCCCTGTAAAACCAGCTCTTTTTGCCCAAATCCTGCGGATTAAGGCAACGCACGTTACAGCTCATAATGTCGAGAGTGCCGCTTTTTTCGGTAAGGCTTACAACGCGTTCAGCCTTTTTGTAATGAGGGTAATAGCCGAATATCATACAGGTGCAAACCAGAATAAATGCGAGTAAAAGGCACAGCGCCGAGATAAGTATTTTTTTAATGATTCCCTTTTTAGTCTTTGCCATAAAACCCCTCCGATATTATATTTTTGAGTTGTATACCTCTGCCCTTAAAAGCGTCGCCTTTTTACGGTACGAGGTAATTTTAATCACGATGCCGTCGGCGGTAAGCTTCCTTTTAAGGGGTATGATTTTTTTGTAGCCTATCACGGTGCCCTTGAAGATTTTTTTACGTCTGCCGCCTTTAAGGGCGAACAGCTCAAAGGATTCTATCTGCTGACCCGTGGCGATATTTTCCATAAGTATAACGCTGCCGAATTCGCTCGGCTCGGAAAATTTAAGAGTAATTTCGGGCTTTTCGTCGCCCTCTGCATTTTGCCAGAAGCCGTCCGTGTCGCTTAAAATATTCGTTGCGGTATGCTTTTCGTCAAGGCACAGTCCTTCAGCCGAGGCTGACGAGGAAACGTGAGTGTAAAAACGTCTTTCCCTCATACGCCTGAAGGAGTCAAGCAGAAGCGCGTCAACGTCCTCGATAACTCCCCTCTTACTCGGCGGCACGTTTAAAAGCAGCGCGGCGTTTCCGCCTACCGAGCCGAGGTAGATGTCCATCAGCCTGTCCACGCTTTTAAGGCGGTGGTCCTCCTCACTGTGATAAAACCAGCCGGGTCTTACCGACACGTCCACCTCCGCAGGGTACCAGATAAGCTTCTCCGCCTTTTTAATTCTTTTCCTTGAGCCGAGGTCAAGCTCCATTTTAATTTTGTCACGGAATTTCTCGTCATCGTTTTTCTGCGATTTGTCGGCGGTAAATTCGCTTATTGCAAGTTCTGCAGGCACAACGCTCCACTCGCTCTCACGGCACACGCCCGCCTCGTTTCCGACCCAGCGGACATCGGGACCGCAGATTGAGATAACGGCATTCGGCTGAAGAGTGCGGACAGCCTTAAACCATGCCTGCCAGTCATAGCTCTGACGTTTACCGTTTTGCCCCTCGCCGCACGCTCCGTCAAGCCATACGCAAAAAATTTCTCCGTAACCGGTGAGAAGCTCGGTCAGCTGATTTAAATAAAATTTATTGTATGCCTCCCCTTCCCCGTAGGTCTTTTCGTGTCTGTCCCACGGTGAAAGGTACACGCCGAATTTAAGTCCGTATTTCCTGCAAGCGTCGGAAACCTCCCTGACAACGTCGCCCTTCCCGTCACGAAAAAGACTTGACGCCACGGTGTAGTCGGTGTATTTGCTCGGCCACAGACAAAAGCCGTCGTGATGCTTGCAGGTAAGAACAATTCCCCTCAGTCCGCCGTTTTTAACCGCCTTCGCCCATTGCTCGGCATCAAACTCGGTCGGGTTAAAGGTTTCGGGTGCGTCCTTACCGTCGCCCCACTCCCTGCCCGTAAAGGTGTTCATACCGAAATGACAGAAGGCGTACATCTCGGTTTTCTGCCATTCAAGCTGTCTTTTTGACGGAAGCACCTCTGCGGCTTCAATGTATTTTTCGGGCATTTTCTCACCTCATTTAATAATAAAATTTTATCATAACTAAGCGTTTAATTCAATAGTAAGATAATAATTGTGTGTCTTATTAACCCTTCACTCTTCACTTTTATGCGGACGAACAATGTTCGTCCCTACGGTTTGATGTTGTTGTTAATTCCTGCTCCTTTGGTGTTAATTGTTATATTTTTTTAATCAGCTCGGGACGTCGGGGACGCCGTCCTCTACGCTCACGCCTGAAGGGCATATCGCATTCGTTAGAATATATCGCACGCTATGCGTATATCGCAAATTCCGCAGGAATTTATATCGCAGGCGACCGATGGTCGCTTGACGGGGATTGATGTTATCGATTTGTTTAACCTTCGTAGGGCGGGGGCTTGCTCCCGCCGTCTGAATTTGTTGTTTTTTTATTACACCTCATCCGTCGGCTTTGCCGCCACCTTCCCCTCAAGGGGAAGGCTTTCGGGACGTCGAGGACGCCGTCCCCTACGCTCACGCCTGAATCGCATCAAGTAATTTAAAAAACAAAAGGATGACCGGTTGTACGGTCATCCTTTAAAACAAATCAAATATTTATACAAGCCTTGTATCTTCTCAGAAGCTCATATGGACGTCGTCACGCTTTTCCTCGTCCGCCTGAAAGAAATCGACGGGAGCGAAGCCGAGGTTGTTTGCGACAATTGAGCTCGGGAATTTAACCGTAAGCTGATTGAAGATTGAAACGTTGCTGTTGTACGCCCTGCGTGAGGCGGAGAGGTGCTCCTCAACGTCGGCAACGGTAATCTGAAGCTGCTTGAAGCTTGAGTCCGCCTTGAGCGTGGGATAAGCCTCAACCGCTAAATTAAGCTGTCTTGCCGCCTCATTAAGCTCGGAGTTTACCTGAGAGCATTCGGAAATCGACTTGTTTGTTCTCATTTTAATCGTTTCGATTACCGTCTGCTTTTCAAACTCGGCGTAGCCCTTTGTGATTTCGAACATTTTCTTTAAAAGGTCGTACCTTTTCGTAAGCGCAATGTCGATGCCTGAGCGAGCCTCCTCAATTTTGATAACAAGCGTTTTAAGCTTGTTTGAGGTTGAAATGTACCAGACTGCGGCTGCGGCTGCAATTATAAGCAGTACGGCAACAATGATAAGGAAAACTGCAAATAAAGAAGTCATACGTATTCCCCCTTAAATTTTATAAACCTTACGGTCAAGCCTGAGCATATCGGCAAGCGCCGTAATAAGACCTATGTCGTCGTCAATGCCCGCCATAACGGTATTAACGTCAATTTTTGAAAAGACGGGCGGCTCAAAGGCGTCACGGAAATTGTTTACGCCTATGTGCAGATGGCTGTTGTGAAAGATAAGTATAAGGTCGCCCCTGATGTTCTGCCTGATTTCCTCAAGCTTATCGATAATCTGCGGCGAAAGCAGGTAAAACGCCTCGACCGTGTTCTGAGCGTAGACCTTGAAATGCTCGTTGAAGGCGACGTTTTCCGTCTCCACCCTCTCAAGCCTTCCCTCGCCCGAAAACAGACCCTCGGAATGCTTCGCATAGCGAAAGCTTTTCTCGTAAACGAGCATATCGCAGACAAAGTGCTTGTTAAACTCAAAGACCATCCATCTGCCCTTAAACATAGTGACGTTCGCCTTTTGAAAGACGCTGTTTTGGAGAGTCATCTGAACGTCGGACTGGACAAAGTCAATGTCCTTGTAACTGCCGCTGAGGTAGTCGTTTGCAAGATACTTGTTGCACTCACGCAGCATACCCGTGCTTTTAATCGTGCCGTAGGGTATGCCGTAGTCGCTGTTAAATTCCCTGATTTCAAAATACCTCTCAAGAGCCTGACGGACAATCAGGCTGTTGTACTTTTTCTTGTATCTTCGTCTGTCAAACTGCAGTGTGAAGCCCATTGAAAGCGGAGCTGCGGGTATGTAAAACGCAATTCTCGGCAGGTACACGTCAAAGTGGATTGCCGCAAGAACGGCAGCCCACGCAAGCACCTCCAGCACAGCCATAAACGCAAGGGAACGAAGCACGGCTTTTCTTAAATTTTCAAGCTCATCAAGCTGTTCGGAAAGCTGAAACAAATCCTTCATAGCTCTATCGGTTAATTACTCCTTAACGCTGCCGTCCGCATTAAACAAAGGCAGAGGCTCAAGGTATATTATGTCTCCCCTTGCGATAGCGTCGCCCTCTGCAAGGATAGCCATTTTGCCGCAGATTTCTCCGCCTGCCGCAGAAACGAGCTGTTCAACCGCAACAAGGGAAGCACCCGTGGAGGCAACGTCGTCAACGATAAGAATTTTCTTTCCCTTCATAATCTCCGCGTCCTTGACGTCAAGGTAGAGCTTCTGCTCGTCGGCGGTAGTGATTGACTTGACGGTGGTTTCAAATACTTTTGTCATATAAAGCTTGGGCTTCTTTCTTGCAACGATGTAGTATGAGTTGCCCGTAAGCCTCGCCATCTCGTGAGCAAGAGGAATGCCCTTTGCCTCGGCAGTGATGATATAGTCGTATTCGGGCGCTTTTTCAAGCAACGCCTTTGCGCTTGCGGTGGTAAGCTCGGGGTCGCCGAAAATAACGAAAGCGCCGATGTAGAGGTCGTCGTTCACTCTGCAAAGCGGAAGCTTTCTGTCAAGCCCTGCAATATTAATCGGATAAAACATTTTAATCACCCTTTAAAAAATTTTATTAGTTAAATAAGCTCCTTCGCCATTTCCCTGATTGACGCTTTGTTTTCCTCGGAAAGCGCGGAGTTAATTGTAACGCCCGTTTCGAGCATTGTAATGTTTTTGCTCTTTTCAAAAGCGGCTTTCATAAGCTTGCCCGCCATCGGAGCCCAGCTTCCGTTTTCAATAAAGCCGATAGTTCTGTTCTGATAATTCTTCTCGGTAAGGTGCGAGATAAATTCCTTCATAAACGGGAAAATGTCCGCATTATAGGTCGTGGTTGCAAGCACCAGCTTTCCGTAACGGAAGGCGTCCTCAACCGCCTCAGCCATGTCGCACCGTGCAAGGTCGTTTACCGCAACCTTAGGACAGCCGAGCCTTTTAAGCTCCTCCTCCAAAAGCAGGACCGCCTGCTCGGTGTTGCCGTAAACGGAGGTGTAGCAGATGCATACGCCCTCGCTCTCAACGCCGTAGGACGACCAGGTATTGTAAAGCCCGATGTAGTAGTCGAGGTTTTCACTGAGCACGGGTCCGTGAAGCGGACAGATAGCGTTAATTTTAAGTCCTCCGAGCTTCTTTAAAAGGCTCTGTACCTGCATGCCGTATTTGCCGACGATGCCGAAATAATACCTTCTCGCCTCGCAAGCCCAGTCCTCGTCGGCGTCAAGCGCGCCGAATTTTCCGAAGGCGTCCGCCGAAAACAGCACGCCCTCGCTTTTTTCGTAGCTTACCATAACCTCCGGCCAGTGTACCATAGGCGCAAAGGTAAAGCTGAGCTCGTGACTGCCGAGCGAAAGAGTATCGCCGTCGGAAACGGTGATTACCCTGCCCTCGTTAATATCGCCGTAAAACTGAGTAAGGAATTTCAGCGCCTTCGCATTGAGCACAAGCTTTGCCTCGGGATATTTTTCGAGAAACAGACGTATGCCTGCCGAATGGTCGGGCTCAACGTGGTGAACGACAAGGTAGTCGGGCGCTCTTCCGTCAAGCGCCGCCTCAAGGTTTGAAAGCCACTCCCCCGCAAAATTTTTGTCGGCAGTGTCGCAGGCGGCAATTTTGTCGTCGAGGATAAGGTATGAGTTATACGCCATTCCTTCGGGAACGATGTACTGACTTTCAAAAAGGTCAAGACTTCTGTCGTTGACTCCGATATATTTAATGCTTTCGGTAATGTTCATTTAAAGACTCCTTAGTGTGTAAATTTTCCGCATAATATTATACCACCGAAGTGTCGCTTTTACAAGATATTTCGGTAAAAAATCACAGACGGACGAAAGCCTTCCCCTTGAGGTGACTCCCTTGTTAAGGGAGATGTCTGCGAAGCAGACAGAGGGTTTCCTGTTTTCGGAGAAAAAAGGGGGACCGCTTGCGGTGGATGAGGTGGAATATAAATACATCTAATCTATGCGGGCGACCGATGGTCGCCCCTACGTTTGCGAAGCAAACACCTGTTACTTCTTCACTATTCACGTTTTATCGGTTAGCCCCTACCGTAATTATTTGTTTTTAAGTTTAAAGCCTTCAATGATCATTATAACCATACAAGCTCCCCTTGAGAGGGGAGCTGTCAGCCAAAGGCTGACTGAGGGGTAGATTTGTTAATATGTTT
>JAFRUO010000006.1 GCA_017438845.1 Clostridia bacterium | reverse complement strand
TTTCTCGCTCATTTCTTCCTAAATCTACTCGATTTGGGTTCGTACTTTTCGTACTTTTCTGTTCTCCCTCGTACTGCGTTTCTGCAGTACTCGGAATCTCAGGGTTCCTTTTCGTCGTTGTTTAATTTTCAAGGTCCGAGCAGTTTTCCCGCTTTTGTTCGGCGGGAACTGTATTATAGCACTTTCTGCAAGCCTTTGTCAAGCACCAATATTTAAAAAATATTGAAAACTTTTGCTCGTTTTGCCTGTCAATCTCTCGCAGACAGCTTTGATATAATATCACAGAGAAGGGCGCTTGTCAACAAAAATTTTTCACTTTTTTCAAAAATTTTTTCAGCCCTTTTTTACTACGTCATATCTTGTGGTTAACCTCTGTGATATACACAATTTTTCCCTGCTTGGTATATATTATTTCAATTTGCAAACAATAAATTCACCACAAAATTTCGGAGTGAAAAAAATGTTTAAAATTTTATCTCACCCTTCTGCAAAAAAGGCAGTATTAATTTTATCGGTTCTTATGATAATACTCACGCTTGCCGCCATTGCGTTTGAGGCGTACTCACGTTCAAAAAGCGTAAGCGTGCTTTCCCGCTTCGGCTCACGAGGAGAAGAAGTCAGGAAAATTCAAACGAGGCTGAAATCGTGGGGCTATTACAGCGGCGCGGTTGACGGCATTTACGGAGCGCAGACGCAGAAGGCCGTCAGGTATTTTCAGCAAAAGAACGGACTGACCGTCGACGGTATCGCAGGTCCTAAAACTCTGGCGGCAATGGGCATAAGCTCCTCTTCGTCATCGTCGGGAACTTACAGCAGCAATGACATTTATCTGCTCGCTAAGGTGATTTCAGCCGAGGCAAGAGGAGAGCCTTATACGGGTCAGGTGGCGGTCGGCGCGGTTGTGCTCAACAGAGTAAAGCACCCGTCCTTTCCCGATACCATACCCGGAGTTGTTTATCAGTCGGGAGCGTTTTCCTGCGTAACCGACAGCAACTGGAACGTAGAGCCTGACAGTACGGCAAAAAAAGCCGCCCGGGACGCCATAAACGGTTGGGACCCCTCGGGCGGTGCAATATACTATTATAATCCTGCCAAGACCTCAAGCAAGTGGATGTTCTCAAGGCCCGTGATTGTCGTTATCGGCAGTCACCGCTTCTGCAGGTAGTCAGCCGACGTAAAGCATTACCCAATAATACTCTCCGTTCTTTTCAAAGGAGGCAATGCCCGCACGGGTGAACTGAGCATCCGTTATATTCTTACGGTGCTCCTCGGAATTCATCCAGGCATCGACAATCTCCTGCCCGTCGGGCTTACCCTTTGCAAGGTTTTCGCCTGCCTTTGTGTAATTCATTTTAAGCACGGTAAAGCATCCGCTGCCGTCGGGCCTTATATGCTTGAAGCTTTCGGGCATACTGATTTCCCGAGCCCTGACCTGCGCCGCCTCGCAAAGCTCGCCGTCAAGAGTAAGCTCTCCTATGCCTTCTTTCTGCCTTTGGACGTTGCAAAAGGACAGAATATCCGCCTTTGCCTTTTCGGCATCGGCTTTTCCCGAACACGAGCAGAGCAGAAAAATTATTGAAAATACGGTTAAAAGTACGGTCAGCTTCTTCATATGACTCACCTCACTTTGATTTTAGCAGAAAACTCCTCGGCTGACAATATAATATAGTATAATTGACACAGCTTGTTTTTGTGTGATAATATAATTGTATATTAATTGCGGAGGGTATTATGAATAAACTGAAATCATTGCTCAACAAGCCGTGGTCGTCATACACGATTGCTACCTGCTCGGCGGTACTGCTGTATCTGTTTCTGACGCACCTCGGTATGTTTTCTGCGCTGTTCGGGAAAATCGCCGAGCTGCTGTCGCCCGTCTTAATCGGCGGCGCAATAGCGTACCTGCTTAATCCCGTTGTCAATTTTTTTGAGAAAAAGGTTTTTTCAAAAATAAAGAAGGCTTCCGCAAGGCATACGCTGGCGGTAATCGTTACACTGCTGATAATACTTATCTGCCTGGGCGTGCTTCTTGCGACACTTATTCCGTCGCTGATTTCAAGCGTATCAGCCCTTATTTCAAACAGGGAGCTTTACATAGAGAAGCTTGAGACGCTTGCCGCAAAATTCAGCGACAGATTTATCAAACTTGACGTTACCCGAATTTCTCAGGAAGCCAAAAACCTTGTTGACCGCTTTGCAAGCAACGCCTTTGACAATATGGGCTCGATTCTCACCACGCTCAAGGGAGTAGGCACGGGCTTTTCGAACTTTGCCTTCGGCTTTGTTTTCGCAATATGCTTCCTGCTCGGCAAGGATAGCCTTATCAGGGTAACCCAACGCTTCCGCCGCTCATATATGAGCACGCAAAGGTTTGAACAGCTCAACAGGTTCTGGAGCCGCTGTCACTCAATTTTCACAAGGTATTTAAGCTGCACCATACTTGACGGGCTCGTAGTCGGAATAGCCAATGCGATTTTTATGCTGATAGCAAAAATCCCGTATGTTGCGCTGATTTCGGTTGTGGTAGGCGTTACGAACCTGATACCCACCTTCGGCCCGGTTATCGGAGCAGTTATCGGAGCGTTTATCCTGTTTTTGGCAAAGCCCGTTTATGCACTTTATTTCCTGATTTTCACGGTTATAATTCAGAGCGTGGACGGTATGATTATCAAGCCGAAGCTTTTCAGCGGCTCACTCGGTATACCTGCAATCTGGACGGTTGTCGTTCTGACGGTCGGGGGAAAATTCGGAGGAATACTCGGTATTTTCCTTTCAATCCCCGTGGCGACAATTTTGCTTATTCTTTACAAGGAAAGCCTTGTTCCGAGGCTTGAGGAAAGAAAGGAAAGAATCAACACCAAAAAGAAGGACGGCGAAACCTCGGAGGAAGCTTCGGAGTCGGAAGAGATTGTCGGCGACGGAAACGAAGCGAAGGAAAAGGCTTCGGAATAATCCGCACAAAAAGTAAAAAAAGCACCTGACTTTATGTCGGGTGCAATTTTTTGTTGATGTGATTATATTACACCTCATCCACCGCAAGCGGTCCCCCTTCCCCTCGGAGGGGAAGGCTTTCATCCGTAGGGGACGGCGTCCACGACGTCCCGCAATTGTTTGACAAAATAAACATTACACGCCGTAGGGGCGACCATTGGTCGCCCGACAGAGTTGATGTGATTAATTTGTTTATCCGCCCTACAGTTTGCGAAGCAAATACTTATTACTTCTTCACTCTTCACTTTTACACTCCGCTCCCTACAGATAAATTTAATTACATCAAAAAATAGAGGCGACCGATGGTCGCCCCCTACGGTTGGATGTTGAAAAAAGTCAACAAAAAGGACAGACCCGCGGATCTGTCCTTTTGAAAAGCAAATATTAATTTTACACCAGATGCAATGCCGTGAACAGCGCCGAATAAATTGACGGCAGGGCAAGCGAAAACGCTATGCTCGTCAGAAGCGTAACACCGTAATGCTCAAGGTATGCTCCGCAGTAAAGAACCGCAAAAATCGGTGCAGCGATAATCTTTACAAATATGTTCGTTTCCTTATTATAGATAAGCTCCTTGAGCGCAATTGCGTCCTCAAGCGAAGGGAACAGGTTTGTAAGGAACGAGATTCCGAGCCAGAGGAAAACGTAGTTTAAGAAGTTCGGAATGTGCGTGTCCTTAACGAAAAACTCACCGAGGAAGTAGACGTTCATGCTTCCTGCGCTCAGGAAAACAAGACCGATTATCAGGCTGAACATAAACGGGAAAAAGCAGACGCCGAAGCAAACGGGACGCTTTTTAATTATTTCGTGCTCAACGTGACCGCACATTTCGGTCGGCGGCAAATACCTTCCGTCCTCAATAATCACCTCGTAAATCCTGCAGCTGAGGTGCTCAAAAAACGCTTTGGAGAAGGTGCCGACAACCGTAAGATATTTAACAATTACATACAGTATTCTCATTATACATCAAAATCTCCCTGCGTTAAAATTTCCTTTAAGGATATTTTTCCGTCTCTGTAAGCGATTACGTCTGCGGAAAAGTCAAGCTCGTACCGGTCGTACATTTTCTTGATTTCATCAAAGCCCGTCTGATTCTTGTTTGCAAGACAGCAAAGCGCAAGCGTGTCATAGCTCTGCTTTGAGTTGTTAAGCTCGGTTGCGGAGCTTGCCGCACCGTATGCCTGTCTGTACTCCTCCTTGCTGAGGTAACAAAGCGCCTGCTGACGGTAAAACTCGTAAATATAGGTGTCATTTTTGTCAATCCAGGTCTGTGCAAGCTTGATACTCTCGTCATACTTGCCCTGTGTGCGAAGCTGCATTACCGTAAGAAGGTCTGCGACAGAATCCTCCGCGTCAACCGCCCTGATTTGGTTGCAGAGCTCGGTAACGTCCTTGCCCTGCTTGATGTAGATTTCTCCGAGCATAGCGGAGTAAATCCATGTGTATTCGGGGTTGGTCTTCTGAATTTCCTCAAGATACTGCTTCTGTGTTTCGATATCCTTTTCGCACATTGCGGAAATGTACATCCTAAGGAAGTTTACCATGCTCGTGTCATACACGTCCGCCTGTATGCCGTAGGGCGTGTTGTCCGCCTGAAGCCCCTCCTCGACCTGAGCCTTGATAGTCGCTCTGTCGACGGGTGCGTTTATCATAGCGTCAAGCTTTTTCATTATGTCGTCATACGGGAACTTGGACATATCGTCAATGTCCTCATACTCGTAAACATAGCCGTAGCCGATAGTCCTTGCGGCGGTCATACCGTCGTATGTTTTAAAGATATTGTACGCCTTTCTCAGGTGAGGAAGCTTAAGCTCCCAAGCGTTAAACTGAGTGTTAAAGCTCGGAACGTCCTCAAGCGAGCCGATTGCAAAGGCGTTCTGAAGCTGACGGCTGTATACCATTTCGGCGTTGATTGAGCTGTCCTTTAACGACTGCACTGCGCTCTGATACGCACCGTATGCGCTTTGCCTTTTAGCGTTTCGGGCAAGCTTGTCAGCCTCAGCCACTCTGGCATAGGTCTTGATTCTGCCTGCAAAATTCGTACAGGCGAACAGGCTCAGTCCGATAAATATCAGCACAAGAATTATGTTAAGAAAGTCAAACGGATAATGCCTTAAGCCCTTTTCACACGAGGCGCAGTACGGTGAATCGGGGTTGTCCTTCGTTCCCCTTCTTTTTTCGCCGCAGCATTCGCAAAGCTGATCCTCGGGAATATTTTCCGGGTCCTCGTCGACCTTCTCCTCTTCAATTTCCTGTATTAAAATGTCAAGCTCCTCCTGCTTTTCGGCGGCGAGCTTCTCCTCCTCAGCCTTAGCCTTGTCAAGCTCCTCCTGAAAAGTCCTGGCAAGCTCCTCCATTTCCTCTTTGAGGCGAAGCTCCTCATCGGAAAGACCTTCATTGGCGTTGTTTTTTTCTTTGTTTTCGTCCAAGTGAATACCTCCTTGCCGTGAATACAGATTGATTTTATCACAAAAAAAACGCAATTTCAAACAAAGACCGTAAATGTAACAAAATATTTACAGTTTCATTCCTTATGCTTTCTTAAAAAGGAAAGCTTCGTTTCGTTGATTACCATACTTACAAAAATAACCGCAAAGCCGCAGCCGATTTGCGGAGTGATATGCTCGTCGGGATAGAATATAATCGAAAACAGCACGCCGAACACCGCCTCAAGACTGAGCACCAGTGAGGAATAAGACGCCGAGGTATGCTTGATTCCGAAATTCATAAACAAAAAGCAGAGTATCGTACACATCACAGCAAGGTATGCGAGCGACAGCACCGAGCCGAACGAAATGCTTTCGGGTATTTTTTCACCGAAGGCGAAGAAGCAGACAAGGTTGACGAGAAACGCCGTAAAGAACTGTATTACCGTGAACACAATCAGGTCGAGGTCATCGCCCCAGACCGCAACCGCCACCATCTGCAAAGCAAAGAACACGCCGCTTACAAGCGTAAGCACCTCACCTATGCCGAAGCCGGAAGCTCCCGTACCGACGCACACCAGTCCTATGCCCGTAAGGCACAGCACAGCAGCAATCAGGTTAAATTTGTCGGGCGCTTTTTTAGTGACGCCCCACATCATAAACGGCACAAGCACACAGTAGGTCGCCGTAAGGAAGGCGTTAATGCCGGGCGTAGTGTGGTCAAGTCCGACAGTCTGCGTTGCGTAAGCAATGCCGAGTGAAAGACCCGTAACCAAGCCTGTACGCAGGTGCTTTAAATTAAAGCGCTTAAACCTTTTGGCAAATATGAGCCCGAGCAGGACTGCCGCCGCAAGGAAGCGTACGCTTAAAAGGAAAAATGTCGGTAGCTCGTCAAGAGTGTTTTTGAGTATAAAAAATGAGCTGCCCCAGATAAGCGTTGCGGTAAAGAGCAGAAGCTTTGATATTATTCCGATTTTGTTTTCGTTGATAGTCATGAACTAATCCCTTTATAATAAAATAGCGTCAACGGACAGGGAAGGAGGAAAACTCCTCTTCAAACTGAATTAAAAAATCGGTAAGTTGTTCTTTACCGACAATTTGTTCAACCTCATAAAGTATATCCTCATCCGTCTGATATTTTGCGTGAATAACGTACATTTTATTATATGCATAAGCCGACAGATTAAAATACGGCTCTATTGCATCAAGCTGTGCTTGAATGATCTGACCTGAAACGAGCTGTTTAAGAGAGAATATAAAGCTTTCTATTTCAAAAGTAAGAATGCAGGCGCACATCTCAGTTCTTTTCTTATGACGATTATCCGGATATTCAAACCGTACATTAATCCAGTTTGAGATGACTTCGTCATACTCGCGATGCTCCTTCGTCAGCCTCGGGAATTCATAGTCAACAGGGGAAAAGCCAAGATACGCGTCACCGTTTTTTATAATCATAAAGCACATCCCTTTTATTATTATATCCAGAAAGATTATAAACAGTTTGCCGGACAATTGCAAGAACAACGTACTGCTGTTTTCTGTATTCTGTCGGATTACCCGCTTTTATTGAAAACTTAAAACTGAATAATTAATACTTAATAATACAAAGCAAAAATCCCGTCTTTCGACAGGATTTTCGCTTTGGAGGCGACACCCAGATTTGAACTGGGGATCAGGGTTTTGCAGACCCATGCCTTACCACTTGGCTATGGTACCATTGGTGACCCGTACGAGAGTTGAACTCGTTACTCCGCCGTGAAAGGGCGACGTCTTAGCCGG
>JAFRUO010000005.1 GCA_017438845.1 Clostridia bacterium | reverse complement strand
GAGTGGGAGTGGGAGTGGGATCGGGAGTTGATCCGGAATTAAGCGCTACAAATTGGAGCTTATGTTGTTTTGCATATGTTTCCGCATATGATCCGCTATACCCCTTTATTGTCTTTACGTTTGAAGAGAAAGGATTTTCGCCGATTATTTTTACCGATGCAGGTATAGTAATTGTTTCTAAAGTATAAGCTCTAATGAGAGCACCGTCGGCAATTAATCTTGTATTATCAAGTACGGTGTATTCTTCAATTAACGGAACCCAATCTGAAGTTGTAATAAGGCAATTATCACTGTAAACAGCCAGGTCGCTTGAAGCTGACCTGATCGGGGCGTATAAATAGATGGGTTCCTTATTAATATGTATCACACTCGAGGGAATACTTATATTATTAAGATTTTCTAATTTTTCCAAAGCGTTTTCAGCAATCAGCTTGGTACCGGACTTAACGGTTAAAGAACGCTGACTGGGTGAATAGCCTGCCTTTGAGTGTATTAAGTTTGTTCCGATGTATAAAACGCTATCGTCTTCCCAGTTGTTTGAATTGTTATAATATGCAGTGTCTGAAAAAGCTTGAGATTCAATTATTGCAATATTTTTTGATATGGTTATTTTGTTTAGAGCGGTGCAATAATAAAAGGCTTTCGAGCCGATAAGCGTAACGCTGTCCGGAATAGTAATTTCGCTTAAACTTCCGCATTCGCTGAACGCCTCGGAACCTATGGTTTTTACTCCACTGTTAATCGAAACGTTCGTAAGAGAACAACAGTTTTTAAAAGCGCAAGATGCGATTTCCTTCAAAGTTCCGGGGATTGACACAGAAACAAGGGATTCACAATAATTGAAAGCATTTGACCCGAGTGAAGTAAGATTATCGGGCAAATTTAAGTTTTCAAAACCACATCCGGAAAAAGCAGATTCACCTATGCTTTTTAAAGAGGATGAAAAGCTGACAGAATTCAATTTTCCGCAACTGCAAAATGCGCATTTGTCTATTGATGTTACAGTGCTCGAAATGGTTAAACTGCTTAAACCGCATTCATTAAAGCAACTTTCTCCGATAACGGCAACCCCTGAAGGAATTGAAATACCCTTGAGAGCAGAACAACCGTAAAACATTTTTTTCGGTAAAACCGTTGCTTTACAATTTAACGTAACGGTTGACAATTCATTGCAGCTTTCAAAAGCGCTTTCACCTATGTTGGTTACGGTTGACGGTATAACAGCAGACTGAATTCGGCTTTTTGCAAACGCATTTTTCCCGATTGTTTTTAAGCCGCTGTTCATTTTGACAGATGAGAGCCAGCTGCCGTAAAACGCATTCTCTCCGATCTCCTCAACGCCGGCGGGAATGTTGAGTTTTGTCCCTTGTAAGTTCGTTCCCGAAAAAGCGCGGTTTCCGATTCTTTTAAGAGTTGAGGGCAAGGTCAGTTTGTGTATAGTAAAGTTGCCTTTAAACGCCTCGTCTCCGATTGAAGTGACTGTATGCCCGCCTAAGGTTGAAGGAACAGATAATGTGGTTGTTACGGTATTGTTTTTGTTAAATTCAATTATTTCAGCTGTTCCGTCATCAAGAAGAATATAGCTATATTCGCCGCTTCCATATGTCGGATCGGCAAAAATCTGAATGCCTGTCAACGGCAACGTCGATATCATCATTATCAGTGCAAGAATTAATGATAACGATTTCCTCGTTCCTGTTTTTTTCATTTAAAATCCCTCCAAAATTTAATATAAATAAATTATATCAAATAAAGAAAAAAACACAATGCTCTGGCAGCGTACACATAAAAACGGACGACAATCAGTCGCCCGTTTGGATATGCGCCATGACTGTGCGATTATTTCTTTCTTGAATTAAAATCTTTATTAATCTCGTCCGACCAGTCTGCGGCAATCGGCTCGCACGCTCTCATGCAGGCAACGGTTTCGGATACGTTTTTGTAAAGCACCCTTGTGCCCTGACTGTCGGCGTGATAGTTTACTGCCCTGTCGGCGGAAATACCGTAGTGCTTTGCGGTTTCAACGGCGTCAATATTTGCGCCGATAAACAGAAACTCCCAGCCGAGCTCCTTCTTCTGCTCAATCATTCTCTTTACCTCGTCGGAGGAATAGCGGTGGCTTGCGTTTTCGTAGCCGTCTGTAATAATTACGAACATTGTATGCTCCGGCACGTCCTCTTTTCTTGCGTATTTGTGAACGGTTGAGATGTGCTTTACCGCTCCGCCGATAGCGTCAATGAGTGCGGTACAGCCTCTTACATAGTAATCTTTGTCGGTCATGGGCTTGATTTCTTCAAGGCTTACACGATCATGGAGCACCTCGCTGACGTTATCAAAAAGCACCGTTGAAACGAGGCAGGTGCCCTTCTCCTTTTTCTGCTTCTCGACAAGGGAGTTGAAGCCGCCGATTGTGTCGCCCTCAAGTCCCGACATTGAGCCTGAACGGTCAAGAATGAATACAAGCTCTGTAATACCGTTTTTTGTGTTTCTGATGTTCTTTTCGTTTTTCATAATTTTACCTCCAAAAAAATAATGTGTTTGTTCGGTTTCGTTACCTTACAAACACATTATAGTTCGGAAATATTCTTTTAAGGTCGCTTTAAAAGCGACAAATATTATACCCCCAGCAATGCCTGGTCAAATGCGAACAGCGCTTCATTGATTTCAAAGACATTGTAGTTTTTATTTGAAATAAAATATTCAATAATGATATCAAACTTATTGCTGTGCGAGAGGGCATAGCCCGCCTTCATCAGCATATCCTTGGTTTCGTCAAGCGACAGCTCAAGCGCAATTGCAAACGCAAGGGCGGTCGTTTTTTTAGGCTTGTAATGCAAATCGCTCCTGATTTTTGAAAAGAGCTTACGGTCGATGTTCGCTTTTTTATAGCACTCGGCGTCGGTCATTCCCTTTTCGTCGATTTTGCGAAGCAGCATTTCGGAAAAGCTTTCGTCAATCTGCTTTAACGCGTCGTCAAGAGAAGCGCTCGGGGCGCTGCCCACCGCCCTCGGCGCCTCGGAAAATGAGGGTAAAATCTCCGTCTTTCCGATAAGCTCGTCATCGTCAAGCGAAAGCATAGCCGTATCGGAAAGCACCGTACTCTCACCTGTGGCACGGTTTCTGAAGTCAAAACGAAAATGCTCGTCAACATATTTGTCGTCAATAAACGTGGCTATGTCGTTAAAAAGCTTTTCGCTTATCCTGAACGCAGACTTGTCATAGATTACAATATATACCAGCATTTCGTTTTCAAGCAGAAATGCGGTTATTTCGTCAACTGCAACCTTTAAGGCTTTGTCCTTGGGGTAGCCGTATACGCCCGAGGAAATAAGCGGAAACGCCACGCTTTCACAGCCGTTTTCCCTCGCAAGTAAAAGGGAGCTTCTGTAACAGCTGCGAAGCAGCTTTTCCTCGGAATGTCCCCCTCCCTGCCAGACGGGGCCGACTGTATGTATTACATATTTACACGGAAGCTTATACCCTCCCGTGATTTTCGCCTGACCCGTATTACAGCCGTGAAGGGTACGGCACTCCTCCAAAAGCGCAGGCCCTGCGGCACGGTGAATTGCGCCGTCAACCCCTCCTCCGCCGAGCAGAGTGGAGTTTGCGGCGTTTACTATGGCGTCACATTCGAGCTTTGTAATATCCTGTCGGATTAATTTAAGCGGCATATTAACACTCCCTTGTTATTTATACTATAACATAAAGACCGTTTTTAAGCAAACAAAAAAGCGGAGCTAAGCTCCGCTTTCATGGTTTAGTGTCAGTCTGCGAACATTCCGTTCTTATCCATATTCATAATGATAACGGCTATCTGTGCGCGGGAAGCGCCCTCTCTGGGTGCTACTCTGCCGTCAGCCATTCCGCTGATAACGCCGTTCTGAACCGCCCAGACAACTGCATCGTGTGCAAAGCTGCTTACCATTGCCTTGTCGGTAAACTTGGCGAGCGTGTCACCTTCGGTAACCTCAGGCGAGCCCTTGTAGCGGTAAAGAATTGTGCAAACCTGCTCACGGGTGATGTTATCGCCTACGCCGAAGTTTCCGTTCTGGTAGCCTGCGATTATATTGTTGTCAACCGCCCAGTTAACTGCCGAAGCATAATAAGCACCGGTCTTAACGTCCTTGAGCTTGGAAGCCTTACCCTCGTACTTTGAAAGGTCAGCACCTGCGATTCGTGCAAGTATGCAAACAAAGTCCTGACGTTTAAGGTTGTCGGCAGGTCCGAAATATCCGTTTGAATAGCCGAAAATAAAGCCCTTTACCGCACAGTATTCAACTGCGTTGTAGTACCAGCTTCCCTCCTTTACGTCGGGAAAATTGATATTCTTGTCACCGGGCTTGATAACGAGGTTAACGCCCTCAACACTCAAAGCCTTGTCGGAAGCGTCGTAAGCCTCCTTAGTTCTTGCGGCGAGGGTTCCGCCCATTTTCTTAACCTGAAGCTTAACGGTGAAAAGCGTTTCGTTTGCCTTTGTGGCAAGCTTCATACCTGCAAAGCCAATCACCTTTAAGTTGTCGGCACGGTCTGTGACAGCGACCTGAGCCATGCCTGCGTGGTTTGCAGCTTTTGCTTCAACGACGGTGAAGTAATCGGTGTTCACCTGAAGTCCGCCGACATAAGAATCGATTCCTGCGGGAACCTTATAGCTTACGGTTACAATTTCACCTATGCTTGCCTTGGTTTTGTCCGCCGTAAGAATAACCGCCGAAGCCGCAAACGAGCTTACGCCGAGCACCGAAAGGCAGGACAGCACAAGAATTGCCGAAAGTAAAAATGAAATAACTCTTTTGGTCATTACAGTATTCCTCCTATTATTTATGTTTCTATTATAATACTTTAATACTCTTCTATCAAGTAGCATTTATAAATTTTGCGTTGAATATCGGTTGAAAGATTTTGGAAGAAAAACTTCATATTTTTTTGTATATTTTTGTCGTAAAGCCCGAAAAAATACATTTTTTAGCAGAAAAATGTCTTTGCTTTTCGACATTCAAAATGTTCAAAAACCTGTTCAAAAGGTCAAAAACTCGTTGTTTCAAGGTTTTTTTCGACAATAAATGTAAAGTTTTTTGCTTGTCAAAGCTGTATATTCGTATTTTAACTATGCAAAAGGGTCAGTCAATTTATTACTTAAAATGAAGGAATTTTTGCAAAATATTCTCCGCAGTTCTGCTTTGCTTTTTTTGCGTCCAAAAAAGCAAAGCTCCCCGAAAGGGAGCTTTGACAGAATATAATTTAATCTCTTCTGAGCGCTTCTATCGGAGGCATCTTCGCCGCCCTCTTGGCAGGGTATACGCCGAAAACGATACCGATAAACGATGAGAAGCCAATCGCAAGCGCAACGGTGGAAAACTTGACCTGAAGCGGTATTTTCATTATTGACGAAACAAGCGCCGCGCCCGAAACGCCGACAAGAAGCCCTATCGCACCTCCGATTACGCAAAGAATAACTGACTCGGTCAGGAACTGGAAAAGTATATTTGAGGTCTTTGCGCCGAGAGCTTTTCGTATACCGATTTCCCTGGTGCGTTCGGTAATTGAAACCAGCATTATGTTCATAACGCCGATACCGCCGACTATCAGCGAAATAGCACTGACGGCAGCTATAAAGATTGTGAACACGTTTATAACAGTGTCAAGCAGGTCAATATAGGTCGCCATATTCGTAAGCATATAGCAGTCCTTTTCATAGTTGTTGTGCCTTGCCCGTATACGGTTAAGCGCCGCATTTCCCGCAGCGTCAAGCTCGTTCTCATCGGCAGCGATAATATAAACCGTGTCATAACGGTCGCTCATACCTATAACATTAGTGGCGAATTTAAGCGGAACCATAACCATACCGCCCGACATCGCCGTGCCGCCCATTGCCTGCATCTGTTCCATCATTTCCTCGGAGTCGCTTCCGAAGGTGCTCGCCATATCGGTGACGCCGATTATTTTGATGCTGGTAGGCACGCCGTCATAGGTAAAAGTAATATACTCACCGACGCAGTTTTTCTTTCCGAAAAACTGAAGTGCGCTTGAAGAGTCGATAATACAGACTGCTTTACCCGCATCGGCTTCGGCACGGGTAAAATAACGCCCGTAAACGCAGTCGCCGCTCATAACGTAACGCATTTCCTCGTTACCGCCCATAAGGATTCCGATACCTGTCTGCCTCTCGGTGCTCATAGCGCCCATACTCATAACCATAGGGGAAATATACTGCACGGCATCAATTTCCCTGATTGCCTGAATATCCTTGTCGGTGATGTAATCGGAATTAGCCGCCGTGGTGGCATCAACGCTTATGGTAATAGCGCTGCTGCCCATATCCCTTATCATACCGACTATATAATCCCTGCCGCCGTTGCCGACGGTGATAACCGAAATGACCGAAGCAACGCCGATTATGATTCCGAGCATAGTCAGCAGTGAACGCATTAAATTTGTTTTAATACTGAATATTGCAATTCGTATATTTTCTTTAATATTCACCTAATGTGCTCCTCATTTTTCTTTGACGGAAATTTTCTCTCCCTGTGTAATGGTGGTCTTGGGATTGTCGACAACTCTGTCGCCTGCCGACAGACCGGAAACCAGCTCATAATCATCCTCGGAATATGCGCCGACCTCAACCTCGTGCTTGGAAACGATATTTTCATCGTCAACGCTGTATACATAGTTTATGCCGTCCTCGGTGACAACGGCGTCAATCGGCATAACGAGTACGTCCTCAATTTTTTCGGTGTCAATTTTTATGTCAACGTCAAAGCCGATTATTACCTTTTCGTCCGGGTTGAGAATCTTGATACGGACAAGCGCACCGTTTGCGGAGCTTCCCGAACCGCCGGAGAAGGTTGAAGCAAGGGAATTTATATCAAAAGAATTTGACTCGGTTGCAGTTGCGCTGACATAGATAACCTCGCCCTCATATTCACTGTCAAGCGAAGAAACGGTTACCTTCTGTCCGACCTTGATGCTGAGAAGGTCATACTTTCCGACCGAAAACTCGGCAATAAACTCATCCGAGTTTTCAAGCACAAGACCGACTGCGCTTCCGCTGTTCGACCCGGAAACCGAGCCGATGATATCCGACAGGACGTTAGTCATATCGGCGTTGCCCGAAACATAACTTAAAATTGAGGAAATATCGGTGGTAGTTGAGTTCTTGCTTTGGGGCGTGAACACCTGACCCGGAATAATATTCACCTCGGTAATAATACCGTCGGAGGAGGCTACCCAACCGTCCTTGAGCTGATTATACAGGGTCTGATAATTGTCGTAGTCCGCCTTTTTCTGCTCTAACACCTGCTTATAAATGCTCAGCGCAGTGTCATCGGTTTGTGCATTGTAAAGGGTTTTCTGCGTTTCAAGCAGCTGTCTTTGCGACTGCTTCTGAGCAAGCTGTATTCTTTTTGCGGCAACGGAATTTGTAATTGCCTTTTCAATATCCTCAGTCGATACAGAGCCCGTCTGCGACTGAAGCGAGGCTGTAATTGCGGCGATTTCCTCTTGAGTAAGTCCTCCGTTTTGCAGCTTCTGAGCCATTTCGGCAATTTGCTCGGGAGTGTACTGTGCCGACGGGTCAACCTTTATTTGCGGCGGATTGCTTTCAGCCGTGGCTATTTCTTTTTCAAGTGCGGCAATTTCCCTGTCAAGCGCCGCTATCTGTGAATTGGCACTGCTGATATTACCCTGAGCCTTGCCGATTGACGACGAAGCCTGATTATACGCCGCAAGCGCCTTGTTGTATGCCTTGCGGTAGTCGGAAAGCGTCGAGTTAAGCGTTGAAACATCAAAGTCGGCAAGTCTGTCGCCCGCCTTTACCCTGTCGCCGACGCTGACATTGACGCTTTCTACCTTAACGCCGTTGGCGGCGGTGTAGTTAACGCTGCCGTTTGACATAACGGTGCCCGTGGTTTCATATGTGGTCTGAATGTCGCCCTTGTAGATTTCGGTAACATTATATGCGTCAAGCGGCTTGGGCTTAAAGTTGTTGTATAACACATATGTGAGAAGCGCAAGAATAATAACAATAAAAATTATTGTACCCGCTTTTTTTCCCTTTGACATCTTTTTGAATTTTTTAAGCAAAAAACCACCGCTTTCCTTCAATAATATTTCGGTATAAAGTCCGAGAGCAACTCATAAAGTAAATTATAGATTAATTTTAAACTATTTAATAATAAATATTGTTAATTTTATTTTAATTTTTCGGAGCAGAAAAAATGAAGATATTTATAAAGCATACATATTTGCAAAAACTGTCAATAAGCATAATTCTCTGCCTGCTTCTGTGCTCGTGCACCGCTTCGCACGGCACCGACGCCCCGGGGTTTTGTGAACGGCTTAACAAGACGCTGGATAACGAGCTTTTGAACGCAGACGGCTTTCTTGTAAACGGCAAATGCTTTGACTATTATTTTTCGTATTTCGGCAGAGCTGTGCTGTTGGAGCTTGAAGAGGATGAGCCGGGACGGGTAAAAAGCGCCTGCCTGACTCTTGCGAAGGATAATAAGGATTTGTCGCAGTCGGAAAAAGAGGAACTGTTAATGCTGATTACAGGCATTTGCGCCGTGCTGACCGACAGCAATTTTAACGCTCAATCAGCTTTGCTTGCAGACAAAGGCGTCACAGCAAACATTCTTGACTTTTCCGAAAAAAGCGTCAGCCTTCAGTCTGACAAATATGATTATTTCCTGTTTTGTAACAGCGAAATAGTTTTTTTCGATGTTTCACGCGGTCAGCCTCAGTCCTCATAAATAACGCTGAAGCTTCTTGTATCCTCATCGCATAGCTTCATTTCTGGCTTATATTTAACACATCCGTTGTTACGGACATACGCCTTAACCTCATCCGCCGAGCATTCAACACGAATGCCGAGCAAAACGCAATTGCCGTCAAGATAGCCTTCGCCTTCGCCGTCATCGTCAAAGTATTCGCTCTTGAAGCTTCCGTTCTCGACGGGATATACGGTGAGGACAATCTTTTCATCTGTCGTAAAGCCATACTCCGCCTCGTCATACGGAATAACACTTCCTGCCCTCACGGCGAACGGGACGGTGTCCTCTGCCGAAAGAGTATAGCGTATTGCTTCTCCGCCCTTATGAAGCTTTCCCGCGAAGTACCAGCTGTCGCCTTCGGGAAGTACAAGCTCTGCTTCGCTTTCCCCTTCGTAAAGCACGGGGGAAACCAGAATATCCCTGCCGAACATAAAGCTGTCCGATTCGGTATCAAGCGACTCATCGGGATAATACAAAAACAAAGGCGCATTAATCGGCTGAGCGTCACGGTAAGCCTTATAAGCACAGTTATAAAGGTACGGCAAAAGCCTTTTCCTTTCGGCAAACAGATTTCTGACGGGCGTAATAATATCCTCATAGCTCCATGGCATTGTTGCCGAGCCGTCCCTGTTCCATGAATGAATGGTAAACCTCGGCTGAAAGACTCCGAGCTGAAGCCATCTGAGCAAAAGCTCTCTCGACGGCATATCACCCGTAAAGCCTCCGAGATCGTGCCCGTAGAAGCTCAGCCCCGACAGCGACATGGTAAGGCCGATTTTGTTGCAGTATTTTAAGTCGGCAAACTCCGTTCTGTTGTCGCCGGACCAGGTCTGTGCAAGTCGGCGGATTGCGAGTGTACTGCACCTTGACGAAAGAAACGGGCGACGATGCCTATGCTTTTCGGTCTGTGCGGTATATGATGAGGCGTTCATAAGGTAGGTTAGTGTGTTTCTGATTCTGTACGCATTTATCCTGTCCTTACCGAAGCCGAACGCTTCGGCTGAAGTGTCCTTTATATCAAATTCATTATTGTCGTTCCAGGTTGCAATCATACCCTTGTCAAGAAGCTTATCCTTTACCTGCTTTTTCCAAAAGTCAAAGGCTTCGGGGTTAGTAAAATCAAGGTAGCTTCCGAGCCCGTCCCAGAACTGCGTGACAAACGGAGTGCCGTCGGGATAGCTTACAAAAAGCCCCTTTTCGGCAATTTCTTCGTACATCGGATGCGAGCATAAAAAGGCAGGCTTTATGTTCGGAATAAGGTGCACTCCCCTGTCCTCAAAGCTTTTTATGAAGCCCTCGGGCGACGGGAATTTGTCGGTATTCCAATTGAAAACATAGCGCTGAGGTCCTATAGAGGTGTAGCCTGACGAAAGGTAAAAGCCTTTACAGCTGAAATTCAGCTCCTCAAGCTTTTTTAAAAAGCCGTCCATAAGCTCCTGCGAGTTATCGGCGTCGGTATACGCCATGGTGCTTGCACAGTAGTCAAAGCTCCATTTCGGGGGAAACGCCTGCTTGCCGCAAACCGTATCAAGCTGTTTTAAAATTTCGGTAAATGAGCCGAGAATAACATAATAAACAAGACAGTTATCCTCTGTTTTAAAGTACTTATACGGTCCGTAATAGTTATTTATTTCCTTGCCGAAATCAAAGTACGAGTTGTCGCTTGTGTCGTAAAGAATGCCGTAGCTTCCGACGCTGTTGCGGCACATATAAAACGGCACATGCTTATACAGCGGATCGCTTTCCTGCGCGTCAAAGCCCATACAGTCGGTAGCCTCTATACGGAAGGCTCTGCCGTTTTTGTTAAGAGAGCCTCCCTTGTCGCCGAGTCCGAATATTTTTTCGTTTTCCTCTCTCGAAATATAGTGACAGCTGCCGTTTCCGAATTCACCGCCGAAATTATAAGCAAGAGGAGCCCTGTCTTTAAACAGAAGCTGACCCGAACGGTAGAAGCCAAGCTGAAAATTTCGGTATACAAGCTTTATTGTATAGTCTCCAAGCTCAATAATCTCGCCGCAGTCGGTTAACTTCACCGTCGGCTTTGCCCCGCGAAAGCCCTCGCACGACAGGCGGTCCCTGCCCTCCGTCATAAATCTGTTTTCGGGATCTATCAGGAAGGTGGGAAGCATTTTTGCCTTCTCGTTCTCATTGTATACGGCAACTCTGATAATTGAGTCAGACAGGAAATCAAGCCTTGACCTCACAGCGCCGCTTTCGTAAACTCTGTAATTTGCTCCGCTGTCGGAGAGTGTGAAATTGTGATTAAATTTTTCCATTACAGGCTGGTTCCTTTTCCAAATAAAGTATTTGATACAAGCTTCTTTGTTTCCCACGGTACCATCGCGGTGTCAAGACAAAACTTCATTACCCTTTTACAGCTGCTTTCCCAGTACGGAAGAGTTTCGCAGTTCGGGTTTCCGCTTCTCGCAAAGGCGCAGAGCATATCGTTCATCATGCCCGAAAGCTTGTAGTCGAATTCCCTGAAAGGTCGCCAACTGACGGGAAGCGTAGAGAAAACATAGAGCATATCGCAACAGTGCCACGTCCCCTTATCGTCACCGGGAAGCGGCCTGTCGAAGTCATATACATAGCAGCCGTTTTTGTTACGGCTGAGCACGCTCTTTGCCCAGCTCTTGAGCGAGAGTTCAAGCGCCGCAGGGATCATATCGTTAGTGGTCATACCGAGCAGATAGGGAATATCGGGCAGCTTTTCAAGAACAAAGTTTTCCTTTTTCAGAAGCTTGCCGTCATATACGGGGAAGGTGTAAGGCATACTGAACGAGAACTGCTTGCAGGCGTCAAACCACGCATAATAGAGGGTTCTCGGTTCAACCTTTTTTAACTGCTCCATATCGGTACAGCACGCTTTTTTAAGCACTGCCTGCCAGAATTTTTCGGTCTTTTCAGGTGTAAGAGGCTTCAAAAGCTTGCGTTGCATTCCTGCGCCGCTCATAAGATAAGCCTGCTTAAACCAGCCCTTACAAAGGTCGTTGGTAAGGTGTATATCAACGCTCATCGCACCTGCGCTCTGACCCATAATTGTAATATTGTCGGGGTCGCCGCCGAATGCGGCAATGTTATTCCTTATCCAGCTGATTGCGGCAAGCTGGTCATACAGTCCGTAATTTCCGCAAACTCCGTAAGGATCCGTGAGGTCGGGATGCGAGCAAAAGCCGTAGGGTCCGAGACGGTAGTTCATAGCGGCAAAGATTATTCCGTTTTCTGCAAGCGTTGTGCCGTCGATATGCGACTCGTTATAGCTTCCGCCCGTAAAGCTTCCGCCGTGAATATAGATTATAACAGGCGCTTTCTTTGCGTTTTTCGGGGCCTGAATACCGAGGTAAAAGCAGTCCTCGCTGTAGGTAAAGCTCTGTCCTCTTCTGAATTCATTATGGTAGAAGGCGTTGCAGACCTCATCGGGCTCAAAGCTTCTGCGCTGGAATGAGCAATCCTTATGATACGTCGCGTCAAAAACGCCGTCCCAGGAGGTGACCTCAACGGGATATTCCCATCTTGCGGCGTTTGCATATTTTACGCCTCTGAACTCAACTGTGCTTTCTCTGTCTACGCCCTTCAGCTTTCCGCAAGGGCAGGTAACTGTTACTGTTTTCATACTACACCCCTTTGAATATATTTATATAATTATAATCTATATACAAATAAAATTCAATAACATCTTGTTGAAAGAAAGACTGCATTGTGGTAGAATCTTTTTCAGAGGTGACTGTATGAAACCGGTTTTAGTAATACTGATATTTTTTGCCGCTTTAATATTTCTTTTGTTTGCAGGCTGCTTCATAGCCATGAGGGTGATTTTCTTTAATCCCCCGGCGGCAGACCGTGAGAACACCAAGCCCGACCCCCTTCTCGGAGGCGAAAACCTTGCGAAGGTAATTAAGCAGGTCGACGCTGCAACCGAAAAGATTAAAAGGCTTTATCCGTATCAAACCGTGAGTGTAAAAACCGATGACGGCCTTACGCTGTACGGGGATTTTTATGAAAACCAAAGACTTACAAAGAACACCTTTTTATGCGTTCACGGCTACAATTCCGCAGGCTATTATGAATTTGCTACAATGGTTGAGCCGATTCTGAAGGGCGGCTACAATTGCTTTTTGATAAACCAGAGAAAGGCTCCGCCGAGCGAAGGCAAGCACACGGGCTTCGGGGTGCTTGAAAAAAAGGACCTGCTGAAATGGATTGAGGCACTCAACTCCCTTGTGCCCGACGGAAGAATTATTCTTTACGGTGTTTCAATGGGCGGAGCAACCGTTATGCAGGCGTCGGAATTTGAGCTTAAAAACGTTGTAGGAATAATTGAAGACTGCGGCTATACGAGCTGTTGGGAGGAATTTCGGTTTGTGCTTAAAACCGTAGCCCACCTGCCTGCTTTTCCGATTCTTAACGTGATGAACCTTCTGTGTAAGATATTTTTAAAATTCGATTTAAAATCAAGTGATTCGAGAAAAGCAGTCGCAAAAACAAGCCTTCCGATGTTGTTCGTCCACGGCGACGCCGATGCGTTTGTGCCGGAAGATATGTCACACGAATGTTACGAAGCGTGTCAGGGAAAGAAGCAGATAATTATTTTTCCGAAAGCCGCACACGCACAGTCGCATTTCACGCATCCCGAAAGGTACGAGAGTGCTTTACTCGGCTTTGCCGATGAATGTATACGTTCTGCGGTTGAAAAAGAAAAGGAAACGGTGTAAAATAGTTTTTAATAATTCTTTAGGAGTGAAAATATGAGACCATACGGACTTATACTTGCAGGAGGAGGAGCCAAAGGCGCATACCAAATTGGCGCCTGGAAGGCAATGCTTGAGCTCGGGATTGAGTTTGAAGCAATCGCAGGCACATCAATAGGCGCTATTAACGGAGCGCTTATAGCGCAGGGAAGCTTCGACACGGCTTACCGCTTCTGGAGCAACGCTAACCTTGAAAACGGCGTAAACCTTCCGGGTGAGCTCAAAACAAGCGACAACCTTTTCAGCTTCAGCAATTTCCCTCAGATTATGAAAGAGGTAATAAAAAACGGTGGAGTCGACATCACCCCCGCAAGAGAGCTTACTCGGGAGTCCGTTAACGAAGCCCTTGTAAGACAAAGCAAAATATCGCTCGGCATTGTCACCGTACAGCTAAGCGGCGGTATGAAGCCCGTTGAAATGTTTATTGAAGAGATGCCCGAAGGCAGCTTAATCGACTACCTTATGGCTTCTGCTCGCTTCCCGGGGCTCAGTAATCAGGGTCCGGAGGACACGCAATATCTCGACGGCGGAGTTTACGACAATGCGCCGATAGGTATGCTCAGAAAAAAAGGTATCAACCGTCTTATCGTCGTTGATATTTCAACCAGAAAGGGCATCGGTCATAAGGAGGACTGGTCCTGCGCCGACATTATTTACATAAGGCCCTACGATGTAAAGGATCTCGGCGAAGCTTTTGAATTTGACCACGACGCCAATGAGCGCAGAATGAATATGGGCTATTTCGACACACGCAAAGCCTTCGGTCTGCTGTACGGGCTTGACTACTATTTTACAAAGCGTGAATACAGAAATATGCTATCCGAATACGGCTACAAAACCTGCGAACAGCTTGAGGGTCTTGCGAGAGCTCTCGGGGTTGAACGTATCAGGGTTTACACAAAAAAGCAGTTCCTTAAAGCCGTAAAGCAAGCCCTTGACGAGCGCAATACCGAGCCGGAAGACGAGACTCAGGCAGAGCCTGAGGTTCAGGAGCAGCCGCAGGAGCCGAACGAAGCCGAAGCAACACTCACCGAAAGAATTCCTCAGATTATTCAAGAGGGCAAGCAAAGGATTTTAAGCCGCTTTAAAAAGCGTGACAAGCTGCCCGAGGAGTTTCCGCTTGCAATTGAGCTTATAGAAAGCTTATAAAAAAGACCGCAGTAATGAAAATTACTGCGGTTTGGTTTTTTCTGTCACATTTTTTCAAAGAAATCCTTGACTGCTTTAAAGGTCTTGTCACTGATGTCGTGCTCAATTTTGCATGCGTCCTCAAGCGCTGTTTCCTCGTCGACGCCGATTCTGATAAAGAAATCAGAAAGCACGTTGTGTCTTTCATATATTTTTTCGGCAATTTCGCTTCCGACGGCGGTAAGCTCAAGGTGCCCGTTTTCGTCAACGGTGATATACCCTCCGCTTTTGAGAAGCCCTACCGCACGGCTGACGCTCGGCTTTGAAAAGCCCATATGCTCAGCGACATCAAGAGAGCGTACAAACTCCTGCTTTTTTGAAAGAATAAGAATTGTCTCAAGGTACATTTCGCCCGATTCCTGCAGATGCATAGTTTTCATCTCCTTTACTTAACGGTTATATTTTAACATATATTTGGCGGTAATTCAAGAATTTTTACACTCGGTAACATATTTGCCGAAAAATGACAAGCCCTTATGCCTTTTGCGGCATTTTGAAACGCATTAATAATAAAAAATCTTTACAAAGTCCCGAATATGTATTATTATAAAGTATAATACAATTATATTTAAAGGAGGAAAAAGAATGAATACAGTAAAAAAATCATCGGCAGTTATTACCGCGCTGGTTTTACTGATAACCTCCCTTTTGTCGCTGAACGCTTATGCGGCAAACAATTTAAGATATTTTGAAAGAGGCGTGCTTACTGACGGCACCAACACAGCTTATTACATTATTGACAAGGATAACCGTGTGCTTTATCTTTCGGGCGACGGTGTCACGACCGCAAGAACGCCGGATTATCCGTCGGCTGCGGAGGGTCCCTTTGCGGGCAGAACCGATGTCACAAGAATTGTTATTGCAGAAGGCGTCGGCAGAATCGGCGACTATGTCTTTGCAAATATGACCGCAGTTGACACTCTCGAAATTCAGTCCAACCTGCTTTCAAGCGAAAGCAATATGTCGGCAAAGGCAATGATCGGCTGCACGGGGCTTCGTAATATTCAGGGTGACAACGCCCTGCTTTCGACAAACGTCATGCTTGAGGTTATCAAGGGGGCTGTCAACATAGCCTCCGCAAACTGGCTTTCGCTTGTCACAAACGGCATCAACCTTATAAAGACCGGGGTCAACGGTGACAACTCGCTTGACGATGAAATCGTTGCCGCTATGATTAACGACTATATTATGACGGGTGAAGAAATATACCTCGGCAACCTTGATCAGACAATTGCGAGCTACGAAGAAAGAGTGGCAAACCCCTGCTACTATAACAACGAATACCATCACAACTATCAGCATTTTGTTTCCACTGCCCCCACCTGCACGGCGGGCGGCGAGGATATGTATATCTGCCAGACCTGCAACCACACCTACCTTGTACCCACCGAGGCGCTCGGTCACAGCTATGAGCAGAGCGTCATGTTTGAGCCCACCTGCACGAAGAAGGGCGTAATGGAATATACCTGCACACGCTGCGGTGACAGTGAGTATCACGCAATCCCCGCAAAGGGTCACACTGAGGGAGAATGGGTGGTTTCAAAGGAGCCTTCAAAGACAGGCGTCGGCTCGATTGAGCTTCACTGCGCCGAATGTGACGGTATTATTTCAACAGTACGCTACTCCTACACGGTAGGTATCAACCAAAACGCAAACACCGTAAGCGCATTAAAGGCAAAGTACGAAAACACGGCGCAGAAAATCCGAATCACAAGAAACGGCACAGAGCTCAGCTCCTCCGCAAGGGTAGGCACAGGCTGCGTAATCACCTATGTTTCCTCGTCCGACTCGACAAAAATTCAAGAGATTTCCACCGTCATTCTTTACGGCGACGTAAACGGCGACGGGCTTATAAACTCCGCCGACCACAGCCTTATGTACGGCGACGCTTTCTCGGACAAAAACGTCATTGACAAAAGCTCGGCTTTCTTTACCGCTGCCGATATGAACGGTGACGGAGTAATCGACGGCTTCGACTATTTCCTTCAGGATGGAATAATTTCCGGCGGAAGGAACTTTGACCAATATGTGCTTTATAAATAAAATTCGGCTCCCTCGGTGAGGGAGTTTTTTATTGACTGAAAAGTTATATTGTGTTAATATGAAACATACAGACAAATATGTTTAAGGAGGTCGGGATAATGAAAAAAATCATCAGTATTATACTTTGTCTTTCAATCTGCTTTTCGCTGACGGCAATGCTCTCGTTTGAATCGTCTGCCGTCAATATACGCACGAGCTCAGACGGATTGTGGACATACTATGAGGCATACACGGGAAAATACGAGGACGAAATCCAGATTGCGACCGGATATTACGGAAAGCCGGCATATCACGGACACGAGGAACACGTCGTGATTCCCGAAACGATTGACGGACATACTGTATCCATTGTAGGCGGCTCGGCGTTTTACGGATGCGACTGGATTAAGAGCATCACCATTCCGAAAACCGTATCTTATTACGGTACGGATCCGTTCGGTAACTGCACCTCGCTTGAAGCGGTATATATTTCCGACCTCGAGCAATTCTGCTATTCATATTTCGAATTTGACAGCTATAATCCTCTCTGCCGCGCAGGGCATCTGTATATAAACGGCGTGGAAGCAAAAAGAATCGTTCTTCCCGCCAAAGAGGAAGCAATCAGAAGCAATTTCAATTACTGCAAGAGCGTTGAAGAGCTCGTCGTACAGTATCCGATGAAGGGAATCGGCGACGCTTTTTCCTACTGTGAGAACCTGAAAAAAGTAACTTTACCTGACAGTATTACACAGCTCAGTTACGCTTCGTTCGAGGGTTGTTCTTCTCTTAAAGAAATAAGAATGCCGGCTCAGCTTAAAAAAATAGACCGCGGAGCATTCGCAATGTGCACTTCTCTTGAGGGCATTGATATTCCTCAGACTGTTGAGACAATCGGCGACGGAGCTTTTGCAGGTTGTTCAAGTCTCAGAACTATCAAATTACCGCAAAATCTTAAATCGCTCGGCGAACAGGTTTTCTATAAATGTCCTCTGCTTGAAAGCATTGAAATCCCGGATAATATTACCGAAATAGGCACTGCTGCCTTCAATAAATGCAGCTCTCTTAAAACGGTTAAATTACCGAAAAATCTGAAAACTATCGGTGAAGCTGCATTTTCCGAATGTCCCGCTCTGGAGGTCATTACTATCCCAGCGAGTGTTGAGAGCATTGCCGACAATGCATTTACACTTTACAACGGCGTTTCACTCAAAAAAATAATAGGATATAAGGGAAGCTATGCCGAAACCTTTGCACGTGAAAAAGGTATAAAGTTTGAACCGATACAGCTGTTTCCCGACGTTCCCGGCAACGCCTGGTTCTATGACAGTGTAACCTACGTTGGAGTTAAGGGCTTTGTCACAGGATACCAGAACGGTAAATTCGGACCGGGGGATAACCTCAAACGTCAGGACTTCGTTGTAATCCTTGCCCGTATCGCTAAGGCAGACTTGACTGCTTATCAGGGCAAAGCGTCCAAGCTCAAAGACGTCGACAAAAACGCATATTATGCCGCGGCAGTCAACTGGGCTGTGGATAACGGAATAATTTCGGGTTATCAGAACGGCAAATTCGGCGTAGGAGATAACATAACAAGAGAACAGGTTGCGACTATACTTTACAGATATATGGGTTCTCCTAAGGTTGATAATCCCGACAGTATTCTTTCAAAATTCAGCGATGCCAAGAAGGTAAGCGCTTTTGCAAAGGAAGCAGTCGCCTGGGCGGTTCAGAACAGCATCATCAGCGGAATGGCGGACGGACGAGTTGCCTCAACCGAAGGAGCAAGCCGTGCCCAAATCGCCGTAATCATTATGAAAATGGACCAGCAGGGAATGTTCGATAAAGAATAAATAATAACAAATAATGAAAAAGAAGGTTCTCAAATGAGAACCTTCTTTCGCGTAGGGACGGGTCTCTGTGCCCGTCCTTTTTTTATTCCGTGTTTTCCTTATTACGTTTTACGACCTTAAGGCGGGTGAAGTCCTCCCTCTCCTTTTCGTCAAGCGCCTCGGTAATATATTTAATATCCCGTGTAAACTGAGGAATCATTATATTGTTTAAGGCGTTTGCTCTCTTTTGCGTTTTCTTGATAGCGTCGGCAAGTCGGTAAATTGAGCTTTGCGTCTGCGCAAGCCGCACCGTCATCCGCTTCGCCTCGTTAAAATTAAAATACGCTTCGTCAAGATATGAATTTGTCGTGTCGAAGCCGTAGTAGTTTTTGTACTCGGTTTTCTCGCAGGTGATGGTGGGAAGCTCAACGCCCATCACACTTTTACAGTCAACCTCGAAGCTGTCGTCAATCGGTACATTACGCACATAGTTCGAGCAAAGTCCGAGTGTTATATTTGCCATCTGAAGCGATTTGTACGCTTTTTGGAAAACGGCATTGATATTTTTGTCGACCTCCTTCGCCTCATCGATAAGCTGCATCATCTCACGGACAAGTATGTTCTTTTTTCTGTCCATAAGCTCATAGCCGAGCTTGGCGAGCGCAAGGGATTTCTGCATCGCCATAAGGTTAGCCTTGGTCGGTACCGTATTTGCCATAATATAACACCTGCCTTTCTGCCTGAAAATTTTTAACCCTTATAATACTTTGCTATTGTCTTGTCGTCGACACGGTCAAGCATATTTCTCGGAAGCGTTGAAAGAAGCTCCCAGCCTAAATCAAGGGTTTCATCTATGCTTCTGTTTTCGGAGTAACCCTGGTTTAAGAACCTTGCTTCAAAGTCCTTGCCGAAGCTCAGCAATAATTTATCCTCCTTGCCAAGCTCATCCTCACCGATTACCGATGCCAGCGCTTTTGCATCCTGCACCTTTGCGTAGGTTGAAAGCAACTGGTTTGCAAGAGTCGAGTGATCCTCTCTTGTATAGCCCTCACCGATACCGTCCTTCATAAGTCTTGAAAGCGACGGAAGCACGCTGATGGGAGGATAAATTCCCCTGTAATCAAGCCCTCGGTCAAGAACAATCTGACCCTCGGTGATATAGCCCGTAAGGTCGGGAATAGGATGAGTAATGTCATCGTTGGGCATTGTCAAAATCGGAATCTGAGTTACAGAGCCTTCAACGCCGTCAATCATTCCCGCCCTCTCATAAAGAGAAGCGAGGTCGGAATAAAGGTAGCCGGGGAAGCCCTTTCTGCCGGGAATTTCTCCCTTTGAGCTTGAGTATTCACGGAGCGCCTCACAGTAAGAGGTAATGTCCGTCATAATTACAAGCGTGTGCTTGTGAAGCGTAAAGGCGAGATACTCGGCAATCGTAAGAGCGCACTTAGGCGTCATTATCCTTTCGATAATCGGGTCGTTTGCAAGGTTTAAAAGCATTACAACCCTGTCCATAACGTTCGCTTCTCTGAAGGAATTTCTGAAATACATCGCAACGTCATTCTTAACGCCCATTGCCGCAAAAACAATTGCAAAATCTCCGCCGTCGGCAATTTTAGCCTGCTTTACAAGCTGAACCGCAAGCTCATTGTGCTTCATACCCGAGCCCGAGAAAATCGGCAGCTTCTGTCCTCTGATAAGAGTTGCCAGAGCGTCAATTGCCGAAATGCCCGTCTGGATAAAGTTCCTCGGATATTCCCTTGAAACCGGGTTGATAGGAGCACCCGAAACGTCACGTCTCTCGTCGGGAAAAATATCTCCCATTCCGTCAATCGGTCGGCAAAGTCCGTCAAAGGTTCTGCCGAGAATTTCGGGCGACAGCGGAATTTCCATCGGCTTTCCGGTAAGCGTTGTAACGGTGTTTGTCATTGACAGACCTCTGGTACCTTCAAAGACCTGTACGGTGATACTGCTGCCGTCAATTTTGACAATTCTGCCCATACGCTCGGTGCCGTCCTCCACCTTAAGAAGGACGATTTCCTCGTTTGAAGCCTCGTTAACATTGTCGAGGGTTACAAGTGAGCCGTTAATCTGACTTAATTTTAAATGCTTGATAATCACTTTTAACCCTCCTTATTTAAGTATTCCGTCGAGCAATATGTCGATTTCGTTTTTATACTCGTCAAACATCTCGGGTCTGTCGTTCGGAATGTCATATTTCATTTGGATAAGCTTGTCGAAAATGCCCGTGGCAACTACCCTTGAAATAGGTATCTGGCGGGCAACGACCTGCTTTGAACGCTCATAGAGGTGAAGAATAAGCTCCATCATCTTAAATTGCTTTTCAATCGGTACGAAGGTGTCGTCCTTATGAAAGGCGTTCTGCTGAAGAAAGCCTACCCTAATTACCCTTGCAATTTCTATAACAAGCTTCTGATCGTCGGGTAATACGTCCGCGCCGATAAGCTTGACAATTTCCATAAGGGAATCCTCTTCAAGCAACAGCGAACAAATCTCATCTCTGTACCGCATAAAATCAACCGACACATTATCCCTGTACCAGTCGGACAGGTCGTTGACATATTCACTGTAAGAATTATTCCAGTTGATTGCAGGGTAATGCCTCGCATATGCAAGCGACTTATCCAGCGCCCAAAAGCACCTTGTAAACCTTTTTGTGTTCTGCGTTACCGGCTCGGAAAAGTCTGAGCCCTGCGGAGAAACCGCGCCTATAAGCGTAACGGAGCCCTCTGTGCCGTTCAGGTTTTCGGTGTAGCCCGAACGCTCATAGAACTCGGAAAGCCTTGAAGGCAGGTATGCCGGGAAGCCCTCGTCCGCAGGCATTTCCTCCAGTCTGCCGGAAATTTCTCTTAAAGCCTCCGCCCAACGTGAGGTCGAGTCTGCCATAAGAGCCGTATGGTATCCCATGTCTCGGTAATACTCGGCAAGTGTAATACCCGTGTAAATGGAAGCCTCTCTTGCGGCAACCGGCATATTTGAAGTGTTGGCAATAAGCACTGTTCTGTCAAGAAGCGGCCTGCCCGACTTCGGGTCGGTGATTTCCGAAAACTCGGTAAGCACCTGAGTCATTTCGTTTCCTCTCTCACCGCAGCCGACATATATGATAATGTCTGCATCGCACCATTTGGCAAGCTGATGCTGAGTCATTGTTTTACCCGTTCCGAAGCCTCCCGGTATTGCCGCCGCACCGCCCTTCGCAATCGGGAACACAGAGTCTATTACCCTCTGTCCTGTAATCAGCGGTTTTACTGAAGGCAGACGGTTTTTAACCGGTCTCGGGTTTCTGATAGGCCATCTCTGCGAAAGCTTAAGCTCAAGCTCTCTGCCGTCGGGGGTCTTTAAAACTGCAAGCGTGTCGCCCACGGTATACTCTCCGTCGGACACCGCACTGATGATTTCACCCGAAGCCGCAGGCGGCACCATTGCCCTATGCGTTACGACCGGCGTTTCGGGACACTCCGCAAACACCTGACCGCACTGCACGCTGTCGCCCTCGGCAACGAGCATTTTTACCTTGTATTTTCTTTCACCGTCCAGAGAATCAAAGTCTGCTCCCCTTCCTATAAAGGCGCCGAATTTGTCCCTCATAGCGGTAAGAGGCCGCTGAATACCGTCAAAAATGTTACCGATAATGCCGGGTCCGAGCGTAACGCTCATCGGAAGCCCTGTTGACACAACGGGCTCGCCGGGCTTAAGTGACGTGGTTTCCTCATAAACCTGAATTGTGGTATATGAGCTGTCAATTCTGATAACCTCGCCAATTAGCCTTTTCTCTCCGACGTAGACGGTTTCCATCATCTGCAAATCGGTATGTCCTTTAACCGTTACAACGGGGCCGTTAATACCGAATATTTTGTTTTCCTGCACAACAACCCCTCCTTATATTTTAAGGTCCGAATTTTCCAGAAGCCATTCCCTCTGAGACGCAAGCTTCAAGTCAAGCGTGTTGTCAGCAAGACAGCCCGATTTTTCTTCGACTGCCTTAACTCCGCCGAGCTTAATTGTACTGTCTGCAACCGCCTTAAAGCCCTTGCCCGAAAGAAGGTCTATATCTTCGGGACGGGCGTAAAGCACAGCCGACTCTTCACCGAGGGCGGAAATTGCCTCGTTTGCGCTGTTTATAAGAAAATCGGCATATTGTGCGGATTCCGTAAAGTTTTTTATCTCCTCGCCCGCACGGCAGAGCACCTTTTCGCAAAGCTCACTGCGAAGCTCCGCAAGCTCTTTTTTTGATTTTTCCGCTTCCAAAGAAAGCTTCTTGTTTTTTTCGGTTTCGATTCTTACAAGCTCGTAATCTATATAATCCTTGTACTTATCCTTTGCCTGCTCTTTTTCAAAATTAAAGCGCTGCTTTTTTATAAGCCTTGTTTCGTCGTCAATTTTTTTACATTCCTCTGCCGCCATCTTTTTTATGGCGTCGGTAAAGGCTTTTGTACTGTTGTTTGAAAAGTCCAAAATCTCACCTCATTTTGTATGCGAAAGCTTTTATATATTAATACCTATCGCATTTTTTACGTATTCGCTCACAGCCCCTGACGAAGCAAAGCCCTTGTCGGAGTCGGGAACGGTTACAATTAAAGGCCTGCCCTGCTTTTTAACCTCGTTAATCTGCTCGCCGCAAAGCTTGTCGACTCCGTCGGTAATCATAAGCAAGGCAATGTCATCTGCCAAAACAGCCTTTTTAAGCGCCGCCTCGGCACTCTGAGCGTTTCTTACAACCACGGTTTCCACCCCTGCAAGGCGCATACCGATAGAGGCGTCCGTGCTGTCGGTAATAAGTAAAATTTTCATTTTGAATGCCTTATATTTTATTCAGAATAAGAATTGAGATAACAACGCCGTAAAGGGCAATTGACTCACCGAGGGCAACGAAAATAATTGACTTACCGAAGGACTTCGGGTTTTCGGCTGTCGCGGCTATAGCTGCAGGTGCGCCCGCCGCAACGGCAATACCGCCGCCGATGCCTGCAAGGCCCGTAACGATACCTGCCGCAAGAAGTCCGAGTCCCTTTGAGGACGAGCTGTCGCTCTGTGCGGCTTCCTCGGTTTGCTGCGTTGTTGCCTGTGCGCTTCCTGCCGTCTGTGCGTCCTCACCCTCTGCAAATACATTGATGCAAAGCACGGTGATAAGCACTGCAAGAACCGCAAACACTGCAAGGTTCATCTTAACCGATTTTCTTACGCCCTTTCCCTCATGCTTATTCTTAACTGCAAGAAAAGCCGTGGTGAGAAGAGCCATGGGTGCGATTACTAACAAAGCGTAAAACAGTACTGTCATTTTTAATTCCTCCAGAATATATATTATTAATTATCTGCTTTTTTAAGTGTGACCGGATTAAAGCCGACTCCGCTTCCGTCGAAGAAGCGTGAGAACATCTCGTAGTATTCAAGTCTCAGAGCCTGAATGCCCGTAAGAAGTCCTTCAAGCGCAATTACAAGAACGTTGCCGAGTATGATAACGAAAATGTTTTCGTTTTCCCCCGCAAGCGAGAATACAACCATCATCATACCTGCATGAACGAGTACGAAGGCTCCGACTCTCAGGAAGGAAACCGTATTGCTCAGATACGAAAGAATGTATTCAAGCAGCTCGAACAGATTCTGCAATATGAAGTCGGAAATGCTTTCGGGCTTCCAGTCGGGGTGTCCGTCAATGATGCCTATCGGGATTTCCTTGATAAACAAAAGGAAAGCGCACACACCGAGTATTGCCGCACATAACGGTCCGGGAATCGGCGCAGGCCCGCCCATAAAGCCAGAAGCAAGATTAACGCCTGCAAGGTACAGAAGAAGCCCCGCAAGTCCGTTCTGCGAAAACAGCGCCTCTCCGATTTGCCTGCGTTTAAGACAGGCGTAAATGTTCAGGAGAATTGCAACAACCATAAGCCCTACGCCTATTGCAATTGCAATCAGCAGCACGGTATTGATGCTGTCCATTACCGAAATAGGCTTACCCTTCCAGCCGAGCCCTTCATAGACGGGGTCAAGCATTTCCTCAAAGCCGAAAACGCTTCCGAACATAAAGCCGAAAAACATAGACGATATGCCGCATGGAATAAGTATCTTACCGAGTCCCATTTTTTTCAGCTTCCACATCAGAAAGCCGACAACGGAGAGCACAAAGCCCTGACCGAGGTCTCCGAACATAATTCCGAAAAGTATCGTGTAGGTAACCGCCACGAACGAGGTAATGTCGACATCGCTGTAGGACGGAGTGCCGTACATTTCAATATAGAATTTATAAGGCTCAACAAGCAGTGAAAGGAGTCTGTTCCTTTTTTTGTACTTAACGGGAACGCCCTGAGAGGATGTTCTTTTAATAAACTCAGCCTCAAAGTTAATGTCCCCGATTTGCTCAATGCTCTTCTTAAGCTCGCCTGCGGCGCTCAAGGGCACATAGCCTAACAGCACGAAGCCCTTGTCGTTGTGAAGTGCAAACGAGCGTATATACGAAACCCTTTCAAGGTAAACCAGCTTTGAGTAAATAAGGTTTATATGCTCAGCTTCCCGCTCGTAAAGCTCGCTGATATGCTTTTGTATTTCCTCCATCTGCTGAGTGATGATTACGATATTCTTCTCACATTCCTCTATCGCCTCATCAACAGTGCCTGCGGCTCCGGGAACGGTAATCGGTTCAAAGAACAGAAAGGCGAAAATACCGTCAATCTCATCAAGCTTGTCTATCGGCGCAAAATAAGCTCCCCAGTAGTCCCTTTCGTCCTCGGAGCAGGGATAGAAGAAAATATACGGGTTGTCCTTATATACCGTGTTAAGCTTTTTGTAGCTCTCCTTCGGCAAATGACCGAAGCGCACCTTTATAAAGCGACAATCGGAAATTTCGTCCAGGTCAACGTCAAGTCCCTTGAAATGCTCAAAGCTCTGTATGCCGTCAAGGCAAATCTGCTTTTGCTCCTCAAGCGAGCCCATTTCCTCGTTATATTTTAAGAACCTTCGCTCGACTTCCGAAATATAATCGCCTTCAAGGTTGTCGAAGTCAACATTGCCGTCAAGCTCGGTCAAGGAAAGCTCGGCGCCGTTTGAAGCGGCAATCTGCTCAAGCTCAGCTATTGATTTTGAGTATGAGTTTTCGTCAACAAAGGGTACGAAGCCCATGTCGTTTGAGAAAAGCTTGGCTGCAGTCCGTGGGTGAAAGCTTTCACTTTCAAGCAGCTGAACACAGGTGCTGTTCAGCTTTGTCAGCGGACCGCTGAGCTTGACAAGTTTCATTTTTTCAATAGCCATATTCTACTCCTTTCATAAGGTTACTATAAAATCAAGTATACTCTCGGCAGGCAGCTCATAGCGTACCCCCTCAATTATATTGATAAGGTTTGTGGTTTCGTTTTCGAGTATTCCGATAAAGCTGAACATAGTGACCTCGGGAACGGTCGAAAAGCGAAGCCTTTTTGAATACAGCTTCAGAAGCGCAAGCCTTGTTCTGTACTCAATCGGCTTTGAACCGTCACTGAGAAAATACTTGCCGTAGACGGAAGCGGAAAACATTTCAAGGAGCTTTTCAAGTCCGTCACATTCAAGCATTGCCGTAATTTCCTTTTGTGAAAAAGCGGAAAAGCCGGAATAAAAAACATTGTTAAAGTTCAGCGCTTCATTCGGAAAATATTTTTTCATTCTGTAAATGCTCTCAAGCATTTTAAAGTCACTCTTTGCCTTGAGAAGGTCAAGTATTTCCTTCTCGTCGCTGCCGGAATAGTTCTTTTTTACAAGCCGGGTTATCTGCGAATAAATATACTGATAAAGCGCATTTTCGAGTCCCGTGATGGTAAAATCAGTTTTACCTACGCGGAAGATATCCAGCGCCTTCTGATAAGGCGTGCCGTCAAGCGCAGAGTAAAACTCCTCCAGGCTCATCGCCATTTCCAGCAACTCGGGCTTTAAAGCGGAATGCTTGAAATACGACTCCGGCGTGAACAAGGAAAAATCCGAAACCTCGTTCGTGTCCAGGTGATCGGCACAGCTTAAAATCAGCCTGACATCATATTCGAGAAAGACTATTTCGTGAAGCTTTTGCCCGATAGCGCTTTCAAAGGAGGCGAGGTCCGCAACCCTGCGGTTGTTGAAGCGTTTGATTTCCGCCTCAACTCTCGAACGGTAAAGCTTTGAGCCGAGCAGAACATCGACGGCTTTTTCATAGACCGTGTTCGCCTTTAAATAATTTACTACGTCGTGAAGGGAATGACATGATGCAAGAAAGGCATAGTCGTCAGCCGTGAGCGCAGCTGCATTCATAGCCCTTGATTTTGTAAGCAACGCATTGCTTGCAAGAGATGAAATTTTTAACATACCGTTCCCTCCTTTCGAAAATAATTATAAATCAACCTAAGATTCTTTTTACTATGCTGTCCTCCCAGAAGGCATGGTGTTTTTCAAAGCTTTTTTTGAGTTGCTCGCTTTTGCTGCTTGTTTCGCTGCGAATACGCTCGCACTCGCTTGCAAGCTCGTTTTCCGCCTTCAAGCGAGCCGCGTCAATTGTTTCGGTTGCTTCGCTTTTATATTTTTTGTCGTATTCTTCACGTTTTTTGTTGACCTGTTCGACGATTGCCTCACGGCGTGCCACGGCTTTTTCAACATCTATTCTTGAAGCCTTGTCAACCGCTACAATCTCTCTTAGTGTTTTTTGCATACAAGCACCTCTTTCATTGCTTATTACTAAAAAAAGACATAAAAATATACATACTATTATAATCCTTTTTGAAATAAAAACAACGTCATTTTG
The DNA here is from genome assembly GCA_017438845.1 of Clostridia bacterium. Lineage (GTDB taxonomy): Bacteria > Bacillota > Clostridia > Oscillospirales > Acutalibacteraceae > Fimenecus. The sequence goes on along the minus strand of JAFRUO010000005.1, from coordinate 144,522 downwards.
CAAAAACGACGTAGATTTTTTGCTTTATGTTTTGTATATATTTCATATTTTTTGTTGTAATGAGCTTAAATGTATGTTATTATTTAAAATGAAATATTTTTGGAAACAGGAGTGACCGATTATGGATAACAGCTGGTATAAGGAATTGGCCGTATATCAGATATGGTGCAGAAGCTTTAAGGACGGTGACGGCGACGGCATCGGCGACCTTTACGGCGTGCTTGAAAAGCTCGACTATATCAAGAGTCTCGGCGTGGACGCTATCTGGTTTTCACCGATTTACCCCTCGCCTCAGGCTGACTACGGATATGATATTTCCGATTACAAAAACATCAATCCCGAATACGGCGACCTAAAGCTTTTCAAAAAACTTCTCGATGAAGCTCACAAGAGAGGCTTAAAGGTTATTATGGACCTTGTTGTAAACCACACCTCAGACGAGCACGAGTGGTTCAAGGAAAGCAAAAAGGGTCCCGACAATCCGTATCACGACTACTATTTCTGGCGCAAGGGCAAGGGAAAAAACGGCAAGCGTCCCCCCAACAACTGGCTTTCCACCTTTGAGGGAGGTGCATGGGAATATAATGAGGACATAGGCGAGTACTACCTCCACGTTTTTGCAAAGAAGCAGCCGGACCTTAACATGGACAATCCTAAGGTACGTGAAGAGGTCAAGTCAATAATGCGCTTCTGGCTTGATATGGGCGTTGACGGTTTCAGAGAGGATGTTATCACCTTTATTTCCAAGAAAGAAGGGCTTCCCAACGGCTTCCCGCTTCCGATTGCAACGGGGATTGAGCACTACAAAAAAGGTCCGCACATTCACGAATACCTCACCGAATTCCGCAAAGATGTCATTGACAAATACGACTGCTTTGTAGTCGGTGAGTCACCGATGTCAAATTCAAAAGACGCGCTCGAATTTACCGCAGGTCCCGATCACGAGTTGGACATGATGATAGGCTTCGACCATATGAACGCGGACTGCTTCATGACCGACACCGTGCATCTCCCGTTCTCGCTTAAAAAACTCAAGTCCGCCTTTACTCACTGGCAGAACGACCTCTACGGCAAAGCGTGGAATGCGCTCTACCTTGAAAACCATGACCATCCGAGAGTAATAAGCCGTTACGGCAACGAAAAATACAGACGTGAAAGCGGCACAATGCTTGCAGTTGCCTGCTATATGCAGTCGGGTACTCCGTTCATTTACCAGGGTCAGGAAATCGGTATGCTTAACAACCACCTTGATTCTCTTGACCAGTTCAAGGATGTTGTCACCTTCAACAATGAAAAGATTTTCAAAAAGCTCGGCTTCTCCGACAGCCGCTATCTTGCAATCGCCAACAAGACCAGCCGCGAAAATGCAAGGACTCCCGTTCAGTGGGACGACTCGGACTATGCGGGCTTCTCAAAGGTTGAGCCGTGGTTCGGCGTAAACCCGAATTACAAGGAAATCAATGTTGCAAACGAGGAGAAGGATCCTAACTCAATACTTAATTTCTACCGTAAGCTTTTAAAGCTTCGTAAGGAAAACAAGATTTTCATTTACGGCGACTACAAGGAGCATTTCCACGAGAGTAACACCTTCTACTGCTATGAAAGAAACTACGAAGGCAAGCGTGCCCTGATAGTCTGCTCCTTCTCGGACAAGACTATTACCTTCCATGCGCCCGAGGGCTTCAATCTTCAAAAGGGCAAGGTAGTTCTCTGCAACTACGAAAACCCCGAGTCAAAAGCCGATGTATGCGCTCTCAACCCCTATGAGGCGAGAGTTTACCTTTACGAATAATCAATAACCATACCTCCCTTCGCACCTTTTTATGAGCTTCCTCATAAAATGTAACACAGGCGAAAGGAGGTATTTTTATGCAAAGAAACAGAAACTATCTTGTCGGCTACGGCATAGGCTTCGTGGTTAGTGTGGTTTTTGCAATTGTAATGGCGTTTTTGACAAACCTGACCGCTATCAATACAGTCACGGCGTTTATTTACGTTTTCTGGGGCATAAGCGGTCTTGCACTTATTACTGCCTTTGTGCTTGCAATGCTTAATAACTACGATTACGACCGCAGTCTTGACTGCCAGCTCAACAACCATATTTTGCTGCTTATTACTGCCTGCACGCTCGTTGCGGTTTTCACCTCGGTGCTCGGCATTCTCATAAGCACTGCGGCTGTTACAGACCTGCTTGTCAAGGTGTTTACGGGGCTTGCGGTCTTCTCGCTCGGGCTGGTTATAACTGCAGTTTTCAGCTTTATTTACTGGCTTATTAAAACTACGGTAAACACCAACGAAAACTGATTAGCATTAAAAAGCAGGGAAGCTTCGGCTTCCCTGTTATTATATTTATACGTTAAATCAAAAGCGGCTCGGTTTGTTTTCCCTCAAGCGCATTTCTGAGCGCAGGGCTTATGCTTGCAAAATCAGCAACCACAGAATTGGGTTTGTTTACGAAATCGTCCTGCTTCATCGGCACAAAGTAAATGTTCCTGCAATTCATCAGAAGTCCGATATTCTTTGCCGAAGCGCCGAGTGCATCATTGGTTGAAACAAAAAGCACTACGGGTCTTTCGTTGCGAAGATGAGCCTTAACCGCAAGCGTTACGGCAGTATCCGTTACGCCGTTGGCAATTTTCGCAAGAGTGTTTCCCGTGCAGGGACAGACCAGAAGTATATCAAGCAGCTTCTTAGGACCTATCGGCTCCGCCTGAAAAATTGTGTGTATAATTTCGTGTGAGGTTATTTCCTCGATTTCTCTGTTAAAGTCCTTTGCCTTGCCGAATCTTGTATCAGTGGCGTATGCAGTGCCCGACATTATCGGGGTAATGCAGTACCCCTCGTCCTTCAGCTCCCTTAATGCGTTTACCGCCTTTGAAAAGGTGCAAAAGGAGCCGCACATTGCAAATCCTAAATTTATCATCAGCTTACCTCCTTAAATAAGTTAGCACCCTTTTGCCTATCAAGGCTCCCGCCTCGGCAGGCAAATACTTTCCGGGCAGTGACAGGGCTCTTATAAGGCGTACCCCCATTTCCGCCGCCGTTTGCTCCGAAGCCCCGAAGGGTGCGGAAGCAATATCGGCAAAAACGGCATTCTTCTTTAACGCCCCAAGCTCTGTCGACCTGAAAATCAAGGCAGGCACCGTGTTGATGACAATATCGATCTGCGGCAAAACATCTGTAAAGTTTTCAAGCTTTACAAAGCTTATTCCTTCCCTTTCGGCGCTGTTTTGGGCAGACTGACTTCTTGCGGCAACGGTATAGCTGAGACCTCTGACATCGCACTGCTTTACAAGCTCCTTCGCCGTCCTTCCGAAGCCTGTAATCAGTATGTTTTTCCCGACGACATCTATCCCTTTGCCTTCAAAGAGCATAAAAAGCGCACGAGCTGTAAGCTCGGCATTTTTATATATAAAATCATTATCGTAATAATCCGTGACCGAAACATCACGTCTTGCAAAAATTCTTCTTACCTCTTCGCTTACCTTGCCGCCGAACACTGCCGTGTTCCTCCCGACAGCGTCAGCCAACGCTTCAAGCGCGACAGGCTTTTTTACCCTGCCGAAATTCAGCGTCGCCGCATCACTTGATACCGGGAGCGGCAGTACAATGCCTTCAAAGCACCCGACGGCGCTCAGCAGAATGTCTTCGTCAAACACCGACGCCGTCACCGCCCGAAAGCCGTTTTCGGTAAGATATTTACGAATATATTCAAACCGCTTGTCAGCGTCAAAAATCAGAACCGATTTGTCTTTCATAATCAGCACACCTCTGTCTTAATTTCCTTATTTTATTTTATGAAAAGAAAAGTTTTGGTGTGAAAATAAAAATAAGGGTTTAAATTTTCGGCATTTTGCAATATAATATATATAATTAATTTTGTGAGGACGGTAAAATGAGTAACATTCAGGAGGTCCTGAGGACCGCTAAAAAAATACATTTTATAGGAATCGGCGGCAGCGGTATGTGTCCGCTTGCCGAAATTCTTCACGCAAAGGGCTATTCCCTTCAGGGCTCTGACAATAACGAAAGCTCTATTGTCGACAGGATTCGCGCGCTGGGCATTCCGGTTATGATGGGTCAGCGTGCCGAAAACATTGAGGGCGCTGATATGATAGTATATTCAGCTGCAATTATGGAAAGCAATCCCGAGCTTAAAGCCGCAAAGGCAAGCGGTATTCCCACCTTTCAGAGAGCTGAACTGTTCGGAGAGATTACAAGACATTTTGATAACTGCATCGGCATCTGCGGCACACACGGCAAAACAACAACAACGTCCATGACGGTGCAGGCGATGATGACCGCAGGGCTTGACCCGTCCGCTGTTATCGGAGGCAAGCTGCCCCTTACCGACAGCTACGGCAGAGTCGGCACAGGCGACACAATAGTTTGCGAGGCTTGCGAATATGTTGATACGTTTTTGCATCTTTTCCCCAACGTCAGCGTTATTCTTAACATTGACGAGGACCACATGGAATACTTCAAAACCATGGATAACCTTATCCTCAGCTTTCACAAATTTGCCGCTCTGGCAAAAAGTGCGGTAATTTACAACGGTGACGATGAAAACACCCTAAAGGCGATAGAGGGAATCGAGGGCAAGGCGCTTATTTCCTTCGGCTTCGGCGAGGGTAACAATTACAGAGCCGAAAACTTTGAGGACATAGGCGGCGCTTTCACAAAGTTTGACGTGGTTTACAACGGCAAACTGCTCGGTAATATCAGCCTCGGCGTACCCGGCAGGCACAATGTTCTTAATGCGCTTGCGGCGGTGGCTTCGGCTATGTATTCGGGTGCGGAATTTGACGGCGCAAAGCAGGGCATTGAGCAGTTCAGGGGCGCAGGCAGACGCTTTGAAAGGCTCGGCACATATAAGGGAATCGACTTTATCGACGACTACGCACACCACCCTGCAGAGCTGAGGGTTACGCTTGAAGCGGCAATGAAGCTCGGCTACAAAAATGTGTGGGCGGTTTTCCAGCCTTTCACATATTCAAGAACCGCAATGCACTTTGACGAATTTGTCGACGTTCTTAAAATACCCGACAAGTGTGTATTAACCGAGATTATGGGCTCAAGAGAGGTTAACACCTATGACGTTTACTCCTCTCAGCTTTCGGAAAAAATTCCCGGCTGCGTCTGGTTTAACACGCAGGAGGAGGTTGCCGATTACGTTATCGCTCACGCACAGCCCGGCGACCTTATACTGACAATGGGCTGCGGCGATATTTACAAATCTGCCCATATGATGATTAACAAATTAAAGGACTGACCTACTCAAATGATAAGCGGCAGAGCTTACAGGCTCTGCCGCTTTTATTATTATTGTTTTATTCTTCGCTCTCGGTCTTGATGCTCTGAGCCTGTTTGATTGCCTGATCTGCCTTCTGCTGAAGAAGCTCGGCTTTTTCTGCCGCCTTCTCGGCTTCAAGCTTAGCCTTTTCAATTTCCCTTTTGATTTTTTCTTCCTTTTCAGCCTCTCGTTTCGCCTTTTCCTCGGCTTCTTTAAGAGCCCTTTCGGCTTTTTCCGCCTCACGCTTCGCCTTCTCCTCGGCCTCCTTCTGGGCCTTGAGAGCTTCCTTTTTGGCCTTTTCAGCCTCCTTTTTGGCACGCTCCTCGGCTTCCTTTTGCTCCTTAGCCGCTTTTTCAGCCTCTTTTCTCGCCTTCTCCTCAGCTTCCTTTTGAGCCTTAAGCGCCTTTTCCTCAGCCTCTTTAATTGCTTTTTCTGCCTCTTTCTGAGCCTTAAGAGCTTTTTCTTCAGCCTCTTTCTGGGCTTTAAGAGCCTCCTTTTGGGCTTTTTCCGCCTCCTTTTGGGCCTTTCTCGCCTTTTCCTCAGCCTCCTTGAGAGCCTTTTCCCTCTCCTTGGACTGCTGATACTTTTCCTCACGGGCTTCACGTTCGATCTTGATTTCCTCCATATCGAGGTTGTCGGTGCCGCCGTCCTTCCAGGTGTGAATTATTTCCGGCTCCTCAAAAATACCGTCAAGCTTTTTGATAAACGGTACAATGTCTCCGAAGTCAAGCGCTCTGTGGTCAAAAACGATAGTAAACGGAAGCACCTGCCTGATGGCAATTTCCTTTTCATTGTTTTCGTTGACGACTACGACCGGCTTGTCCTGAACTGCGCCGACGGCAATTGCAGTGACCTGCGGCGGAATAATTTCAATAAGCGCCGCTGCGCCCCTTTGTTCGCGGTAAACTGAGCCGATATTCGAAATTGTGATTGACCCCTGCTCGATGTCGTGCTTGGTAAGGCGGTCTGTTTCGGGGATTGATTCGTATTCCTTTTTAGCCTTGCCCTTTAAGGTTTTAACCTTATGCTTACCCGTCTTTGAGCCGATAAGCCTCTGGAGGGTCTGCTTTATTTTACCCTGCTTAAGTCCGGTGATAGTGTTGTCAAGAGATACGTCAAACATAACCTCGTTGAGGTCCGTGTTTTCCATTCTGCGGTTGACGTCCTTAATATAGTCAACCATCTGGTTAAGATTTTTCGACTCAAAATTGTGAAGATTAATTGTCATCATTTCGCCCGTGGGAAGCACCATGGGCATTGAAATATTGATTTCACTGAGTGTGTTTATTACGCCCCTGACGTACTTACGGTCAAAGTCAATGTGAGCGTTCATTGCGGGGCAAGCCTTGAGTCCTTCGCAGATTACCTTGAGCATCAGGGTGTTTACGGTAATCTTATTTTCTTTTTCAACGTCCTCGTTAAGCCTGCGGTATTCAATCATAAACTCGGTGACGTCGGGCTCATAGGTATAGGTAACATGCGGAATATTCTGCCACGACTCGGTAGTCATATTCGCCACGATTTTACGTTGAATGCCGAAATGCTCCGTCTTTAAAACGGGTTTGTCCTTTTTTGCCATTGTAATTCCTTTCCGTTCAAGTGAACTTTTTCTTTTTTCCAAACCGAAATAATTATAATACTAAATTATTTAAAATTAAATATTTTTCCCAAGGTTTAACAATATGTTAATAATTTTGCGGTAGGCAGAATGAACATAAAAGCACGGTCTTTTATGTATATATTTTAAATTGAAAACAGATTTCCCTTTTGATATAATGATGCTATGTGAGGTGTTTGTTATGAATCAAAAAGCCAAGCAGCTTTTTTCAAACGTCAAAACCTACTGGCGCACTCCCATGCCGAGGCGTTACATGACTTTCAAGGAAATAGCTGCTTATTCCTTCGGCGGAATCGGTGCTTACTTCTTAATTCAGCTCGGTTCAACCCTTATTGTCAGCACTACCAACACTATTGTCAGTACGGCAATCGGTATAGGTCCCAAGGACGTATACATCATTTACCTGCTGTCAACCCTGCTTAATATTCCCCTTACGGGCGTAAGGGCGAATATGGTTGACAACACGAGAGGCAAGGGCGGAAAATACAGGCCCTACCTTCTTTCAATGGGTATTCCGACGGCGGTTATCGCCCTGGTTTACGTCTGGTTCCCGTATGACAAAATGTACGAGCTTTTCCAGGGGCAGTTCCTCGGCCACGAAAAGGGCTACATTATAAAATGCGCGGTGGTGTTCCTGTGTAACATCCTGCTTCATTTCTTCTTTTTCTTCTTCCAGGACGCATACACAAACCTTATTCACGTTCTTTCCCCCAACACGCAGGAAAGAACCGACGTGCTTGCGGTCAAGTCGGTTGTGTACTCGCTTGCTCCGTCAATTATGAACATCGTTAACCCGATTATCGCTCAGCTCGTTGCTAACAACGACCTTACCGATATAAGAGTTTATAAAATTACATACCCGATTTTCGCCGTGATAGGCATTGCGCTTACGATAGTCGTTTGGGCAAACACCCAGGAAAAAATTGTTCAGGCAAAGACCCACACTGTTCAAGTGCGCTTTATGGACGCGCTTCGTGAGGTCGCCAAGAACAAGTACTTCTGGATTATTTCCCTTGCAGGCTGGCTCGGCTTCCTTGAGATGGCATACGGCAACATCCTGCTTTACTCACAAAGCTACGGCAAAACCGCAAACGGAGCGCAAATGGCGCTTATCTATACGCTTGTCGGTAACGCTTCTCTGTGGGGTATGCTGCTGGCACCGCTGTGTATCAGACGTTTCGGAAAGAAAAAGGTGCTTATCGGCGTCAACCTTATGAACGTTGCGTGTATATTTATGATGCTTGTCGATATGCGAAACATCTGGTGGCTGTTTGTATGTATTTACATCAACTACCTTTTCGGCGCTTTCGAGCAAATCACCTCCCCTGCAATTCAGGCAGATATCCGCGACTATCAGCAGTACCGTTCGGGAGAAAGAATTGACGGTATGTTTGCCGCAGTTGCTACCATCGGAAGCGTTGTAACGCTTGCAACAAGCGCAGTCCTTCCCGCGGTTCAGGAAAAATTCGGTATTTTTGAGGGTAACGGCTACAAGAACCCGTTTGATATTCTCGACATAGAAACAGGAGATCCCAATCTTCTTTATAAGTTTATGCCCGCTCTTATCATCATGGCAGGCATCGGCGCATTTTTAAACGTTGTGCCGTATTTCTTTTATGATTTCACCGAGAAAAAGCAACAGGGCATCGTCCGTGTGTTAAAGGTAAGAGCGCTCTTTGAGGACTTCGGAAACGGAATGCTTGACGACGGCAAACTTGTTGAAGCAATTGACATTATCAGGAACGCAAAAGAAATGTGCACTCAGTCTCCGAAAAGCACAAGCAAGTCAGATTATCCTAATCGCAAGGCTCTTCGTAAAGCAAAGGAATACAATGACGACATTGATATTTCAAAGTTTGTTATGGATGAGCTTAACAAATATGACACCGTTTTAATGCAAAAGCAGGTTGAGGTATATTCGTCCATTTACCGAAACGGACTTGAGGGCCTTAAGGCGATTGACGTCGGTCTTGCGGCGGCTGACCTTAAAAAGGCAAAGAGTATGCCCAAAAACACCGCTGAGGAAAAGGAGCTTCGTTCCTTCCTCAAGACCGTCAGCAGAAGAAAAATCACCTCTAAAAAGGCGATTGACAAATACTACAGGTCCGAAAGCTTTGTTGAACCGGATTACACTGTGCTTGAAAAATATTTCGATGTTGAGGATGACTGTGAGCTTAAGCTGAAGTCCCTCTACCTCGAAACTAAAGCCGCAAAGAAGGAGCACGATTCACAGAAAGCCGCTTCTTTAAAGAGCGAGATGCAGAAGTATAAAGCAGAGCTTAAAAACGCTCAGGCTATGCAGAAGAAGGAAATGGATAAGCACGCCTACTTCGGCAGAGCCGCAAAGCTTTACATTGACGCAAAGAGAACGGTAGAGCAGTGCGAAAACTACAAGCACCTTGACGAAATCGAAGCCCTTTACGATGAGGCAAAGCTTCGTTACGAAGCCAAGCTTAACGCAGACGCCGAAGAGGCTGAGCGTTTAAGAGCCGAGGAAAGGGAAATGACTGAAAAAATAAAGGCGCAAAAGGCGCAGGAAAAAGCCGCTAAAAAGAAAAAATAAAAAGGCTATAATTAAAGGGCAGGATTAATCCTGCCCTTTGCTTTTATTTTAACACCAATTCCTCAACTGCCCTTGCAACGCCGTCCTCGGCATTGGTCGTGGTTATATGCCTTGCGGCTTCTTTGCATTTTTCCGCGGCATTTCCCATTGCGACCGAATGCTTTGCAAACTCAAGCATTTCAAGGTCATTTAGTGCGTCTCCGAAGCACATAACCTCATTTTTTGAAAAGCCTGCCGCTTCACATAAGCCTGCTATCGCAGTGCCCTTGTTGACGCTCGGAGCAGTAACCTCAAGCTCGCCCTCGAGCGACGAGGTAACGTGCAGTCCGTGAAGCCGAAAGCGGTCAGTCAACCGTCTTTCCTGCTCCTCGGACAAAGAGTACATCGCTATTATCTCGGCGCTTTTTCCTCTGAGCATTGAGTGCATATCCTCACACTCAACCGAGCAGGCGACAAACAAATCGAGGAACTCCTGCGGAAGGCTTCTGTTTTTGTAATACTGCACCTTATCTCTCTGGACATATATTTTCCCGTCAACGTAGCAGTTGTAGTAAAGCTTCATTGAAGAGAGCAGTGAAAGTATATCCTCCGTAATTTCGGGCGAAATATGGTTTTTGTATATGACCTTGCTTTGATTTCTGTCATAGACCGCCGCCCCGTTTGAGTATATCACATAATCGGTAAACGGGAGCTGCTCGGTGACATTCCCGGTAAAGCCGAGCGTTCTGCCCGTGGCAATCGCAAGCTTTACTCCCCTGTCGTGCGCCGCCCTGAGCGCATTATATGTGCGTTCGGTAACGGTGATATGGTCGGGCGCCATCAGCGTGCCGTCAAGATCGGATGCTATCAGTTTAATTGACATTAAGTTTTATTTGTCCTCCAGATTAAAATAACCGTAAGCATTGTTAAAGGATACATCCTCAACAAGCTTTGAAAGAAATTTAATGTTTTCGGGGTACTTGCCCTCCTCGACCCAGTCGCCGATAATTTCGCAGAGTATTCTGCGGAAATACTCGTGCCTCGGATATGAAAGAAAGCTTCTTGAGTCGGTAATCATGCCGACAAATTTTCCGAGCACGCCGAGGTTTGCAAGCGTGGTAATCTGCTGACGCATACCGTCGTAGTTGTCGTTAAACCACCAGGCTGAGCCGAACTGAATTTTACCTGCCTGCTTGCTCGACTGGAAATTACCGAGCATTGTGCCGAGCACGAAGTTGTCCTTTGGGTTAAGCGTGAAAAGCACGGTTTTCGGGAGCTTGCCCTTGGCTTCAAGGCTGTCCATAAAACGTGAAAGCCCCTGAGCGATTGCATAGTCGTCAACCGAATCGTAGCCCGTATCGGGTCCTAATTTCTGAAACATTTTTGTGTTATTGTTTCGCATAGCTCCGATATGAAGCTCCATTGCCCAGTCACGCTCGCAATATTCCTCGGCGAGGAACTGAAGAAGGCTTGTCTTGTACTTGTCAAGCTCCGAGGTGCTTAATTTCTTACCCTCGACGCCCTTTTTGAAAATCTGTTCAAGCTCCTTGCTGTTTGCCTCGGCATAAGGAACGTAGGATAGCGCATGGTCGGAGGCGCAACAGCCGACAGAATCAAAGAATTCAATTCTTTCCCTGAGGACATTTTTAAGCTCGGAATAGCTTGTAATCTCACGACCTGCGGTTTTTTCCATTGCAGCGAGCCACGGAATAAAAGCAGGCTGTTCAATTGCAATCGCCTTATCGGGGCGGAAAGCAGGCAGCACCTTGCACTTAAAGCTTTTATCCTCTTTAAGCTTCAGGTGGTACTCAAGACTGTCGGCAGGGTCGTCGGTGGTGCATACGCACGAAACGTTTGAACGGGTAATCAGCTCCCTCGGTGAGAAGCCGCCCTTTTTAATCTGCTCGTTACAGCTTTGCCAGATTTTCTCGGCAGTTTCCGCCGAAAGCGTTTCGGTTATTCCGAAATATCTCTGAAGCTCAAGATGAGTCCAGTGGTAAAGAGGGTTGCCTATGCAATAGGGCATTATTTCGGCATACTTAAGGAACTTGTCGTGTCCGGATTTTCTGCCCGTAACAAATTCCTCCGGCACACCGTACGAGCGCATTGCACGCCATTTGTAATGGTCCCCCGAAAGCCAAAGAGAATAAATATCCCTCGGCTTTTTATCCTCATAAATTTCCTTAGGCGAAAGATGACAGTGCCAGTCAAAAATCGGAGTTTTTTCAGCGCCCCTTTTATATATTTCCTTTGCGGTTTTTGTTGTAAGAAGAAAATCCCTGTCCATGAATTTTTTCATATTCATCTCTCCCTTGCTTTTATACGGTTATTTTACCACAACACGGCTCCGACTTCAATTGTTTTTAAGCGGAGAAATAATGAACACTTTTCGTTTGACAACTGTATAATTATACTATATAATTGAGTTGTAAACACTGATTTACATATATTTTAAAAAAGGGGTATAAATTATGGCAGACAATTTTAATCCTTATCAGCCCAATCAACCCGATCCGTATGCACAGCCCAATCAGGATCCGTTCGCACCTCCCGCACAGGACCCTTATGCGCCTCCTGCACAGGATCCGTATGCACAGCCTGCTCAGGCTCCGGACCCGTACGCACCTCCCGCACAGGACCCGTACGCTCCTCCCACTGCCGCGCAGGATCCGTATGCACAGCCCAACGCCGGCTACGCTCAGCCTAATCAGGGTTATGCACAGCCTACTGAGGGATATCAGGCATATCAGCCGACAGCTCAGCCTCCTATGGGCGGATACACATTCCCGCAGCGCAACATTGCTCTCGCAATTGTACTGAGCTTCGTAACCTGCGGCATTTACGGAATCATCTGGTTTGTTAAAATGGTTGACGAACTCAACCTCGCAAGCGATGACAGAGAAGGCCGCTCGGGCGGTATGGTATTCCTTCTCGGTCTTGTTACCTGCGGTATTTATCTTTTAATCTGGATGTACAAGGCAGGCGACCAGATCAACGCCGCTCAGGCAAGAAGAGGCATGCCTCAGACAGGCAACGGCGTTATTTACCTTGTTCTTTCGCTTTTCGGACTCGGCATTGTTTCCTATGCTCTTATCCAGAACGAGCTTAACAAGATTGCCGCTTTCGACGGCGCTCCCGCTGCATAATGAAACAACGGCTTTTAAAAGTCATACGCAATGCTCTGATACTTCTCGGTGTCGGAGCATTGTATGCTTTATTTATGAAATTAACGGGCATAGGAATACCTTGTCCGTTTCGTCTGCTTACGGGGCTTCAGTGCCCCGGCTGCGGAGTTTCGAGAATGTGCCTTGCGCTGTTAAGGCTCGACTTCAAAAGCGCCTTCGGCTATAATCAGGCAATATTCTGCCTTGCGCCGATTTTGCTTTTTGTTTTCGGCAGACTTCTGTATCTGTATATAAGATACGACAAAAAGCAGGACAGGCTTACAAACGTGCTGTCCTACTTTTCAATTGCGGTGCTTCTGGTTTTCGGAATTGCGAGAAACATTTTCAAATTTTAAAGGAGTCGGTTTGTTCCCGACTCCTTCTTTTTATTTATTCAGTTCTCTGACTCTCTTAACCTGCCCGAGTACATTTTCGGGCGCAGGTCCCCCAAGCGAAGTTCTGCCGTTAACGCAGTTGTCAAGGTTAATCTTTTCGTAAACACCCTCGTCAAATGCTTCGCAGACCTTCTTGTACTCGTCAAGCGAAAGCTCCTCAAGCGTTGTTCCCCTGTCAATACAAAGCGCAACAAGCTCCCCCGTCGCCTTGTAAGCGTCCCTGAAGGGAATACCCTTTCCTACGAGCCAGTCGGCGCAGTCGGTGGCGTTTATAAAGCCCTCTGCCGCCGCCCTTCTCATATTGTCGGGCAGAGCCTTCATTGTGCTGAGCATCGGTATAAAGGTTACAAGGCAAATTTTAACCGTGTCAAAGGCGTCAAAAATCGCTTCCTTGTCCTCCTGCATATCCTTGTTGTACGCAAGCGGCAAGCCCTTCATCATGGTAAGCAGCGTGATAAGGTCGCCGTATACCCTGCCTGTCTTGCCCCTGACAAGCTCCGTGATGTCGGGGTTTTTCTTTTGCGGCATAATTGATGAGCCCGTTGAGAAGGCGTCGTCAAGCTCAACAAATTTAAACTCCCATGAGCACCAGAGTATTATTTCCTCCGAAAAGCGTGACAGGTGCATCATAATTATTGAAAGCACACTTGCAAGTTCAAGGCAGAAATCACGGTCGGAAACGCCGTCAAGCGAATTCTGTACAGCTCCGTTAAAGCCGAGAGCCTCGGCGGTCATTTCACGGTCGGTGTCATAAGTCGTGCCTGCAAGGGCACAACAGCCGAGCGGTGAATAATTCATCCTTTCGGCGGCATCGGACAGTCTGTCCTTATCGCGAAGGAGCATCTCAGCATAGGCTAACAGGTGATGACCGAAGGTAATAGGCTGAGCCCTCTGCATATGAGTGTAACCCGGCATAACGGCAGCCGCATATTTTTCCGCCTTGTCGGCTATTACGCCGATAAGCTCCGTAAGCAGCTTTAAAACCTCGTTGCATTCGTCACGAAGGTAAAGCCTTATGTCAACCGCCACCTGGTCGTTACGACTTCTTGCGGTGTGAAGCCTTTTACCTGCGTCGCCGATTCTTTTTGTAAGCTCGCCCTCGACAAAGGTATGAATGTCCTCGGCGTTCGGGTCAATCGTCAGTGTGCCGTCGGTTATTTCCTTTTTAATCTCGTTAAGCCCTTTGACAATCAGGCTTAAATCCTCTGCACTTATAATGCCCCTGCTTTGAAGCATTGTTGCATGAGCAATACTGCCGTCAATATCCTGCTTATACATACGGCTGTCGAAGGAAATTGAAGAATTAAAATCGTTTGTCTTTTCGTCAAGCTCCTTTTTAAATCTGCCCTTCCAAAGTTGCATAAATAATCATCCTTTAATAAAAGGCGGAGTCTTAGCCTCCGCCCGATTTTTATTGGTATGAGCCAACAAGGTTCTCATTTCTTGATTTTTGCGTCAAGCTTTGCCTGCACCTCAATGGGAAGTCCGTAAAGGTTGATAAAGCCCTTTGAGTCCGCCTGGTCGTATACCTCATCCTCATCAAAGGTGGCGATTTCGGGGTCATAAAGCGAATACGGAGAGGTAACGCCTGCGTTAATCATATTGCCCTTGTAAAGCTTAAGCTTAACATCGCCGGTGACATTTTCCTGAGTGCTCTTAACGAAGGCAAGTATCGCCTTTGTAAGCGGAGTGTACCACTGAGCGTTGTAAACAAGCTCGCCGAGCTTCTGTGCAACAAGCGACTTATAGTGCATCGTTTCCTTGTCGAGCGTAATTGTTTCAAGCACCTCGTGAGCCTTGTAAAGAATTGCGCCGCCGGGGGTTTCGTAAAGTCCTCTGCTCTTCATGCCGACAAGTCTGTTTTCAACTATGTCAAGAAGTCCGATACCGTTTTCGCCGCCGAGCTTATTAAGAGTTTCAACGAGCTCAACCGCTCCAACCTCTTTGCCGTCAACCTTTGTAGCAATACCCTTTTCAAAGTGGATTGTAACGTAAGTGGGCTTGTCGGGAGCCATTTCGGGCGAAACGCTCATTTCAAGGAAGCCCTCTTTATTATACTGAGGCTCATTTGCGGGGTTTTCAAGGTCAAGACCCTCGTGCGAAAGGTGCCAGATGTTCTTGTCCTTTGAATAATTTGTTTCTCTGTTTATTTTAAGGGGTACATTGTGCGCCTCTGCATAATCGATTTCCTCGTCACGGGATTTGATATCCCACTCCCTCCAGGGAGCGATAATCGGCATATCGGGAGCAAAAGCTTTAATTGTAAGCTCAAAACGTACCTGGTCGTTACCCTTGCCGGTACAGCCGTGGCAGATTGCGTCTGCACCCTCGGCAATTGCAATTTCGGCAAGTCTTTTGGCAATTGCGGGACGTGCGAGAGCCGTACCTAAAAGGTAATCCTCATATTTGGCGCCTGCCTGAACGCAGGGGAAAGCAATTTCCGTAAGGAACTGCTCGGTCAAATCTTCTATATAAAGCTTGGAAGCTCCTGTTTTAAGTGCCTTTTCCTCAAGCCCGTCAAGCTCGGAAGCCTGACCTACGTTTCCCGAAACTGCGATAACCTCACAGTTGTTATAGTTTTCCTTGAGCCAGGGAATTATAATTGAAGTGTCAAGTCCGCCCGAATATGCAAGTACGACTTTTTTGATGTTTTCTTTATTCATAACGAATACCTCCGAAAAGTTTAACTGTGTTTATTATACACGGTTTTCGGATAAAATCAAGTATTTTTTGCATATTTATTCATATTTTTTGCATATTTGTGCAATTATACTACATAAAGGAATTAAATTCCGTTTTTTTATGCACTTTACCTTAAATGAACAATTTCACCCGAGCTGACGGTTTTCACCTCAACCGGACCCTGAACGACAAGCGCTCCGTTTTCATCGATGTCAAGCGCCCTTGCGTCGTATTCCTCATCCGTACCGATAACGCGCACCATCCTGCCAACGGTAGCCGAATGAGCTTTAAGGCGCGAGATAAGCTCCGACTGATCCTCACCCTTGAGTATGCCGTTTCTGATAATATATCTGTCAAGGTTGTTTACAATATCAATACAGATTTCATTGTGGTCAAGCTCAACCTCACCCGAGTACACGTTGCCCACCGAGGTGGCGGTATAGGCAAGCTCGTCCTCAAACTCCTGCTTTTCAAGGTTAAGCCCTATACCGATTACGGCATATTTCGGACGGTTGTTTTCGTTAATTATTTCGCAGAGTATACCGCAGAGTTTTTTGTCGTCGACCAGTATATCATTAGGCCACTTGATTTTAACGTCAATGCCGAAGAAATTATAAAGCGTATCCCTGACTGCAAGCCCCGCCGCAGAGGAAATTAAATCAACTCTGCAGTTTTCCTTTTCTCCGAGGTCGTATCCGACTGTAAAATATATCCCCTTTCCCTTGGGAGAAACAAAGCCTCTGCCGAGTCTGCCCCTGCCCTCGGTCTGACAGTCGGCGACGATTACAGCGCCCCTGCCCTTACCCTGTGCACAGATTTGTTTCGCCTGCTCATTGGTTGAGGCAATTTCGGCAAAAAAGCTTATTTTTTTATGCAGCTTGTACTGCTTTGCAAAATGTATAAGGCTTTTCTCATTCAGATTAAGGTTTTCCATAGTTTACCTCTCATTGCTTTTTAACTTTTGTTATGCTATTATTTATATAGTATATTTTACACCTATTTTTACGGAGGTCAAGTATGAAATTAAGCGCACAGGAGCTTACCAAGAGCTTCGGTGAAAAGTCAGTGCTCAGAGGCGTTTCCTTCGAGGCGGAAAGCGGAAAGGCTTTGGGACTTCTCGGCAGAAACGGAGCAGGCAAAACCACCGCCATAAGAATAATAATGCGTGTATTCTCGCCCGATTCGGGAAGGGTACTTTTAGACGGAGCGCCGCTTGACCCGAACAGGGTACGTATAGGCTACCTGCCCGAGGAAAGAGGCCTGTACCCGAAAAGGAAAATACTGCCTCAGCTGATTTATTTCGGCGCTCTTGCAGGCTTGAATAAAAGAGAAGCCGAGCAAAACGCACGCTCTCTGCTTAAAAGACTTTCAATGGAGGAGTATGCCGACAAGCGGCTTGACACCCTTTCAAAGGGTAATCAGCAAAAAATACAGCTTGTCGCAACGCTTATCGCCGACCCCGACATTGTGATTCTTGACGAGCCGTTTTCGGGGCTTGACCCGGTAAACGCAATGCTTTTAAAGGACCTTATCAAGGAGCTGATCGGAAGAAATAAAATCGTGCTGTTTTCTTCGCATCAGATGAACTACATTGAGGAATTCTGTGACGAAATCGCAATTCTCAACACGGGAAAAATTGTACTTAGCGGAAGCATTGCAAAAATCAAAAGAAGCTTTTCAAGGGATACGCTTATAATTGAAAGCGAAGCGTTGCCCCGATTAAAGGAACAAATTGACAACCTGCCCGACGGCTTGATAAGCTCATTTGAGGAGACCGAAGGCAGGCTCCTTATAAAACTTACCGACTCCGAAAATAAGAAGGAGCTTTTCAATGCGCTCGGCGGCAGCGCCGACCTGATAGACGCTTTTTACATCAAGGAGCCGAGCTTAAACGAAATCTTTGTAAAGTATACGGAGGCGGCGGTATGAAACAGTTTAAAACAATTTTCGCCTTTGAGTTTTCGGGATACCTGAAAAACAAGGTGTTTGTCGGTCTTACCGTAATAATGGTGCTGATAACGGCGGTTTTCCTCTTTTCGCCGAGGTTTTCGTCTACGGGAAGCTTTAACGTTGACGATGCCGTGGTTAGCTATGCCGAGCATATACAACTTGCAAGCAGGGTCGACTACGACCTTGAAAAGCTGAAGTCGAGCCTCGAAGTGTTGCTTGAAGGCTCCGAAATTGAAATTGTTCCCTGCGATGAGGCGGCTATGAAAAAAGCGGTAAGCGAAGGCGAAACCGACTATGCGGTAATCGTCACCTCGCCTCTGTCATACAAATATATTGTAAACACTGCAGGCTTTTCGGACATTACGGGGTATGAAATTGACGAGGCGTTTCTGTCGGTTTACCAACCTGCCGAGTTTGAAAAGGAGGGAGTCAGCGCAGAAAGAATCAGCGAAATACTCTCAAGCGAGGTAAAAAGCGAGGCTGAAATAATCGGCAATGATCAGTCTTCAAGCTTTGCTTACACATATATACTTATGATGATGCTGTACTTTGCGGTGATTATGTACGGTCAGTTCGTCGCTCAGGGAGTTGCAACCGAAAAGAGCTCACGGACAATGGAGCTTTTAATCACCTCCGCAAAGCCCGTAAGCCTTATGTTCGGCAAGATACTCGGAGCAGGAGCCGCAGGCTTTTCACAGCTGATAATAATACTCGGCAACGCCGCACTCTGTTACAGGCTCAACCTCTCGTACTGGCAGGACAATTTCCTCGTAAATTCCGTTTTCGGTATGGATTTAAGACTGATTGCCTACACCGCTCTTTTCTTTGCGCTCGGCTTCCTGATTTATTCGTTTATGTACGGGGCGCTCGCCTCGCTTGCAAGCAGACTTGAGGATGTCAGTGCGCTGACTATGCCCGTGTCGCTGATAATGGTTGGGGCGTTTATGCTCACTATGTTCTCAATGCTGAAGGACGTTGACAACGTGCTGATGAAAATCGCCTCGTTTTTCCCGCTGACCTCACCGACGGCAATGTTTACAAGAATTGCAATGGGCAACGTGCCTGCGTGGCAGATTGCGCTTTCGGTTGCAATACTGCTTATAAGCACCGTATTAATCGGCTACCTTGCCGCCGCAATATACAAGGTCGGCGTGCTGATGTACGGCAAACCGCCTAAGCTCAACGAGCTTTCAAGGGCGTTGAGAAACAACAAAATAAGCTCGAAATGATTATTAAAAAACAGCGTCCTTTGGGACGCTGTTTTTTAGTCTCTTCCGAAAAGGTCACGGGTGTATACCTTTTCCTTTACATCGTCAAGCTCCGCGGAATACCTGTTGGCAATTATACAGTCCGCTTCCTTTTTAAACTTCTTTAAGCTGTTGACGACACGGCTGCCGAAAAACGTGCTTTGGTCCTCAAGCGTAGGCTCATAAATAATAACGGTTATGCCCTTTGACTTGATTCGTTTAATAACGCCCTGAATGGAGCTTTGACGGAAGTTGTCGGAGTTACTTTTCATTATCAGCCTGTAAACGCCGATTACGATTTTTCTTTCATTTTCGGGGTTAAACTCATTGTTTGTATATGAATATCCACCTGCCATCTGCAGTGCCCTGTCTGCAATAAAATCCTTTCGGGTACGGTTTGAGTCAACGATTGCCTGAATCAGATTTTCAGGGACATCCTCAAAATTTGCAAGCAGCTGCTTTGTGTCCTTGGGCAGGCAGTAGCCACCGTAGCCGAAGCTCGGGTTGTTGTAATGAGTGCCGATTCTTTGGTCAAGACATACGCCGTCGATTATCTGCTTTGTGTTAAGCCCCTTAAGCTCTGCGTAGGTGTCAAGCTCATTGAAATAGGAAACCCTGAGCGCAAGGAAGGTGTTGGCAAAAAGCTTGACCGCTTCAGCCTCGGTACAGCCCATATACAGTACGTCCACATCCTTTTTCAGCGCGCCGTCGGTAAGAAGGGAAGCAAATATTTCCGCCTGCGGACGGTTTTCCTCTTCACAGCCGATAACGATTCTGCTCGGGTAAAGGTTGTCGTAAAGCGCCTTTGACTCTCTTAAAAACTCCGGACTGAAAAGTATATGGTTTCCGATATTGCCGTATAAATCAGAGGAGTATTTTTTTCTGATTCTCTCGGTATAGCCTACGGGAACGGTTGATTTAATCACAACGCAGGGCTTTTTTTCACTTTCACCGACAGCGTCTGCAATAAGCTCGATAACGCTTTCAACCGCTGAGGTATCAAAGTAATTCTCACGGCTGTCATAGTTTGTCGGCACTGCGACTATTATATAGTCGGCCTCCGCATATGCCCTCCTGCCGTCAACGGTGGCGCTCAGACATAAAGGCTTCTCCCGTAAATATTTTTCAATGTATTCGTCTTTAATCGGAGAAACACGGCGGTTAATCATTTCCACCTTTTCCTCGACCACATCAACCGCAGTGACATCGTTGTTCAAAGAAAGAAGCACCGCAAGCGAAAGCCCGACATAGCCCGTACCTGCGACTGCGATTTTGTACGAACCCTCTGTCATTTTCTCCTGCGGGGAGTCTTCTTCCGCAAAGAGGGAAACAATATCAAAGCCGAGTATTTCGGCAAGTGACTCAAGCTGTGCAAGAGTGGGTATATAGTCGCCCTGCTCAAGGCGGCTGAGCATTGAACGGTTAATGCCGCTGAGCTCCGACAGTCTTTGCTGAGAGAGCCCAAGTTGCTTTCTTTTTTCCTTTATGCACCGACAAAGCTTTTCGGATGAAAAACGCTTCATAAAAGCCTCCTGACGTTTTAAACAACAAAAATCAAAAATTATTCGGTAAATTGTTGCTATTATTATAATTTAAAACAACAAAAACGTCAATAGTACTTTTTGCCTTTTAAGCTAACTAAAGCTTTAAGAAGCTGAAGGCACCAAAAAAGCCTCCCTGCTTGAGGGAGGCTTTGCGTATGTGTATTCAAAATTCTGTTATTCGTCCTTGCCGCAGCAGTGCTTGTATTTTTTACCGCTTCCGCAGGGGCAGGGCTCGTTTCTTCCGACCTTCTTGCCCTTCTTGACGGGCTGCTTTTTCTCACTTCCGTCAGTGGCTCCGCTGGTGCCGGTAATCTTCGCCTGCGCCTCACGCTTAACCTCTTCGTTTGTACGGAGAACAACAGTCAGAAGTCCCGTAACGGTGCCCTCTCTGATTGCGTCGCTCATTTCGTCAAACATATCGAAGCTTTCCATTCTGAACGCAACAACAGGATCCTGCTGACCGTAGGAACGAAGATATATTCCGCCCTTGAGAGCTTCCATCTCGTCGATGTGGTCCATCCATCTGCGGTCGACATTCATAAGCAGTATCTTTCTTTCAAGCTCGCTCATTACCTCGTCGCCGAATTTTTCCTTCTGCGAGTCGAATTTCTTGTTTGCCGCTTCAAGGAAAATATCAACAAACTCTTCCTGAGTAGTTATGTTGTCATAGCTCTTGCCGTCAAGTACCCAGCCAAGCTTTGTGAACATACCCTTGACGTTCCACTCGTCAACGGGAAGCGCCTTCGGACAGTAGAACTCAACCTGCTCGGTGAAGTAGTCGTTAATCATCTTGTGCATTGTGGCGTCAAGGTCAACTCCGTCAAGCACCTGATTACGCTGACCGTAAATAACCTCTCTCTGCTTGTTCATAACGTCGTCGAAGTCAAGAACCTGACGGCGTACGGCGAAGTTATTGCCCTCAACCTTCTTCTGAGCGCTTTCGATAAGACCCGTAAGCATTCTGGTTTCAAGCGGTGTGTCCTCGTCAACTGCGGGGAAGGCGTCAAGAATGGTGTAGAACCTGTCACCTGCGAACAGCCTTAAAAGCTCGTCCTCAGCCGAGAGGAAGAATTTACTCTTTCCGGGGTCGCCCTGGCGGCCCGAACGTCCTCTTAACTGGTTGTCAATTCGTCTTGACTCATGCCTTTCGGTGCCGATGATATAAAGACCGCCTGCCTTGCGGACAGCCTCAGCCTCCTCCTTGAGCTCCTCCTTATGTTTTCCTTCAAGCTCACGGAAAACACGTCTTGCCTCAAGAATTTCTTCATCGTCCGTTTCCGCAAAGCCCGTAGCCTCCGCAATAAGCTCCTCGGAAAAATCCTTTTTACGCATCTCTGCCTTTGCCATATATTCGGGGTTACCGCCGAGGATTATATCGGTGCCTCGTCCTGCCATATTGGTAGCGATGGTGACTGCGCCGAATTTACCTGCCTGAGCGATGATTTCGGCTTCCTTGTCGTGGTACTTTGCGTTGAGCACCTCGTGCTTGATGCCTCTCTTTTTAAGCGCATTGGAAAGCGCTTCACTCTTTTCAATACTGATAGTACCTACAAGCACGGGCTGTCCCTTTTCGTTAGCTTCAAGAATCTGCTCGATTATGGCGTTGAATTTGCCCCTCTCGGTCTTGTAAAGCACATCATCCTCATCAACTCTTATCATCGGCTTGTTGGTGGGGATTGAAACAACGTCAAGGCTGTATATTTCCTGAAATTCCTGACTTTCGGTCATAGCAGTACCCGTCATACCGGAAAGCTTGGTGTAAAGTCTGAAATAGTTCTGGAAAGTGATGGTCGCAAGGGTCTTGGACTCCCTCTCAACCTTAACGCCCTCCTTGGCTTCAATCGCCTGATGAAGACCGTCGGAATATCTTCTTCCGAGCATAATACGGCCCGTAAATTCGTCGACGATAAGCACCTGACCGTCCTTGACAACATAGTCAACGTCACGCTTCATAACTCCGTTGGCGTGAATTGCCTGCTCAATATGGTGAGAAATTGTAATGTTTTCGGCATCCATAAGGTTATCAAGGTTGAAGAATTTTTCCGCCTTCTCGACGCCGCTTTTGGTAAGTGTTGCGCTTTTTGCCTTTTCGTCAACAATATAGTCGCCCTCAGTGTCAATTTCGTCCTCGGCATTTTGCTTTGAGTCAAGCTCGGTAACAACAACCTTTTTAAGACTCTTTGCAAAGCTGTCTGCGACCTTATACAGGTCGGTAGACTTGTCGCCTGCGCCCGAAATTATAAGCGGCGTTCTCGCCTCATCGATAAGAATTGAGTCAACCTCGTCGACAATAGCAAAGTTATGGCCTCGCTGAACTCTCTGCTCGGCATAGGTCACCATGTTGTCACGAAGGTAGTCAAAGCCCATTTCATTATTTGTACCGTAGGTTATGTCTGCGGCATAGGCTTCACGTCTTTGCTCATTGTCAAGCTCGTGAACAATCAGTCCTACGGAAAGTCCGAGGAAACGGTAAAGCTTGCCCATCCACTCCGAGTCGCGTCGTGCGAGGTAGTCGTTAACCGTAACAATGTGTACGCCCTTGCCTGTAAGCGCGTTTAAGTATGCGGGAAGGGTTGCGACAAGCGTTTTACCTTCACCTGTTTTCATTTCGGAGATTCTTCCCTGATGAAGAATAATACCGCCTATTATCTGTACGGGGAAGTGCTTCATATTAAGCACACGCCACGAGGCCTCACGGCATACGGCAAAAGCCTCGGGAAGTATGTCGTCAAGGGTTTCTCCGTCTGCAAGTCTTTTTTTGAACTCGTCCGTCTTTGCCCTTAACTGCTCGTCGGTATATTTCGCATATTCGTCCTCATAAGAAAGGACCTTTTGCTGAATGGGCTTTATTCTTTTAACCTCTTTCGAAGAATAGTCACCGAATATTTTTGTTAAAAATGACATTCTGAAATTCCTTTCGCATTATGTTGCTTTTAATTGTATCATAAACGGCAAATAAAATCACCGCTGTTTTGCCTTTTTAAAAAAAGCTCAAAGCGGTATGGGAAACCATACCGCATGGCTTTATCGGTTATCAGTGCCGTTTTCGGCGTTGGAAGAGTTTGCCGTCTCGCCGTTTTCGGGCTTTCGGGCTTGCAGGCTGTCACCTTCGGGCTGAGCCTGTGCGTCAGCCTTATGCTCAGGGACAGTCTCGGGCTCCTCCTCGGGCTCGAGCTCGGGAAGGGTACCGCCCTGCATAAGGGTTTCAAACTCCTCGCCCGTAATCTTTTCACGCTTGACAAGCTCCTTTGCAACGGTGTGAAGCTGGTCAATGTGCTCAGTCAGAATCTGCTCGGTTCTCTTGTAAGCCTCAAGAATAATGCGTTCAACCTCTTCGTCAATTTCGGAAGCTACGCTCTCCGAGTAGTTTCTCATATGGTTATAATCCTTGCCGAGGAACACCTCGTCATTGTTCTGACCGAAGGTAATCGGTCCGAGCTTTTCGCTCATGCCGTATCTTGTAACCATTTTTCTGGCAATCTCGGTGGCTCTCTCAATGTCGTTTGAGGCGCCCGTTGAAATGTCGTTGAAAATAATCTTTTCGGCAACACGTCCGCCGAGAAGTCCGACAATGTCGTCAAGCATTCTCGAACGCATAAGATGCATTTCGTCCTTTTCGGGCTGATACATCGTAAAGCCGCCTGCCATACCTCTGGGTACTATTGAGATATGTGTAACGGGGTCCTTGTGTTCAAGATAATATGAGGAAATTGCGTGTCCTGCCTCATGGTAAGCAGTTATTTCCTTATCACGCTCAGAAATCTTGTGCGACTTCTTTTCGGTGCCGACAACGACCTTCATCGTGGCGTCCTCAATTTCCTTCATAGTGATAGCTTTGAGCTTACGCCTTGCGGCAAGAAGAGCCGCTTCGTTAAGAAGGTTTTCGAGGTCTGCGCCGGTAAAGCCTACCGTTGCGCCTGCTATATTGCGAAGCTTGACATCGGGGGCTAAGGGCTTGCGGCGCGCATGCACCTTGAGTATTTCTTCTCTGCCCTTTACGTCGGGATAGTTAACGGTAACCTGTCTGTCAAATCTGCCCGGTCGGAGCAATGCGGGGTCAAGTATATCGGGACGGTTTGTAGCCGCCATGACAATAACGCCCTCGTTTTCACCGAAGCCGTCCATTTCGACAAGCAACTGGTTAAGGGTCTGCTCTCTTTCGTCATGTCCGCCGCCCATGCCTGCACCTCTGTGCCTGCCGACAGCGTCAATTTCATCTATAAATACGATTGCGGGAGCGCTCTTCTTTGCCTCTCCGAAAAGATCTCTTACTCGTGAAGCGCCTACGCCGACGTACATTTCCACAAAGTCGGAGCCCGAAATCGAGAAAAACGGAACGTCGGCTTCGCCGGCAACCGCCTTTGCAAGCAATGTTTTACCGGTACCGGGAGGGCCTACAAGCAATACGCCCTTGGGGATTCTTGCGCCGAGAGTGGTAAACGCCTTCGGGTTTTTAAGGAACTCAACAATCTCTTCAAGCTCCTCTTTTTCTTCATCTGCACCCGCTACATCGTCAAAGGTCTTTTTGTTCTGCGTTTCGTCATTCTTTCTGAATCTCGCCTTGCCGAAGGACATGGTCCTGTTGTTTTCGCTTTGCACGGTCTGATTCATCTTACGGAACATAATGCTCATTACTACCGTGAGCAATACCACAATGGCAATAGTGGGAAGCAGGCTTACCCACCACGAATTTGCATTGCCCGACTCGTAGTCCATTTTAATCTGGCTGTCGGGGTGCTCCTTATTATATTTTACTACCGACTCATGAATGTCATCAACAAAAAGTCCGACATTCGGAACGGTGTACTTGTATACGGTATTGTCATCCCTGAGCTTATATTTAAGAGCTCCGCTGCTGAGGTTTAAGTCATACTCCGCAACCTTGTTCTGCTGAAAAAGGTTCACGAGCTGATAATACTCGGTCTTGGCAGGAGTTGCCTGCCCGTAGTTAATATAGAAGATTATGCAAAGCACGAAAACCAGAGGGAATATAATGTACGGTATCAATACCTTCCAGTTAAGCTTTTTCAATTAGCATCACTCTCCTTTATAATTCTTGCGATAGCCTCGGGCTTGACAACGCCCACAAACGGCAGATTTCTGTACATCTCTGCAAAGTCCAGACCGTAGCCGACTACAAATTCGTCGGGAATTGAAGAGCCTACATAGTCGGCGTTGAGGTCGACAACTCTTCTGTCGGGCTTGTCTAAAAGAGTACATATTTTAATACTTTCGGGGTTTCTTCTTTCAAGGATATCCTTTAAGTAGCTGAGAGTTCTTCCGCTGTCAAGAATATCCTCAACTATCAGAAGATGAGAGCCCTCAATGACATTTGTGTCAAGGTCCTTGATAATCTTTACGGCGCCGCTTGACGAGGTAGAATTGCCGTAGCTTGAAACCGACATAAAGTCTATATAGCACGGAATTTTAATTTCTCTCATAAGGTCGCCCATAAAGACAACCGAGCCCTTGAGCACGCTGACAAGTATCAGTTTTTTGCCCTCATAGTCCTTTGTAATCTGCTCGCCTAAGCGCTTTACAATATCCTTTAACTGCTCCTGTGAAAGAAGCACCTCCGAAATGTCATTTTCCATAATGTTAGTGTTCACTGTCATTCTCCCCGTTAATAATTATTTTTAAAATATTTTTTGAGGCGTTGTCCGCCTTGAATTTTTTGTTAGTACCGAAGCCCTCGACAAAGACAACCTCGCCGCCGCTTTCGAGCACGGCAATTTTGTTCCTTTCGCTTTGAGGAATTTTCTCCTCAATAAAAAGCTTTTTAAGCGTTTTGGTAACACCCCGTTTATAAAACGTGAAGCTGTCGGACGGCTTGCGGCTTCTGAGTATCAAATTATCGTTTATTTTATCACAATCTATTAAATTATCCAACAGGATAATTTTAATATTTTGTAAATCTTTGTGCTCAATGCGTTCCAGCCTTACGGTGCCGTAAGGGTAGACAAGCTCGCAGTCGCCCTTTTTAAATTCCCGACAAAAAGGCTTCGAGGGCAACGGATAGGGTGAAACCGCCGTACCCTCCTTTTTAAATCTTTTGTCCGAAATGTTTATCAGCGCGTCACCCTCTGCCTCGGCAAAGCTTAACAATGCGTCAATATGCCTTGCAGAGAGCTCGTTTGAGACATAGTCTTTAAGATAGCGTGCCGCCGCCCTGCGGCGAAGGCTTATGTCAAGCGCACAAAGCCTTTTGCACAAAAGCTTTTCCTCTTCTACAAGTTCGGGATATATTCTATCAAGCTCGGACTCAATAAAGCTTTCATCCTCGTTTGCATATTTGATAAATTCCGAAATATTTCTCTGAGCCGAGGAGTTAAGCTCCTTTAAAAGCGGCATAAGCTCGTTTCTGATTTTATTTCTCGTGTAAGCATTTTCAAGGTTTGTGCTGTCGGTAACGAACGAAGCACCCTTTTCCTTCAGGTATTCTTCAATTTCCTCCCGGTCGGTTTCAAGCAGAGGTCTGATGATTTTCCCTCTGACGGCAGGTATGCCGCACGCCCCCCTTAAGGAGGAGCCTCTGGAAAGATTGAAAATCAATGTTTCGGCGTTGTCATTAAGGTTATGGGCAGTAGCAATTTTTCCGTCCTCGCCTGCCAAAAGCTCAAAGAACTCATAACGCACAAGTCTGCCGCATTCCTCCTCGCTCAGGTGAAGCTCACGGCTGAGCTTCGGAATGTCGGCGTGCTTAACACTCAGTTCGACTCCGAGCTCTTCGCAAAGCTTAACGCAGAAGCTTTCGTCACGGTCGGCTTCTTCACCCCTGATTTTGTGGTTGATATGCGCCGCGCGAAGCTTAAGGCTAAGCTCCTCCCTGAGCTCACACAGAATGTTTAAAAGGCAGACCGAATCCGCTCCGCCCGAAAGTCCGACAACAACCGTATCGCCCTTTTCGAGCATATTATGTTTTTTAATAAAACCGTATACCGACCGACTATTCATTTCTGTTTTTCTCCGCAGTTGAGAAAAGAGTAAATTCCTTTGTCCAGTTAAGGTCAACGTCGCCCGTGCTGCCGTGCCTGTTCTTTACAACAAGCACCTGAGCCTCATTGTCGTTGGTGATTTCCACGCCTGCATTATCTCCCTGAGAGGCGGCGTCCTGTTCATAGTAGCCGGGTCTGTAAAGCATCATGATGATGTCGGCGTCCTGCTCTATTGAGCCCGATTCACGAAGGTCGGACATCTGCGGACGGTGCGCTTTACCCCTTGCGTCGGTTGAACGGTTAAGCTGTGAGCAGGTGATAACGGGAACACGCAAATCCTTAGCCATCAGCTTCAGGTTTCTTGTAATTTCCGAAACCTCCTGAACCCTGTTGTCCGTTCTTTTAGTGCCGGTCATAAGCTGAAGATAGTCAATAACAACGCAGTCGACATCCTTCATTCTTCTGACTCTGGCTTTCATTTCGGGTACGGTGATGGTCGAAGTGTCATCAAAGTAAAGCTCAGCGTCGTTCAGGGCATAAGCCGCTTCGCCGATTCTGTTCCATTCATCGGCGGTAAGATCGCCCGTCCTGAATTTTGAGCTTTCAACTCTCGCCTCTGTCGCAAGCACCCTTTGTGCAAGCTGCTCGCGCGACATTTCAAGTGAGAAAAAGACAACCTTTCTGCGACCCGTAACCGCCATATTCCTTGCAATGTTAAGAGCAAAGCTCGTTTTACCCATTGCGGGACGCGCGCCGATAAGCACAAGATCCGACTTGTTAAAGCCCGTTGTCAGCTTGTCGAGCATTGAAAAGCCCGAGCCGATACCGAGATATTTTTCCTTGTCGGGCGAGGTCTTTTTGCGAAGCTCCTCGTAAACCTCGTTAAAGATAATTGACGACAGCTTCTGCGGTCCCGAGCCTGCCTTACCCTGACGGATATTGTATATCCTCTGCTCAGCCGCATCAAGTATAACGTCTGCGCTCGCCTGGTCTGCGGCGGCGTCGTTGGCTATTTCCTTGGCAGTGCCGATAAGAGTCCTTAAAACGTATTTTTCCTTGACTATCTTAGCATACGAAAGCACATTGGCTGTCGAGGGCACTATCTGAGCGAGCTGGGCAAGGTAATTCTTTCCGCCTGCTTCGTCATACACGCCCCTGCTTTTAAGCTCCTCAAGCACGAGCAAAGCGTCAAAGCTCTGTCCGAGTGCGTCAAGGTTTACTATTACGGAATAAATCTCTCTGTGCTGAGGAATGTAAAAGTATTCGCTTCTTATAACATCCGCAACGCTGAGATAGCATTCGGGATCTATCAGCAGACAGCCGAGCACAGCCTGTTCCGCTTCGAGGCTGTAAGGCTCGTTTGACTGTTCAAAAAGCAGATTGTCCATCTTATTCACCTACTTCAACATTAAGCGTTGCGCTAATGTTTTGATAAAGCTTTACCTGCGCAGTGTATGTGCCGAAGCTCTTTATGTCGGCAACCGAAATTTTTCTTTTGTCTATGTCAACCGAAAGCTGCTGCTTGATGTTAGCCGCAACATCCTTTGCGGTAACTGCGCCGAAAAGCTTTCCGTTCTGTCCTGCTTTAGCCTGAATTTTAACGGTTTTACCGTCAAGCTTTTTCTTTGCAAGGTTTGCGTTTTCAATGTCAACATCTATCTTGTGCTGCTTTGAAGCCTCACTGTTTTTAAACTCTGTAAGCGCCTGGGCATTAGCTTCAACCGCCAGATTTTTGGGTAAGAGAAAGTTCCTTGCATAACCGTCGGAAGCCTTTACCTTTTCGCCCTTTTTGCCGAGACCCTTGACATCTGCCTTTAAAATAACCTCCATAACATCCTCCTTAAGCTTCTTGCATATATTCCTTTATTGCGTCCTCAAGACTGTTTTTTACGTCCTGAATATCTGCGTCCTCAATCTGACACGCCGCCATAGTCTGATGACCGCCGCCGCCGAATTTCTCCATTATCACCTGTACATTGATATTTCCGAGCGAGCGTGCGGAAACATTGACGGTGTCGCCCGTTTTAAACAAAACAAACGATGCGTTCACATTGTTGATTGTGAGCAGCTCGTCTGCCGCCTGAGCGCAGATAAGTCTGATTTCCTTGGACTTAATGTCCGCAAGCGCAATTGCACAGTTTTTGAATTCATAAGCCGAAAGGACTATCTGTCCTCTGAGCTTCTGGTTTTCGAGGCTGTTGTTGAAAAATCTCTTGACCGTAACGGTGTCCGCACCGTGCTCCCTGAGATATGCCGCCGCCTCGAAGGTCGCCGTAGATGTTCTCAAAACGAAATTCTTTGTGTCAAGCATTATGCCTGCAAGCAGAGAATTTGAAACCGTGGCGTCGGGCTTGATTTCGGGGGTGTACTCCATAAGCTCCGTAACCATTTCACTTGCCGACGACGCTTTGGGCTCGTGGAAAAACAACACTGCATTTTGTATGTAGTCGACGGTCTTCCTGTGGTGGTCGATAACAACGATCTGCTTCGCCTTGGAAAAGACCTTCTGACTGTCGACAAAATCCTTACGCAGCGTGTCTACTATGACAAGCAAGGTCTTGTCGTTTATCATATCCTCGGCATACTGAGGCTCGATAAGATACCCGTCCCTTTTGTTTTCCTTTAAGTGCTCAATGAGCGGAGTTGCAAGACTTGTCTTTTTTGATATGACTATTCTTGCATCCTTGCCGAGAGCCTGACAGATACAAAGCACGCCTATTGAAGCGCCGAGTGCGTCCAAGTCGGAAAACTTGTGACCCATAATCAGCACGTTGTCAGCGGTCTTGATAAGCTCCGAAAGTGCGGACGCCATAACCCTTGAGCGGATTTTTGTACGCTTTTCAAGTCCTCCCGAAACGCCGCCGAAGAACTGATAGTTCTCATCTGCTCCCCTGATTGCCGCCTGGTCGCCGCCTCTGCCCTGAGCCATATCAAGCGCCTGAACGGCGTTCGACTCTGCGTCAGCTATATTTTCTGCTCTGCCTACTCCGATTGAAAGAGTAAGTCCCGCCTTTTTTGAATCATACTCAAGGTTTCTCACCTTTTCAAGCACGCTGAATTTATCGGCGCACATTTTTTCAAGCTCGCCCTCGCTTGTAATAGCAACAAAACGTCCGTTGCCGAGAGCGCGGAAAATACCGTTATAGCTTGTAAACCAGTTTTCAATCAGGTTTTCCGCAGACGAGTAAATCCTTGTGTAATCCTTTTCCCTGTTCGCCCTGAGCACATCCTCAAGCGAGTCAACCGCCACAAGCGATACAACGGGCTTCGACTTCTCATATAGCTCACCCATGTTTTTAAGAAGCGTGTCGTCAACAAAGTAAAGCGCATAAGCCCTCGTCTTTTTGGAGCTTATATTAGAGAAGTGAACAGTGTATTTTTTATCTCCGACTACGGTGTTGAAAATCGGATGGTTTGAAATTTCGGCAATTCCTCTGCCCTCGGTATACTCGGTAACACTGTCGGTAACAATCTGATTCCCGGAAAGAACACTTTTGTCAAAAAGCCGATTGTACCAAAGTATCTTGTCCTCCGAATCGAATACCAGCACGGGAAGCGGAAAGCTGTCAAGGTTTTTTGTTTCTTCGGCACTAAGGCAGTCATTTAAAGAGGCGACTGCTTTTTTCGCCGTGGTGAAGCTTGAATTGATTTTAAACAGCGCCACGGCTGTAAGAATAAGAACCAAGGCAATTTCAAACGCCGCTATTTTCGGGTTAAAATATATATTGAAAATACTGATTGCAAGTGTAAAAATCAGAAGCGTAAAGACCACGGGATAGGTCCTTACAAACTGCTTGAATTTCAAGCCTTACACCTCCATTACAACAGGTAGCACCATGGGGCTTCTGCGAGTCTGTGAATATACAAATTTTGAAACTGCGTCACGCAGTCTGTTCTTAATGCTCATATAGTCGAAGTTGTTGTCGTATACGCAGTCGGCAAGTACATTTTCGCAAAGCCTCCTGGTTTCGACAATAAATTCCTCCGATTCCTTTACATAGACAAAGCCTCGGGTAATTATCTCCGGACCCGAAACAACGGTATTCGTCTGCTTGTCAACGCTCAGCGCAACAATAACTATTCCGTCCTCGGCAAGCTTTGTCCTGTCGCGAAGCACTACCGAGCCTACGTCGCCTACGCCGCTGCCGTCGACAAAGACCATGCCCGACTGAACATCGCCCGCAAACTTAAAGCTATTTTGCGAAATCTCGACAACCTTGCCGTTGTCGGCAATCAAAATGTTTCGGGGCTCAATACCTACGCTTTTTGCAAGCGCCGCATGATGACGCAGATGCTTCTGCTCACCGTGTACGGGAATAAAATACTTAGGCTTCGTAAGGCTGAGCATTATTTTAAGCTCCTCCTGACAAGCGTGACCCGAAACGTGCACCTCGTACATTCTTTCGTAAACGACCTGAGCGCCCTGCTTTAAAAGCTCATCAACGACCTTGCCGACCATCTTTTCGTTACCGGGTATCGGGGTTGCGGAAATAATAACGTAATCGTTAGGACCGATTTCGACCTTGCGATGCTCGGAAAACGCCATTCTGTAAAGTGCAGACATCGGCTCGCCCTGACTGCCGGTGGTAATAATTACCATCTTATCGGCAGGGTAACGGTTGACGCTGTCAATCGGCACAAGCAAGCCCTCGGGAATATTGATATAACCGAGCTCGGCGGCAATGGACACCACGTTTTCAAGGCTTCTGCCCGAAAGCGCAACCTTTCTGCCCGAGCCCTCGGCGGTGTTGATAATCTGCTGCACACGGTGAATATTTGAAGCAAAGGTTGCAACGATAAGCCTCTTTCCCTCTGCCTTCGGGAAAAGGTTTGCAAAGGTTTCGCCGACCTTGCTTTCCGACTCGGTAAAGCCGGGCTTTGCCGCATTGGTCGAATCGGACAGCAGGCAAAGCACTCCTTCGCTTCCGAGCTCGGCAAGCCTTGCCATATCCATTACTCCGCCGTCAATCGGCGTAGTGTCTATTTTAAAGTCACCCGTCTGAATAACAACTCCCGCAGGCGATTTAATTGCAAACGCAACCGCGTCGGGAATCGAATGATTCACATGAATAAACTCCACGTCAAAGCAGCCTGCGCTGACCGTGTCTCCGGGACTTACGACATTGAGTTTTGCATTGTCGAGAAGCTGATGCTCACGAAGCTTTCCCCTGATAAGTCCGTCGGTAAGTCTGGTTGAGTAGACGGGTACATTCATTTCCTTTAAAAGATATGCAAGTCCGCCTATGTGGTCCTCATGACCGTGAGTGATAAAAACGCCCTTGATTTTGTCGGCGTTTTCGAGCGCATAGCTGAAATCGGGAATAACAAGGTCAACTCCGAGCATATCGGGGTCGGGAAACGCAAGACCGCAGTCAACAAGTATCATATCCCCCGCACACTCATAAAGCGTCATATTCTTGCCGACTTCGTTGAGTCCGCCGAGGAAGGTGATTTTTATCGGCACCTCAGGCACATTTCGCCCTGTGCTGTTTTTCCTTCTTTTTGTGTTTGTGACTGAGGTTTTCTTTGCCTGAGCGTTTTTCTTTGTGTCAGTACTTTTCTTTGAAGTCTGTCTGAAATTCCGTGTCTGACTTTTTGCACTTTTCTTTACCGCATTCTTCTTTTTTGCGGTCTGTTGATTGTTCTTTTTTGTATTCTGTTTTTTTGAGCCGTTATTCTTTTTAGGCTCCGTCTGTTTTTTTGTTTTATTTGCCATTATTCTCTCCTGTTTTATGTAAACACCTTTTTCAGGGCATACTTTCAGATATAATTATAGATTATAATATAATACTATTAAATTGCATTTATGTCAATGTATAAATGTATATTTATATGTATCGGCGGCAATCAACCGCCTTTTTATTTAAAGCTTGCCCTCAAGCCGTTTCTGCGCCTGAACGGTCAGCTCCTTTGACATCTCATAGTTTGCCGCTTCGGACAGAATTCTGAGCGTTTTGCCCGAGCGCGACGGGGTAAGCAAAACCCTGCCCGCATCAAATTGCAGCAATATGCCTTCTCTTGTGACGAATCCGCCGTCGGAAAGCCTGCTTTTAAGCTCCGAAGGCGAAAAGGAAAGAGGTATTTTTGTGCGGCTGACATAAAAATCGGGAAGCTCCGCCGAAAGCCTTGCAAGGCTTTTTCCCGTTGTGCAGATAATATTTAAAAGCTTTACGCTCATAAACAGCGCGTCCCTCATAAACCCGTCAGCCCTTGCAAGCTCTCTCGCACTGTCGTCGGAGCTGTCGGTGCCGGAGGAGAAAAACCTTAAAACCTTTCTGCCGTGTTTTTCCGCTATGCTTTCAAAAATGTGCGGACTGTCAAAGGGCACGGAAATATCCCTGCCGTTTCGAGCCTCAAAATTGAGGCATATTGCGGAAAGCCTGTCGTGCGACAGCCAGCCGCACTCTCTTGAAAAGGCGGTCAACAAATTACCGTAGCCGTTGATTTTAAAAGTCAGGTACTCTTTTTTTCTGCATCCGAGCCTGTACAGACAATCCTCTAAAAGAAGCTTTATTCTATCATTTGTGCATTTTATACTGCATCCGATATCCGAAAGCTCAATATCGGTCTGGCGGATAATTTCCCGTCGGTACATCATTGCTACGCCGCCCATATCCGAAACCCTTTTGCAGTCCTGTGAGCCGACAGGTGAGAAGTTTCGGTAGCGGATTCGGTTTTCAATATCCCTGCAGACATTGTTTTTTAACGGAAGCCCGTTTTCTCCGCACAGCGAAATACTTATATCATTTCCTTTACTGCCAACAAAGATTCCGCATTTCAAGGAACAAAAGCGAATGTAAAATTCAAGCTGAGTATAAAAGCCCTCGCCGAAATCCCAGACATGTGCGCCGCAGGAAAGCATTGCCCCCTTAAGCGAATGCGCCGTCGCTTCGGAAACCGCTTCGCCGTCGGTCAGTATACCCACTCTTCCGCCCACCGAAGACGAAGCTATTGCCTGACCAATAAGAGAAACGTTTACGGCGTCAAAATCAAGATCGCTTCTTCCGCTGAAGCTGTTGAAATCCGTCAGAGCTTTAAGCGTCTGTATATTCTTTATATCTCCTCTGAAAACGCAACCGCGGTCGACGTCGCTTTCCGGGGGCAGTACCACGCCCTTACCGACAATGCAGTCGGCATTTACGGTAGAGCTTTCTCCTATTATACAGCCCTCACTGAGTCGGGAGCCGGGCTTTACCGCCGCCTTTTCGCAGAGTATCGCACCGTCTATACGGCAGTTTTCAAGCACTGTCGAATACGGGAACATACACGAGCCCTTTACCTCGGAGCCCTTTTCAACTCTGCAGCCCTCGTCAATCACACTGTACGGACCGATTACGGCACCGTCGCCGAGCCTTACGTTTTTCGCTATAAAGCATGGCGGAATAATGCTGAATTTTCCCTTGGGCAATTCCCCGTCAAAATACACGCCGCCCTCGCCCGAGCCGATTGAAAGCCGTACCTCTCCGTCAAGAGCCTTTTTCATACATTCAAGCAGTGCTGTAGGGTTTCCGACATCGCACCAGAAGCCCTCAGCGTTATACTGCATAATGCTCTTACCCTCTCTTATCAACTCGGGAAAAAGGTCGCCCGAAAAGTCATAGCATTGCCCGTCGGGGATTTTCTCAAGTGCCTCGGGGTCAAGTATATAAATCCCCGTGTTAACACGGTTTGAAACAGCGCAAGACCATGGCGGCTTTTCTGTAAAGGCTTTCACCTTGCCACGCTCGTCATGCTCAACCACGCCATATTC
Organism: Clostridia bacterium; assembly: GCA_017438845.1. Classification (GTDB taxonomy): domain Bacteria; phylum Bacillota; class Clostridia; order Oscillospirales; family Acutalibacteraceae; genus Fimenecus. Next base: position 109,402 of record JAFRUO010000005.1, on the reverse strand, counting down.
TCTCGGGTCATCTGTATGTGTGCAGGCAATCGTTATAAATGCTGAAGAGGAGAGGTGATAATCCATCAGCTTTTTCAGGTCAAAGTCACAGACGCAGTCGCCGCTTATTACAAGGAACGGCTCTTCGGCACTTTTCAGCGCATTCTTAACTCCGCCTGCAGTCCCGAGAGGCGTATCCTCTCTGACCGCTTTTATTCTGACATTGCCGAAATCGGTTTCGGAAAGGTATTCCTCAATTCTCGACGCCATATATCCGAGGCTGACGGTTATGTCATCAAAGCCGTTTTCTCCGAGCAGAGCGATAATATGACCGAGTATCGGTTTTGAAAATAGTCTTACCATCGGCTTAGGTGTTGAATAGGTCAGCGGCATCAGTCTTTTCCCGCTGCCGCCTGCCATAATTACTGCTTTCATTCTCTTTCCCCCAATTAAAAATATACCTTTTTTCCGTATATTTATTATTGACAAATAAACAGTAATTAATCTTTTTTGTTGAGAAATGAACTCAACAATGATAAAATAGATTTATTAAAGCTTGGGAGAGGAAAAAATGAAAGAAAAAAAGTTCGTGGAAATTTTCACCGACGGAGCCTGCTCCGGCAATCCGGGTCCCGGCGGCTGGGGCGCCATCCTCAGATATAACGGCGTTGAAAAGGAGCTGTCCGGCGGAGAGGGTGAAACCACCAACAATAAAATGGAACTGACGGCGGTAATCAAGGCGCTTGAAGCCTTAAAGGAGCCGTGCAGGGTTACTGTCACGACCGACTCGAAATATGTCTGCGACGGTATGACAAAGGGCTGGGCAAAATCCTGGAAGGCAAGAGGTTGGAAAAAAAGCGACAACAAGCCCGCGCTGAACATTGAATACTGGGAAAGGCTTCTCGAGCTTGACGAAACTCATGAAATCGAATTTGTCTGGGTAAAGGGTCACGCAGGTCATCCCGAAAACGAGCGTTGCGATGCACTTGCGGTTATGCAGACGGAAAAACACAGGACATAATTTATTTATTTTTTCTAAACTATTGCAAACTGCCTGCTCGATATGATAAAATTAATTTATATTTTTGAGCGAACTAAAATCCGTTGTGTTAGGATGTGATATTTTGGCTGAAAGCAAAGCGGCAACAACCGCTCAGGTCAATGAAGAGGAATTTGAAAAGGAAGTTGAAAGCGAGGTTGAAAAGCTCTCGACCGGCAAAAGGCGTTATTTAAGGCCCCGTGAAATCGTTGCTTTTCTGCTCACCACCTTCGGTCAGAAGAACTTAGCGCAGTTTGTCGACGCAAACCGTCAGTTCTTTATGATAAGCTTCCTCGGAATTTCGGGTAAGGCTTACGGCACCATCGTAGGTCTTGAATCGGTTTACGACGCCCTCGACGACTCGCTTTCGGGTCTTATTATCGACAGGACAAGAACCCGCTGGGGCAGACTTCGTCCGTATATGATATTGACCGTGCCCTTCTGGGGAATCGCCGCCTTAATGCTTTTCTCGGCTCCCGACTTCGGACCGGGCTCCGCTAAAACAATTATCTGGGCGGTTGCGGCAATCTTCCTTTACAACCTCGGTATGTCGTATTTCGGCGCCTGGAATATATTGCTGTACAACATCACGCCGAACATAAAGGAACGTGACAGTCTGATTGCGACGTCAAAGTTTTTTGAGCTTTTCGGAATGTGGCTTCCGTCACTGCTCCCGTTTGTGCTTGAGCCTTTAAAGAAAACCGTCGGTATGCAGAATGTTTATACGGGCTTTTCGTTTGCCATGGTGCTCGTTGCCGCAGGAACTGCGATATACGGCTTCTTTGCAATGAGGGAAAGAGTGCCGCTGGCTTCCCGTGAGCAGATGCAGGAAATCGGAATTATCGAATCCTTTAAAAACGCTATCAAAAACAAGCCGATGCTTATTTCGGTTATCGCCAATTTCTTCGGCTCCTTCAAATCAGTCGGCGGTGCGACGGAGAGCTTCTTCTGGTATCACAATACCGGCAGACTTATGAACGGCTCAATTGCGGGACTGTTCACGGGAATACCGAATTACATCATCACTCCCCTTACTCCGAAGCTTATCAGAAAATTCGGCGCACGAAACACTTCCATCGGCGCGGGCATTTTCGGCGGCGTCGCATATACTCTTCTGTTCGTAATCGGCTATCAGCCCTTCGGCTTAGACGGTCACCAATGGGAGGGCACAAATTTCTTTTTAAACCTCGCATATCTTACTCTCATGCTTACAATCTGCGGTTTGCCGAACTGCGTTTTAAGAGTTTGCGCCGCAGTTTTGCAGGGTGATGTTTACGATTACAGCGAATGGAAATACGGCGTCAGAAACGAAGCGCTTGTGCAGACCATCACCAACTACTTCGGCAAGCTTGCCAACGCAGTTACGGGCTTCCTTTCGGGTCTTGTAATTACGCTTGTCGGATACGTTGCTCACAAGGATGCGCTCGGCAACGTCATTCAGGAAACCAACCCCTCTGTTTTAAAGGGCTTCTTTGCGGTGTTCGCGTTGCTGCCTGCATTTGCAAGACTGTTCAACGGTCTTACCTGGATATTCTTCCCCGTTCACGGCAAGTTTAAAGAAAATATGCTTTCGGAGCTTGAAACCAGAAGAGCTCAGAGAGTTGAAGCCGAGGAAGAGGAAGCAGAATAAAACATAATTAAACCCCTGCCCGCCCGAAGGTGTGCAGGGGTCTTTTTCTTTTTTTTCCTTATTTTTCTTTAAAGCATATTTTTCCGTCGTCAAGGCAGCACTCATAGGCTTTACCCTTTTTGATATTACCCTTGAGCATCTCCTCGCTGATTTCATCCTCCAACTCGGTCTGTATTGCCCTTTTAAGCGGACGCGCTCCGTAAACCTCATCGTAGCCCGCCTTTGCGACTTTTTTAATAACGTCCTCGCTGAAGTCAATGCTTATTTCAAGCTTCTCTATTCTCTTTTCAAGCTGAGAAACCAAATTATAAGCAATCTTTTCAATGTCGGACTCCGAAAGTCTGTCAAAGACTATAATATCGTCGACTCTGTTTAAGAACTCGGGTCTGAACAGGCTTTTAAGCTCGCCCATAACCGCCTCTTTAATCTTTTCGGCATTAAGCTGCTTTTCCTTTTCACTGTCGGTAAAGCCGAAGGAGGACTGCTTCTGCGTTATCAGTTTTGCACCGACATTTGACGTCATTATAATTACGCAGTTTTTAAAGTCAACCTTTCTGCCCTGCGAATCCGTCAGTATGCCGTCGTCAAGAATTTGAAGAAGCATATTGAAAACGTCGGGGTGCGCCTTTTCGATTTCGTCAAAGAGCACTACCGAATAGGGCTTTGTCCTTACCTGCTCGGTAAGCTGTCCGCCCTCATCGTAGCCGACATATCCGGGAGGCGAGCCGACAAGTCTTGACACGGAATATTTTTCCATATATTCGGACATATCAAGCCTTATCATTGCGTTTTCGTCACCGAACAACGCTTCTGCAAGCGCCTTGCAAAGCTCCGTCTTTCCTACGCCCGTCGGTCCGAGGAAGATGAAGGAACCTATCGGCTTTTTCGGGTCCTTGAGTCCGGTTCTCGACCTGCGTATTGCCCTCGAAACGGCCTTAACCGCCTCGTCCTGACCGATAAGCCTTGCATGAAGAATATCCTCCATTTTAAGCAATCTTTCGCTTTCCTTCTCGGTAAGCTGAGCTACGGGCACCCCCGTCCACGAGGAAACGATTTCGGCTATCTCGTCGGCTGTGACCTCGCCCTTTTTCTGCTCCGCCTTGTCCTGCCAGCTCTGCTTCATTTTTTCAAGCTTTTCGGAGGCTTCCTTTTCCTCATCACGAAGCTTTGCCGCAGTTTCAAAGTCCTGAGAATTGACTGCGCTCATCTTTTCCGCTTCAAGCTCTTTGACCCTGTTTTCAAGTTCTTTTAAATCCGTAGGGGCCGTAAAGGTGCGTAGTCTTACCCTTGAAGCCGCTTCGTCAATAAGGTCAATCGCCTTATCGGGAAGGTATCGGTCCGCAATATATCTTGAGGAAAGCTCAACAGCCTGCACAATTGCCTCGTCGGTTATCTTCAGCTTATGATGCGCCTCGTATTTGTCACGCAATCCCTTGAGAATTTCAACAGCCTCCTCCTTTGAAGGCTCGCCTACCTTTACGGGCTGAAAACGTCTTTCAAGCGCAGCGTCCTTTTCAATGTGCTTGCGGTATTCGTCAATAGTCGTTGCGCCGATTACCTGGAGCTCTCCCCTTGCAAGCGATGGCTTTAAGATGTTTGCGGCATCTACTGCGCCCTCTGCGCCGCCTGCGCCGATAAGGGTGTGCACCTCGTCAATAAACAGGATTATGTCGTCCGAGTTTTTGACCTCGTCAATAATCTTCTTTATTCTTTCTTCAAAATCTCCTCTGTACTTTGTGCCTGCAACCATGCCGGTAAGGTCAACGGAGATTATCTTTTTGTCCTTTAAAAGCTCCGGCACCTCACCGGATACGATTTTAAGCGCCAGTCCCTCTGCAATCGCGGTTTTGCCTACGCCCGGCTCGCCGATTAAGCAGGGGTTGTTTTTAGTCCTGCGGCACAGGATCTGAATAACCCTGTCGATTTCCTCCTGACGTCCGATAACGGGGTCAATTTTTCCGAGCTTTGCCGCTTCGGTCAAATCTCTTCCGAATTCTCCAAGCACTCCCTCTGAGCCCTGAGCGTCGCCCTGAGGAGCTCCGGACGCCGGGTTAGGCGTGTTCATAAGCTTGTCGGAAATAGCACCGACAAGCGCCTCCTGCGTAAGCCCTGCCTGCCTTAAAATCCTGCTTGCATAGCAGGAGCTGTCGTTTACAATCGCAAGCAGAATATGCTCTGTGCCTGCGAGCGAATAATTTGTCTGCACGGCAAAGGACAGCGCAGTTTCAATTATCCTTTTACTTTTCGGGGTAAAATCCTGTGCACCGAGTTGCGTGGGGTATCCCGTGCCGATAGTCTGTGCGATGTATTCCCTTACATCCTTGAAGGTGATTTTTTTGTCCTTGAGCACGGCTCCTGCGACCGTGCCGCTGTCATCGAGTAAGCCCAAAAGCAAATGCTCACTGCCGATATATGTGTGACCTAAATCCTCGGCGGATGACAGCGCCTTGTTAAGTGCAATGTTTGCCTTTTCGGTAAAGCCGTTAAATTTAAGCATACATATCATTCCTTTCTACATTTGTTTTGACTTTCTGCTTATTAAAGTCTTTCTCTTACTATTTTCGCTCTTTCAATATCGCGCTCGCCTGCCTCAAGTGTTCTGCCGACAAAGGCATTTATCGTAGCCGACTGCATTGATACCATAAGCTCGTTGATTGTTTTTATATCTGTGTCAAGTATGCCGAGCACCTTGCCGAGACGGACGCTTGAAATCAGGCTCATAAATTCCTCAATCGGGAGTATTCTCGCCGATTTGAGTATGCCGTATGCCCTGTAAACCTCGTCCTGAACATTGATACTGTTTGCCATTTCCTTGCGTGCCGCACGTTCCTGAGTGGCAAGCTGAAGGGTGATGCTTTTCAGGTTTTCGATTGCCGCCGCTTCGCTGATTCCGAGCGACACCTGGTTGCTCAGCTGATATAGGCTACCCAGCGCCATGCCGTTTTCATCATAGGCAGGTCGGATATTCAGTCCGAGCTTTGACACTGTCAGCGCAAGGGTGTTCATTCTGCCCTCTCTGCCGAGCGCAGGCAAATGCAGCATAACCGAAGCCCTCATTCCTGTGCCGAGATTTGTCGGATTCTGCGTAAGGTAGCCGAGCCTCTCGTCAAAGGCATAGTTTAAGCTTTCGTTAATTTCGTTGTCGATTCTGTCTGCGATTTCATATGCCTCGCTTAGGTTAAGACCCGACTTCATGACCTGAAGCCTGATGTGGTCCTCCTCGCAAAGCATAATGCTTACATCCTCGTTGTCACTCATAAGCAGTGCCCTGCCGTCCGAGCTTGAGGCAAATTCGGGACTTATCAGATGTCTTTCTGCGAGCGATACAATTTCAGCCCTCGTAAGCGTTTTAAGCTCTGTGTACTGAAGGTGCTCCCTGTCTGCAATGGCGTCCCTTACAAGCTCGTTGATTTTGATTTTTGACCTGTTATCAAGCCTTGAGGGGAACGGATAATCGGCAAGATTTCTGGCAAGCCGTACTCTTGTCGAAATAACAATGTCATTGTGGTCGCCTTCGCCTATATACCATTTACTCATTTCCCTTGTCCTCGCTTTCGATTGACTTTATCTTATCCCTGAGCTCCGCCGCTTTCTCGTAATTCTGCTCACGGACCGCTTCGTCGAGCTCATCCTTTAACTGTTCAAGCTCGCTTTTCTTTTTGATTTCGGGCGAGCCGTTGGGGATTTTACCCTCGTGCGAGGTCTTGCCGTGAAGCCTTTCAAGCGAAGGCAGGAGCTTGTCGTAAAATGTTTCGTAGCAATCGGCACAGCCGATTTTTCCCGAATTAACAATATCCGCAAAGGTACTGCCGCACCTGTCGCAGCGAAGCTCTCTTGAGCCGAGCGAAGCTAAAACGGGCTCGTTGAAGAAGCTTCTGAGCATGTCCGAAAAGCCGAAGCCGAAATCGGAAAACATGCTGTCGTAACCGAGGCTCTTTGCACAGTCCGAGCAAAGATGCGCCTGAGTGGTTTCACCGTTTACAATTCTTTTAATATGAGTTGTTGCCTCATTCTTTTTACAATTCTGACAAAGCATATTTATCTCTCCTTTAATCCATAGTTGAAAGTAAAAGCTGTTTAAACATTTCCGCCCTGAATTCGTCCCTTTTTTCCTCGGGTATCTGCTTATAGTTTCTGTCCGAGGTGGCACAGAGTATAAGCTTTGCCTGCTGCTCCGAAAGAAGCTTTTTGTCATAAAGGTTTACGACATTCGCCCTGCAGCCCTTTTCGCTTATCCTGTCGCCGACGGAATTAATCAGGTGCATTTTCAGTGTTGAAAGGTCATAGTTGATTCTTGTGATTTTGATGTAGCCTCCGCCGCCCCTCTGGCTTTCGACAATGTATCCGTGCTCGGGAGTAAAGCGTGAGGAAAGAACGTAGTTAATCTGGCTCGGAACACAGCCGATTTGCTCCGCAAGGTCATTTCTTCTGATTTGCGCGGTGCTGTTGCCGTCAAGCATCTGCATAATCATTTCGGCTATTTCTTTACTAAGGTTCATTTGGTAATCGCCTCTCTTTGACTTTGACTTTCTTTGACCTTTAACACTTGTAATTATACCCTCTTTGCCGTAATAGTCAAAGGTCAAAAAAGGTCAAATTTGTTCGTTTTAACGTGATTTTCAAATATAATCAGTTGTTTTCTTTTGTTTTCTCATTTTTTCTGCGATTTTTAAAAGTTATTCTTTCAACGTCATAAATTATTTTCCCCTGAATGCCGTCCTGCTGTTTCAAATTGATCTTCGGCTCAGCACCGTTTTCCTTTGTCTTTGTCATAATGAACCTCCCGAAAGCTTATACAGTAAGTTTATGCCGAAAAAATAAGGGTTTATTCATTAACCAATTTTTATTTTTTTCATAGTATGTATTGAATACCGAAAGAAGGGAGGCAAACTGATGAACATTTTCAACAACTACAACGGTCTCTTGATTCTCGTTATCATCATCATTTTACTCGGTGCTGATAATAACAACGGCTGCGGTTGCGGCTGTGACAATGACTGCGGTTGCGGCTGCGGTTGCTGAAGCTGCGCTTAAATAAAGCCAACCAAAAGCAGCTCCCGTAAAGGGAGCTGTGATTTTGTTTTATGTAAAAACCGTAAGACGAAGTTCAGGGTGCGAGTGCGGAATGCGGAATGCGGAGTGTGGAATTATATTTTAAACGAACCTCCGTAGTGGCGGATACCATCCGCCCGAAAGCCTTCCCCTTGAGGGGAAGGTGCCGAATGTAATGAGGCGGATGAGGTGTAATATAATCACATTATATATTGACGGCGGGAGCAAGCCCCCGCCCTACGTTTTATATATTTTAAAATTATGATTTATCGAACATACCTTGCTGATCCATACGCATAATAATCGAAGCGATCTGTGCTCTGGCGGCGCCCTCTGTCGGCGCTACTCTGCCGTCTGCCATGCCGCTGATTACATTGTTCTGTACTGCCCAGGCAACAGCTGTCTTAGCAAACGAGCTTACGCGGTTTACATCTTTGAACTTTGCAAGGGTTGAATCTATATTCTTTACTTCGGGTGACTTCATGTATCTGTAAAGAATGGTTGCTACCTGCTCACGGGTGATGTTGTCATTAACGCCGAAATTGCCGTTTGCATAGCCTGCGATAATTCCGTTATCAACCGCCCAGTTAACGGCTGCCGCATAATATGCGCCCTTCTTAACGTCCTTGAGCTTGGGGGTTGAGCTTGCATAGCTTGAAAAGTTTGCACCCGCAACATTGGCAAGTATAACTACAAAGTCCTGACGTTTAAGGTTGTCGCCGGGCCCGAAGTTGCCGTTCTGATATCCCGACATAAAGCCCGCTTTTGCAACATACTGTACTGCGTCATAGTACCATGAGCCCTTCTTAATATCGGGGAACTCCTTGATATTGTCAGGAAGCTTATCAAGGGTGACTGTTTTAGTTTGAGTTTCAAAATCAGTATTATTGAATTTTGCTGTGTAAATATCAGTACCCGTTGATGTAGTTGTAGGTTCTTTGATTACCTTTGATGTTGCTGTAACCGTTTCAGTTTCAATATGTGAAATATCCCTTTTGCATATCTTTTTTGCGCTACAAGTGCTATTATCCGAAGACCATTCGTACTGAGCATCACCCCAATTATGTCCTAACACGTCAACATTTTTCGTTTCGTACTCGTCACATCTTGAGCAAAATCTAATAACCTCACCTTTTTCTTCGCATGTTGGATTATTTAATACATTCCATCCGTTCCAATCGTGTCCTAAGGCATTTATATTCTGACCTGTTGATTCGATTTTTCCACATCTTGTACATACACTGTCACCTGTATAGCCTGCTTCAGTACAAGTCGGTTCTGAATTATTTGTCAGCTGATAATCATGCCCTAAAGATGCAGTTTTTACACCTTTTTCGAGTGTTGCACCGCAAACTGTGCAAACATAATCACCTGTATAACCTAGTTGAGCACATGCCGATTCTTTAAAATTAATAAATTCTGTATTATGTTCTTCACACAATAATTTAAAAGATATCCCTCTTGATTTTGCATAACTCTGTGCAGTTGAACCAGAATAACCGTATATTGTTGCACCTGTTGAAATTGCATAAGTGTCAAAACTTACCTGCATCCCAAATATATATATTTCAGCATCATTAAGAGCTCCGTAACCTATGCTTGTTACGCTATCAGCAATATAAATTTTAGTTGGTCCATAGTATTTAGAATCTGTGTACGGTCCGTCACGGTGTCCCCTGTTAACTAATGTGGAACTTCCAATTCTTGTTATACCTTGGTCAAAATATACAGTTTCGATATATTTAGCTAGCATTTCACCATTAATCGTACCTGACCAAAGAGTTGCACCTCCGCTATCGTAATCAGGCATATCGCCTGTTCCTGTAAATCTTAAAACCTTTGTAAAAGTATTTAAAGAATACCATGCGCTTGTACTTGCACCTGTTTTTGTTTTTACAGTATCGCTGAATATAGTATCATCAATAGCTGCATATGACACATTTATATACATGTTGCCCATAAGTATCAAAGCGACTAGTATCAACGATAATAAAGATTTCATTTTCATACATAAATCCCTCCAATGTATTTCAATATATATATATTAATCTGATTCAGGTTAAAAGTCAATAACCTGATTTAGGTTATTATATACTGATATATGGTGATCATAATGTTCAAACGTATAAGAGATTTGCGTGAGGATATGGATTTGAATCAAACGCAAGTTGCAAAGATGCTTGGAATGTCACAAACAGGATATTCCAAATATGAAACCGGCGAAAACGATTTACCCACTGAAGTTTTAATTAAACTGGCTAATTTTTATAATACGAGCATTGATTACCTGCTTGGTCAAACCGACAATAAAAAAAGATATTGAAAAGCACCCAACTTCTTTAAAAGTTGAGTGCTTTTTTCATCTTTACAGATTATTATTTCTCCAGCTTTAAAATGTGGATTGCCTTGACGGGGCAGCCTGCCTCACATTCGCCGCAGCCGATGCACTTGTCGTAGTCAACGTGAGCCGTGTTGTTTTCAACCTTGATTGCCTCATGCTGACAAACCTTCATGCATTTCATACAGCCGATACAGCCGACCGTACATTCCTTTCTGGTAAATGCGCCCTTGTTGTGGTTTTTGCAGGTAACAATCGCCTTTGTCTTATAAAGCGGAACAAGCTCGATAAGCTCCTTAGGACAGGTTTTGATGCACATCTGACAAGCCGTGCAAAGCATCGGGTTGATTCTTGCAACATTGTCCTGAATTGAAATTGCATCGTACTGACAGACATCTACGCAGTCGCCGTAGCCTATACAGCCGTATACGCATTCCTTCGGGCCGCCGAAGAGCTGAGAAGCCATTTTACAGCTCATAACGCCCTTATAGTCGAGCTTTTTCTTCGAGTGATCGCTTGTGCCGTTGCAATGAACGAAGGCAACCTTCGGCTCAATGCTTCCTGCCTCAACACCTAAAAGTGAGGCAATCTGTACCGCAACGTCATTTCCGCCGGGAGCGCAGAGGTTTGTTTTATCTGTTTCGCCCTTTGAAAGCGCGGAAGCGTAACCGTCACAGCCCGAAAAGCCGCATGCGCCGCAGTTTGCGCCGGGAAGGCATTCGCGGATTTCCTCAGCCTTTTCGTCCTTGGGCACTGCCATTACGACGCTTGCAACCGAAAGTCCTATACCTGCAATAAGTCCTATGCCTGCGACAAGCAGGACAGCCAATAAAATTGAATTCATCGTATCGTCCTCCTTATGCAAACATATTCTCTACGAGTCCCGTAAAGCCGAGGAAGGAAAGAGAAGTAAGGCTTGCCGCCACCAGCGTTATGGGAAGTCCCTGCAGGAATTTCGGAATGTCACAGCTCTCAAGCTTTGAGCGCACGCCTGCAAACATTACCATAGCGACCATAAAGCCGAGACCTGCGCCGAGCGAGTTAATCATTGCGTGAGAGAAGCTGTAGCCGTTGTCGATGTTAAGAATTGTAACGCCGAGTACGGCGCAGTTGGTTGTAATTAAGGGAAGGTAAATTCCGAGGGAATTGTAAAGCGACGGAATATACTTTTTAAGTACAATCTCAACAAGCTGAACAAGAGCCGCAATAACGAGTATGAAAACTATCGTCTGAAGGTAGCCCAGAGAATGCTTGTCAAGGAAGGTGTTAAGCGGATATGTTACCGCCGAAGCGAGCACCATAACGAAGATAACCGCCGCACTCATTCCCACAGCCGTGTTAAGCTTTTTCGAAACGCCCAAAAACGGGCAGATTCCGAGGAACTTTGAAAGAATGTAGTTGTTGGTAAGTATCGCAGTTAAGAGAATTGAGAAGAAGATTTTCATGCCTTTTCAACCTCCTTACCGCATTCCTCGCCGTTCTGAAGCTTTTCGCAGCTTGCCGCCATCGGGCAAGCCTTACAGCCGCCGAGCGTAGCCTTTTTGTGGCCGCCCGCTTCGGCAATTTTGTTGGCGCATGCCATTACAAGACCGAATACAAAGAAGCCGCCGGGTGCGAGAATAAAAATAGTCATGGGCGGTACCGATTCGGGCAGTACCGAATGGCCGAGCAGGGAGCCTGCTCCGAGGAGCTCACGTACCGTGCTCATTACGATTAGAGCAACGGTGAAGCCTACGCCCATTCCGAGTCCGTCAACCGCAGATGCAATCACGCTGTTCTTGCCCGCAAACGCTTCGGCTCTGCCTAAGATTATGCAGTTAACAACGATAAGCGGAAGGTAAACGCCGAGCTGTTCGTCAAGCGTAGGAACAAACGCCTTGACAAGCATCTGAACAATTGTAACGAACGCCGCAATAACAACTATGTAGCAGGGTATTCTTACCTTCTGCGGAATCACTTTTCTTAGTGCGGAAATAACGATATTTGAGCAGACAAGAACGATTGCCGCCGATATGCCCATTCCGATAGCGCTTTCCATTGAGGTTGTGGTTGCAAGAGTAGGACAGGTGCCGAGAACAAGTCTTAATACGGGGTTTTCCTTAATTATACCCTTGGTAAACTCCTGACCGAGTGTTTTCTTTTCAGCCATTGTTCTCACCTCCTACCTGAGCGTAAAGGCTAAGCGCAATATTAACCGCCTTAGCCATTGCGTTTGAAGTGATTGTCGCTCCCGTAAGAGCCTGAATTTCACTGTCGCCCGCAGTACCGTTTTTAATAACGGATATTTCGGAATCCTTTCCGTCGAACTGCTTTAAGAAGCTTTCGTTTTTAGCATTCATACCGAGACCTGCTGTCTCGCTGATGTCGAGTATCGAAACTCCGGTAACCTTGCCCTCGGTGTCAACACCGACCATTATGTCAATATCTCCGCCGTAGCCCTTTGCCGAGGTGGCAAAGACATAGCCTGCAAGCTCGGAGCCCTTTGTACCCTCGTAGTATTCGTAGCTTACGCCGTCAAGCTCAACCGTTTTAACCTCCGAAAAGCTGTCTGCAGTGCTGAGCACCTCAGCCTTTGTCCTGGTCTGTGTTTCAAGCGCAAGCTGTTCGATTTTTGGTTCGGTAACCTTGTTTGTAAAGCCGAGAAGCGCCGTAGCCACAAGGCAGATTAAGAACAGCGATACGGCAGGAATAACGATTTCCTTTACTTTACTGTTTTTCATGCCGTCGCCTCCTTTTCCTTCTTTTCCTTCTTCTCCTTAACAGCACCGAACGGCCTTGAATGTGTAAGTCTTTCAATGTGAGGAACAAGGATGTTCATAAGTATAATCGAGAAGGAAACGCCCTCGGGAAGTGAGCCGAAAATTCTTATCAGCGAGGTTATAATTCCGCAGCCTACTGCGTAAATAACCTTTCCCTTAAAGCTCATCGGGCTTGTCGTGTAGTCGGTCGCCATAAAGATGGCTCCGAGGAGAAGTCCGCCTGCCATAACCTGATATGCCGTAAAGCTGAGGCTTCCGCCGCCTCTGATAAGCATAATCACGGCAACCGTACCGATGTAACAAAGCGGAATTGTCGGTGAAATGACCTTTCTTATAAACAGATAAAGCGCTCCGACTATCAGCGCCGCCGCACAGGTTTCGCCCAGACAGCCTGCCCTGATGCCGAAAAACATCTGCGACAGTCCGGGCAGCTCACTGCTGTTCATTACGGAAACCGCCGCGTCATGACTGTAGTTGCCTGCAAAAAGCGCAAGGGGCGTCGCACCCGAAACTGCGTCAATTTTATCAATCTTCCAAGCAAACGGTTCTGCGAAGTTGTTTGTGTAGGTCGGGAAGCTCATCATAAGAACAATTCTGCCGACCAATGCAGGGTTTACAAAATTCTGACCGATGCCGCCGAAGAACTGCTTTACGACGATAATGGCAACGGCGTCACCGATTATTACCATATAGAGCGGCATCGTCGAAGGAAGGTTGAACGCAAGGAGGATACCCGTGACAATTGCGGACAAATCCCCGATTGTGTTGTCCCTCTTCATAACCTTTCTGCAAAGCCATTCAAACAAAACGCTGAACGCTACGCTTACAAGCACAAGCTTTAAAGAATCAAAGCCGAAGAGCACTACCGAAAGGACGAGTGCGGGAATCATGGCGATTATCACGTCAAGCATAATTCCCCTTGTGGTGTCCTGAGTACGTCTGTGCGGTGAAGCGCTGACCGTCAGGAGCTTTTTCTCAGCTGTGTTTTCGCTCATTTTCCTGCCTCCTCTCTGAGTACTGCCTTGGCGTTTCTCATATACTGAACAAGCGGTCTGCCTGCAGGGCAGGAATATGCGCACGAGCCGCATTCCATGCATACCATCGTGCCTGCCGCCTTGAGAGCCGAGTAATCCTTCGCCTTTGCGTATTTTTCAATGATAGTCGGCATAAGGCTTAAAGGACATGCCTTTGCACATCTGCCGCATCTGATACAGTCGGTCTGTTTTTTAACGCTTATGTCCTCCTTGCCGAGCACCAGAATAGCGTTATTGCTTTTAAGGATAGGTCTGTGTGTGTCAACTATTGCCGCACCCATCATCGGGCCGCCCGTTACAATCTTGACCGGCTCCTCGCTGTAACCGCCGCACTTCTGAATAATGTATTCTATTTCGGTGCCGACGGGGACTCTGACATTCTGCGGATTTGCAACCGCTGAGCCGTCAACCGTAAGAGAACGGCTGACAAGCGGTCTGCCCGTGCGGACAAATCTTGCAATAAACGCGGCTGAAGCAACGTTCATAACGACACAGCCGACATCTGCAGGAAGCTTTCCGGGAGGTACCTTTCTTCCCGTAGCCGAAAGCACCATCATCTTTTCCGCACCCTGAGGATACTTACTCTTTAAGGGCATAACCTTGATTTCGTCACGGTCATCGTTCTTTTCGGCAATTCTTTCGAGTATCTTGATAGCCTCGGGCTTATTGTCCTCAACAGCGATGATAACCTTTTTAAAGCCGAGCATATCCTTAACAAGATGTATTCCGTTAAAGACGTGCCACGAATTGTCAACGCATTCACGGTAGTCAACGGTGATATACGGCTCGCACTCTGCGGCGTTGATGATAAGGGTATCAATGCCTGCGTCCTGCTTAAAGTTGAGTTTGACATGAGTCGGGAAGCCAGCTCCTCCGAGACCTACAAGTCCCGACTGTCTGACCGCCTGAATAAATTCCTCTCTGGTGTCAATCTTCGGCGGCTCGATTCCGTCGAACTCCGTCATTTCTCCGTCGTTTTCAATAATAACCGTCTTGGAAACAACGCCGGTGGCCGTACGCAGCTCTTTAATTGCGCTGACCTTGCCGGAAACGGAAGCGTGAATCGGAGCGCAGACATATTTGTCGCTGTCACCTATAAGCTGACCGACCTTTACCGTGTCGCCCACCTTGACTACAGGCTCGCACGGTGCGCCGATATGTTGGTTCATCGGCAGATAAACGGTTTCGGGTGCAGGGAGTCTGTTGACAGGCATATCCTTCGTGTTCTTCGAATGGGGTACCTTGACGCCTCCCCTGACCTTTTTGACCGGTTTAATCAGTTCAGGGTGCATTTACCTTCCTCCTTTATGTTCATAACTGTTCATATTGTTAACTGTTTTATTGATTGCGGGGATTACCGCACGAAGCACCGTGCCGGTAACGGCTCCCGTAACAATTGCGCTTATAAGCAGCACGGGGGCATAGCCCAGGACCGCCTTACTGCCGACAAGCACTCCTGCCGCAAGAAGCTGACCTGCGTTATGACTGATAGCGGACAAAACGCCGATCGGCATATAGCCCATACGTTTTGTGTGTTTAAAAAGCAGGTACATTACCGCAGTGCTGAGCACTCCGCCGCTCAGGCTCATCAGCATAGCCGTAAAGCCCCGTGTAACGCCTGCAAAAAGCGCTTTGATTAAAGTGATCGCCATTGCCGCGGGGAAGCCGAGGCTTGTAGCCGCAAACATTGTAGCGATATTTGAAAAGCCCGCCTTTGCCCCGGGCGGCATTACGCCCGACCAGGGAATAAAGCTTTCGAGCACCGACAGTACAAGAGCCACCGCCGAAAGTATCCCGAACAATGCAATTTTATAAGTTGTTTTTTTCATAACGTCAATAGCTTATAATATCAATATCGGGAGCTTTCCCTTCAATGCTTATTACCGTGCCCTCAGGCACACAGGCGGCGCTTTCGCCGACCTTGGAGAGCATGCCCGTCCGTATACAGATTTTGTCGGGGCATCCGCTTTCCTTAAAGCCGATTTTACCGTCCGTAAATTCTATTACCACGCCGTTGTCGAGGGTTATCAGCTCATCCTCAGCCGCTGAAAGGCTGACCTCTTTTACAACTCTCCCTTTGACGGTAATTACGGCAACCGCACCGTCCTGCCTATCGGGGCGTGTTATGAAGAAAAATGCCGTTGCCGCCGCGGCAAGCAGTAATATAAGCAATGCCTGCAGGGGAGAAGCAAGCTTTCTCTGTTCATTCATATCGGCTTAAACTCCCCGTTGACTATTTTGAAAGCGTCCTTAATTCCGTCCGTAACACTGACGCTTTTGTCCTTATATACAAAAACTGCCTGAGCATTATATCGGTTTAAAATATCCTTTGATTTCTCCTCGCCGAGTACAAAGCACATTGTAGACAGTGCGTCGCTTAACAGCCCCGAATCCGCCTTAACGCTTACGCTCACAAGTTCGGTTTCGACGGGGTATCCCGTAGTCAGGTCAAGTATATGGTGATAGCTTTTACCGTCAAGGTTAAAGCTCTTTTCATAGCTTCCGGAGGTTGAAACAAAGCCCGTGCCCGAAACGGTGAGCGTACCGAAATAATCGTTAACCTCTCCGAAGGGGTTCCTTATTCCGACCGTCCAGTCCTGTTTTTTGTCATGAGAGCCGATTACGGCAATGCTTCCGCCGACGCTTATTACCGCCCCCTGACAGCTTTGTGAGCTGTAATTAAAGCACTCAACCGCCTTGTCGCAGGCAATGCCCTTTCCAACTGAGCCGAGGTTGATAATTCCGCCCTCAGGCACAAAAACTGTCAGGTTTTTCTTTGAAACTGTAAGCCCCTCGTCCGAGCAAAACGGAATTGCTTTTTTGATTTCGGCTTCCTCTGGCAGACGGAAATTATCGGTGTCAAAGCCCCAAAGCTCTGTCAGAGCGCCGCTTGTTACGGAAAGCTTTGAGTCGGAAAGCGCATAAACTTCCTTCGTTTTAATAATGTAATCTATAAGCTCCGGGTCAGTCTCAAGCGTCTGACCGCTCTTTTGATTCAAAGAATACAGAAACGCATTTTCATCATTCTTTGAAATAAGCGTATCGAGCTGTTTGATTTTTGTAATCATCTGCTGTGCGACCTGCTCCGTGTCAGCGTCACCCAAAGCATAAAGCTTAACGCTGACAGCGCTTCCCATTGCTATATCGCTTTTCTGATACGATCTGCTTTTCGTGGGAACAGTGCAACAGTTTAACAGCAACAAAAGGCAAAGGGCAGTAAGAATAAGCGCCGAAGCTTTTCTGAAATTCACCCTATCACCCCATTTTTACAATTACTTTAAAATTATACTATATTTTGCATTTATATTCAAGAATTGTTATTATAATAACAATAATTAACAAAATTTGATTTTACACGGAACGCAAAATGTGTTACTATTTTTCTGAGGTGAAAACCATGCTGTTTAATTTTAATATGCCCGTAAGGGTAATCGGCGAAAAAAACGCCGTTTTACTTCACTCAAACGAGCTTGCTCACTTCGGTAAAAAAGCTTTTATTGTCTGCGGCAAGGGCTCAGCCGTGCTCAGCGGTGCCATTGACGACGTTAAGAACGCCCTCGAAAGGGAAGGCGTCGGGTACTTTGTGTTTGACAAAATAACTCAGAACCCAAAAGCCTCGGATTGCTTTGAAGCGGGAAAAGCCGCAAGGGAGCTCGGCTCTGATTTTATAATCGGAATCGGCGGAGGAAGCCAGCTTGACGCCGCAAAGGCGGCGGCAGTTTACGCTTCGGCAGATTTTTCCCGTGCGGAGGAAATATACACCGCTGAGTGTAAGCGCTCTCCCCTGCCCACAGTCCTTGTCGGCACAACCGCGGGAACAGGAAGCGAGGTCACGGCAGTTTCTGTGCTTACAAGAGAAAACGGCCGAAAGAAAAGCGTCAGCGGTCCCGCGTACTTTGCAAAGCTTGCTTTTGCAGACCCGAAATACACCTATTCCGTACCGTATTTTTATACAGTTTCGACCGCCGTTGACGCTTTGTCGCACGCCGTTGAAAGCCTGTTTTCAAAAAAATCCGATGTAAATTCCGAGCTATACGCACGGGCGGCAATACCTCCGATATTGTATGAGCTTAAAAAAATGTCGCAGACAGGGGAATGTCCCGACGAGTCGGGCAGGGACCGTCTTTACTGCGCCTCACTGCTTGCAGGGATGGCTCTCAATATCACCGGGACCTGCTTTCCGCACACTCTCGGCTACGCACTGACCGAGCAGTTTTCGGTACCTCACGGCTTTGCCTGCGCCGCCTTTCTGCCTGCCTTTCTTGAAAGAGCAGAAAGCTTTTTGCCCGAACGTGCATGCGGCTTTTATAACCTTACGGGTGAAACGCACGAATCGTTTACAAGACTGCTCTCAAGCCTGAACCGCCTTGAAAATGTTCGTTTTACCGAGGACGTAATTGACAGCTATTGCGAGGGCTGGAAGAACGTGAAAAACTTTGACAACTCCCCCGGCGGCTTTAACTGTGCGGAGGCGAAGGCTCTTTTGTCAAGGCTGTTCGGCTAAAACTGATAACCGTCGGAGGAAGAAATGGAAGACAGATATAAATATATACTTTCGGTAATTGAAAATGAGTACGACGCAGACGCTGTGTTGCGTCAAACGGATACGGTACGAATTGCGTCATATGTGCATAAAGCCTCAGAAAAGAGAATATTGCTGATTGTCGCCGAGGGTCAGGACAGCGACACTGTTAAGAGCCTTATCGGCACGAAATGCCGTAATGTTCCCGAAATCTACGACGTCTGCACAAACGGCGACGAAACGCTGATAATTGAGGAATTTATCACCGGCACCCGGCTCAGTGATATACTCGGTGAAAAAAAGCTGAAAGCGGCTGAGGCGGTCAAATACTGCATAAACATATGCGATGCACTTGCCTTTTTGCACTCAAACAACATTGTTCACCGTGACATCAAGCCGTCCAATATAATCATAAACGCCGACAACGAGGCGATGCTTATTGACCTGCAGACGGCGAGGAAGATTTCCGAGGAGCATGACAACGACACAAAAAACCTCGGCACTGTGGGATACGCTGCACCCGAGCAATTCGGAATTGTGCAGTCAATGCCCTCGACCGACATTTACGCACTCGGCGTAATGCTCAACGAAATGCTCACGGGCAAGCACCCCTCGATCCAAACGCCCGAGGGTAAGCTCGGAAGGATAATTGAAAAATGCACTCACACTCAGATGCTGAAAAGGTATCAGGATGTGTATGAGCTTAAAAAGGATTTAAAGCAGTGCAGGCGAATAAAATAAAGCAAAAAACAAGACCGTACCGATTTCAGTCGGTGCGGTCTTTTGCTGTTGAAATTTAATAAAGCTCAAAGCTGACTGAGTGCTTTTTTGCCGCGGCGGCGTTGGTGTCGCCGTAGGGATATTTAAGGGTGTCCCTGAGCCTTACCTTGGTAAGGGCGGAGGGCCTTTGGGAATTTGTAAACAAATCCTCGCTGACAACCCCGTAGGGTACCGTGAGCGTCCTGAGGTAAACGTTAGAATTAAACCTGTCGCCCGTCACAAGGTATGCAAGACCGTTGTCGGGCAGGGTATATGACGCGTCCTTTTTGCCTGCGGGATAAGCGGCAATTCTGTAATACTGTACGCCGTTTACCGCAGAGCCGACCGTATAAAGCACACCTCCCGACGAAAACAGCCTGTCGTTCCCCTGCTCGACCGCAAGCTCCTCGACAGAAGAGCTGAGGCTTCCCACGAAGGGCGAAAGGTAGTTGTAGCTGTAATTCTTTGAAAGTACGATTTTCCTGACGTTAACCAGATCCTTAAAGGCTCCGTTAACCGCCGCCGTACAGTTTTTAACGCTTGAATAAGCAAGCGAGGGAAGCTCGGCTTTAAGGTCAAGCACCGTGCTTGGATAGGCCGGCGGACAGTAAAGAAGCGTCGGCAAATTAAACAGAAGGTTGTTTTCGACAACAAGCCTTATACCCGATGCGTGCAGTGCATTTTCGGGGTTAATGCTTTGCGGGTCCTGCGTAAAGGTTGAAAGGCGCGGAACCGCATTGAAAAGCTTCGGTATATTCTCAAGAGAATTTGTGCTTATTACGTTGCAGTCGGAGTCTACCGTCCTGTATGAGGTTTCGTAAGCAAAATGAATTTCCTTTAAATTTTTCAGGTTGTTGAACACGGCTCCGCCCGCCTGGAAAAACAGATTTCTTCCGTAGCCGGAGTTTATGCTCTCAAACGTGATTTTTTCTATGAAGCTGTTATTGCTGAAGGCTCCGACGCCTATGTATGCAACCTCTTTGGAATTGATATGGGTCGGAACAATAACATGGCTCTTTTTCCCGTTGTATGAGGTGATAAGGATTTTTCCGTTGACCTCTCTGTAGCTGAATTCTTCGGCAGAGGGCACTTCGGAAACAGCCTGCACCGCAGTAGTTGTCGGCTTTGCTGTGGTTGAAACGGGCTTTGCGGTGGTCGAAGGGGTTGACGGCCTTGTCGTGCTCTGTACAGACTTTGCGGTAGTCTGCGCCGCAGTTGAGCTTTCCTTTTTATCTCCGCCGCCGAAAATAATATTCAAGAGGCTTTTTTTGGCCGTCTGCTCCTCGGTTGCGTTTTCCGTACTGCCCGAAGCGACCTGATAAACCTGCTCTCCGCCCTTGGCGGTGACGATTTCGCCCTGAGCGTCGGTTACGGGAACAACGGACTGATAAAGCTTTTCTCCGTCAACGCCCGTAAGCTCCTCTCCGTTTTTGTCGGTCACGGGAACCGCAAGCTCCATTACAGCCTCGCCCGAAGAATCGGTAACCGCCTCCCCGTTTTCATTGGTAACGGGTATGAGCGTTGTATTTTCAGCCGAAACGGAAACAATGCCGTGATTATATTTTTTAAAAAGCATCCCTCCGCCGAAAGCCAGTCCGACTATCAACAGACAGGAAACTGCGACTCTTAGCTGTCTGCTCTTGATAAACGAAGAAAACCCGCCCTCTTCGCTTACGGAAAAGAGTTTTCTGTCTACCGTTGAGGTGCAGCAATACAGACAAAAGGAACTGCCGTCAGGTAGCTCTTTTGAACAATTCGGACATTTAACCATTGCGTTCACCGATATTTCTTAAGGATTTTTCGCCGTGCCTGTCAAGCTCGGCGCAAACCTCGTCAAGGCTTTGACCGTGCTCGATGCCGTAAATAATAATGCTGTCACGCTTGCTTCTCGGGTAAAGCGGAGCCTTACCGCTGAGCTTGAGCGCTTGCTGACAGTCGTCGAGGGAAAGGTGCATTGTCAGCGCAAGTGAAAGTGTTTTTTCTCTTGAGGGCGTTTTTTTGCCGTTGATTATGCAGTAAAAATAATTGTATCCGCAGCCCGAACGGTCGATTATTTCAACCTTAGGCATGCCGGATTGTTTTACCATTCTGTTCCAGAAATCACGAACATCGTTTGAAACGAATTCACCCTTGTTTTCCGAAAGATATTCTTTAAGCGAGCCTTTTTCATCTTTAAGAGCCTTCATCAGCTCGTCTGTTTTTTTAGTCAAATACCTCACCCCACCTAAATAAAATATCATATACGCGATTTAATTGTCAAGGAAATACAAAAAAATCCCCTTAATTCCGCCGTTTGTACCCCGTTGGGGAATTGCAAGCAGGCAAGCTTATGTAGTATAATATGCTTACTATGTAGCTTTTTAAGTTACGCTTTAAAAAACAAAGAAAGAGGGAAAACAAATGAAAAACACGAACAGCTTTTCAAAACGGGCATTGTCATTGCTTCTGAGCATAATGATGATTGTGTCCGTAATTTCAGTCGGAGCAATTCAGGCGAGCGCTGCAGGGAAATCAATTGCTGAGTTAAGGAGTATGTTTCCTGAGGGGAAGTACTGGACTCATAAGGAAAGTGAAGGAAATAACGCATATTCGGTTACGAACTATGCAGCTAATCGTGATGGATATTATTCAGGATATGTGTCAAATAATTATAGAAACGGAATTCAGTGCTACGGATTTGCCACACTGTTAGCAGATCTTTATTCCGGAAAAGCCAGCTGCGACTACACTGATAAAAACGTATATAATGTAAAGACAGGAGACATCATAAGGTATTACAGTAGCTATCCCCATTCTGTTTTCATTATATCAAACAATGGCAGTTCTGTGGTCGTCGCAGAATGTAATATGAAATATAATGGCGAATTAGATGGCAAACACGACTGTATTATACATTGGGATAAAACATATTCTTTATCTACTTTGGCAAATTATGTTACTTCTGTTGAGCACTATTCCGGCGGCTCGACAGGTGGTGCAACTAAACCTCAAGGCGTTATAGATTATTTTGCTGGCGGTGAGGGTTGTATCGGTATTAATGGCTGGGCCTTTGATATGGATGATCCAAGTAAATCATTAGACATTCACGTATATATAGGCGGTCCTGCCGGAAGTGGAAGCGGAGAGGGCCATCAGATTAAAGCTGATAAATACAGGGACGATGTGAATACGGTTTACGGAGTAGGCAATTATCACGGCATAAGCTCGACAATAGAAACAAATATGACCGGCTCTCAGACAGTTTATGTTTATGCAATTGACGCCGGCACCACGTGGGTTGGAAATGTGCTTATCGGTTCCGCTACGGTTAATATTACTCCAAAACCAAATGATTGTTCAACCGGCCACTCCTGGGGAACACCGACCTACAAATGGTCGTCGGATAACAAGACGTGTACCGCAACAAGAGTATGTTCAAGAGATTCTTCTCATACCGAGACAGAAACAGTAAACGCAGTTAGCTCAACTGTTACAGAAGCAGGGTGCGAAAGCAGCGGCAAGATTAAATATACGGCAACCTTCTCAAATTCTGCTTTCACAACTCAGACAAAAACTGTTACCGTGTCTTCAACAGGTCACTCCTGGGGCACACCCACTTACAAGTGGTCGTCCGATAATAAGACCTGTACTGCGACAAGAACTTGTACAAACGATTCTTCTCACAAAGAGACCGAAACCGTTAACGCCGTAACTACTACGGTTACTTCGGCAGGATGTGAAAGCAGCGGTAAGGTTAAATATACGGCAACCTTCTCAAATTCAGCTTTCACAACTCAGACAAAAACTGTTACTGTATCTTCAACAGGTCACTCCTGGGGAACACCCACCTACAAGTGGTCATCGGATAACAAGACCTGTACTGCGACAAGAACTTGTACAAACGATTCTTCTCACAAAGAGACTGAAACCGTTAATGCCGTAAACGTTACTGTTACTTCGGCAGGATGCGAAAGCAGCGGCAAGGTTAAATATACGGCAACCTTCTCAAATTCTGCTTTCACGACTCAGACCAAAACTGTTACTGTTCCTTCAACAGGGCATTCCTGGGGAACACCCACCTACAAGTGGTCGTCCGATAATAAGACCTGTACTGCGACCAGAGTCTGCGCAAATGATTCCTCACACAAAGAGACCGAAACCGTTAACACCACCTCGCAGGTAATCAAACAGCCTACAACCGCGGAGACAGGCACAAGAAAGTTTACGGCAACCTTCACGAATTCTGCTTTCACAACACAGACAAAGAACGTCAGCATTCCGAAATTGGACGAGCCCGTTGACGACGATATTTATTTCCCTGACGTTAAAGAAGGTGCATGGTACTACGATGCGGTACAGTATGTCGCAAAAGCAGGCTTTATGTCGGGTTATCAGAACGGATATTTCGGCCCCGGAGACAACCTCAAGCGTCAGGATTTCGTTGTTATAATTGCAAATATTGCAAAGGCTGATTTGTCAAAATATGCGGGAAAAGCCTCCTCGTTTAAGGACGTACAGAAGGGCTCATATTACGCCGCCGCAGTTAACTGGGCGGTTGCAAACAATATTGTATCGGGTTACAACAGCACCAAGTTCGGTGTAAACGACCCGATTACCCGTGAGCAGATTGCCACTATTCTTTACAAATACAAAAAGGAGCCGGCAGTCGGCAGTATTACAAGCACGCTTGCAAAATTCAGCGACGGAAATAACGTAAGTCTTTATGCAACAACGCCTATGGCGTGGGCGGTGCAAAAGAATGTCATCAGCGGAATGTCCGACGGCAGACTTGCGCCGACAAAGACCGCCTCCCGTGCGGAAATCGCTTCGATTATCCAGCGAATGGATCAGCAAGGTTTGTTTAAATAAACATCAGCCAAAAACAATCATCAAAAAAGGACGGATTCCTCCGTCCTTTTGTTTTGTATTAGTGAAAATTACAGCTGCAAAAAGCCGACCTTTTTCATTGTCTTTCTGAGGGTGCGGCGTGCAAAGTACTCCGCCTTTTCGGCTCCCTCTGCGGCACATTTCATAAGGTAGCCCTTATCTCCCATAAGGCGAAGGTATTCCTCCTTGACGGGGCGAAGCTCCTCGATTACCGCCTCGCCTACCGCGCTCTTAAAGTCACCGTAGCCCTTGCCGTCAAACTCCTTTTCAATTTCCTCAAAGCTTTTGCCCGTACAGCAGGAGTAAATCTCCATAAGGTTGTTGATTCCGTCCTTACCCTCGCCGTGATAAACCTTAGCCTCACTGTCGGTAACGGCTGATTTTACCTTTTTCATAATAGTGCTGTCGTCGTCAAGCATTGAAATAAAGCCCTTGACGTTAGTGTCGGATTTGCTCATTTTCTTTGTCGGATCCTGAAGCGACATAACCCTTGCGCCCGCCTTGTGAATAAAGGGCTTCGGCACGGTAAAGACATCGCCGTAAATACCGTTAAAGCGCTCTGCAATATCCCTTGTGATTTCAAGGTGCTGCTTCTGGTCATCGCCTACGGGGACATAGTCTGCCTGATAGAGCAGTATGTCCGCCGCCATAAGCACGGGGTACGAGAAAAGACCGACGTTGATGTTTTCGGGGTGCTTTTCGCTTTTGTCCTTAAACTGAGTCATTCTCGAAGCCTCGCCGAATTGGGTGTGGCAGTTTAAAATCCACGCAAGCTGAGCGTGCTCGGGCACATGGCTCTGAATAAACACGACGTTTTTTTCGGGGTCAATTCCGAGAGCGAGCAAAAACGCATACATTTCAAGAGTCTGCCTTCTCAGGTCGGCAGGCTTTAATCTTACCGTGATTGAATGAAGGTCGGCAACCGCATAAAAGCAGTCGTACTCCTCCTGCATATCGTTTGCCATCATTTTCCAGTTTTTAAAAGCGCCGAGATAATTTCCGAGCGTCGGCGTGCCCGTAGGCTGTACTGCACTTAAAACTATCTGCTTTTTCTGTGTTTCTTCCATTTTATTCTTCCTCTTCGTTTTCTTCCTCTTTTGCCTCGGGGGTAATTTCAACTCTGACTTTACCGATTCGTCTTTCCTCGACATTCAGTACGGTAAACTTAATGTTTTTAAACTCGGCTTCGTCCTGCTTTTCGCCCGTCGGCAGATAACCGAGAAGGCTGATAATAAAGCCGCCGAGCGTGTCATAATCACCGTCGGGAATCGAAATTCCGAGCTGCTCCTCTACCTCCTCAATGTCGGTCACGCCGTCAATTGTAAAGGTGTTTTCGTTGATTTTCGAGATTTCCTCGTCCTCGTTGTCGTATTCGTCCTGAATATTACCGACTATTGCCTCGATAATATCCTCAAGCGTGACAATGCCTGCAGTGCCGCCGTATTCGTCAACAACGACCGCCATTTGCACATGCTTTTCAAGCAGCTCGTTAAGAAGCTCCGAGCACTGCTTGGTTTCGGGAACGTAATACGCCTCACGCATAAAGTCTTTGATTGTCTTTGACTTCGGTATGCTGTTGCCTACATATTTAAGCAGATCCTTAATATAAACGATTCCAATTATGTTGTCGGGGTCCTCCCTGTAAATCGGGATTCGTGAATGACCGTATTCAATGGAAATCTTTATTACCTCGGAAAGTCCGTCCTCAATGTCCACGCAGTCAACATCCGTGCGGTGAGTCATAATATCGGCAACATCCATGTCATCGAACTCGAAGATGTTGTTAATCATTTCCTTCTGCGAGTCCTCAATAACGCCCTTTTCCTGACCGACGTCAACCATCATTCTGATTTCTTCCTCGGTAACAACCTCCTCGTCGGCATTCGGGTCAATTCCGAAAAGCCTGACGACGCCGTTTGTGGATGCTGAAAGAAGCTTTACAAAGGGTCTGAAAACACGGTTTACGAAAAGCAGTACGGGTACTGCGGTAAACGAAACCCTTTCGGGCTTGTGCATTGCTATTTTTTTCGGTACAAGCTCACCGAGAACGAGTGAAAAGTAAGACATTATCACGGTGATAAGCAGGGTCGAAAGCACGGAAAGCACGGAAACGGAAATATAGTTTGCCACTACCGTTTTCGAAAGCCTTTCCGTAAGGCTGACCGCAAAGGTCTGCGACGCCGTGGCGCTCGTTAAGAAGCCCGCCAGCGTAACGCCTATCTGGATTGTCGAAAGAAAACCGCTGGAATCCTTTGTGAGCTTTAATACCTGTCTTGCCTTTTTGTTGCCGTTTTCCGCCATCTTTTCAAGCTTGGTGTCGTTAAGGGAAATAACGGCAATCTCGCTCATGGCGAAAAAGGCGTTGATCATAATCAGTACAAATAAAAGTAAAAGTTTTAAAATTACAGTCGCAGGGTCTGCGTCCATATTAATTAAAAACCCCTTTCAAAAAATTGTTACGGAATATTGTACTATATTTTATAGTTTAAGTCAAATTTTACTTAATACAATATATGTTTTTCGGCAAAGTTTTTCAGGGTAGGTCTGTTTTTTTGAAAAAACATCAAAAAAATCCAAAAATTTCGCATATTTTTAGAATATTAATTATTTACATACATTTATAAACGTGATAAAATAAGCAATGTATGCGAATACAGTTAACAAACCTTTCAAGGAGGAAATAGTAAATGGACGAAAAAAAGACACCCATAGTCAGAAAATCAAAGACTATGGACGGTAACAATGCCGCAGCTCACGTTTCCTACGCGTTTACCGAGGTTGCCGGTATTTACCCCATCACACCGTCAAGTCCGATGGCTGACTATGTTGACCAGTGGTCGGCTCAGGGCTTAAAGAACGTTTTCGGCACAACGGTCCGTGTTGCCGAAATGCAGTCTGAAGCAGGCGCTTCGGGTACTGTTCACGGCTCACTTGCAGCAGGTGCACTCACAACTACATACACGGCTTCTCAGGGTCTTCTTCTGATGATTCCGAATATGTATAAAATTGCAGGCGAATTGCTTCCCTGCGTTTTCCATGTATCGGCACGCTGCGTAGCTTCACACGCTCTTAACATTTTCGGTGACCATTCGGACGTATACGCCTGCCGTCAGACAGGTTTCGCTATGCTTGCCGAAACAAATCCGCAGGAAGTTATGGACCTCGGCGCTGTTGCTCACCTTGCAACAATCAAGTCAAGAGTTCCCTTTATCAACTTCTTTGACGGCTTCCGTACTTCACACGAAATTCAGAAAATCAAAATCTGGGACTTCGACGACCTCAAGGATATGGTTGACATGGACGCTGTTGCGGCTTTCCGCAAGCGTGCTCTTAACCCCGAGAGACCCGTTATGCGCGGTTCACACGAGAACGGCGATATCTTCTTCCAGCACAGAGAGGCCTGCAACAGCTACTATGAGGCTGTTCCGGCTATCGTTGAAGAATACATGGGCAAGGTTAACGAAAAGCTCGGTACCGACTATCAGCTCTTTAACTACTACGGTGCAGACGACGCTGAGAGAATCATTATCGCAATGGGCTCTGTATGCGACGTTGCCGAGGAGGTTATCGACTATCTTCTTGCAAAGGGCGAAAAGGTAGGTCTTGTCAAGGTTCGCCTTTACAGACCCTTCTCAACCAAGCACCTCGTTGACGCTATTCCCGCAACGGTTAAAAAGATTGCTGTTCTTGACAGAACAAAGGAACCCGGCTCAATCGGCGAGCCCCTCTTCCTCGACGTTATCGCAGCCCTCAACGAGCAGGGCAGAGACGGCATCAAGGTTTGCGGCGGCAGATACGGTCTCGGTTCAAAGGACACTCCCCCTGCAAGCATCTTTGCAGTTTACGAGCATCTTAACAACGATGTTCCCGCACGTCAGTTCACAATCGGCATCAACGATGACGTTACTCACCTTTCACTTGAAGAAAAGCCTGCTCCCATCACAGCGGCAGAGGGCACAATCGAGTGCAAGTTCTGGGGTCTCGGCGGCGACGGTACTGTCGGTGCCAACAAGGACTCAATCAAAATCATCGGCGACCACACCGACAAATATGTTCAGGCGTACTTCCAGTATGACTCAAAGAAAACAGGCGGCGTAACTATTTCCCACCTTCGTTTCGGTGATCAGCCGATTAAGAGCTCATACTACATCAACAAGGCTGACTTCGTTGCCTGCCACAACCCCTCATACATCGAAAAGGGCTTCAAGATGGTTCAGGACGTTAAGCCGGGCGGCGTATTCCTTATCAACTGTCAGTGGGATAAGGACGAGCTCTTCGAAAAGCTCAACGCCGAAACAAAGCGGTATATCGCAAACAACAACATTCAGCTTTATACCGTTAACGCTATCGACCTCGCCGCAAAAATCGGCCTCGGTAAGCGTACAAACACAGTTCTTCAGTCTGCTTTCTTCTCACTTGCCAAGGTTCTTCCCGCTGAGGAAGCAATCGGCTATATGAAGGAAAAGGCTCAGAAGTTCATGAAGAAGGGCATCGAAATCGTTAAGATGAACGAGGCAGCTATCGACGCAGGCGCTACCGCTTACGTTAAGATTGATGTTCCCGCTGAGTGGGCAAACGCAACCGACAACACTGTTGAAGAAAAGAGCGAGGGCCGTGAAAAGCTCGTTAAGATGGTTGACTCCATCATGAAGCCCGTCGGAAAGATGGACGGCGACTCACTCCCCGTTTCCGCATTCTCAGATCACGCGGACGGTACCTTCGAGCAGGGCGCTTCCGCTTATGAAAAGAGAGGCGTTGCAGTTATGGTTCCCGAATGGGATTCAGCAACCTGCGCTCAGTGTAACAGATGTGCATACGTTTGTCCGCACGCTACAATCAGACCGTACCTTCTCAACGATGAGGAAGCTGCAAACGCTCCCGAGTGTGCAACGCTCGTTGACAAGAAGGCAGGTAAGGGCAAGGGCGTTTACAAGTACACAATGGCTGTTTCTCCGCTTGACTGTATGGGATGCGGCGTTTGTATAGGCGTCTGCCCGACAAATTCACTTAAAATGGTTCCCCGTGAGTCACAGGATGCTAAGCAGCCTGCATTCGACTACATGGTTGCAAATGTTTCCGTTAAGGATGACGTTGCCGACTCAAAGACTGTTATCGGCAGCCAGTTCAAGACTCCTCTTCTTGAATTCTCAGGCTCCTGCGCAGGCTGTGCCGAGACTTCATATGCAAGACTTATCACACAGCTCTTCGGTGACAGAATGTACATTTCAAACGCAACAGGCTGTTCGTCAATCTGGGGCGGTCCCGCAGCTACATCACCCTACACCGTCAACAAGGCGGGTCACGGTCCTGCATGGGCTAACTCACTGTTTGAGGACAACGCTGAGCACGGCTTCGGTATGTACTTAGGTCAGAACGCTATCAGAAACAGACTTATTTCAAAGGTTGAGGCTATCGTTGCTGAGGGCAAGGCTCCCGAAAACGTAATCGAAGCTGCTAAGGCATACCTTGATACAGTTAACGACGGTGAAGCTAACCAGGCGGCTACCGCAGCATTTGTTGAGGCTCTTGAAGGCTTTGACTGCGACTGCGAGGCAAAGGCTGACATCCTTACAAACAAGGAATACCTTTCCAAGAAATCCGTATGGATCTTCGGCGGCGACGGCTGGGCATACGACATCGGCTTCGGCGGCGTTGACCACGTACTTGCTTCCGGTGAGGATGTTAACATTATGGTATTCGACACCGAGGTTTACTCAAACACCGGCGGCCAGGCTTCAAAGGCTTCCAACATCGGTCAGGTTGCACAGTTTGCCGCAGCAGGTAAGTCAATCGCCAAGAAGAGCCTTGCGGAAATCGCAATGAGCTACGGCTACGTTTACGTTGCACAGATCGCTATGGGCGCAGACCAGAATCAGACAATCAAGGCTCTTACCGAGGCTGAGGCATATCCGGGTCCGTCAATCGTTATCGCTTACGCACCCTGCGAAATGCACTCAATCAAGGGCGGTATGACAAACTGCCAGGCTGAGATGAAGAAGGCTGTTGACTGCGGCTACTGGAATATGTTCCGCTACAACCCGGCTCTCAAGGCTCAGGGCAAGAATCCGTTCTCAATCGACTCCAAGGAAGGCAGTGAGAGTTACCGCGACTTCATCATGAACGAGGCACGTTACTCCTCGCTTACACGTTCCTTCCCCGAGCGTGCGGAAGAGCTCTTCGCAAAGGCTGAAAAGACCTCTGTTGAGAGATATAAGCACCTTCTCAAGCTCAAGGATATGTACGAGCCGGACGCTGAATAATTAATTTATCGGCAAAGCAATACACAAAAAACCGCCGAGTTTTCTCGGCGGTTTTA
Organism: Clostridia bacterium; assembly: GCA_017438845.1. Classification (GTDB taxonomy): domain Bacteria; phylum Bacillota; class Clostridia; order Oscillospirales; family Acutalibacteraceae; genus Fimenecus. Next base: position 79,108 of record JAFRUO010000005.1, on the reverse strand, counting down.
TGCTTTATCAGCACAAAAGCCGTAAGCTCTGTTTGCGGTTTTTGTGTTAGATAAAGGGGGTATAAATGTGGTATTTATAATTATTTTTGTTCTTGCGGCTTTGCTTGAAATTATATTCGTGCCGCTGTTTTTAAAGGCCTCTTGGCCCGACAGATGTTGGAAATCGCTCGGCTACAAAATGATTTGCGCCTCGCTTTTCTTGATTGCCGGTCTTTGCTGTATTCTTTATTCGGGCGGCTTTACCAAATATGCAAGGCTGATGTTTCTCGGTCTTCTGTTCGGGGCGCTCGGCGATCTGCTGATTCATTTTATCACAAAGAAAGCAATTATCAATGTCTTTGGCGGAGTCGCCTTCTTTGTAGGGCATATTTTCTACATAGCGGCGTTTTTCTCTGTGCTTTCCGAAATCAATCCGCAGGCAAGGCTTTTTAACCTTTGGTCGGTGGTTGCGACGCTTGTTTACGTTGCCGCCTACCTCTGCTTTGCATATTTAAAGAAGGTTAAAATCGGCGTGCTGACTGTTCCCGTTATTTTCTATGCGCTTATGATTGTGACTATGCTTATGAGCGCTATTAAGCTTGCGTTAAGCATCGGTACGGTCGGCGCATACTGCACCCTGCTTCTCGGTGCGGCACTTTTTGTAAGCTCGGACACCACGCTTTCGCTTTTCACGTTCGGCGGCGAAAAATTCAGGAAAAAGGGGCTGAAAAATTTTTATATTATCACTTATTTCCTGGCTCAGTTCCTTCTCGGCGCAAGCGTTGTTTTCGTAAAATAATAAAGATACAAATGACAAAACACCCGACCAAAACAGTCGGGTGCCTTTTTTATTCGTTTTTATTTAAACAGACCCTTTTTGTCCATGTTCATAACCATGGCGGCAATCTGTGCGCGGCTTGCGCCCTCCTTAGCGGCGATTCTGCCGTCGGACATTCCGCTGATTACTCCGTTGTTTACCGCCCAGGCAAGAGGCACTTTTGCGTAGGCGCTGATTCTGCCTCTGTCGGAAAACCTTGCAAGCGTACCGTCGGCATTGCTTACGGACGGCGACTTTTTGTAGTTATACAGTATCGTCGCCACCTGCTCACGGGTGATAGCGTCGCCCACGCCGAAGCGTGTGCTGTTGTAGCCCGAAACGATTTTGTTTGCAACCGCCCAGTTGACTGCGGCGGCGTAATACGAGCCCTTAGGTACGTCCTTGAATTTCGGTGTCTGACTCTGATATGAGGAAAGGTTTGCCCCTGCAATCCTTGCAAGTATGCAGACAAAGTCCTGCCGTTTGATGTTCTGAGTCGGTCCGAAATTGCCGTTGTCGAAGCCGAGTATAAAGTCCTTCTGGTAGCAGTATTTTACGCCCTCATAGTACCACGAATTTGTCGGCACATCGGGATACGGGCAGGAAAGGTGGTTTATCTTGTACTGCAGGTTTGTGTTGTCATGGATATAAGCGTAATACGTTTCGGTTGCAAAATGATAATCAGTCGCTATGGTAAAAATATGGTTACCCTGTGCGTGACGGTTATCGCAAATCTGCTTATAGCTCAATGCGGTATCATACACACAGCAATTATTATGACTGCTCGTGTTAAAGCCGTCGTTTCGAACAGCTTTCATAAAATCGCTGTATGTTCCGAAGATTTTTCCCGAAACTGATTCATTAGCTTCAAACATATCCTCGCGCGGAAAATCATAATAATAGTATTCCTTTTGTTCCACGAGTTTATTTCCCGAAACATCATACTGCATATAAAAGGCTCGGAATCTGTCTCCGCCCCATAGCGCAGAGGGGAAATACACTTTAAAGCCTTTGCTTGTTTGTTCAACACAGATCTCCGCAGTGCCGTTTCCCAAGCCCCCTTCAGAGCCGAAGCCATAAAAGAAGTCACCCGATTTATCCAGCTGAGCCACACTGCCGTTCCGGATACCGAAAAGTCGGGCATAAACACAAACCTGCTCGGCAGGATCAGGTTCTCTTCTTACAAAAAACAGTATCATTTCCTTGACGCCGTCGCCGTTAAAGTCCTTGGTTACGATACTGAAAACACTGTTATTTACATAACTGTGGTTTTTGTAAAAGCCCTCAAGGTTTGTCAGCGTATAGTTGTTTTTGACATACTGATAATAAAGCTTTGTGTCATTGAGCGTAGCCGCGCTCACATTCACCGCAGAAGCTGCGAAAACGGAAAAAATGAGCGTAAGCGTTAACACAAAGCTGATTAATCTTTTCATAACAGACACTCCCCTTTTTTTGATAGATAAAGTTTATCACATTATTGTGCTTTGTGCAATTCCCCTTTAGGGTACAAAAGGTCCTCTGCATAGCAGAAGACCTTTAAAAAGTTGCTGTAAAATTATTTATCAGTAGTTCCTGATAAGGCCCTTTACCCTGCCGAGGATAATAACCTCGTCAACGATAATAGGCTCAAAGCTGTCGTTTTCGGGCTGAAGCCTGAAGTGTCCCTTTTCCTTGTAAAAGCGCTTAACGGTTGCCTCGTCCTCAATGAGAGCGACAACTATTTCGCCGTTCTGGGCAGAGGGCGTTTTTTCGACAATGACAATATCTCCGCTGAGTATGCCTGCGTTAATCATACTTTCACCGCGCACCTTCAGGGCGAACAACGGCTTGTCCTGCGCGCTGTACCCGGTGTACGGAACATAGCCCTCAATCTGCTCAACTGCAAGTATGGGTGCGCCTGCGGTAACGGTACCTACAAGCGGCACCTGAGTAAAGTCGGGCTGTGAGGACTCATTGCAGACCCTGATTGAGCGTTTAATCAGCGGATCTCTCTGTATATAGCCTGCGCTTTCAAGTGCGTCAAGGTTTGCCTGCACGGACGAGGTGCTTTTAAGCCCTACCGCCGCGGCAATCTCCCTGACCGAAGGGGGAACCTTACTGACCTGAGAGCGTTCCAACAGATATTCGTATATTTTCTTTTGAGTTTTGTTAATCTCCGTCATACTATCCTCCTATTCTTTTTTATTATAATAGCACAAATGTTCTTGAAAATCAAACATTTGTTTGGAATTTTTATATATTTGTTACTAATTGTCACATTAAACCCCTGTTCACAGAAAATATACTCAAATTTAACCGTGAGTTCACGGATTTTTAACAAACGCCCTTTATAATCAAAATTGCTCAAGGGGTTACCGCAAGCCCTGAGAGCAGTTTATACCCCCTCCTCAAAACAAACCCAAAATTAAGGAAAAGGTCGGCTTGAAAAAGCCGTCCTTTTTCTTTTGTATAAAAAGGGAAAAATATGGCAAGAATAAGGGCGGAGGTAATAAATATGGAAAAAAACATTTCAAGACTCGGAAAGTTCTACATTATTTTAACCGTTATTCTTGCGTTGGTCGGAGTCGGAGCCTATATCTTTGCACGGAGCTCTGCCAAAAAAAGCGTTGAGAGCATAACTGTTCCGACACGGGAAAGCTACCGCTATGAGGAGCCGACCGAGGTGAACAACGAGGTCGGCTCCGTAGTCGACGAGCGTTATACGATAACACCGACCGAACCCGAAAGCACCGCCGAACCCAAGCAAATAATCAGCCGTGACAAAACGTTCTGCCTGCCGATGGGAAACAAAATATTCAAGGACTACTCGGACGGTCAGCTTGTCTACTCGGAAACGATGGAGGATTGGCGAGCCCACACGGGCGTGGACTTTACGGGGAAAAAAGGCAGTGATATTCTCGCCGTCAACAACGGTAAGGTGCTCAGAGTTTATGACTCTTCCCTGCTCGGCACGGTAATTGAAATTGACCACGGTGAAGGAATGGTGGCAAAATACTGTCCGATTGATCCCGACGGCTTTGTCATCAACGAGGGCGACAATGTTAAAACGGGGCAGAAAATCGGCACTCTCGGAGTTATACCGATTGAATCTGCGGACGAGGAACATCTGCATTTTGAAATAACCGTAGACGGAAAATATACAGACCCGATAGAAGCAATGGGCAAATCAAGAGACAGCCTTTCATAAGGCTGTTTCTCTTTACATAACAGAAAAATAATGATACAATTATAAAACCAAGGCGAAAGGACGTTACATATGACAAAAAGAATACTCTCAGTTTTACTGATTATATTTATGCTTTTAACGCTTTGCTGTTGCGGCAAAGCCGAGGACGAGGACACAAGCGGCGTTTTCAGCCCGGACGAGCCTGCTCAGGTCACCGAAGCACAGACCGTGGCTGACGAAACCGATTCCGTTAAAGTCACAATTCCCGAGGGCTACACGCTTTTAAAAATTTCGTGGGCGCTTGAGGAAAAGGGAATTTGCAGCTCGGCTGACTTTGTAAAGGCAGTCGAAAACTACGACCTCTCCTCAAGGGAAATCCTATCCTCGCTCGCAAAGGCTCAGAACATCTGCTTTAAGCTTGAGGGTTATCTGTTCCCCGCAACATATACCTTTAAGAAAAACACCGACCCCGTTAAGGTGATCGACGCCATGCTTGACGCCTTTGAACGGAATTTTGACAGTAAAATGCTTCAGCGCGCCACGGAGCTCGGATATTCGGTACACGAAATACTTACCGTCGCCTCGATTATCGAAAAGGAAGCCTTTACTGAGGAACAAAGAGGGCTTGTCGCTTCGACAATATATAACCGACTTAACAAAAATATCCGCCTGCAGTACGACGTTACAATCAACTACTGCGAAAAGGTAATCAAGATTCAGTACCCCGACAAATTTGACTTCTTCAAGTATCACTACAACGGCTACCGCTGTGACGGGCTTATCGCAGGACCTATCTGCAACCCGGGACTTGAGTCAATCAATGCGGCTCTGTATCCTGCTCAGACCGATTACCTCTATTTCGTAATCGACACCGAGGAGCCTCATCATCACGCCTTTACCGCAAGCTATGAGGAACACCAGAAGAACTGGGAAAAGCTTAAAAAAGGAGAGCTGTAATTATTTCAGAACATAGAAAAGACGCTTTCATCTGCACAAGTCCGTAAAAAATGGACAATAGAAAAAAGAGCCCCTTTGATGTAGAATATACATCAAGGGGGTTTTATTATGGCAAGGAAATATGAACACATAAGTAAATATGAAAGAGAAATATTAGAATTAAAAGCCCAAGGCTTAACAAAGCGTGAAATTGGTGAACAGCTTGGCATTAGTTACAAACAGATACACAATTTCATTACACGGTATAATGCAAAGCAACGCAAGATAGAAACAGGTATTGCATTGAAAGCCAAAGGCAGACCACCGAAGGACTATGAAATCACCGAGGATATGAAAATCAATGAGTTGAAGTATATCATCGCTCGTAAGGACAGCAAGATAAAGCGGTTAGAAATGGAGAACGAGTTAATGCGGGATTTTCTGTCGCTCACAGAAAGGAAGTGAGAGCATATATCAAATATCAGGTAATCTTTAAGTACAAGGATAAATACAGCATCAGCGAAATGTGTAAATTCTTTGAAGTATCTCGAAGCGGATATTATGCGTATCTGAAGCGAAAGGATACTCCTGATAAGGATTTACCTTTGGCTGAAAAGATAAGAGAATGTCAGGAAGAAAGCCACAGAAGCTACGGTTATCGCAGAGTACATATATGGCTTGAAAGAAAAGGAATACACAGCAATCCAAAAACAGTACTGAGAGTTATGCAGAAATACAATCTTTTATCTGTGGTAAGGCGTAAGAAGTTCCATTATTGCAGTCAGTATCTACATAGATATCCAAACATTTTGAACAGAGAGTTTACCGCCGAAAGACCGAATCAGAAATGGGTTACTGACATTTCATACATCAAAACATCGGAAGGATTTCTCTATCTTTCTGTCATTCGTGATTTGTATGATAACAGTATTGTTGCCTACAAAACTGCAAGAGAACAATCTATCAAGCTAGTTCTCGATACCATTAAGGCAGCCAAAGCAAAAGAGAAGGTCACCGGGGAGTTGCAGCTCCACAGTGACCAAGGGTTTCAGTATACTTCACACGCGTACTTTAACCTAACCACATCATACGGCATTACGCAGTCAATGTCAAGACGCGGAAATCCTTATGACAATTCTTTAGCCGAAAATTTCTTTTCAATACTAAAAACAGAGTGCATCCACCGCGTCAAGCTGCGCAGCTATGATGAGGCGCGCCTCATCATAGCTGAATACATACACTTTTACAACAACATTCGTATTCAAACTAAAACAAAACTGACACCCTTAGAACAAAGATGTCAGTTCGTTGCTTAAAACTTAATATTCTACATCAAGTAGCTTTTTTGTGCTGTCTACACAAATTGGTGCAGTCCAATCGGAAAGCGTCTTTTTATTTTTTTATTCTTATTCAACCGTAACGCTCTTGGCGAGGTTTCTCGGCTTGTCAACGTCACAGCCTCTGCCGAGCGCCATATAGTATGCAAAAATCTGAAGCGGTACAACCGTAAGCGACGGCATTAAAATGTCGCTGATTTCGGGTACTCTGATAATGTCGTCGGCAAACTCGTCAGCCGCCGTGTGGTTTTCGCCTACAAGCGCTACAACTCTTGCGCCCCTTGCCTTGACCTCCTTGATATTACCGAGCGTCTTTTCAAGCAAATCGGACTGAGTCGCAACCGCAAACACGGGTGTGCCCTCTTCGATTAGGGAGATTGTACCGTGCTTTAATTCGCCTGCGGCATACGCCTCGGAGTGAATGTATGAAATTTCCTTGAGCTTAAGCGAGCCTTCAAGGGAAATTGCATAGTCAAGCCCTCTGCCGATAAAGAACACGTTTTCGGAGTCAACATATTTCTTTGCAAGCTCCTTTAAATAATCGTCCATTTCGAGAAGCTTTTCAATTATTTCGGGAAGGCGAAGCATTTCCTCACAGAGCTTCCTTTCCTCCTCGTCGCCTATTAAGCCCTTCGCCTTAGCAAAGCGGATTGCGAGAAGATAAGCAACATTCAGCTGAGCCGAAAATGCCTTCGTTGTGGCAACGGCAATTTCGGGGCCTGCCATTGTATAAATAACATCGTCTGACTCTCTTGCAATCGTGCTTGCGACAACGTTTACAATTGAAACGGCTCTTGCGCCCTTGCTCTTTGCCTCTCTGAGAGCGGCGAGCGTGTCGGCGGTTTCGCCCGACTGTGAAATTACTATACATATATCGTTAGGCTTTACAATCGGGTTTCTGTATCTGAATTCACTTGCAAGGTCAACCTCGCAGGGAATCTGCGCGAGCTTTTCAATGACGTATCTTGCCGCCATTCCGACGTGCCATGCGCTTCCGCAGGCGACGATGTGAATGGTGCCGATGTTTTTAATTTCCTCGTCGGTAAGGCTTAACTCGTCAATCACAACATGGGAGTCCTTGATTCTCGGTGAAAGGGTATCGCGGACAGTCCTCGGCTGCTCGGCGATTTCCTTTTTCATAAAGTGGTCGAAGCCGCCCTTTTCAGCCGCTTCGACGTCCCATGTAACATGGTAAACGTCCTTATGAACCTCGTTTTTGTTAATGTCGTAAAGCTTGATTGATTCTTTTGTAAGAACGGCAATCTGATTGTCGTCAAGCAGATAGCAATCCCTTGTGTATTTGAGCACCGCAGGGATGTCGGAGGCTAAGAAGTTTTCGTTTTCTCCTATGCCGACAATAAGCGGGCTGTCCTTCCTGGCGGCGATAATTTCGCCGGGTCTGTCATTGATTAAAACAGCCGTAGCATAAGAGCCTCTGACTGTTTTCATAACGTTTGACATCGCCTCTAAAGAGTCGCCGTTATAGAAAAAGTCGAACAAGTGGGCAAGCACCTCGGTGTCCGTCTGTGAAACGAAGGTATAGCCCTTTTGCTCGAGCATAATTTTAAGCTCGATATAGTTCTCGATAATGCCGTTATGAACAAGGGTGATTCTGCCGTCGCCGCCCTTATGAGGGTGAGCGTTGATGTCGTCGGGCGCACCGTGCGTCGCCCATCTGGTGTGACCTATGCCTATATTGCCCTCAAGGCTGCCCTCGTCACCAAGCTTTTTTTCGAGGTCGGCTATTCTTCCTTTGGTCTTGCAAATGTCAACGTTTTCTCCGTTGAACACGGCAATTCCCGCCGAGTCATAGCCTCTGTACTCGAGCTTTTTCAGACCGTCAAGTAGTATGGGAGAAGCACTGCTTTCTCCGATATAACCAACAATTCCGCACATATTTAATTTTCCTTTACAAATAAATTTGTGCTTTGAGTGTGCCTCTGTTCTGTCGTCGCCGACAGTTTTTTTGCACAAACCGTTACCCCCGCACTTATGGGGCAAGAGGCATCCGCCGAATGCTTCGATAACCTCTTCCTCGTCATCTGCCGTAACAGTGCAGGCAGACCCGGCGCTAATTTTTAAGGAATTTTTAAACCTGCCAAAAGCTGCACCTGCTTTATATAGCCTTTAAATTATACGCTATTTGGCATTAAAAGTCAACCTGTTAAAAATTACCTGCGCCCCTCTGCGGTTTAAATGCAGGCAATCTGTTAACTATTAAAACGGGGTGATTTTTTTGAAAAGAAGTACATTTAAGGTAAGGGCTCGCAGAATCCTTGAGCGCAACGGCGGCTCTGCGAGACTGGTGTGCGTTTTCGTATTGCTGACAAGGCTGTTGCTTTGGTCGGCGGTTGCTTTACTGTCCCTGACGGCGTTGAGAATGTCGGCTGAGCTTGAAGCCTTCGATTATCTCGGTGTTATATCGCTTTCTCTGACGGTGCTCGGCATAATACTTTGCATTAATATGTTGGTCTATTTACGTTTTATTGCTGACAGATGGTTTATTATGAACAGCTCCGAAATGAGGTTTTTTGACCTGTTTGTCCCGCCCCGTTTAAGGCTTTTGCTGAAGCTTATCGCCTTGAGCGTTATTAAGCTCAGCTTCTCAACGGCGGTGTTTTGCGTCTATGAGCTTCCGTGTGCGGCGGCGGCTTTGGTCTTACGTTATCTGCTGACTTCGGGCAGCGTGAAAATAAGTCTGCTTGTGCCTACCGCAGTGCTTATAGCAGTTCTGTTTGCAGGAGGCTTTTTCTTCTTTTTTGCAGAAATACAACGCTTTGCAATGATCAACTATATTACAGCGGTTCACCCCGAAATCAAGCCTTCAAAAGCTATCAGGCTGTCCTTTGAAAGCGTAAGAGACAAGAGGTTTTTCCTTGCGGTTTTTAAGTTAAGTTTTTTCGGTTGGTTTTCACTGTGTCCGCTCGCATTGCCCATTCTTTTTGTTGTGCCGTATTATTCTCAATCTGTCGCAGAAACGGCAAAACCGAGCCTGAAAGCTTCAAGCTCGGTCTTAACTGACTGATTGATTTTTAACCGATTCCGGAATAGATATTATAGATAAACGGAATCAGCACCAAAGTTACGGCGATATAAATTAAAGCATACTGCTTTTTCCACAGGCCGTTTATTTTTGCGGGGAAGTCTGCAATTTTTACGAAGAAGAACACCGTAAACGCACCGCAGAGAAGCAACTGTATGCCCTCAAAAAAGCAGGCGGCTGTGTTTTCAAGAAGAGCGTTATAGCCGATTGTAAATCCGAGTGATAGCAGTGAAAGCAATGCGTATACGGCGGCAAAGGCCTTATAGGGAGCCTTTTCCCGTTTAATAACCATTCTTGAAAATGCATAGTAAAGGCTTACCGTAACCGCAATAAACGCAAGCACTGACGCAAAGCTGTAACCGAAACGTGTAAGCAAATTTTTTGCTCCTACCGTACCCTCGTCAAACTTGCCCGAGGAAAGCACATTTATTCTTAACATAAGGTAGGAAAAATTTTCCGTAAGCTTATCGACTAAAACCATCAGCGACTTTTCAAGCGCAAAGAAAAGAAACAGACATCTTTTAAAGCTCTCGTCACCTTTGAGCCTTGAAAAGGTCCCTGAATAATATTTGCGCGTAAACACAAAAAGGATATAAAGAGAGAAAAGCATTACAACGTTGTCCGCAAAAATTCCGAAGCCCTTTCCCGACAGGAAGGCGTTTCTTACGAACACGGGAAGATATTCCCTGACAGCTCTGACAAGAATAACAATTAACTGTGTAAAAATAACCGTCGCAACGGAAGAAAGGATATACAGCTTTTTGGGGCTGTACTGCTTTTGCTTTGTGCTTTTTTGTTTTACTGATTCAGACATGGCCTTCTCCTTTAATTATTGTGCTCATAATCGGTATAATCGTTTATCAGCTCGCTGATATCGTAGTCGTCGTTATCCGGGTCAAAGCCAAAGGTGTCCCACATTTCACGCTCCGCGTCAATCTGTCCCGGAATCGGAGGACATTCCGCAAACGCCTCAAGCTTTTTACCCATTCTCCAAACCGTCGGGTCAACCCTGAGCGTATAACCGCAACCGTTGGGCGTCAGCCATTCGTGTGCAGGACATTCGGGAACGGCAAAAGCGCTCATCAGGCTCATTATAATTCCGCCGTGGGTAAACACTGCGGTACTGCCGGTGCCCGACTTAATAATTCCGTCGACAATTTTTTCAAAGCATCCGCAGATTCTTGCGTTAAACTGCGTTTGGCTTTCACCGAAGGGAACGGGTGTGTCGGGCGAGGTACCTGCAATCCACTGCTTAAAGGTGTCAAGGTCTTTAAGCTCGTCCGCAGTACAGCCCTCAAAGTCGCCGAAATCATATTCGGTAAGCTCAGGCATTACAACCGGCTCCTTATCGGGATAAACGAGCTTTGCCGTCTGCAGGCATCTTTTTAAGGGGCTTGAAATAACAACGTCGGCATACGGGTAGCCCTCGTTTTCAGCCATAAGGTTTCTAATCTGACTCAGCCCCTCCTCGCTTGCGGGGATATCTGTCTGCCCGATATATTTGCCGTCCTCACTGCCTTGAAAAAGCGCGTGACGGATAAGATGAATTTTGTAAGTTTTCATAGCTTTCCTCCAAAAGTTTGTGCAAAAAGATAATATACAATTTGTAAATAAAGCAATATAATAATTATACAATTTGTAAAGAACGGTGATTATATGAATATGACGTTTTCCCAAAGAATGCTTGAATTAAGGCGTAAAAAGGGCGTAAGCCAAAAGGAGGCTGCCGAAAGCCTCGGAGTTTCGCAGGCGCTGTTGTCGCACTATGAAAAGGGAATCAGAGAATGCGGACTTGATTTTATCACCCGCGCCGCCTCATACTACGACGTAAGCTGTGACTACCTGCTCGGCATGAGCGAAGCGAGAAGACCCATTCAGGAGGGCTTTGACAGTGCTGAGCTCAGTCTTGACTCGGAATTCGGAGCGGTAACTCTTTTCAGAGCCGCCTCAATGCTTTCCGAAAGCTTTGAACAGCTCGGCGCAGGAAAGCCCGACCTTGTAAAGCAATATTTTGCAATGTCGGTTTATTCTCTGTCGATACTTGCCGCGAGGACGGGAGAAATACCGAAAAGCTGGATAAGCCTGCCGCTTGACGCCGCCTCTGCTCTTGCAAAGGCAAACAGCGAAATGCTTGCCAGAAAGCTTGTTGCCGACAGCTCGGCAAAACAGAAAAAGCACGTCGGCGAGCCGCTTTGCGTAAAGACCGTTATAAATGAGGCTGAAAGAATAATAGTCAAAAACGCAGCCGTTATTTCGGAAACCCGGTCAGTCGGTTAAGCCCGACACAATATACTTCTTGACCGCTTGAAAAAACCTTGCTCTGTCAAAGGCTTCCGCAAAACTACGGTCGCAACTGTCAGACGCATCCCTGTCGAGAGACGCCTGCTCGTTGTCCTCGTCGTACATATCGTAAAGTGTGTTAAACCAAGTGAGAAAATCCTTGTATTCAAGCTCATTTATCGCCGCCCGAGCGGTATTTATTAAATCACGAGTGTTGTTTGAAAAGAAGAAGGAAAGCGAGCTTTCGGTGTCCTCCTTAAAGCAGTACAGCGCATAAATACCCTGCTGATTTTTTGAAAGCTTTTTAAACTCCGCTTCGGGGTCTTCGCTTTTTTCAAGCCTTGCCTCGAGTACTGCAAACATACCCTCTAATAACTCCTCGGGCTCCGACTGCAAAGCCGCCTCGGATGTCACTGATTTATATTTATCCTTTAAACTTTTAAGCCTTTTTAACTGCTCAAGGGCTTCCCTTGTCTGTCTGTTGTGTTGAGAAACCGCCCTTGAGGCAAAAAATATTACAACGACGGTTGCTATTACAAGCAACGCAAATATAAGCCAAAGGTATGCGGTATTCATTTTTCATCCTCCAGAAGCAATTTGTAAATATCGTTTTTCTTAAGCCCCGACTCCTTTGCCGCAGTCTTTGCGGCTTCGTTTATTTTTATTCCGCTGTCACGAAGCCTTTTTGCAATAGCAACTGCGTCCTCAAGGCTGAGCACGGTTTCCTGCGTCTGAGGTTTACCCTCAATTACAAGGACGTACTCTCCCTTAGGCGCAGTGCCGTCATACCTTTCGCAAGCCGCCCCGAGCGTAGTCCTTTCAACAGTTTCGTGAAGCTTTGTAAGCTCCTTGATTATTGCAACTCTTCTGTCGCCGAGGCAATCGTATAAATCGTGCAGGGTTGCGACAAGCTTGTGGGGAGCCTCGTAGAATACAAGAGTTCTCTTTTCGTCCCTGATTTCGTTCAGGTGCTCTCTGCGGCTTGGCTTGTTCACGCTTAAAAAGCCCTCAAAGCAAAAGCGGCCGCTCGGAAGCCCCGACACTGCAACAGCGGTCGCAAAGGCGGTAGGTCCGGGAACAGACTCAACCGTGACACCGTTGTTTAGACATAAATCAACTAAATCCTCTCCGGGGTCTGAAATTGCGGGCATACCTGCGTCAGTGACAAGGGCACAGCACTCGCCCTGCAGAATCTTCTGCAGTATCTGCTCGCCCTTTTCACGCTTGTTGTGCTCGAAATAGCTTATCATTGGCTTTTTAATTTCAAAGTGATTCAAAAGCTTCAGCGTAACCCTTGTGTCCTCCGCCGCAATGAAATCGCAGTCCTGCAGGGCTTGAACAGCCCTCGGCGAAAAATCCGAGAGATTACCTATCGGCGTACCGACAACATACAGCTTTCCCGACATGCTCATTCCTCCCTGTAAAGCTTTAAAAGCGATTCCATCTCCTCAGTGTAATTCCCCGAGGCGTCGTATATTACAAAATCCTTTTCAACCGTCATTCCGCTTTTGCCGCCGAGACGTGCTTCAATCAGACACAGCCACGGCTTTTCTCCGTTTCGGCTGATAACCTGACGCAGTCTTTTCGGCTCAAGACGGTGCTTCGCCATACTCTGCATAGCCTCAAAAAGCCTTTCGGGACGGATACATATACACAGCCTTCCCGAATATTTAAGAAGTGCAGAAGCTGATAGACAAATATCGTCTAAAGTGCACATTGTTTCGTGCTTTGCAATTTTTTCGTTGTCCTTTTGGCTGAGTATGCCCGCGTTCTCCTTTTTGTAAGGCGGGTTCATCGTGACAAGGTCAAGCGAGCCCGAGGGTATTATCCCTTTGAGAAGGCGCAAATCCGAATGGACGGCGCTAAATCTGTCCGAAAGTGCGTTCATTTCAACGCTTCTTTCCAGCTGAGAAAAAGCGACGTCCTGAATTTCAACCGCATAAATTTTACTGCAGAGCCCGTCCCTTGCCCATAAAAAGGGTATAATACCGCAGCCCGTGCCGAAATCACAGGCAACTGTTTTCCTGCCCGGTGCGGAAAAATGTGCAAGCAGCATTGCGTCGGTGCCGAAGGTGTGCTCCGGCGAGACTATAACGCCGACACCGTTACCGAGTGTTTCAATGTGTTCGTTTTTTAAAAGCTCTGCATTTTTCATAAGCTATATTGTACCATACGCCGCTAAAAAAGTAAATGAAATAAAAGCTTAGAAAAATGAACCTTTTTAATATGTTTTTAATCTAATAGTTGTAAACGGTTTACAAACGGGGAAACTTAATGACTAAGGAAAGCTTTGCCGACATCATTTTAAAAAACGAAGAAACCTTTTACAGGGTTTCAAAATCAATCCTGCGGTCGGATACCGACTGCGAGGATGCGATTCACAATGCCGTTTTAAAGGCTTTTGAAAACCTCGGCAGGCTGAAAAGAGAGGAGTTCTTTAAAACCTGGTTTACCCGTATACTGATTAATGAATGTCTGAAAATACGAAAGGAAAACAGCAGATATGCACCTGAGAGCGACACGCTCGAAGCCTTGCCGTCGGGTCAGGACGGGAGTGAGGATTATTCCGAGCTGTACTCGGCAATCTCCGTGCTTCCCGAAAAGCTAAGAATAACCGTTGTGCTTTTTTACATAGAGGGCTTCCGTATCGAGGAGATTTCGGAAATCTTGAAAATCCCCAAGGGAACGGTTAAAAGCAGGCTCAACACAGGCAGAAAAAGACTTAAAGAATTATTGGAGGACGTCTATGAATTTTAAGGATAATTTCCCCATAATGCCCGAACAATTTCATAACGCCCTGATTTCGGCTCTTGACGAGGCGGAAAGCCTCGGTTCTGCGCCTGAGCGCAGAGTCGGAGCAAAACGCCTTGCGGCAGTTTTAGCATCAGTGCTTGTTGTACTTATTTCGGTTGTCTCACTTTCCGCGGTGTTTAAGGACGGACAAAGGCAAAAGCTTCCCGTAAGCGACGCCACAACAGAGCCCGTCCCCTACACGGTAACGGAAAGGGAAACAACAGGCGAAGCTGTTCAAACAACCGAAGCCGAAAGCACAACGCAGGAAGCTTCGACGGTCGGAGAGACTCACCAAACAACAATAAAAGCCCCTCCCGCAACAAAACCGTCTGCGCTGCCCGTAACAAAAGAGAATGACGTTACGACAGTACCTGCATCCTCCGAACTGACAGTATTAGACTATTTAGCCGGGAGCTTAACCTCGGGCGGCAGTTCCGCAGCTTCCGTCAGTGCCGGTGTTCCCCAGACCGATTCCACGCAATCATTGCTTCCAAGATTATTGTCAGACGAATACATCGCAGTGTTGCTTGACGAAGAACACTCGGCAAAGGATCTTGTCCACAGTCCCGAAGAATTTCCCGGTGTCAAAATTGACAGCATCACAAACGTCCGGCTTTGGAACAGCCGTCCCGACAGCGATCGGGTTCAGCAACTACTGTTAATCAAGCTTTCGGAAAAGGGCGCCGACAATGTAGCGCAGGCAATATCGGTACTCAACTCCACACCCGGAGTGGTGCTTGCTCTTCCGTGCTATCAGGGCGTAGAAACCGTTATCAGATGAATTTAAAAAGGAGAATTGTTATGAAAAAGACCGTATCAATATTATTATCAGTACTGTTATTACTCGGCAGTGTACAGACTGCGGCATTTGCCCAATCGGAGGAAAGCCTGCTCAAGGAGCTGTTTTACAACGTTCTGCTGAACGGTTATCCCGATCAGGTCGGCCCGTATGACGAGGCGAAGCTTTCGTACACAGAATACGGAGAGTATAACGGATACCGCATAATTTTGTTTAAAGAACATTACGATATTTATAAGACAAAAGGTGATTTCGGGGTAGCTGTTTACGGCTATCAATACTCACATTCGATTAACGAACGACTTCTTGCTTTTAAGGATAACGAGCTGTTCAGGCTTAATGCGCTTGAGGAAAGAGAAGAGCTCACACAGGCAGACGCCGCTGATTTGTATATAAAATATTACTACCCCGATGATGACAGTGTCTTTGTAAGCTCGGAAGCCGACTATGTTCTCAGGAAAAAGGATGAAAACTCGGTCGAAATTCTCAGATACGCAGGCACCTCATATCCCAAGAATAAAAAAGAACTGTTCGTTCCCGAAAGCGTTGACGGTTACATGGTAACCGAAATCGGGAAAAATGCTTATTCCTATTGCTATAGCGGGTTTAACGGCAGGTTCTACGTTACGGTACCGACTTGCGTAACTAAAATTGACAAGGACGCTTTTGGAGCCTACGGACAGTATAAGGTCATTTACGGCAAGAGGGGCTCATATGCCGAAGAATATGCAAAGCTGTACGGCTTGGATTTCCGTCAGCCGGGGGAATATCCCGACACGCCTGCCGACGCATGGTATTATGAAGCAGTCAGATACAACTCGGAGAGAGAGTATATGGTCGGTCTTGACAAGGATCACTTTTGCCCTGCAAGAATAATGCAAAGGCAGGATTTTGCTCTTGTTCTCGCAAGGCTCTCCGGAGAGGATTATGAAGAGTATGATACTAAACAGATTGCGGTTAAATATACCGATGTCGGAATTTACGCTTATTATTCAACAGCTCTTGCGTGGGCAACGCAAAACGGTATTATCTTCGGCTATCAGAACAAAAAATTCGGTGTCGGCGACCCTATAACAAGAGAGCAGGCTTGCACTATATTCTATAGGTATTTCGGCTCTCCCGAAATCAGCAATGCCGACGAGCTTTTAAACGGCTTTACAGATGCCGACAGCATAAGCCCTTACGCAGTTAACGCTATGGCTTGGTGCATAAAGAATAACATTATTGTCGGCACCTCACAAACAACCCTGTCGCCGCTTGACTATGCCTCACGCGCACAGATAGCGGCAATCATAATGAGAATGGATATAAGAGAAATGTTCGGTGTACGGCCTTAGTCCGACTGATTTCATATCCTATCGTTATATCTTTTCTAATGAATCAAAGGTTTATATCACCGTTACATGACTCCCCTTAAAATCAGCTCCTCTCGGGGGCTGATTTTTTATTTACTTATACGCTTATTTATGCTAAAATAATATTATCAATTAATTCAGGGTGATATTATGGCAAAATCAAAGCAGAACAAAAAGAAGGGAAAGAAGCCTGCGGCGAAAAAGGAAGAAACCGTTTCCACCAACCGAAACGGTATTATTATCATCACCGCCATTATCGTGCTTTTTATCGGCTTTATCGTGCTTATTGCGGTAGGCGGATCAAAAAAGGGTAATGAGCCGACAACGGCAACCACGGAGTATAACGAAAAAGCCGTTATGGAAGCGGTGGAAAATTTCGAGGTATGATAATTATCCTTGATAAATGCGGCTTTGTATGCTAAAATAACTAAGATATTAATATAAGAAGGGTGAAGCTATGTCAGGACACTCAAAATGGAGTACCATTAAAAGGAAAAAGGAAAAGACCGACAATGCCAGAGCCAAGGTCTTTACAAAAATAGGCAGAGAAATCGCCGTTGCGGTCCGTGAGGGCGGCCCCGACCCGGCAGGTAATTCCAAGCTCAAGGATATTATCGCCAAGGCAAAGGCGGCAAACGTACCCAACGACAACATAGAAAGAATAATCAAAAAGGCCGCAGGCGACGGCAACACCGACAACTACGAAAGCATTACCTACGAGGGCTACGGCCCGTCGGGTATCGCGGTTATTGTCGAGGCGCTTACCGACAACCGCAACCGTACCGCAGGTGATGTCCGTCATTACTTTGACAAGTTCGGCGGTAACATGGGTCAGACGGGCTGTGTTTCGTTTATGTTCAGCCGTCAGGGCGTTATTATTATTGACAAAGAGGACATTGACGAGGACAAGCTGATGGAGGACGCGCTTGAGGCAGGCGCTGTCGACTTTATCACCGACGGTGAGGTCTACGACGTCCGCACCGAGCCCAACGACATGGGTGCCGTCAGAGATGACCTTGAAGCCAAGGGCTACAAATTCCTTTCGGCAGAGGTTGAATATGTTCCCTCGACCTACACAAGGCTCGACAACCCCGACGACATCAACAATATGGGCAGAATGCTTGAGATGTTCGAGGACAACGACGACATCCAGGAGGTTTACCACAACTGGGAAAACGAGGACGATTACGAGGGCTGACGGAAAAAAATCAGTAAAAGAATTTCGGCAGATTCGGATGAATCTGCCGATTTTGTTTTTATGTATGCACTGATACGCAAGCTGAATTAACGACTTAATAACTATTAATTGTTTTATCAACTCTGCAAGCAAGCCGTTTTCTCCTGTTTTGTGTTCTGAATAATAAGTCTGTTTTTCTGCATAGCACTTCAACCTATAATAATAGAACATCTTATATACATCTTTTGAAAAATTTTGTTTTTCTGCCGTTTGTACCCCTTTAGGGAATAGTTTTTTCGGGAATTATGCATTATAATAGTTATATTATGTATCTTACAAAGTTAAACAATAATAATCACGAAAGAGGGATAATAAATGAAAAACACGAACAGCTTTTCAAAACGGGCGTTGTCACTGTTATTGAGTGTATTAATGATGGTGTCCGTGATTTCCGTCGGAACAATTCAGGCGAGTGCGTACACAACACCGGGAAATGTTAGTGTGTCCACAATCGGTGCAAAAGCTGACCAACTGCTCAACGAGCTTGGCGGAGAAGGCGCATTTTTTAACTGCTACCAAGATACCAGTTGCGGAATATTTACGCCTAACTCAAACCACGGACCTAAAGACGGTCCGTGTGATATTACTGTAATGATTTCAAAAATTTGGTTTCAAAATAAATTCGGTATAAGCAGTGTTTCTCAGCTGCCTGCAGCAAACGGCTGTGACGGATCACATATTGATAAAGGGGGTTACAGCGCATCCTGCAGAGGATTTGCAAGATTTGCATTATGGTATCTTTTCAAAACTAAAGACACTGACGAAGTAAATATAAAAACAATCGCAGCAAATGCTCTTTTTAATAAGTCAAGCTTTGACTCCTACGCTAAGCCGGGCGATATGATTGCAATGGGCGACTATTCAGACGCACACCACTGGGCAATATATCTTTCACATGACAGTTCGGGTATTACCGTTATTGACTGTAATTCTATGGGCACATATCATTGTGAGGTCCATAAAAGGACATATTCTTATGGCTCTTATTCATATATCGGCATTGCAAGAGCGACTAATGCAGTGGAAAGTGTGACGGAAAGTTCGTCGACATTAAGAAACAGGCTGAAAAGCACTACAAGCGAAACGATCTACGACTTCTGCTATGACGACTTTGACGGTGACGGAATCTATGAGGCATTCGCCGCAACCTCGGCAAAATCGGGAAATAATATTGATCTGGACGAGTATAATGCCAAAATAAACGTCTGGTTCATCAATAACAATTCAGCAAAAAAAATCAAGTCAAGTTTTTTTGGCGTCATACTTCAGGCAAACGGAAGCAATTACAAATTTATTGAAAAATATCAGTATAACAAGAGTAAGTTTGTCGTTGTTAACCAGTGGGCGCAAACCGGACGCCCGTCACTTTTCTGGTATGTAAAAAACAGTCAGTGTGTCTATGACAGTAAAGCGTCAGGTACTCTTTGGGGATTTCATTATAACAATGATTTCGGCTGGTTTGAAGGAAGTCATTCAACCTTTGACCTTGGAACCGACGGAACGGGACACACCTATAAACTTTACTACTACTATTTTGACGACGGTTTGAAGGAATATGGCGGAATAAGCATAAGCGAAAGCCAGCTGACAAAAATCGCCAACGGCAGTGCCATTATTTCAGAGGTTAAGAAGCACGGAACTATCCGAAAAATAATTGCAAGGGCAAACGGAATTATCAACATCAACTACAGATATGACGATCACAACTACAACCTGAGCTTATTATACCGTAACAATAAGCTTAGTTATTTCCGCATTTATGACGATGTAAACGCATTTGACGCAGCGGTTGACGAAGGTGTATATCAGACAGCGTGTATTCCTGACCTGGCTATTTATCCTTCGGGTATTATTCAATACACAGACCGTAGCCATGCAAACACGGAATTCCCCGATGTCAAGGGTGTAGCATGGTATTATGATGCGGTTAAATATAATGCACAAAAAGGCTATATTATGGGCTTCAAAAACGGCAACTTCGGACCGAGTGAAAACCTTAAACGTCAGGACTTTGTCGTTATTCTGGCAAGAATTGCCGACGCTGACCTCTCAAAATATCAGAATAAAACAAGCAAGTTAAAGGATGTTAAGAAGGGCGCATACTATGCGGCGGCGGTTAACTGGGCGGTTGACAACGGAATTATCGCAGGCTATGCAAATGGCAATTTCGGCGTTAACGATAATATCACCCGTGAGCAGGTAGCTACCATTCTTTACAGATATATGGGCGAACCCTCTGTCAGCGGAGCAAATTCAACTCTTTCAAAATTCAACGATTCGGGCAGAATAAGCTCGTTTGCAAAAAAGCCTGTAGCGTGGGCAGTACAGAACAACATAATCAGCGGTATGGCGGACGGCAGAGTAGCTCCGACCGAGGGCGCAAGCCGCGCGCAGATTGCTTCGATTATCATGAGAATGGATCAGAAGGGTATGTTTTAAAAGTAAGAAGTTTCAGTGAATAGTGAATAGGTAACGTAGGGGCGACCTTTAGTCGCTCCTGCTTTTTGATGTTATTTTATTTTTAATCCGTAGGGGACGGCGTACCGTCAACCTCCCATTGTCAGGGAAGGTGTCTTTTTGCCAAAGTAAAAAGACGGAGGGGTAGTCATAGAAGCATATAAATAAATCTACCCCTCAGTCTCGCTTCGCTCGACAGCTCCACTCTCAAGGGGAGCTTGTAAGGTAATAATGAAATCACATCAAACCTTGCGGACGAACAATGTTCGTCCCTACAGTTTGCAAAGCAAACACTTATTACCTATTCACTTTTCACTATTTACTTTTTACAATCCCTCAGTCAGCCTGCGGCTGACAGCTCCCTTTACACAAGGGAGCCTGTTCCCTCTGTCACTTCGTGACAAATCCCTACACTGCAGGGAGTCACCCTCTGAGATGTAGTGGTAGAGCGTAAGGCGGCATTCGGCTGTCCGAAAGCCTCCCCTGTGTAAGGGGAGGGGGACCGGCGAACGCCGGTGGAGGGGTTGTAATATAATCACATCAACCCTCGGAGGGCACACATAACATAAAATTTAAAACGTGAACACAGGGGACGCCGCTGTTCATTTAATATTAAACATAATTGATAATCATAATTTATTTTTCAGGTTGATATTAATTCTTTTTTATGATATTATAAAGAAACAACACTTTAGGAGGATATGATGAAAGAGTATTTTAAGCGAATTACTACAACACCGTCAAAGGCTGAGCTTGTATTCTGGTGGATACTCAGGGCTTTGATGATTTATGCATTTATCAAGGGCTTCTTCCCCGCACCGGGCGAGGAGTTCGACATCACAAACCCGCTTCAGGTCGGCGCAAACTTCCTTTGCATGTTCGTCTGGGAGGTATTTATGTTGCTCCCCGAAAAGAACTCGTTAAGGCACGTTTCGCCTCATGTTCAGACCGCACTCATAATCGGCATTTTTGCGGCTTCCTTCGGCGGCAAGTTCTTAAACCTTTATTATGACTTCAGATGGTGGGATGTTATTCTTCACTTTATCGGCGGCGGCGCATGCGTATTCTTCGGCTATGAGCTTGTTGTTGCTATGCAGAAAAGGGACAAGATTGCCGTTCCGCTTTCAATTGTCCTGCTTTGTGCAATGGGCTTTTCGTTCCTCGCAGGCACGGGCTGGGAGCTTTTCGAATTCAGCTTCGATCAGATTTCCTGCATGAGCACGCTTAAAACCCTCGGCGTTGAAGGCATTGCAAAGGCGGGCGACGCACAGCACTGGAACCTTGCGGCGGCTCTCGGCACACCTAAGGAGCAGACGCTTATTCCTGCAGTTTTCGATGTACGCTGGCCGATTATGGACACCATGGCTGACATCATACTTAACACCGTAGGCGCTCTGTGCGCGGTTATTTTCCTTCGTATTTTCCCGTATCATCACAAGGGCAAATACAACCTTAATGAACTTTACAAGGAAAACAAGGCTATTAAATAATTATGAAAGAAAATTTTCAGCTTTTAATGGAAGATGAAATAGCAAAAACAAAGAGCACGGGCAAAAAACCTGTGCTCTTACTTCAGTGTTGCTGCGCTCCCTGTTCAAGCGCCGTGCTTGAACGGTTAAAGGAGCATTTTAAGCTTAAGATTTATTTTTACAATCCGAACATCTATCCCGAGGCTGAATACAAAAAAAGGCTTGTTCAGTTTGACAAGCTCCTTGAAAAAGCAGACTTTCCGAACGGCATTGAAGCCGTTGAAGCGCAATACAACCCCGACGAGTTTTACTCTGCCGTCAAGGGCTTGGAAAATGAAAGAGAGGGCGGCGCAAGGTGTACCGAGTGCTTTAAGCTAAGGCTCTCGGAAACCGCACGCAAGGCAAAGGAAATCGGTGCTGACTATTTCTGCACGACGCTTACTGTCAGCCCTCATAAAAACTCGCAGCTTTTAAACGAAATCGGAGCCGAAGTCGGAGAAAGATACGGTGTTAAATTTTTACCCTCCGACTTTAAGAAGAAGGAGGGCTATAAACGCTCTACACAGCTTTCCGAGGAATACGGACTTTACCGGCAGAATTACTGCGGCTGTGAGTATTCAATGTGGTTTAATAAAGCGCAGGACTCTTAAACGCAGTACAGGTTAAGGTCCCAGCAGGGTATATAACGGTGATGACGAAGATAAATCCCATAATCGGGGTTTATCTTTTTTATTTTTAAGGGAAGCTCAAAAATATCCCGACTTTTATGGTAGCAGGCGATATTCAGCTTCGGCTTAAAGCTTTTGAGTGTTTTTACCGCTCCGTAAAGCATGTCGGCCTCACTGCCCTCAACGTCAGCCTTAATGTATGAAAACCCGTCTGGTGAGGCGAGAGAGTCAACCGTGACTACCTCCTGCATTTCGCCTATGGAATCAGCACTGTTTCCTCTGCCCCTTCTCTTTTTGTTAAAGGGGAGAAAACCGCATTCACGGTGTACGCCTGCGTTGACAAGGCGGCAGTCGTGAAGAGAACTTGTGCTTTCTTTGAGCTTTTCAAAGCTTTTTTTGTCAGGCTCAACGGCGGTAATACTGCGGTATTCTCCGTGAGTGTAATGCAGAAGCTCCTCCACGGTATCGCCTCTGTATGCGCCGAGGTCGAGGGACCTCTCGTCTGAGCCGAGCCTCAGAATGTTTGTAAAGGCTTCTGACTTTACACTCTCGCTTCTGAATAAATACTCAAGCTCTCCGCTCAGCTCAAAGCGCAAAAAATCCGCAAACACCTGCCGTGATCTCTCGTCTGCAAGCATGCTGTACACACTTTCAAGCTCGTCACGGTAACGAAGCAGAAAAGCTCGGTTGATTATTTCATCGCCGTACACCGGAACACAGGGGACAAGCAGTCGGTGCCGACTGCTTATATTTTTTATGTTTTCGATTACATTCTCACGGTTTGTGCCGAAGCCCAGTATAACCGTAAAGGAAGAAAGGCTTTCCTCAAAATGACTGACGGGCATAACCCTGAAGCCCCTGAAGAATCTTTCCCTGACAAAGCCGTCGCTTGCCGTAACACCGTACAGCCCGATTCCGAGCCTTTCAAGCTCGTTTGTTATTTTGTCGGCTCCGTCGCCCGTGCCGTACAGAACAATCGGTTCGCGGCAATCTGCGAGCGCTTCCCACGAGGATTTAAGCTCTAAAACTTCATTAATCATAAACTTCTCCGTCTGTTTGCTGACTGTATTTTACCACAGTCCTCACTCACCGTCAAAGGCTTTGCGAAGATTCTCTATCACCTTTTTTTCAATTCTCGAAACATACGAACGGGAAATGCCGAGCTTTGCGGCTATCTCCCTTTGCGTCAGCGGAAAGCTGCCGTCCAGACCGTATCTTGCAACTATAATCTGTTTTTCCCTTTCGTTGCTGATGTCATCAATACATTTTCTGAGCTTTTCAATCTTCATTTTGTTGTCAATGTCATCGGCAACCGTGTCGTCGGTAAAAAGTATGTCGGACAGTGTCAGCGGATTTCCCTGTGCGTCAAAATCGATGGGTTCGTTCATAGAGATGTCCTGCGAGCTTTTCTTCTGTGAGCGGAAGTACATCAGAATCTCGTTTTCCACACATCGGGCGGCATAGGTGGCAAATCGGGTACCCTTATCACAGTCGAAGCTGTTTACCGCTTTGATAAGCCCGATTGTGCCTATTGAAATCAAATCCTCCTGCTCGGAATAGCTTGAGTAGTATTTTTTGATAATATGTACCACCAAACGCAGGTTGTGCTCAATTAAACGATTGCGGGCGTCAGCATCGCCGTTTTTCATTTTTTCAATCGTTTCCTTTTCCTCTGCGGCACTCAGCGGCTTCGGAAACGAGCCTGCATTTTCGAGGTGCAGCATAAGGTAAAGCATATTCGAGCAAATAAGCGAAATTAAAGATAACAGCATAATAATCACACCCTTCGTAAAAGTGTATGAAAGAATGCCGTCATTCTTGCAAGTCCGCGCTTTAAAATCTTTGTTTATCAATAATAACAAAAAAGACAAAATGTTTTGTGTAAAGTGACAAAATTTTCAAAAAAAGTGGTTTTTTTGCCAAGTGTACTCTGCTGGAGTATTGTGCCGAAGCATAGAATTTTATATAATAACATAAATATATGTGGAAATATGCGCTTATAATCAGGCGATAATCAGGGTATAAAAATGGCAGATTTAAAAATCAAAAACAAGAACAATCAAATACAGATTATTTCGCACCTCGGCAAAGGTGAAAGCATCAATCAGGCCGAGTATGACCTTTTGCAGTCAAAACCCTTGAAATGCGTTATGAAACCTACTGCTGTAAAGAATAAAAAAATATCTTATTTAACCTCAAACGGCATTTCGCTGAAAGGCTATTTTATAAACGGTGTTTCAACGCTTGATTTCTTTACGGCGTATGCTCAGGTGGTTGAGGCTGTTAAGTTTGTTGAAGCGAACAAGCTTAATATAACAAGCTTGATTTGTGATGCAGATTATGTTTTTATCAATGTAAATACCAAAGAGCTGCATATGATTTATCAGCCGGTTGTAAAACCTGTATCCGCTTCACCGAACATAGTTTTTTTCTTTTATTCGTTAATATCCGCGGCTAAACCGCTTACTGCAAATGATACAAGAGAATTTGAGGCTTTTTCCTCTTATATCCAATCTCTCAGTTCTGTTACACCTGCAAGTCTCGAAAAATACATTATGCAAAGATGTCCCCAAGTATACAAAAAGGTCCACAGGCAAAAAACAGGACAGGGTGAGAATTTAAGCGGTACGGATTATTATTACAGAGATACCCGACCCGAATCAAATCCTTTTGAACGTGAATATACTAATGACCGTCAAAGCTTCAGCGAGACCGTTGACGCTTTGAATATGGGCGATACCGAAGAAACGGCATTGCTGATTGACCCGAATGAAACAACTATGCTGGATATGGGCGGATCATCCTATCCGCACATGATACGTCTTAATACCTATGACCAGATTGAAATAAATAAGCCTGTTTTCAGAGTCGGTAAAGAGCGAAGTTATGTTGATTATTTTGTCAGCAATAATAATGCAGTCAGCAGAATTCATGCAGATATTATCACCAAAAACGGACACTGTTACATAAAGGATGACAATTCGACAAACGGGACTTATGTCAATGGCGTGGTAATCCCCACAGAGCAGGAAGTTGAAATTTGCGACGGCGATGAAATATCACTCGCAAACGAACCTTTTGAGTTTCATATTAATTAAACAGGAAGAGGGATAAAAATGAAAATTTGTACAAATTGCGGAGCTCAGCTAAGTGATGAAGCGGTATTCTGTACAGAGTGCGGAACCGTTTGCGCTGTAAATCAGGAGAACGAGGCACAGGGCACAACCGTATTGGATGACAGCGTGTCAGAAGGGACATCGGTCCTTGACGAGAACATATCTGAAGGCACTTCGGTGCTTGATAACGGTTATTCCGAAGGCACTTCGGTATTGGAGCAGGAAGCTCCTGCTTCCGCTTATCAGCAGACACAGCCGCAGTATCAGGCAACAGCAAATAATCAGCCTCAGTATACTCAGCCTACACCTCCCGTAAACAACGCACCTTCACCTTCAACACCCGTGCAGAATACATACAACCCGAACACAGGGGCTCAGCCCGGTTATGCTGCTCAGCCGCCGGTTAATCAGGTATATAATCAGAACCCTGCAAGCGGATATGCCCAGCCTGCTTATCAGCAGCCTGTCAGCGCAGCACCTACCAAGAAAAAATCAAAGGCTTTGCCCATTATTCTTATAGCTGTCGGCGCAGTTGTGTTGCTGATAATTATTATTGCAGTTATAGCTGCAGGTTCTTCCGGTTCCTCGTCTTCTTATTCGTCAAGTAATTACAATTATAACTCAAACAGTTCCGGAAGCTCCGATTCAGGCTCAAATACGGCAGATGAGGTTGGCAGTATATTGGGGACATATTCCGGCAACAGCTACTCAAATGATTTCGGCAAGCTTTATATCAAGCTTCCGAGCGGCTGGGAATTTGTTTCGGCAAATGACAGAATCAGCAATATCTCAAATTATGAGGTAGATGAATCAACAGGTACGCCGTATGCAGTTGAAAACGGAATTACCACCTATTACGATATGATGATGAAACACTCGGACGGTGCAAGTGTTCAGGTATTGGTAATGGAAGGAAACGCTAACACACTCGGCAGTCTCAGTATCGCTGATGTCAAGAAACAAATGGTAGACGGCGTTGAAGCAGGATATAAGGAACAGGGTTACTCTATTACCGAAAGAATCGACTCTGCGGGTTATCTTGAAATTAACGGAATGGCATATCACTATTCAACAATTAAAGTCAGCATCAACGGGATTATTGCTCAGCAGGATATAGCAGTTGCAAAGCCCACGGCAAATACAGCTGTTATCCTTTTTGTCACAGCAGACAGCAGTGAGCTTGAAAGCACACCGTTCAAATACTTTGAAATGTTCCAAAAATAATTTTTCGGGAGAAGATTATGCATTTTATCGGTTCGGCAGTTACCGACAAGGGTAACGTAAAGCAAACAAATCAGGACTGTGCCTGTGTCAGGGTCGGCTCGTGTGAACAGTTCGGAGAAATAGCCATGGTCGTGCTCTGTGACGGTATGGGCGGCCTTGATAAGGGAGAGCTTGCCAGCGCAACGGTTATCAGGGCTTTCTGCGCATGGTTTGACAACACTCTTCCTTTATGCCTTGCAAAGCTTTCCTGGAACGAGCTTTCCGGTGAATGGGATAGGCTTGTCAAGGAACAGAATTATCTTATCGGTCAGTTCGGAAAAGCCAACAATGTAAATCTCGGCACTACTGTGACCGCCATGCTTTGCATAGGCGATAATTATCAGATAATACACATCGGTGATTCAAGAGCTTATGAAATTAACGATTCTATAAGGCAGATGACCGAGGATCAGACCTTTATTGCCAGAGAAATCAAAAACGGTAATATGACTCCCGAACAGGCGGCGAAGGATCCGAGAAGAAATATGCTTTTACAATGTGTCGGAGCTTCAAGGGCAATTCAGCCTCAGCTTATACGAGGCAGAATTACCAAAAACACTGTATTTATGTTCTGCTCCGACGGCTTCCGCCATGTGCTTACCGACGAGGAAATGTTCTTGAGCTTTAAGCCCGATAACGTAACAGATGTTGTTAACATGGAGCAAAACAGCAAGCGCCTTGTTGAGTCGGTAAAAAGCAGGAAAGAAAGAGATAACATAACTGTTGCTCTTCTTAAATGTATAGTGTAAGGCGGTGAGATAATGGCAATTGAACGCGGAACCGTCTTAGACGGAAAGTATGAAATAGTCAGACAGATAGGCAAAGGCGGAATGTCGGTTGTTTATCTTGCGATGGATAACAGACTTAACAAACAGTGGGCAATCAAGGTAGTTCAGAGGCAGGGCAGAGGTAAGAACAACGAGCTTATTATCAATAAAGCCACTGATGCCGAGGTCATGAAAAACCTTGACCATCCCGCAATACCGAGAGTGTTCGACATTATCGACCGCCCGGAGGACCCTCAAATCTATATTATTATGGACTATATTGAGGGCGAGGATTTAAGCTACATCGTTAAGGAATTCGGTGCGCAGCCCGAGGACCTTGTCGTTGAATGGGGCAAGCAGCTGTGCGATGTTCTTATTTACCTTCATTCGCAGAAGCCCCCGATTATATACAGGGATATGAAGCCTTCAAACGTAAGGCTGAAGCCCGAAGGCAACCTAAAGGTTTACGATTTCGGTATTTCCCGTAAATACAAGGAGCAGAGCCTTGCCGATACCAATGTTCTCGGAACAAAGGGCTATGCGCCTCCCGAGCAGTACGGCTCAAGTCAGACAGATGCCCGTTCCGACATCTATTCTCTCGGTATGACGCTTCATCATCTTGTTACCGGCGCCGACCCGAGAGCTGATGATTATGTAAAATATCCAATAAGAGAATATAACCCCGAGCTTTCCGAAGGGCTTGAATACATAATTGAAAAATGTACGAAATATGAGCCCGGCGACCGTTACCAGACTGCAAGCGAGCTGATGTACGACCTTGACCACATCAAAGAAATCGGTCGTGACTTTAAAAAACAGCAGAAAAGGAAGCTTAATGTTTTCATTATTGCAATGTGCGTTTCTTTGATTTTCCTTTTGGTCGGTATTGGCGGCAGGTTGATGGTCGGCAGACAGTATGACACACTTCTTGCGGAAACGGGAACGGTTGACGACTATTACCGGGCAATAGAAATAGCACCCGATAATCCGAGGGCGTATATTTCGGTTATCAACTATTACGAGCAGTCAGAAACCTTCTCCGACAGTGAAGTTAATAGATTAATGACGCAGTACAACGCCAACAAGGACGATTTCGCAAAAAATTCCGATTATTATGAGCTTAACTATAAAATCGGTGAGGTGTATTTCTATTATTATAATTCAAACCAAAATAAGGATAACACCTTCAGGGCAAGACTGAACGGTGCCGGTCCGTATTTTAAAACGATAGTTAATGACGCAAACAACGGAAATGCAGCCGCACAAAGCATAGAAGGCTATGCGCTTGCACGGAACTACTACATAATTTCCGACTTTTACAACAAATTTGTTGTAAAGACATCAAATGAAGATGTAACCAAGGCGGATTACGATGAACTTATAAGCTCTTTCAACAAATGCCTTGATGAGCTAAGCTCAAATAAAACGATTTCGGATAACAAAAAGATGGTGATTTATCAGGAAATTTTCAATTTCCCGAATACTTACAGAAAGAGCATGGCAAACTGCAAAGTCTCAAAGTCAGATGTTCTTAATCTTTTTGAAAAGGCATACAGATTGGGCACGAATGCCGGACCGACATTTGACGAAGAGCTGGGAATAATTGACTATATGAATGAAAAGTATGAGTCGTTCAAAGCCGGAATTGAGGATGCGTACTCTGCAGTTGAGGAAAGGAGTGGATTAAGTGGATAAAGCACAGGTCTTTCAGATTATTTCACTTGTCGGCTTCATTCTTGCAGGCTTAGCCTTTGCCTTTGCGGCATACTGGTTCTTCAGCAGAAACATTTTCAAGGTTATTAATGACCTGACAGGCAGAAACGCCAAAAAGGCGATTGAAAAGCGCAGACGCGAAAACGAGGAATCAGGCGCTAAGTCACACAGGCCCACAGCGGCGGCACAGCAGCGAGGCGAAATCACAAGCAAGATGCCTGACATGCCGAATGCCGCTGAAGGTACGGAACAAATACCGGCGCCGTTTCAGCCTCAGACACAGCCTACGGCACCGATGCCTGCCGCACAGCAACCTGCGTATGCACCTTTGCCGCCTCAGCCGACGGTTTCGGCAGCTCCCACCGAGCCTATACCTGACCTTTCGCAGAGCATTCCCGAGGGCGGAGCTCCCACGGAATTCCTTGCCGACGGCACTGAGCTCTTAAACGGCAACACTGCATTGCTTACCGAGACCGATACTGCCCCTGCAGAAGAAAGACAGCCGGTGGCAATAAAGGTAATACAGGATATTGTTTTAATTAGTACGAACGAGACTATTTAAATAAGACATCATTTTGGAGGGTAAATATGAAACACATGAGTACAAAGTCAAAAAAGATTTTGGCTGCGTTTTTATCCGTGTTGCTGGTATTAAGCTCAATACCGATTGTTGCATTCACGGCTCTTGCAGCTAACAGAATTGACTTTAAGGTAATTGACGAGAGCGGAAATGCAATTTCCGGCGCAAAGGTTGTAATTAATTCTTACAACGTAAGCGACGGTGCTCCCGAGCTTGTAATGACAGGCAACTCGGCAACCACCGACAACAGCGGTAACGCCAGCTTTGATGAGCTTGACAGCTACATTGAGGACAATGCTGCTGCAACGGTAACTTTAAGCCTGACAGCGTCTGCAGAGGGCTATAATTCCAAGACAGTTGCCTTTACCGCAGGTGCAGAGTCAAGCAACTGCGAGATAACGCTTACCGAAAACAAGGTGAAGGTCACTGCTACTGTTGCAGGAAGGGACGACGGCGAAACCGTTAAGCTTTATGTGGGCGGAGTTGAGATTGCGTCGGGCACCGAAGTTTCTAAGGGAACAGAGGTTACGGCAGTTCCTCAGAAAAACGGGTCAAAAGAAGGTCAGTATACTCTTTCCTCCGTATCTCTTGTGCCGAAAGAAATAGGTAACAACGGCGAGTATACATTTATCGTAGACGCTGAAAGAAATAATATTGTTTTCACTTATGTCCCGTTGACATATACCGTGAGCGTTGACGTTGAAAACGGTGAATTCAATTCAACAAATAAGAAAGATAACGGAATTATTATTTATAAAACAGAGGACAATACAGAGGTAACCTTTGTCGCTAACGAGGGCTATCATTTTAAAGAGGCAACCTTTTCGAATAACTTAGCTTCTGTAAAAGCAGGTTCGGAAAAGAAATATGAATCAAACAGCGAATACATAAAAGAGATAACATATGTTGTTGACAACACAGTCGTAGATGGTGGCAGCTATAGCATCAAAGCGGTTTTTGATGCGAACATTAACAGCGTTACCGTCAACACAAATGACGGCGGCGCAGTTCAGCTCACAAATGAAGGTGTTGATCTTACAAGCGTGCCGACCGGAACGGTTTTGAACTTTAAAGCTGAACCCGAGCAGGGTAAATATCTTACCAATGTAATTGTAAACGGGGAATCGATACTCAACCAGCAAATTGTTGAGGACAATTCGTTCAGCGTCAAAATCACGAAAGACACGGTAATTGATGCAACCTTTGGCGAGGTTGATTACGAAACCTTTAAAAACAGTAAGGTTAACGAGGTCTTCAGCATTAGATACAAAAACAACAATAGGCATTATGATTCGGAAACCGACACATACTTTATCCGCAGTGATAACAGTATCACAATTTTGCCGAAGGGTACTAATACTGTTACCGGAAGTCAGCCTATAGTAGGAATGGATATTTATTCATCTGCTGACAGCAAGTGGATGAATAAGGTCGAAGACTATTCTAAAAATGATGATTTTTCACCTTTACAGGTCAAATCGTACAAATATTTATTATTCTATAAAGAATATGTTGTTCCCGGTATAATTCGAGTTCGTGTAGATTCAGAGGCACCTGAAATTACCGACATAGAATCCTACAATGATTGGACTAATGAGAATGTTACGGTTACCTTTAAAGTAACCGACAAGGCCCAAAAATATAAAGGTACCGATTACGCTTCCGGAGTAAAAACCGTAACAGTAAGCGGCGGGTATCTTGAAAAGGCAATTACCGTAAAGCCCGATGCTGACGGTAACTGTACCTTTAGCGCACCTAAGCCAAACGATGCCGTAACTAACGAGAAAGTTGAATACAAAATCGTTGCAGTAGATAACGTAAATAATAAGTCCGAAGAGAAAACCGTAACAATTAAAAATGATACGGAAGCTCCTGAGCTTAATAGAATTACTTTCAGTGAGGAAAATATCGGAACTGTTGCAAGGATTATCAACACAATAACCTTTGGAAAATGGGCTAAGCACAAGCTTGTTGTTCAGGTTGAAGCAAAAGACACAGGCGCAGGCTTTGACGGAGATAACGCTAAGGCTACTCTTAAATTCATCTCCTCCCCGGATAACATTGAAAAAGAGTATTCCGCCAATTTTAATACAAGCGGAGAAGCAACTATTGAGATTTCCGCCGGTGAAGGCGAGGTCTTCAAGGGCTCTGTTGAGTACAAGCTTTCCGACAGGCTCGGAAACGAAAGCTCGTTTAATATTGTAACGGGTGCTAATTCCAACATCGGCAAAGAATCATCGGGCATTATCTTGATAGAAGAAAACAAGCCCACCGCTTCATTTAATATTGATGCATTTAAAAAGACGGAAGGTGTCCGAAAGTATCCGAGCGCAGAGGACGCTCCCGACGACGGAGCAATCTTTAACAAAGCTCCCATCGTTGATTTCGCGTTTAACGACGCTGATTCGGGACTTTACAGTGTAACTGTTATTGTAAACGGTAACGAATTAACATATAAAGCTCCCGAGCAAGACAGCACGGACAACCCGACAGAACCTGCTTCCGATTACACAAATCAGGAGGGTATTGTAGATACCCATAAGGACTGCACTGTTACAGTCGATCTGGCAAAATTCAAAGCAAACGAAAATGACGGTTCATATGTCGTAACAGCAAAGTGCATCGACAATGCTGGTAACGAAAGTGACGAGATCAGCGCAACATACTTTGTTGATAAGACCGCCCCGGTTATCAGCGGCTTTAAATTTGCACTTGCTGATAATGCAAAGGGCGAGACCAACATTGAGGTTAATCCCATTGCCGGTGAAGAAGATCTTTACGACGCAGTTTCCCTTGACTCAACCGATTATTCCTTCTTCTTCCAGAGAAACGTTGATGTTACCGTCAAAGCTGAGGACAAGGAGAGCGACAACGAAGCTGCTTCCGGCGTACAGTCAATCACATATAGGGTTGAGGGCGTTCTGTTTAATCAGGAAACAGGCGAGAGCGCAGAGTATATTGTTGAACCTACAGCTCTTGAGGTTAAGGCAGATAATGAAATAACATTTCCAATCCCCGCAGGCTTCAAGGGTAAAGTTTTTGCATATGCAACGGATAATGTTTTGAACTCAGGACTTGACGAGACTGTCGGCGGTGAAAGCTGGAAGAGCCCCGACGGTTCGGTACTTGAGGACGAGGATATGCACGAGAAGGCTTCGTCAATTGAAATAATTGCTCCCGGAACCTCCAAGACAGAAAAGATACCGTATGAATATTCATACAGCGGCAGTGCACAGCCTGATGCAGCTTTGAGCAAGGCTTCGGGTGACGTTCCGCTTTATGCAGGCCCCGTTACCTTTACGGTTAAAACTCATGACTCTCATTCGGGCATCAAAAAGATTGAGTATAAGCTTATATACGGCGGAACAGAAACTACGTTAAAAACAACCGAGGTTCCGCACAACGGCGAAGGCTTTACCACAGAAGAGAATTCTAACCTTGTACCGGACATTACGGAAAACATCGAAGTTGACAGCACATACAATTACAATGACATGGTTCTTCTTGTAGAGCTTACGGACCGTGTCGGAAACGTAAGCTATGACTACTATGTTTTCGGTATTGATACAACTGCTCCCGTTATTCTGTTAGAGTACAGCAACAACAGTGTACAGAACGGAAAATATTTCCGTGCGGACAGAGTTGCAACCATAACAATAATTGAAAGGAACTTCAAGGTTGAGGACATTGTCTGGGCAATCAAGAACATAGAAGGCGGCAGGGTCCCTGCAGTAAGCAATGAAACAATCGCAAAAGGCACAGCCGCTAACGGCGATGACACAAAGCATATCTTTACAATCAATTATAATTATGACGGTGCGTTCAACTTCGGCGTAGCTTATACTGACCTTGCAGGAAACACTAACGGAGGCGTTCAGTCGAAATCTGTTGCAATAACGGATTTCGTAATTGATAAGACTGCACCGACAATTTCCGTTTCCTACAACAATAACTCGGCGCAGAACGGCAAATACTTTAACGCACCCCGTACGGCGACAATTACAATTGTTGAACATAATTTTGATGTAAACTTTGTCACCGCTACAATCAAGGCTTCAATTCAGGGCGGTTCTGTTGCGGCTCCTTCGGTAAGCTGGTCCAACAACGGCGACACGCATACGGGTACGGTTCATTACTCAAGTGACGGCGATTACACCTTTGACATTACTATGCTTGACCTTGCAGGCAATGCTCAGGGCGGCGTTAACTACGGCGGCTCTGTAGCAGCTAAGGACTTCACGGTTGATACCAAGATAGCAAAGCCGATTATTACAGGCGTTGAAAACGGAAAGGCATATAAGGACGACGCTCATCCCGGCGTTGACATCAGCGAAATTAACTTTGCAAGCGGCAGCGCTACACTTGTTAAGCGCTATTTGGGCAAGACAGAAACCGTTTATGAGAACAAGGCTCTTCAGAACGGCAGAACTGACCTCGGTGAAATCGCAAAGGTCAAAGAGAATGACGGTATTTACACTCTCAGCGTAAACTATACCGACAAAGCAGGCAACAAGTCATCAGAAAGCATTACCTTTACTGTTAACCGCTTCGGTTCGGTATACGACCTCAGTGATGACCTGAAAACAGCTATCGACGAGCAGTACAACGACTCTGTAGGTGACAGCATCTACGTTGTTGAGTACAACCCCACAAGGCTTAAAGAGGGCTCAACGAAGGTTGAAATCACACTTGACGGCGCACCGATTGAAGCAAAGTATACTGTTACACCCGTTGCCAACGACCAGGTAGCAGTAGGCGAAAGCGGCTGGTATCAGTACGAATATGATATTGATACCTCGAACTTCTCAAAGGATGGCGTTTACTCCATAACAGTTTCTTCTATGGACGCAGTTGAACACCATAATATTACAATGGATTATGATGCCGCGGACAATACCGATGAGGCACAGGCAGAAGGTGCACCTGTTGAAAAAACCAACAGCACCGGAGAAATCTCCTTTATTAAGGACTCGACGCCGCCCTCCTTCGTAAGCATACTCGGACTTGAAAAGTCCTCAGTATACGCTCCTGAGCAGGAGGTCAGCTATCAGGTTTATGACGCTATCGGTCTTAAGCTAATTGAAATCTATGTCGGCGATAGCAATAAACCGATTCAAGTTCAGAATTTCGAGGATCCCTCCAACTATTCGGGTACTTTCAAAATTGCTGCCGGTAATGAACAGAAGGTTCAGATTAAAATTACCGACCTTGCGAACCATACGGTAAGCACCGGCGACGCATCGTTTGAACTCAAGGACAGCGTAAAGGATGTAATAACGGTTACAAGCAATCCCATTATTTACTGGTATTACACAAGACCGTTGTTCTGGGGAACAATCGGCGGCGCAGCGGTTCTTGCAGGAATTGTAATATTCCTCGTAGGCAGAAAACGCAGAAAGAAAGAGGACTCGGCAGAAGGCTGAGCTGAACAGTCCGTAAAGCGGGCTTAAAAAACAATAAGGCGGGCAGCACATAAGGTGCTGCCTGCCTGAAGGGCATTGAATTTAAAATTATGCGCTTTTGAGGAGCACGTAGTTTTAAATTTAATGTGAAGGAGACTTCATATGATAGTTTCGTTAATGAACAAAAAGAATATTTCTTCAATTACCCTCCCCGACAAAGTCAGAGGTAAATATTCCCTTCCTGCAGGAAACGGAATCAGCATTGATATTGAAGGAATTGAAGGCAAATGGGTTTTAAAATCAAACCGAAAGGCCTCCGTTATTGACAAAAATAAAAACGCAGTTGACGAATGTGTCCTTGAGGATATGAGCGTTAATTATATCAAGCTTAAAAAGACGAAGGATGTTTACTTTATCTTTGCCGAGCCGTCAACAGACGACCGCGTCGAGCTAAAAAAATATCTTGTTAACGGAGATGTTACGCTTAATATAGGCAGAAATCAGGACAACCAGATTGTTATTAAGAACGATTATGTCTCCGGCTTGCACGCGCAGATAAGCTGTAAAAATAATATGTGGTTTCTGCGTGATGAAAAAAGCGCAAACGGAACCTATGTTAACGGTTTTAGGGTTGACCAGTGTAACCTTAAAATCGGTGACGTAATATACATTATGGGCGTTATGATTGTCATCGGCTACCGTATGCTTGCAATCAACAACCCCGACGGCAATGTTTCCATCGGAACGCCGAAGCTCCTTGATTTTATTCCGCAGCAAATTGAGCCGACAGAGGAATTCGATTTTGAAGACGTAGAGGAAAAAACCTTCTACCGTTCACCGAGGTTTAAAAGAGATATTGAAACGGAAAAGTTTAAAATAGATTCACCTCCCGCAAACCAGATAGGTGAGGAAATGCCCATAATGATGGCAATCGGTCCGTCAATGACAATGGGTATGGCTTCGATGGCTTCCGCTATCTACGGAATTGCAAACGGGAATGCGATGTCTGCCGTAACCTCGGGCTGTATGCTTCTGGGTACGGTTATGTGGCCGATAATTACCAAAAAATACGAAAAGAAGAGACGGCGTAAAAAGGAGGCTTTAAGACAGGAAAAGTATAAGCAGTATCTTGAATCCGTCAAGCAGTCGTTCTTTGACGCCACGGAAAAGCAAAGGCAGATTTATTACGAAAACAATGTCGACCTGAATATCTGTGAGCAGAGAATTGTTAACGTCAGCCGTAATCTCTGGGAGAGGTCATACGGTCAAAATGATTTCCTTCGCGTAAGAATCGGCAGAGGCAACCTGCCGTTAAAGGCTGATATTTCATACCCCGAAAGAAAATTCGAAATAGAACGCGACGCGCTTGAGGAGGAACTTCTCAATTTCTGCGAAGCGGAGCATATTGTTGAAAACGTGCCTGTGTCGGTTTCTCTTTATGAGAACAATATTACCGGTATAACAGGCAGTCATGCGGATGTTCTGAGCTTTGCCAACGGAATTATCATCCAGCTTGCAACGTTATACAGCTATGATGAAGTGAAATTTGTCTTTATCTATGATGAGAAGGACGAAAACGCTCTGCATTATGTTAAGTGGCTTCCTCACGTCTGGAGTAATGACAAAAAATTCCGCTTTATTGCAAAATCACAGGACGACATCAAGGATGTCTCCGCATACCTTAAAAATGAGCTTGAGTCAAGAAAGGCTATGAACGATTCTGACCTTGACTCGGTTGAGCCTTACTATATAATATTCGCTCTTGACAAGGATCTTGCGCTCAGAGCAAGCGTGCTCAACGATATTTATGAGCAAAAGGAAAACCTGCACTTTTCAGTCCTCGCTTTTTTCGAGCAGCTGAAATACCTACCCAAGGAATGCAGTAACATCATAGATGTCGAAGGCAACAGCGGTAAGGTTTACAATAAAGATGACATTACGGGAAAATTTCTCGGATTTATACCGGACATCAGCGTCAGAGAAGACTTGACCAAGCTGAGCGTGATTCTTTCCAACATTAAGCTTGACCTCGGAGAAGGCACATTCGTATTGCCCAAGATGATTACCTTCCTTGAAATGTTCGGAGTAGGTAAAATCGAGCACCTTAACGTCCTTACAAGATGGAAGGAAAACGATCCTACTAAAACTCTTGAGGCGCAGGTAGGTGTTGACACCATAGGCGATGCCTTCAAGTTAGACCTTCATGAAAAATACCACGGACCTCACGGACTGGTCGCAGGTATGACCGGCTCGGGAAAATCGGAATTTATTATGACCTATATTCTTTCCCTTGCCATTAACTATCATCCCTATGAAGTTGCGTTTGTTTTAATCGACTATAAGGGCGGCGGAATGGCTAAAGCGTTTGAAAACTTACCCCATACCGCAGGTATAATTACAAACCTTGACGGGTCTGAAATTAACCGTTCGCTGATTTCCATTCAAAGTGAATTGAGAAGAAGGCAGGCAATTTTTGCTAAAGCAAGCAAGGAAACGGGAATCAGCAATATTGATATTTATAAATATCAGAAGATGTACCGTGAAGGTACGGTTAAAGAACCGTTACAGCATCTGTTTATTATCTCCGATGAGTTTGCTGAGCTTAAAACTCAGCAGCCGGAGTTTATGACTCAGCTTGTCAGTGCTGCGCGAATCGGACGAAGCCTCGGTGTTCATCTCATTCTTGCCACACAGAAGCCGAGCGGCGTTGTCGATGACCAGATCTGGAGTAATGCCAAATTTAAGGCGTGCCTTAAAGTACAGGACAGGGCGGACAGTATGGATATGCTTAAACGCCCCGAAGCGGCTGAATTACAGGATACCGGCAGATTCTATCTTCAGGTTGGATACAATGAGCTGTTTAAAATGGGTCAGTCGGCATGGTCCGGCGCACCGTATTATCCCTCGGACAAGGCAGATGTTCAGGTTGATGACAGTATTGAAATAGTCGATAATGTCGGCAGAGTAATCAAAAGTGCCAAGGTTGATAAGAGAAAAGCAATTGAAAAGCCTAAAAAGCAGATTGATGCTATTACCGATTATCTTGCCGAGATAGCAACACAGGATAATATTAAGGTTCGTCCTTTGTGGCTTGAACCGATTCCGGCAAAGATTTTCGTTGACAGTCTTGCTGAAAAATACAGCTATGTTAAGCAGGACAATATCATTGACCCCATCATCGGCGAATACGACGACCCGATGAACCAAAACCAGTCACTGCTTACGCTTCCTCTTACCACTCAGGGAAATGCTGTGGTTTACGGTATGCCGGGCAGCGGCAAGACAACCTTCCTTACCACAATGGTTTACTCGCTTATCGAGAACTATTCACCTGATGAGGTTAACATTTATATTCTTGATTTTGCGGCGGAAACTCTTACGGCGTTTAAAACAGCGCCGCAGGTCGGTGATGTTGTTCTGTCTCATGAGCAGGAAAAAATAGTCAACCTTATGAAGCTGCTCAGAGGTCAGATTCAAACTAGGAAAAAGCTTTTTGCAGACTACGGCGGAGATATTGTTTCATACAACAGAAGCGCTGAGAACAAAATGCCGTCTATTGTAGTTGCCATTAACAACTATGCCGCATTTTCGGAAATGTATGAGGACTATGAGGGCGAAATGCTCAACCTCACACGAGAGGGCGTAAAATACGGAGTTTACTTTGTTCTTACCGCTACGGGGTCTAACGCTGTCAGGTTCAGAATGCTTCAAAACATAAACCAGATGTTTGTGCTTCAGGTAACCGATGACAGTGACTACGCAGCTACTCTCGGCAAAACAAACGGACTTCTTCCCAAAAAGTTCAAAGGCAGAGGCTTATGCAAACTGGATGCTATTTATGAATTCCAGACAGCTCATGCCGTGGATGATGCAAATCAGTTCGCCGCAATCAAAGCTTACTGTAAGACGCTCAGAGAAAAATACGGAAACCGTGTTGCAAGGGGTATCCCCGTGCTTCCCGACAAGGTCAACAAGGAGTTTATTGCTCCCTTTATCGGCTCAGATGCCGACACGCTTCCTGTCGGTGTTGAAACTAATTCGCTTGAAATCAGCTACTTTGATTTTTCGGCAAACTTTGTTTCATTTATTCAGAGCCAGTCGGGTGAGTATTCCGGATTTTCAGCATGTCTTGCCGAGATGATTTCGGAAAAGGTACCTACGGTTATAGTTGATCCGCAATCCGCTTTAGGCAAGGTCGGCAACGCTGAGCTTTACAGCACTAAAAAAGAATGCGCCGAAATTGTTGAAAAGCTGTTTGACACGGTACTTGAACGCAACAATGCCATAAAGGACGCAGAAACAGCCGAGGCGGAGACACCGGTATATGACAGGCAAACATATATCCTGGTATCGCTTCCCGACATCATTCAAAAGCTTGATGAGGAGCAGAGTGAGAAGCTCAAGCTGATCCTTGAAAAGGGCGCTCTCTCAATGGGAATCAATGTTATTATTGCCGATTCAACCAAGAATGTTGCTTCATACACCTATGAAAAATGGTATAAATCAAATTCGGATCAAAATTCGGGTATTTGGGTCGGAAGCGGCATGAACGACCAGTATTACATAAAGGTCGGCAAAACTACTCCGGAAATGTCACAAGAGCTTTCCGAGGAATTCGGTTTTGTGGTTAAAAACGGCAAAGCAACAATGGTTAAGCTTTTAAACAACAGTGAGGAGGAATGATTATGGATAAGGTTCTGGTTGAAATATTTGTACCTGTTGCCAATATGTCTTATGACGTTTTCATTCCCCAGACAAGTCTTATGAGCGAGGTGCTTTCGCTTGTTGTAGACTCAATCACATCACTGTCTCAGGGCAAATTTAAAGGCGATGAAACATCTGTTTTGTGCGACGCGCAGACAGGCAGTATCTTTAATATCAATCTTTCAATTTACGAACTGGGCATTAAAAACGGTTCCAGATTGATGTTGATATAAATAAAAATAAAAAAGGAGAAAAAAGATTATGGGAAAAAACATTCAGGCAGATCCTGCTCAGATGAAGACTGCAGCTCAGAAGTTGTCAGAACTTGCTCAGACATATTCTAACTACGGCAAGCAGCTTATGCAGGACGCAAGCACAATGGGCGACGCCTGGCAGGGCGAGGATAATCAGTCCTTCGTAGCACAGATTACCGGTTTTACCGAGGAACTTGAAGCTATGTCAAAGAAGCTGATTACCGCTTCCGAAACACTGACTCAGCAGGCTAACAACTATGAGCAGCGCCAGGACGCTATCACCACTTCGGCAAAGAGCCTTGCAAACTAACAATCGAAAGGAGTAAAACACAATGGCAGGAACCATTAAAATAAGTACTGACAGAGTTGAAGCAATTGCATCAAATATTGAGAACATCAATAACAAATTGAACGAAACTCTTACAGAGAGCCAGAACACCATTAAGAGCCTTTCATCAACATGGCAGGGTGAGGCTTCTCAGGCAACTATTTCTGCATTTGACAGCTTTGCAGCAAGCTATTTTCAGCAGTATTATGACGTAATCAAGGCATATGTAACATTCTTAAGACAGAATGTTTCTGCTGATTACCAGGCAACAGAGACACAGAATATCGGTCTCGCAGACGCTTTTAAATAAGATTCATTTGTGTCAGACGGGCAGCTTCCCTGCCCGTCGGACACGCAATTAAATTTGAAAACAACAGTATTCTGATTATGAAATTATAGATAGGTAATCAGATTATTACTTTAATATAAAGGCTTTGGATTATGATAAAAAACATTATAAAGGTTGGTTTGATAGTTATGGGAGTTTTGTCTTTTTTGGGTATTGAAGGATGTGTCAGTATTGATTCGAGAATAGTTAATATTGCTAAACCTCAGTTGGAGGAGAAATACAATACTGAATTTGAAGTGTTATCCATCGGAAATCGAACAGATATGAAAACAGCTACTATGATTTTCGAGGACATAAACGGTATTAGGTTTACGGTCGTTGTAGACAGCGAAACGAACGAAGTTGAAGATGACTATATAAGAAGCATTATCGCACACAAGATCGGAGGCCGTCTGAAAAAATGTTTTGAGGACAGCAACATAGATATATGCTTTAGAACTTTTGTAATTTGTGACGACTGCGCTCAAGAGACTAATACTGAAATATCCCTGGATGACTTTTCCAAACAGTATAATTTGAGACAAATTATGGTTTATTGTGCCATAGATGATTCATCATCTACAGAACAGTCTCTTAAATCGACAATAGAGAATCTTCAGGGAATCAGTAAGGAAAAAAACATTGATATTTCGTGCTCGGCTTTTTCATTAGACAGTACTTCTTTTGCAGAATGTTCAGAAAAAATCGAGAAGGCATACGATATAAACAATACATGGTTTGATCAGTATAATCCGATAAAAAATATCGTGTTTACTGTTAATAAAGATACAGTTAATCCTGAAATAGAAAAGATTATTAACGAATTGGGTTAAGGAGGAAATATGGGATATACCGATAATGAAATGCGAAATTTCACTCAAATAGCCTATGCTGACCTTACAAAAGGATATGAGGCTTTATGCGCGTCACATCCCGGGAAAACGTCGTTTTCCATAGCCGAACTAAAACAGGCTTCATTAGATGCCGGCGTTAAACCAAGTCAACTAAAGTCTCTTAATTGTCTGACAGATGCTCAAATGCAGAACTGGACAATATCCGGAATTCATGATACAAACTCATCTAATGGATTTTATGCTTGTATTATTGAAACCTCTCCGGGGAATGCTGCTGTGGGTTTTCGAGGCAGTGAAAATATGGGCAGCCTTGACAACGTAGTAAATGACTGGACAAAAGCGGATTTGGGGTTGGTAAACTCCACTTGCACAAATCAGCAGGCTGAAGTCAATAATTTTTTAGAAAAATACAAGACCCAATTGAATGGTTATGACAGTTTGGCGATGGCAGGTCATTCTCTGGGGGGCAACTTAGCAGAGTATGCAACTATTGTGTCAGTAAACTACGGTCTTAACGATAATATAACTCAATGTATGAGTATGGACGGACCCGGCTTTTCCGATGAATTTATTAATGAACACAGAGCTGAAATAGAGGCTATGAGCGGTGTTATGAAGCATCCGAGATGGAGCTTTGTCGGCACAATGCTTAACGATCTCCCCGGTGTTGACTACAGATATGTTCAGGTCGAAAACAAAGGTGATGATAAGTATAATTCGTTTACCAGACATGATACAAAGTACCTTGTGTATGATGAGAACGGAAATCTCGTCGACGGTGAACAGGATGGACTTTCGAAGGTAACAAGCGTTATTTCCGAGGGCGTTGACCACTTACCAAAACCTATCGGCGATGCTATTATCGGCGGGATATCCGCAATTTGGATAGGCGCAATGTGGGTTAAGGAGCAAATGTTTGAGAATGGTCACCTGACTGATGCCGGAAAACTTGTCTTAGCTTCAGCAATCGTTATAGTGGGAACTATAGGTATTATACCTACTGTAGCAATTGCAATACAAACAATAGCGGCCATTGCGGTGATATCATTTGTCGCACTTGGTGCAATAGCAATTTATGAAATTGCCAGAGACGCTATTATTTCTGCGGCAACATTTATCGCGGAAACATTTGGAAAAATCTGTGAGTGGGGTAAAAATCTTATTGAAGATTTGAAAAAATCTGTAGTAGACTTGATTAACAAAATCAAAGAATGGTGGGACAGAATGATGAATCCGGGCAGCGGATATGCCAGCGCTCATCCCGACATCCACCTTAACACCGACAGAATGAATACATATGCCGCAAAGCTTGCAAGCCTTTCCGGAAGGGCAAAGACGCTTGATCGCGACATGAACAGCTACTATTGGCAGCTGCTTATAGAGTGGGACGCTATTCCGAGACTTGCGAAGCTTCTCAAGGTAGGTATAGGCCTTGACTTTGCTTACAGGCTTGATAAATGTGCAAATTATTTGCGTGAAACAGCAGCTGATTTTGAAAACGTTGAGAAACAATTGTCAAATATTTAAATTTTAACCGGGGGCGTTTTATGGATTACTTTGCAAGAAGCGAGCTTGCATCCATCAAGAGCGAATTAAGATCTATAATCAGAGAACTTGAGAGCATTTCCAACGGAGTCAAAAATGATTTTGAGGGCGTGGGAAATGATAAGTGCGCGAGCTGTATTGACAGCACTGTCAGGAACTATCGTAATGTTCTGAACAAACTTAATAATATGGATTTGAACGCTGTCACAGAACAGTTCGCAAGGATGCATGAAAATCAGGGGTAATTATGGCGGATATTATTAAAATAAATACAGATTCGATGAAACAGTATGCCGCCAGACTTGCACAGGTTAACGCAAGGGTTGTACGCCTGAATTTCAGAATTAAGGCTCTGTACGGCAGGGTCGGATTAATTGGGCTTTATAACCTTATACGTGCCGATCAGCTTATTCATTTTAACTGGAATATTGAATTGGCGCGAAATTATCTTGTACAGACGGCAAATGAATTTAATACGGTTGAGGCAGGTTTAAGCGGTCAGCTTTCAATATGGAGCAGGTTCCTGGATGAAAGCATTAAGATAGCTGTGCTTGGAGCCTCGGTGCCGATTTTGCCGGCATACGGAAAATATGTCAGCAAAGATAAGTTTAACGACGAGATAGAAAAACGCCGTAAAGCAAAGGGAAAATCAGCGCTGCCTGAGCAGAAGAAACACGATATTAAGCAAAAAAACAAGGACTCAAAATTCTACAAAAAGAAAGGCACGATCCTTGAGGCGGACGCTGAAAAAGATCTGTTTGATAAAAGCGTACTTGAAAAGAAAGCTGAAGGTGACAGCAAATATGCAGAAGGTTCTGCAGAATTAAAGCTTGTTACTGCAGGCGTGACTGCCGGGGCATCGGCAGGGCTTTATACATA
The DNA here is from genome assembly GCA_017438845.1 of Clostridia bacterium. GTDB lineage: Bacteria > Bacillota > Clostridia > Oscillospirales > Acutalibacteraceae > Fimenecus. Next base: position 35,039 of record JAFRUO010000005.1, on the reverse strand, counting down.
TGAGCAAGACAAGGACGGCAAAAAGAAGAAAATCTTTTCACCCGGTGTTAATGCAGAGGTAGGTGCAAGCGTATCTGTTCTTGCGGCAGCTGCAGACGGCAGAATCGGACTCGGTAAGGATAAAAAGGATCTCGGAGTGTACGGAAGTGCTGAGGCTGATGTGTTAACAGCAGAGGCTAAGGCTAAGCTGGCTGTTAACCGCAAACAGGCAATGGTTGATTTGGGTGCTGAAGCAGACGTAGCTAAAATTTCGGGAACAGCGGGCGTATCCGTTCTCGGAGCAGATGTCGGAGTTTCCGGAAGCTTGAAGTTCGGAGTCGGAGTACACGCAAAGGCAGGATATGTCGACGGTCATATAAAAGTTGATATCGGAGCGGCGGTAGGACTCGGAGCTGATGTTGGATTGGATATAGATGTCGGCGGAGCTGTTAAAGCTGTGGCAGGTGTTGCCAAGTCTGCCTGGGATGGACTAATCTCGCTGTTTTAACAGTATACAGGCAGTGCTTATGCTTTCTGAAAAAGAAACAGAATATGTCTGATTTGTTGTTAAAGCACTTGATTATACCGACAAAAAAACATATAATTTTAACAGAACTTTTTGATAATTTAAAAATATAACAAAAGGAGTTTATTATGTTTGAAGGTTTATTGCCGATAGGCACAGTAGTTCTTTTAAAGGACAGTGAAAAAAGAATCATGATTACCGGCGTTTTGCAGAAGCAAATAGATAACGAAGAGGAAAAGATATGGGACTATACTGCCGTGCTTTATCCCGAAGGCGCAATGGGACCCGACAAGTCTTTCCTTTTTGACGCAGAACAGATTGAAAAGGTTTACGCCGTGGGGTATCAGGATGAAGAGCAGTTTGCGTTTAAGCAAAAGGCAGACGAAATAAGAAAACAGTTAATCGGTGAGGATTAATATTAGGAGGGACTGTTATGGGAAGAGGCTATCAGCTTGAAAACTATAAAACCGAGCTTAGAAGCATCATAAGAGAGCTTCACGATCTTGAACGCGCTGTTCGTTCTGATTTTAAAAATATAGGTAACGATATGTGCGCCGACAGCATTCATTCTGTAATAGAGCGATATGAAAGCGCACTCGGTACGCTTAACGAGGTTCCGGCTTCACATATTGATCAGATGATTCAGGCGTCAATTGACGCAAAAGCAGCATTAGGAAAGTGAGGAGAGTATAAATGGACAAAAGTTTTTTACCTGCAGCCAATGTTATAGGCACCTTTACACGGGAGGCCAGCGTTAAAGTCGACACTAATGCTGTAAGAACAGCGGTGGACACCCTCAGCAGTATTAATAAGGACATTGACAACAGCTTTTCTTCGGTTCAGAACGCCATGAACAAGCTTAACAGCACCTGGGACGGCGCTGCTGCTGCAAAGGCAAACTCAAAGCTTAACACAATCAAGAAAAATTTCGTCGGCACAGGCGGAGGAAGGTATCAGGTTATGGAGCAATACATAAAATTCCTTGCTAATGCTGTTGCTCTTGATTACGAAACAACCGAAGACACCAACACAAAGCTGAGTGAAATGTTTAAATAATAAGGAGAAGCTATTATGGGATACAATATCAGAGTTGATCACAGCAAGTTTGAAGCAGCTGCAAACGCAATTGACCAGTATAACAGCAATATGAAATCAAAAATGAAAAATGCAGATACGGCAGTCAATACTATGCTCAGTAGCTGGAAAGGCGAGGACGCAACCGCATTTGTACTTAAATGGAATGAGGTAAACGGTTCAGAGTCTACATATATGGCATTTTATAAGTCAATGAAAAGCTACGCGGAATATCTAAGAGAAGCTGCTTCAAGGTACAAAACAGCACAGGAAAACGCTATCAACCGTGCGAATCGTTTGCCGAGATGATAATTTATATTAATTGGTGATTTAATTGAGTAATAACAGATTTTATGATCCCTTTTCCGCTCTGCATGCGGCAAGGGCGAACAATCAACCGGTAAAGGATCTTTATGCATCGGAGCAAAAGAAAAACTTATATCTGATACGTAGGGATACCGGTGAGAAAATAGCAGTTAACACAGCACGGTATTTAATTGGCTCAAAGACTGATGTTTGTAATTATATCGTAACCGATAACAAATATGTCGGCAGAGAGCATGCCTATATTCTTCTTGAAAACGGAGCGGCGTTTTTTGTAGATAATAATTCGACCAACAAATCGTACGTCAACGGAGTGCAGGCAATACCTCAGCAGAGGATACCGATAAAAAACGGTGACGAAATTAAGCTTGCAAATTTGCCGTTTGTGTGTTCCGTAGAATAGTCAAATCCCGATAATGCACGTTGTTATCGGGATTGTTTAACTATTATAGATAACAGAAACCGATGTCTTAACGGCAGGTAGTCAGAAAAAACAATTAAAGAACAGATAAGCAGGGTAAACTATGAGCATTAAAGAGGAACTTGTACGTTGCTTTCAGGATACAATTGAATTAACCAAACGTCATCCGATTCTGGCGGCGGCGACAAGCAAGGCCGTAGAGAGTACGGAGCTAAAAATGCCGTTGTCATCGCAGGAAGCTCTTCATGTCACGGGACAGTATACAGCAAGTGTTGAAGTCGTTGAGGACACCTCGTTTCACACAGCCGAGGCACTTGTAAAAGATGGATTTAAGGTCGCTGTGCTTAACTTTGCATCAGCTGTAAATCCCGGCGGCGGAGTTACCGTAGGTGCTATGGCTCAGGAGGAGTGCCTTTGCAGAAGCAGTAATTTGTTTCCGTGTCTGAAGCAGGCACGGCTGATGAAGGATTACTATATGCCTCATCGCATTGCCGGTGATCCTTTTTACAGCGATAAGGTAATCTATTCCAAAGATGTCACCGTATTCAAAACGGATGATACTGTACCTGTCATTATGCCGGAAAACGAATGGTTTAAGGTGGACGTTATTACCTGTGCCGCACCGAATCTTAACGGATTAAACAATGTTGATGAGAGCCTGCTGTCAAGAGTTTTGTTCAACAGAATAACTTCAATTATGCAACAGGCAAATCTGCATAATGTAAACGCCTTAGTTCTTGGAGCGTTTGGATGCGGAGCATTTAAAAATCCGCCCGAGCTTGTGTCAAAAGCATTCAGGCAGGCAATAGAAACAAACTTTCATTCTGCATTTGAGCGTATCGTTTTTGCGATAAAAAAATCCGATAACAGCAATTTTTCTGTCTTTTGCCGGGAGCTTGCTTCGGCGGATGATACCGTCGGCAATAATTCTGCCGAAAATACGCAAACCGACAGCGCAGAAGCTTCAGAGGCTGTTAAAGAGCAGAAAATCTGTAAGTCTATCAGCAGAGATGACTTTGAAAAATGGAGACAGGACAACCCGTATAACGGAAAATATTTTTCTGTTTTGGGCGACTCAATAAGCGCTCTTGAAGGTACAATACCCGATGGATACAAGCCCTTCTACACAGCTTCAAACAGCAATGCCACAAATGTATGTGAGTCAAGCGATATCTGGTGGGGAAAGGTTATAGATTATGTGGGAGCAAAGCTGCTTGTCAACAGCTCTTTTTCAGGCAGCAGAGTAAGCTCACAGGACGGCTCATTTCCTGCAGGCATCAGCCGCGAGAGAATCACATCCCTCGCAAAGGATGGCAGAACGCCGGACGTAATAATAGTAAATCTCGGCTTTAATGACTGGGCTTACGGAGTGCCGTTAAAAGCTGTTGCTCAAAGTAAAATACCGATTACGTCATATTTTGACTTCTCATATTTCAATATGCTTCTTGCACTTGAAAAGGAATATCCGCAGGCGGAAATCTGGTGTATGACGCTTGATTACTCATTTATGCCGTCGAATATGAGCTTTCAGTTCCCGTTTGTAAAAAACGGAGTACATATTGATGCTTTTAACAACGTAATCAGAACTGCCGCTAAAGATAATTCAAGAAGGCTCATAGATGTTTATTCAAACTCAATGCCCTACAGCAGTGTTGACGGTTCTCATCCCGACGCGGATGGAATGATGATGCTTGCAAGGTCCGTTTGCCTTTGCCTGATGGGTGACAGTGAAATGATTGCAGAAGAGTTTTTCAGCCGTCAGACAGAAGACCCCGAGGCTGCGACTGAGCTTGCGGACACCCCGTCCGAGCCTGAAAAAGCACCGGAAAACAGTGCCGATACCAAAGAGTATACACAGGAAAAAGAAAACGAAGAGCAAACTGCCGATAAAGCCGAAGACGAAGCAATCGGTCAGATTGCTGAAACGGAGAATACACAGGAAGAAACAGAAGAACAACAGAACAGTGAAGAAAAGAATTCTTCGCTTATCAAGTGTTCGAAATGCGGCGCAATACTTCAGCCAGAATTTAAATTCTGCTTAAAATGCGGCACGCCTACAAAGCACGCTCAAATGGAAAAATCAAAGCCTGCTGATGAGCCGGTGCCGGAGATTATTGACGATAGATACAAGATTATCAGACAGGTCGGTCGCGGCGCTTCGTCAAGAGTATTTCTGGCCCAGGACATCAAGCTTGACAGAGTGTGCGCGGTTAAGATGATAAACAAGAACACGTATGCCAACAAGATGGCTGCACAGGAATCACTTGACGAGGCTAACAAGCTCAAGCACCTTGCACACATCTCAATTCCTCAGCTTTACGATATTTTTGACGATGACAAAATGCTGTGCATTGTTCTGGAATTTATAGAGGGTAAGAATCTGAACGAGATGATGAGCGCCACTCAGGAGCCCGTTGACGAAAGAACTGTAATTAACTGGTTTATGCAGCTTTGCAGAGTGCTGTATTATCTTCATACGCTCAACCCGCCGAGAATATTCAGAGATTTAAAGCCGGCAAATATTATCGCTCAGCCCAACGGCGTGCTTAAGCTGATTGATTTCGGTACAATGAAAACCTTTGATCCTACCTGCACGCAGGATACCGTAAACCTCGGCACTAAAGGCTATGCCGCACCTGAGCAATACGGAGGAAAGGGCGCTTCCGACGAAAGAACGGACATTTACGGTCTGGGTATGACTATGTATCATATTGTGACCGGCATTAATCCTTCCGCGAATCCGTTTGAGATTAAGCCTATTTCCGACTTCCGAAGCGATATTTCACCGCAATTAATTAAAATAATTGAAAAATGTACCAGGGTTGAACGCGAGGAACGCTATCAAAAGGTGTTGCATATTTTAAGGGATTTGGAGGAGATATAAATGAAAAGCTGTAAGAAATGCGGTCACGCTTTGCCGGACGAAGCGGTGTTCTGTACTAATTGCGGAGCCGTTTACGAAGCAGAGGCGACGGACACGGTTTTGCTTGACGGTCTTGTACCGGATGATACAGAGTATTTCGGAGAGAAAACAACGGTGCTGTCTGATGGCGAAAACGAAGACGCAGACACAGCAATTCTTAACGAAGATACAACAGTTCTGTCTGAACTTGTATTAAATGAGAGATATGAGGAAATAGAGGATTCGCCTGAGGAAGAAGGCCTTACGGTGAAAGAGAGTGAGCATGCTGACAACAATCGAAACGATGAAATTAATACATACGAAATGAAATAGACAGCATTACTACTTTTGCTTACAATATTCCTTGCAGCAATTCTTAGTGTGTATTTCCTTTTATCCCTAAATAACGGCATTTGACCGCATTTGCTTTTGTTATCAGCTGACTTCAATGACGGAGTTAAGAAGCTGAATATGTGGTTGCTTACTCATTTTAAACAAAATCAAACAGTAAAAAGGCAGGATTCTTCCTGCTTTTTTTATTATCTCTTTCGTTTCTGCTTTGTTTTATTTTTTTGAATATCGACGGGATTCAGGCGCAGAATAATAGGGAAAAATATTTTTTAGGGGAGATTTTATGAAAGCGACAGGAATAGTAAGAAGAATTGACGATTTGGGAAGAGTTGTAATTCCCAAAGAAATAAGAAGAACCTTACGAATCAGAGAGGGCGACCCGTTGGAAATATTCACTCAGGCGGACGGGGAGGTTATTTTTAAGAAGTATTCGCCCATAGGTGAGTTTTCCTCGTTTGCTTCACAGTACAGTGAGGTGCTTAACCGCGCAACCTCAATGACTGTGGCAATCAGCGACAGGGACCATATTGTTTCAGCTTCGGGCAGTATGAAGCGAGAGCTTCTTGACAAGAGGATTTCCGATGAGCTTGAAGCTATGATGGACGACAGAGCGTGCTATATTTTCAACAAGGAAACGGATTGCCTGAAGCCTGTCAGGGGCAGTGAATGGCAGGCTGCGGTTATGTATCCGATTATCGGTTCGGGCGATGTTTCGGGAGCAGTGCTGCTGATGAAAAACAATGACACCGGCATACCGACTCCGACCGACATCAAGTTAGCTCAGGTTGCGGCTTCCTTTCTCGGCAAGCAGACTGAGGAGTAATTTAAAAGACCGCCGTTTACTTAATGTAAACAGCGGTCTTTTTAAGTGTTATTATTATTTCCACGGATTTGACGGGTCGGGGTCTGTCGGATCCCAGCCTCTGTTAGGACTGTTAACGTCAATCTTTTTTGCCGAGGGCTTTGCAAGCGGCTCCGGGGCGGAGCTGTCATATACCGTAACGGGAGTGCCGTCGGGACAGTTGTCGTAAATCCACTTTGCGTCTCTTACACAGAGTCTTACGCAACCTGCCGAAGCGGCTTGTCCGAGTTTGTTGTATTCTGCGTATTCAAGGTCGGAGGGACTCTGAGAATAATATGGTACGGAGTGGAAAAGTATGCTTCCGTTAAACCTTGAAATATACTGACCGTATACGCCGCCTGTAAGCTGACGCCACCTGCTTCTTGCAGGTTTGCCCTGCTGAGCGCCGATTTTGAAGGTGCCGAGCTCTGTTTTGCCGTTAAGACCTACCGAGCAAACCATCGCCTTTACGGGGATGTTGTACTTGCCGTTAGCGTCCTTCTGGTAAACAATAACGACGTTCTGAGTCCTGTTGACCTTGAGATAGTAGGGAGAGGTTCCGGTAATATTGCTGTTGTCAACATTGCCTGCCGAAGCGGCTGCAAGTGTGGTTGCCTCTGCAAGTGTCATAAGCTCTGTGCTTGTTTCTTCGGAGGCGGTGGTTTCCGCAGGCTTTTCGTCGGTAAGATAATTGCCCGAACAGTACGCTGTCTGACCGTCATATTTAATCTGCATCCACCCGTTGTCACATTTACCGACAACGGTAACCTGTTCATTCTCTCCGAGCTGACCGAGTACCTGACCGTAAAGGTTCGGCTCGGTTCTGACGTTAAGGTTGCTGCTCTTTGAATACATAATACCGTCAAATTTTGATACAACGACATCGTCAAACACAAGTGTGGTTTCACTTGCGTCTTTTGTAACCTGCTGTGCGGCGATAGAGGCGCTTGCTTTTTCGGCTTCCTGCTTCTTGGCTGAATTTTTCGAAACAACCGCAGTAATGATTATACCTGCAAGCAGTACAAGACAAACGCATATTGCGAGTATCAGCCGCTGCTGACGAGCCTTGGCCGCCCTGCTTTTTTTGCGGGGCTGTGCTTTATTTTCATAGACGGGCTTTCTTACCCTGTGCTCGTCATGAGTTGTATATTCCTTCATACTTTCCCTCCTGTTTTTGTGCTTACTGATACTATTATATTAACAAAAGCAAAATTTGTCAAATAATACAAAAAACAATTGAAACCGACAGTGAATTAATGTATACTTTATTAATGAGGTATCGTTATGACAAAAGAGCAATTTGAGAGTATAACAAGCTTTGTTAAATCGCACAGAAATGCGGAAAAAATACTCAAAGCGGTCAACCTAATACTGACCCTGACGGTATATGTCGCGTATCCTGCGCTTTGCCTTTGGTTGCTTTTCTTTTCACGGGAAAGGCTTTTAAGGTGCGTCCTTGTACCGGGAATTATGTTCGTGCTTGTCAGCGCGGCAAGAAGGCTTATCAACCGACCCAGACCTTACGAAAAGCTCGGTTTTGTCCCGATTATTACAAAGGACAAAAGGGGACAGTCAATGCCTTCGCGTCACGTCTTTTCCGTATTTGTCATTGCGATGACGTTTTTGTATATTAACCCGTGGCTGAGCCTGCCGTTTTTCTTAATCGGCATAATTCTTTGCACAGTCAGAATTCTCGGCGGAGTGCATTACCCGTCCGATGTCATTGTCGGTGCGGCAATCGGGCTTGTTTCGGGTTTTGTCGGATATTTTATTATTTAAACGGTGGTGCTTATTATGGACGTAAAACAGGCTTTGCTTCAGGGCAAAACAACACTCGGAATTGAATTCGGGTCAACCAGGATAAAGGCGGTGCTGACAGACGCCGATTCCAACCCGATTGCAAGCGGAGATTACACCTGGGAAAACCGTCTTGAAAACGGTGTGTGGACATATTCGCTTGCCGAAATATACACCGGGCTTCGCAGCTGTTACAGGAGTCTTAAACAGGACGTCAGGGAAAAATATTCCGTGACGCTCAAAACAGTCGGTGCAATAGGAGTTTCCGCAATGATGCACGGGTACATGGCGCTTGACGAAAACGGCGAGCTTCTTGTGCCGTTCAGAACTTGGAGAAACACCATAACCGCCGAAGCAAGCGACATACTTACGGAAAAATTCAACTTCAATATTCCCCAGAGGTGGAGCATAGCGCATCTTTATCAGGCGATTCTTAACGGAGAGCCGCACCTTGATAGGCTTTGCAGGCTTTCAACGCTTGCGGTATATATTCACTATATGCTGACGGGCAATTTCGTCGCAGGCGTGGGCGAGGCAAGCGGTATGTTTCCGATTGACCCTCAGACGGGAAACTATGACAGCGGAATGCTTGAGGAATTTGACAGCTTGATTGCGGGAAAATCGCTTCCGTTTAAACATGTTGAGGATATTCTGCCCGAGGTGCTTTCGGCAGGCGAAGAGGCCGGCAGGCTCACAAAGCAGGGGGCTGCACTGCTTGACGAGGACGCAGACCTCGAGGACGGTATACCCTTCTGCCCGCCCGAAGGAGATGCAGGCACCGGAATGACCGCAACAAACAGCGTAAGGGTCAGGACGGGCAACGTCAGCGCAGGCACAAGCATTTTTTCCATGATAGTCCTTGAAAAGCCGTTAAGCCGTGTTTACAGACAGATTGATATTGTCACCACGCCGTCGGGCAAGCCTGTTGCGATGGTACACTGCAACAACTGTACAGGTGAAATTGACGCCTGGGTCAAGCTTTTCGGTGAGGTAATAAGCCTTGCGGGAGCGGATATTCCGAAGTCTAAGCTTTACGATTTGCTTTATTACAAGGCAATGGAGGGCGACGAGTCAGGCGGAGCGCTGATGGCTTACAACTTTATTTCGGGTGAGCCGGTCGCAGGGGTTGATAACGGTTGCCCGATGTATCTCAGGACTCCGGGCTCGGCGCTCGGTCTTGCGGAGTTTATGCGTGTTCAGCTTTACTCGGCGTTTGCAAGCCTTAAAATCGGGAACGACATTTTACTCAAACGTGAAAATGTTACTTTAGACAACATTTCTGCTCACGGAGGACTGTATAAAACCGAAGGCGTAGGGCAGAAAATCACTGCCGCAGCGCTTAATACAAGGGTTACCGTTATGAAAACCGCCGGAGAGGGCGGACCTTGGGGAATGGCGGTGCTTGCAGGCTATATGCTCGGCAGGCAGGACGGCGAAAGCCTTGAGGATTATCTTGACAGCAGAGTTTTTGCTTCGGCAGAGAGTACAACGGTTTCTCCCGAAGAAGCAACGGTGAAGGGCTTTGATGAGTTTACCGAGAGATATATCGCCTTTCTCGATGCCGCAAGGAAAGCGGGAGAATGTGCGGTTTGAATTCAAACGGGACGGCTTTGACCGTCCCGTTTTTGTGCTTAATAATGTTGACAATAAGGCTGTGAATTGGTAAAATAATAAACGTATTATCAAAAAGTGCGGAGGGGATAAATTGCTGATTTTTGAAAAGGCTGAGGACGGTGTATTCCTGAAATATAACGGAAACGTCATCTATACTTTTAAAAAAGGAGATTCTCCGATTGCCTTCGGAAAGGCAAAAAATTCATATAAAATGAGTCACGGCAGCTTTCGTATCAGCGAAAAGCGCGAAGAATACAGTGAACAGAAAATCCTCGATTATATGCTTGAGGAGAAAATGCTCACATTGCATATGCCCAACGGCGCCGTAGAGCTTCGTGCCATTAAAAGAAAACGTCTGAGCGTGCATTTCAGCGGCTTTAACAGCTTTAACAGGATGTACCTTAAAATTCCTGCCGACGCTTCGGAGCACGTATACGGCACGGGTGAAATCTTCTCGGAATTTGATTTAAGAGGCAAAAAGGTAAACTGCTGGGTTGCAGAGCACATCAACGCGCTTCAAATCGGCAAAAAGCTTGTAAAGCAGACCTTTGGTTTTAAGGACAGTATCCGTAAGCAGAAGTTTTCAAACTATGAAACCTATTACGCTCAGCCGACCTTCTTAAGCTCAAATAAGTATTATTTCCATTCGTTTTCAACGGCGAGATGTGAGTTTGATTTCAGCAATAAGGATTACCATATTATCAAGACTGACAGTATCGGAGACTTTGCCTTCGGCTTTTCCGACAGCTTTGAAGGGCTCCTCGGCGACCTTACCGAGCTTCTCGGCAGACAGCCCGAGCTTCCCGACTGGGTTTATGACGGACAGATTATCGCTTCACAGGGCGGTACAGAAGAGATGATGAAGCATCTTGACACAGCCGAGAAAAACGGGCTTTGCCCGAACGGAGTTTGGATTCAGGACTGGGAGGGCAGACGTGTCACAGCCGTCGGCAAGCAGCTTTTCTGGAACTGGGAATGGGATAAGGAGCTTTACCCCGACCTTGATATTAAAATAAAGGAATTAAACGAAAAGGGCATTAAGGTGCTCGGTTACTGTAATCCGTTTCTGGCGGTTGAAAAGCCGCTTTACAAGACGGCCTCCGAAAAGGGCTACTGCGTAAAGGACAAGGACGGAAAGGATTATCTTGTTACAATAACCACCTTCCCTGCGGCTATGATTGACCTGAGCAATAAGGAAGCATACCGCTGGATGAAGGATATTATCAAAAAGAATATGATAGATTTCGGGCTTTCGGGTTGGATGGCTGACTTCGGAGAATACCTTCCGACCGACTGCGTGCTTGCAAGCGGGGAGGATCCCGAACTTGCTCACAACACCTGGCCTGCACGCTGGGCAAGGCTTAACCGTGAAGCGGTTGAGGAGTCGGGCAAGCTCGGCGAAATTCTGTTCTTCACAAGGGCGGGCTATACGGACACCTTAAAGCAGTCGGTGATGATGTGGAACGGCGACAATCACGTTGACTTTTCAATTGACTTCGGTCTTCCGTCTGTAATACCCGCTTCGCTTTCACTTACCTGTTGCGGCTTCGGGCTCGCACACTCCGACATCGGCGGCTACACAACCTTCTTTAACCTTAAAAGAAGCGAGGAGCTGTATATGCGTTGGTGCGAGATGAACGCCTTTACACCTCTTATGAGAGGTCACGAGGGCTTAAACCCCGAGCTTAACGCCCAGTTTGATGCAAGCGAGGCTGTACTGAACCACGGCGCTAAATTCGGACGTATTCATAAAGAACTCAAGCCGTACTTAAAGCAGGCGGTAAAATACAACGCCGAAAAGGGCGTCGGAGTAATAAGGCCCCTGTTCTTCTACTATGATGAGGAAAAGGCGTACACAGAAGCGTTCGAGTATCTTCTCGGCAGGGATATACTTGTCGCGCCCGTCATAAGGGCGAAGGCAAATACACGGGAGGTTTACCTTCCCGACGATGAATGGATTCACCTGTGGACAGATCAGGAATATAAGGGCGGTAACGTAACCGTTTCGGCACCCGTCGGAGAAATCCCGGTATTCATCAGAAAAGACAGTTCTTTTAAGGACGACTTTATAAAGCTTAAAACCATTTAAGGAGGAGTGCAGTTTGGCAGAACAGTCATTAACTCACGGCATTAAATTTAAAGATAAGGTAGGATATGCTCTCGGCGACGCAGGCGGACTTTTGACGTTTTCGCTTATCGGTTCGTTTCTGACGGTATTTTACACCGACGTTTTAAAAATTCCGCTCGGGCAGATTACAGTGCTCATGCTGATTGCAAGAATCTGGGACGCAATCAACGACCCGATGTGGGGCGCATTTATCGACTCAAGAAAACCGACTAAATGGGGACGCTTCCGTCCGTACATTTTCTGGTTCTCAATTCCGATGGCAATAGCCTCGGCGCTGATGTTTACACGCTTCAGCTTTATTCCGGAAACAAAGTATATTGTTTACGCATACATCACATACATTTTCTACGGAATGATGTACACTGCGGTCAACATTCCTTACGGCTCGCTCGCTTCGGTAGTCACCGACGATGAACTGGAACGTTCCTCGCTTTCGATGTGGCGTTCAATCGGCGCAGGCGTAGGCGGACTTCCCGGTCAGATTTTACTTCCCATGTTTGTTTATTCAGTCGTCAAGGACGCTGCGGGCAACGACGTTGTCGATGCGGCAGGCAACACCGTCAAGGTCCTTAATCCCAAGGTGTTTACACTTGCGGTTGTTATTCTTTCGGCGATTTCAGTGCTTGTATACTTCCTTCACTTCAAGCTTACAAAGGAAAGAATCATGCTTCCCGAAAAGCAGAAGGAAAAGAAATACAATCTCTTTAAGACAGTCAAGGATTTGTTCTCAAACGCACCCTTCGTTATACTCTGCATAGTATCAATGCTTCTTATCGCATTCCAGATGTACTATCAGACAGCGTTCAACTATCTGTTCAAGGACTATTTCGCAAAGCCCGGACTTTATGCAATTGTTACGGTCTGCACTTACGGACCGATGGCAATTTTCCTTCCGTTTATGGGCAAGCTTATCAAGAAATTCGGTAAGAAGGAGCTTTGTGCGGTCGGACTTGCCTTTGCGGCAATTGTAAATATCCTGCTCTTCGCACTCAGGGGTACCGAGCTTGCGCACAATCCTTACATTTTCCTTGTGTTTACCTTCTTCTCGGGTATGGGCCAGACCTTCCTTGTACTTGAGGTATGGGCGCTCGTTATGGACGTTATCGACTACCATGAGCTCCGTACGCACAGAAGGGAAGAGGGAACCTCATATTCGCTCTACTCATTTACAAGAAAGCTCGGTCAGACTCTTGCAGGCGCAGGCGTTCCGATACTTCTCGGAGCTATCGGCTATGACACCGAAAGAGTCGGACTCGGTCAGTCGGAAGAGGTGCTCAACAAGCTTTACGATATTTCCACGCTTGTTCCCGCTATCACCCTTGCGGTTATGGCATTACTTCTGTTCTTCGGCTACAGTCTTTCAAAGAAGAAACTCGTGGAAATTCACGACGAGCTTGAAAAGGTAAGAGCAACGGAAGAATAATTAATCGGTTAATAAAAATTTGGAGGATATAAAAATGAAGTACTTTTTAGACAGTGCAAAGATTGATGAAATCAGAGAGGCTTATGATACCTTCGGTATTGACGGAGTTACCACCAACCCCAATCACATTATGAATTCGGGCAAACCCTTTTACACCGTTATCGGCGAGCTTGCCGATTTCGTAAAGGAAAAGGGAATTGAAGGCTGGGACAAATTCCCGATTTCCGTTGAAATTAACCCGCACCTTGACAATGCGGATGAAATGGTTGAAATGGGAACAAAGATTGCTTCAATGAGCCCCAACTTCGTAATTAAAATACCTTGCACCGAGGCAGGTATTGCCGCCGCAAGAAGGCTTGAAAACAAGGGCGTAAGAACTAACCTTACTCTCGTTTTCTCACCCTCGCAGGCACTTATTGCCGCAAAGAACAATTCGCTTTTCGTTTCGCCCTTTATCGGCTGGAAGGAAAACAGCGGCGAGAGCTGTGAGCAGTATATTCAGGACATTGTTGAAATTTACTCAAACTACGGCTACTACGGCAAGACCGAAATTATCTGCGCCGCAGTTCGTAACGGCAAGCAGATTGTTGACTGCGCCGTTGCAGGGGCTGACATCGTTACCGCAGGACTTCAGGTCTTTAAGGACAGCTTCTATCACCCCTTCACCGACTTCGGACTCGGAAGATTCCAGGCGGCATGGGACAAGACAATTACAGAGGAATAATTTAAAATAGGTGTGGACGGAGCCGTCCGCACCTGATTAGCGTTATAAAAGAGGTAATAAAATGAAAATCGGTTTTATCGGGCTCGGCATTATGGGCGAGTCCATGAGTGAAAATATAGTTAAAAAGCATGACGACAAGGTTTACGTTTCCGACCTTAACAAGGCGCAGGTGAATAAGCTCTCCGAGGCGGGCGCAATAGGCTGTGAGAGCAATATTGACGTTGCAAAGAACGCTGACGTTATTATTACAATGGTACCCAAGTCGGAGCATTCAAGGGCGGTTTATACCGAGCTTCTTCCCTACCTCGGAGAGGGTAAGCTCTGCATAGATATGAGCACAATTGACCCCGAGGTTTCGGTTGAAATATCAAAGCTTGTCAAGGAAACGGGAGCGGAGTTCGTTGACGCCCCCGTTGTAAAGAGCAAGCCTGCCGCAATTTCAGGCACGCTCGGCATATATGTCGGCGGCACTGAGGAGGCGTTTAAAAAGGCGGAGCCGATTCTTTCATATATGGGCAACAACATTATTCGCATGGGCGCTAACGGAATGGGACTTGTTATGAAAATCTGCCACAACACGCTTGTCGCCGAGATTCAGAACGGCGTTAACGAAACCCTTGCGCTTGCCCGTAAAATGGGTATTTCCGTTGACGATTTTGCAACTGCAATTTCCTACGGCGGCGGTCAGAATTTCTACCTTGACGGTCAGGCTCAGAACATCAAGAACGAGAACTGGACCACTGCATTTTCACTTGAAAATATGCACAAGGATCTCGGCATCTGTCAGACCCTTTCAAAGAGCGTCGGCTTCCCGATGCCCGGTATGGAAAACGCAAAAAGAGTCTACGACAAGGGTATGTCGGACGGCATAGGCAAAGAGGACTTCAGGGCAACATATAAGGTAGTTGAAAATGCTTGAAAGATTAAATAAAGTAAACGACGTAAAAATATATTCGGTTTTTGACAGTGAATTCAAGCCTTACGGCAGGGTGCTTGAGGGCTACGATTTTTCCGAAATAATCGGATATATGAAGGAACATACCTCTATTCCCGACACCGAGGGTAACGTGTATGTGCCGAGCGTTGCGGAAATGGAAAACACCGAGGTGTTTGAGCAGGTAAGGGTTACGCTTTACGGCTCAACGCCGATACAAATCGGTTACTGCAACGGCAGGAACACCACTTACAACGGCTTCGAGTACCACAAAGCACCCGAGATTAATATTGCCGTTACGGACTTTATGCTCTGCCTCGGCCACAGCTATGATATAAAGGACAACCGTTACTCGGTTGAAAATGCTCAGGTGTTCTATGTACCCGAGGGAACGGCTGTTGAGATGTTCGGCACCACGCTTCACCTTTCACCGCTTCGCACCTGTGACGGCGGCTTTAAAGATATTGTCATTCTGCCCAGGGGTACAAACACTCCCCTTGAGGAAAAGCAGACCTTTTCTGGCGACCCGGAAACCGAGCTGCTGCTGCAGAAAAACAAATGGGTGATAGCTCATCCCGAGCGCGAGCCTCTCATTAAGCAGGGCGCGGTTGCAGGCGTTGTGGGAGAAAACAAGAAACTGTTTTATTGATTGGAGATAATTATGGAAAATTTCAGCATAGCCTATGTTCCGATAGGCGTACCTACGTTTCATCTTGAAAGCGCAGGCGAGCAATTTAAAAAATCCGCTTCCCTTTTAAGGGAGCTTTGCGACGAAGTCGCAGTACCGGAGGAAATGCTGCTTTCGATTGACAAGCTCGACGCTTTTCTTGACGGCATCGACCCCGATCTGATAGTGCTTCAGAATGTCACCTTTGCTAATTCGGCATATGCGAGCGAGGTGCTTGCAAAATTTGACTGTCCGATTCTTCTCTGGACTCTTCGTGAGCCTGTGATTGACGGCGGCAGATTAAGGCTTAACTCGCTTACGGGCGCATACTCGGCGGCAAACACCTACCGCTATTTCCGCAAGGAGCCTCTTCAGTTTGTTTTCGGTGCTCCCGATGAGGACAAGACGAGGACGACGGTTAACGCCGTTATCAGAGCCGCCAAAATTAAAAAGCAGTTAAAGAGCCTGAATCTCGTTTCGGTCGGTCACACTCCCCAGGGCTTCGGCTTCGGCAGAGCAATGGACGCCGAGCTTTTAAAGACCTTCGGCGTAAGGCTTATGAGCATTGAAGCCAGGGAGCTTATCGACAGAGCCAAGGGCTACTCGGGCGAAGAGGTTGAAGAATACCTTAAAAGGGCAGAGGGCTCAATGGTCGGACTTGACAAGACGCCCGAAAAGAACAGGAATGACTTTGCAAGGCTGTTTAAGGCATATACCGATTTTGTTAAGGAAAACAATGTCGGAGCGCTTTCGTCACGTTGCTGGCCTGATTTCTTTACCGCCTTCGGAACACCCGTCTGTGCGGTGCTTGCATTGCTTAACGACCTCGGTGTTTCCTCCTCATGCGAAGCGGACACCTACGGCGCGCTTACAATGTATATAGCTCAGCAGCTTACGGGAATGCCTGCCTTCTTCGGCGACCCCGTTTCACTTGACGAAAACGAAAACACAATCACCTTCTGGCACTGCGGTACCGCCGCCTGCTCTCTTGCGAGAAAGGACACGGGCGCAGAGGTCGGAGTTCACTGTAACAGAAAAATCGGTCCTACTATGGAGTTTGGCTGTAAGCCGTCCGAGAAGGCTACAATCTGCAGAATCGGCAAGGACAGCGACGGTAAATTCAGACTGTTCATCTGTAAAGGTGAAATACTTGACAAGCCGAAGCAATTCAGCGGCACCTCGATTGTGGTTAAAACCGTCGGCAATGCGGAAAACACCGTGCTTACAAGCGTTAAGGACGGCTGGGAGCCGCACTTTGCAGTAGCATACGACGACATCAGCGCAGAGCTGAAGGCACTCGGTGAAATGCTCAACATAGAAATTTGTGAATACTGATATGCTTAGGGAAATTCTGTTTTATATAGTCGTACTCGTTTCAAACATAATTCAAGGCATAACCGGCTTTGCAGGCACGGTGCTTGCAATGCCCGTTTCGGTAATTCTGGTGGGCTTTGACACAGCCAAGCCCGTGCTCAATGTGCTCGGTATTCTTGCAGGACTTTATGTCATTGCAACCTCATATAAGCACATTGACAAAAAGGAGTTTTTAAAAATCACTGCGGTAATGCTTGTCGGTATAGTCGGCGGCATTTTCCTCAGAGGACTTTTTACGGGAAACCCGTCACTGCTTTACAAGCTCCTCGGAGTAATAGTAATTGCGGTGGGCGTTGTCGGAATAATCAAATCCTTTTCAAAGAAAAAGGAGGAGGACAAGCCGCAAAACCCCGTGCTGTCGTATTCACTGCTTATCACGTCGGGCATCGTGCACGGAATGTTCGTCTGCGGCGGACCCCTGCTTGTAAGCTACCTTACGGGCAGACTCCGTCAAAAGGAAAGCTTCCGGGCGACGATTTCCGCAGTCTGGGTGGTGCTCAATACCGTAATTATGCTTGACGACATCAAGGCGGGTTATTTCAACAGGCAGCTTCTCATTACGCTTGCGGTCTCAGCGGCGGTTATGTTTGCCGCAATGGCAATCGGCAGTGTGCTTTACAAAAAAATGAGCAGGGAGCTGTTTATGAAAATCACCTTTGTGCTTCTGATAATTTCGGGCGCATCACTGTTTATAAAATAACAATTTTAAACCATAATAAAACAAAGGAGAGTGTTAAAATGAAAGAATTAAAGGGAACAAGAACCGAGGCTAACCTTATGGCGGCATTCGCAGGCGAGTCTCAGGCAAGAAACAAGTACACCTATTACGCCTCAAAGGCAAAGAAGGACGGCTACGTTCAGATTGCAAACATTTTTGAGGAAACCGCCGCAAACGAAAAGGAGCACGCAAAAATCTGGTTTAAGCTTCTTCACGGCGGCAGCGTACCGAGCACTATGGAAAACCTCAAGGACGCCGCAGACGGCGAAAACTATGAGTGGACGGATATGTACGCTTCCTTCGCAAAAGAGGCGAGGGAAGAGGGCTTTGAGGAAATCGCCGCACTTTTTGAGCAGGTCGGTGAAATCGAGAAGGAGCACGAGGAAAGATACAGAAAGCTTATTGCCAACATTGAGGGCGGGCTTGTCTTTTCGAGAGACGGCGATACAATCTGGCAGTGCTCAAACTGCGGACATATCGTTGTCGGCAAGAAGGCTCCCGAGGTTTGCCCCGTATGCAACCATCCGCAGTCATACTTTATGATTAAGGCAGACAACTATTAATATCGGAATTAATAAGGAAGCACCCGTTGCAGTTACCGCAACGGGTGCTTTTGCCGTTAGTTAATTATGCGTCCTGTTTGATTTCGTTCTTTTCTCTCTGTGCGACAACAGCGTTGTGGATGTCCTCCTTTGTTTTACCCGTCAGCTTGTAGAAGAAGAAGGGTACGCCTGCAAGGAACATCATAATGCCGTGAACAACCGTGTAGAAGAACAGAAGCTTGATTTTTGAGTCAAGCGACTGAGCCGTGTCATCGGCAAGCCCGGGGATATAGCCGATAATTGATTTCCAGCCCGTTGCAGGGTCGTCGTAAAGAATTTTCGGCGCAAGCGCACTTGCGATAGTGCCGCTTATCATAGTGCCGATACCGATAACGAACGGGAAGGTGGCGTCAAGACGCTTACCCGTTTTAAGCTCGATGTCCTCAAGCACGTCAGCCTGGAACATTGACGGCAGAAGGTTGGACGCGCCGAACTGAAGACCGATAAGGAACAGGAAGGCGATAAACACAATCTGCAGCACGGTGCTGGGATTCTTGAAGTAGGTATAACCTACAAGGAACGCAAGCACATTGATAACTACCGAATAAATACCGCTTGAAATATAAAGCACCTTTGAGTTGAATTTCTTCAAAAGGAAGTTGATTACAAGCATACCCACCGCAGTGCCTATGCCCGTGGGAAGTCCGAAGAGCAGGAACTTGTCGGTGTCGCCCAAAAGCGCGCCCGCCATAAATACGCCCATATAGGTGGCAATGTTTCTGAAGCTCTTTAAGAACTCGGAAACGATGATAGTCCAGGCGTATTTGTTGCTCAGTACATTGCCGAAGCCTACAAGCGGATTCTTCTTTTCCGAGGAATAGCTTACTCTCTCGTGAACGGCTCTCATACCGAGAAGCATTGCGATAATTCCGACAACGCTGCAAAGCGCCGCGCCGATAATAAACCTTGTGCCCTTATCATTGACAAATATACCGATAACAAGAACGATTACCAACGGAGCCGAGTTACCGACTGCGGAAACAATGCCTCTGAAGGACATAACGGAATCCCTCTCTTTGAGGTTTTGCGTCATAACAACGGCAACGCTGTTGGTTGTGCCGCCGAAGTTGCTTGCAACCGACCAGCCGACCGCAACGGTGACAAGGTAGATAAGAAGAATTGTTCCCGTAAACGCCTTTGGTGTAATAAAGCTCAGTACAAGCAGAATACCCATCGGTACCGCCGCAAGCAGCGCTAACGGTCTGAACTTTCCGCCTTTACCCATCTTTCTGCCGTCGATATACATAGCGATAAAGAAATTGAGCACGAAGGGAATAATGCTGATAAGCGTGTTATACAGCGAAAGCCTTGTTGATGAAATCTGCAGTACGTTGACGAGGTAGTCGTTTCTGTACGAGCCGATCATACCTGTCATGTTAGTGTAAAAAAATACGGCGACAAGATAAAGTATAAATTCGCTTTTTGAAACATACTTTTGCTCGTTTGCCGCAAGAGAAGAGTTGCCTCCCATATTAATCCCCCTTATTATTGATAAATTAATAATAATACAAATACGCACAATTTGCAATAGCAACATAAGCTTCTCTGCTTTATAGTCGCTTTACGGTATTATGTCGAAAAATCAGAGTGATTAATAAAAAAATGCTTTCCATTATACCTCTGTTTGTTGTATAATATTTTTATATTAAACAGCTAAACCTTTGCAGCGAAAGCTACTTATTATTTCGGAGGGATGGTATGGGCAAAGAATACGGTTGCACTGCGTTTTTTATTACTGCGGTCGAAATAGAAACTGCCGGTATAAAAAACCTGTACGATTCCTGGAGGCGCATTCGTGTTAACGGTGACAAGCAGGCGTACTACGAAACATTTTTTGAAAAGGACGGAAAAAGCCACAGAATAATCACTGCACAACAGTCTGTTATGGGCATGACTGCCGCCACGGTGCTTACTATGAAGGCGATTGAAGAGTTCCACCCGAGGTATATTATTATGAGCGGAATTGCCGCGGGCACGGGTGACGAAGCCAAGCAGATTTACGGCGACGTAATAGTTCCCGATACTATCTGGGATTATTCAACGGGAAAGTTTGTAGGACCCGATGATACGGAAATACGCTTTGGTGACCTTGGCTTTCTTCCGAGACCGCGTTCTGTTTATACCGACCCGGAAATCATCGAAATTGTCAGAAGCACCATAGGCCGTGAGGACAACGAATTTCATGTCCATATAGGTCCGCTTGCGTGCGGCAGCTCCGTGGTGGCAAATCGCTCTGTCGTTGAAAAGCAAATTCTTTCGCTGTTTCCGCGCACAGTCGGGCTTGATATGGAGTCGTACAGCGTTGCTTTTACTGCGCTCAACAGTAAAGAGCCTCAGCCAAAGGCGATAATAATCAAAAGCATTTGTGACTTTGCCGACAACGAGAAATCGGACCAGTATCAGAAATTTGCGGCGTATACCAGCAGTCGCTATGCCAAGTATTTGCTTGAAAACCATCTGCCCGTTGACTGAAGCTTTTTTAAACGGAGGAAAAAAATGGACTTTGTCAATGTTCTGAGAGAAAAGGGCGTTTTTGCAGACGGCGTTCATGATGACACCAAGGCATTGCAGGCGTGTATTGACTCTGTCAGGGACGGTGGTACGGTATATTTTCCCGACGGGGTTTACCTTGTGTCTGCCGCCCTGATTTTTTATTCCAATCAGGCTTTTAAGCTTTCCGACGGCGCAGTGATACGCAGAAGCGAAAAGAGCGAGCCGCTTACAAGATATCTCTTAGCTTCGTATTCCGAGCCCGAGCAGTCTGAATACGGAGGCACTCACGATGTGATAATTTCGGGAGGGTGCTTTGACGGCAACAAAAACCTGACCGAGCCTTCAACGCTGATAAATACCGTTCACTGTAAAAATATTGTTATTGAAAACTGCCGCTTTATTAACTGCGCTTTGTGGCACTGTATTGAAATTAATTCAACCGAAAACGCCGTTGTAAGGGGTTGCGTTTTCAACGGACAGACCTATACGCGGGTGAGCGATGTGCTGCATAATGAGCAAATCCAGCTCGACCGCGCCCTTGAGGGTTCATACGGACCTGTGTTTAACTGTGACGGCAGGCTGATTGACTTTTGCGCCGACGGCACTGCCTGCAGGAATATACTTATAACGGATAATATTTTTAAATGTGACGGCTTTCCCGCGATCGGACATCATGACGATTGCGGGCACAGCGGTATAACCGTAAGCTCAAATGTGTTTGACGGAGACTCGGGAAGGGATAATAAGAGCAGGGGATATATATTCTTCAGAAAAAGCGTTGACAATATAAAAGTTATTAATAACTGCTTTGTTTCCCCCGACAATTCGGACTCTCCCTGCGTCGGAATTATTTCGGAGAGCAGTGATGAAAACGCACTTTTTGCCGAAGGAAACATATTTCAGGGTAGCTTTGACGATACAATTGTTCGCGGAAATCATAAATATTTTAAAGACTGAGTATCCCGCTCAGTATGGAGGAGATATATAAATGAAACAATACAGCTCGGTAATAATCGGGCATATTTCAAAGGACTTCAATATCGACCACGAGGACAGGCTTGCCGAAATCTGCGGCGGCGCAGTGCTTTATTCAAGCGCCTCTGCACACGCTCTCGGTCACAGGGTTGCCGCCGTAACCAAGCTCAGACGTGAGGACAGCGACAGGCTTTCCTCGTTTACCATACCCGAAGAGGATGTTTTTGTAAGCTACTGCGAAAGCTCTACCTCCATCAGAAACAAGTATTATACCGCCGACAAGGAAAGAAGAGACTGCGTCTGTCTGTCGCAGGGCTCGCCGTTCTCCTTTGAAGATATTGAAGGCATTGACGGTGACATTTACCACCTTGCAGGACTTATCTACGGCGATTTTTCCGATGAGCTGATTGAACAGTGCGCTGAAAGGGGAGCGGTTGCAGTCGATGTTCAGGGCTTTCTGCGTCACGCTGACAGACAGAGCGGCGAAATGTATTTTGAGGATTGGAAATCCAAAAAGGAAATGTTACCTCTTATCACATATTTAAAAACAGACGCCGCTGAGGCAGAGATTATGACGGGCACGTCCGACCGAAGCGAAGCGGCAAAAATTCTTCATTCGTGGGGGGCAAAGGAAATCCTTATCACTCACAACACAGAGGTCCTTGCCTATGACGGGAATGAGATATACACCTGTCCCATTAAAGCAAGAAACCTTTCGGGACGCACGGGCAGGGGGGACACCACCTTTGCAGCATACATAAACGAAAGGCTTAACGGCGATGTTCGCTCGTCTTTGCTTTATGCAACGGCTGCGGTTTCGCTTAAAATGGAAACACCCGGCGCATTTAAGGGCACACGGGCTGATGTTGACGACTATATTGAAAAGTTTTACAAATAAAGGATACTATGGACGCAAAGCTTAAACGTGAAAACAAACTGATAATATTTCTCTGTTGGGCGGCATACACTGCGGCATACATCGGCAGGCTGAACCTTAACGCTTACATAGAGCCTATCAGAGATCAGCTCGGCGCAAGCAAAACCGAGCTCGGTCTTGTCAGTTCATTTTTCTTTTTCTCATACGGCGTCGGACAGCTTGTACACGGCATACTTTCAAAAAAATACAATACTCGCTATTCGGTTGCGGCGGCGCTTGTCGGCTCTGCGCTTGTAAACCTTGCAATGACGCTATGCCGCGACGCTTCGGCAATGAAATACATATGGCTTTTAAACGGTGTTTTTCAGTCGATACTGTGGAGCTCGGTTATTAAAACGCTGTCGGAAAGACTGCCTGACGATATGCTTGCGAGCGCCGTTGTCACAATGAGCACACCGCCTGCTCTGGGAACCTTTGCGGTATACGGTATTTCCGCCGTGTTCTCATCCCTCGGCGTAAGCTACAAATGGATTTTTCTGTGCCCTGCCTTGATTCTTCTGGCGGTGGGCGCAGCATGGTTCGTATTAATCGGACATTTCGGCAAGAGTGCCGACGGCGGTGAAGAGAACGTAACCCTTGGGAAGAAGCAGAAGCCCGCCCTTACTCCTGTTTTTATTCTGAGCGCGCTTTTGCTTGTGGTTGCCGCAATTTCAAACGGCTTTATCAAGGACGGAGTTACAACCTGGACGCCCTCAATACTTAAAGAAAGCTACGGCTTAAAGGAATCCCTTTCAATACTTGCCACGGTAGTTTTACCGCTTATCGCCGTTTTCGGCGCATGGCTTTCCACGCTGCTTCACAAGAGGCAGAAAAACACCTCGGCGCTCAACGGTATACTATATCTTGCAGAGCTCGTTGTACTGTCGCTCGTGTTGCTGAGCGCAAGCACAGGCGCAGGGAAAAGCCCGATAATTCTGCTTGTGCTGTTCGGAATTTCCGCAATGCTTATGAGTGCGGTCAACAATGTTATAACAAGTATTATTCCGCTTTATATGCGTGACAGAATGAATTCGGGTCTGCTCGCAGGCGTGCTTGACACCTTCTGCTATGTCGGAAGCACTTTAAGCACGGCGCTCCTCGGCTTTATTGCCGACAGCAGAGGCTGGACGGGAGTGTTTACGGCGCTTCTCGTTTTCGGCGGCATCGCCTGTGCTGTGTGCTGGCTTTCCGCCGTGCTCGGCAAAAGGGAAAAAACGGAATAATAAGAAAAAGCAGACAGCCTTTAGCTGTCTGCTTTTTTGGTCGGAGTGAGGTGACTCGAACACCCGGCATCTTGCTCCCAAAGCAAGCGCGCTACCAACTGCGCTACACCCCGAAATCGAAGTAATAAGTAATAGTGAATAGTGAAGAAGTAATATTATAGAGTTAATAGGTAACAGTGAAACGTGAAGAGGCGGTGCTTATGTCAACACATTGTTGTATTGCCCGAATATATTATCATAATTAATGTGCATTTGCAAGTCTTTTATGACGAAGATAATACAGTATCGGCAAATCCTTTCCGCACAAGAATTGCTTTAAATTCCCGAAAACAAAGGGGCGGTTAAAAACCGCCCGCATAAAGATTACCGTCAGCTGTTCTTCTGATTTTCAACCTGATTTCGGAGCCAGTCGCACCACTTGTCAACGCCTTCTCCCGTTCTTGCGGAAATAAAGATTACCTCGGCGTTCGGGTTAAGCTTATGGATTCTTTCAACAACCGCCTCATCGTCAAAATCAAATACGCTTTTAGTGTCGATTTTATTAATCAGCACGACGTCGGAAACCTGAAACATAAGCGGATATTTAAGCGGCTTGTCATCGCCCTCGGGAACGGAAAGAATCATTGCGTTCTTTGTAGCGCCCGTGTCAAACTCAGCAGGGCATACAAGGTTGCCGACATTTTCGAGAACTACAAGGTCATAGTCAAACGCGCCGAACTCATCAATACCCTGACGGGTCATACCTGCGTCAAGGTGACACATTCCGCCCGTGTGAAGCTGAATTGAATCAACGCCTGCCTGCTCCATGGTCCTTGCGTCAACATCCGAGTCGATGTCAGCCTCCATAATTCCGATTTTCATTTCATCCTTGAGCCTTGCAACCGTTGCCTTGAGCGTGGTGGTTTTGCCCGAGCCGGGCGATGACATAAGGTTTAAGAGAAAGGTCTTGTGCTGACGAAGCTCCTCTCTTAATTTTTCAGCCTCCCTGTCGTTTGACTCAAATACGCTTTTTTTAATTTCAATTACCTTGAATTTATCCATTTAAAAATCCTCCGATTATATTATTCGTCCCAGCTCAGCTCGTGAAGCTGACCCTCGCACAGAAGCTCGGGGAAGCCCCATTGCCTGAGCACCTCGTAGGTCGCAATTGCAACCGTGTTTGAAAGGTTGAGGCTCCTTGCCGCCTCGTTGTTGAGCATCGGCATCCGCACGCAGGTGTCGGGGTTGCGGTAAAGCAAGTCCTCGGGAAGCCCCTTTGTTTCCTTGCCGAAGAAAAGATACACGTCCTTCGGGTATTCTACGTCGGAATAAATATGCCTGCCCTTAGTTGTGAAATAATAAAAATTATTGTTTACACACTTGTTTTTTTCAAAAAATTCGTCTATGCTGTCATAGTAGGTGATGTCAAGCAAAAACCAGTAGTCAAGCCCTGCCCGCTTAAGCTTTGCGTCATCAATTTTAAAGCCCATAGGTCCTACAAGGTGAAGCCTTGCCCCGGTCAGCGCACAGGTGCGTGCAACGTTACCGGTGTTCTGCGGAATTACGGGCTCAACGAGTACAATATTAAGTGCCATTTTCGTCTCCGTTTAGTTTTGATTAATATATTGTATCATATTTTTTGGAAAAATAAAACAACGAAATAAATTTACAAGTAAAATATTGCTACGTTTTTTATTGCCCGTTTTGCAAAAGCTATTAACAATCAATACAAAATGGGGTGATAAAATGAAAATGTCAACCGCTAAGGCTTTGTCAATAAGTCTTGCTACGGGTGCGGCTGCCGTTGCAATCGGCTCAGCCGCCATGAACAGCTCGCTTAGAAGAGGCGCAAAGAAATTTGCAAAGAAGGCTCTGAATTCCTTTACGGGAATTGTTGACAATATGCAGAGCTTGATGTGATGAAATGGCCTGCTTTAAAGCAGGCCGAGGGGAAATAAAAGTGAACAAAATTAAGATTGTATCAATAATAATGTCGGTGTTATTAGGGCTGTGCGCGCTTTCCTCCTGCAAGCTTGCAGGAGAGGAGGACGGCAGAATTCAGAGTGAGGCGGACTCAATAAGCACCGAAGCAGACACGCTTCCGAGCGCAGTACCGGAGGATATGACCGAAGCGGAAGAGCCCGATGACGGCAGCTTCGTTTTAAAAGCCTCGTCGGCGACCGCGGTGCTCGGCAACGGAAAAACCTATACCGGACTTGAGCCTCTTATGTTAAGGGATTTTAAAATAGAGGACCCCGACAACACAAGGGGATTATCCGAGAAAAAACATGAATACGGCTTCGGAGTGGCTAAGGACGGCAAGCCCAACGAGCAGTCGGTCAACAACCAGAAATTCTTTGATGAAAACGGATTTGACGCTCTTGCGCTTGATACCGTGTCAAAGGACAAGGTTCTTTATCTTACCTTTGACTGCGGCTATGAAAACGGCTACACCGAAAAGGTGCTTGATGTTTTGAAGGAAAAGGATGTAAACGCCGCCTTTTTCTGTACGCTTGACGAGGTAAAAAGTAATCCCGAAATAATTGCACGAATGATAAACGAGGGACACATTGTAGGTAACCACTCCGTTACGCATCCGTCCTTTGCGGAGCTTTCACGAGTAGAAATGGCTCAGGAAATAAAGGGAATGGATGATTATTTAAGAATCAATTTCGGCTACAGTGAGCCTTATTTCCGTTTCCCGATGGGCGAGTATTCGGAATGTGCGCTGAATCTTGTTAACTCACTCGGGTATAAATGCGTATTCTGGTCGCTTGCGTATGCCGACTGGGATATAAACGCCGGCAAGGGAAAGGATTACGCCGTAAAGACGGTTTGTGCAAGGCTTCACCCGGGCGCAGTGATTCTGCTTCACGCCGTTTCTCCCGACAATGCGGCGGCACTACCCGAAATAATAGACACTGCGCGCAGCCGGGGTTATGAGTTTTGCTCTCTGCGTGATTACGGGGAATTGACAAGCGAATGAAATTATAATAAAATAAAATATGTGAGCAGGCTGAGCAATTGCGGGAACTTTTGGTTCGTGAGGAAAGTCCGAGCATCACACAGCAGGGTAACGGCTAACGGCCGCCGAGGGTGACCTCCGGGAAAGTGCATAGAGATATACCGCCGTTTTTAACGGTAAGGGTGGAAAGGCGAGGTAAGAGCTCACCGGGATATTGGTAACAATATTGCCAAGTAAACCCTACCCGATGCAACATCGACTGAAGTTGTCAGCTGGGCAGATACTTCGAAGGATGGCTTGAGCACATCGGTAACGGTGTGCGTAGATAGATAATTGCTTTAAATGACAGAACTCGGCTTACAGGGCTGCTCACATTTTTCTTGTCGCCTCATACTATGTTATGAGGTGATTTTATGTTGAGGGTGTTTTTTGCGGTTGTTTTTCTGTGCCTTGTGCTTTTCGGAACACTTGCGCTTTCGTACGCTGTTATGCTGAAAAGTCTTGTGCCTAAGAAGCGGTATGATTATTACATAATAATACCCTCAAAGCAATGCGGAGAGAAGCTTGCCTCCGCCGCATATCAGGCAAAGATGAAAATTGATTTGCTCGGCGACACTCAGTTCGGAAAGGTGCTCGTGGTAAACACCGGCATGAGCGACGAGCAGAAACTTACCTGCCTTAACATCTGCAGAAAAACAAACGGGATATTTCTTGTAGACAAAGACCAGATTGAGGAAATAATCGGATGAACGACGGTGAAAACAGAGAAATAATAAGCGGTACGGTTGAGGACATCAAGTTCCGCAACGAACAGAACGGATATACCGTGCTTGAGGTAGGCTGTGACGACGAGCTCGTTACGGCCGTCGGTGTTTTTGCCGATATTTCCGTCGGAGAGCAGGTTAAGCTGTCGGGTCAGTGGACCTTTCACAGCACCTTCGGAAGGCAGTTTAAAGCCGAAAGTTATGAGCGTGACCTGCCGCATACCACCGAACAGCTGTATAACTACCTTGCAAGCAGAGCGGTAAAGGGCATCGGACCTTCAACGGCGGAAAAAATAATCAGGACCTTCGGCGAGGACAGCTTTGACGTGCTTGAAAATCAGCCCGAAGCGCTTGCCAAGATAAAAGGTATCTCGCTTGAAAAGGCTAAAAAAATGTCAAAGAGCTTTCGTGAGCAATTCTCGGTAAGAACAATTATGATGAGCCTTGAGGAATACGGAATGACAGCGTCCGAATGTATTAAGGCGTTTAAGCTTTTCGGTCAGAGGGCGGTGGAGCGTGTGCTTGAAAACCCCTTTGATTTGTGCGTGCCCGGGACGGGGATAAGCTTTGAGCGCGCGGAGGTTATCAGTCAGAATATTCCGAACCCTCCCGACGCCATGTGCAGAATCAGGGCGGGGCTTATACATATTGTTACTCATAATCTTTACACCGACGGTCACACCTGTTTGCCCAGGCAAAAGCTTGTTAAAACAGCCGCCGACTACCTCTCGACAAGCGAGGATGCGGCTGATATAGCAATAGACGAGCTGACTCAAGCAGGCAGGCTTACGGTAAGAAAATCGGGCGAAAAGGAATTTGTTTTTCTCACGGAGGCGTATATTGAGGAAAAGACCATCAGCGACCGAATAAAGTTGCTTCTGCGCTTTCCGCCGCCCGAGCGAAAAACCCTTTACAAGGAAATTGAAGCGGTTGAGGCAGAGCTTAAAATTGAGTACGCCGAGAATCAGAAGGAGGCTATTCAGACTGCCGTAAACCGAGGAATGCTTATTCTTACGGGAGGTCCCGGTACAGGCAAGACCACTACGCTCAACGGAATAATAAAGCTTTTTGAAAACGAGGGGCTTGATATTGCCCTTTGTGCCCCGACAGGCAGAGCGGCAAAGAGAATGAGCGAGCTTACCGGACGGGAGGCAAAAACCATTCACCGCCTGCTTGAGGTGGAATGGGATGAGAGCGACAGACCCGCCTTTAAACGAAATATCAGAAATCCGCTTGATTGTGAGGCCCTTATTGTGGACGAGCTTTCAATGGTTGACATCAGTCTTTTTGCTTCACTGCTTTCCGCGCTTCCTTTTGGATGCAGGCTGATTATGGTCGGCGACTCCGACCAGCTTCCGCCCGTAGGAGCCGGAAACGTGCTTTCGGATTTGATAGGCTCAAAGCTTCTGCCCGTGGTGTGTCTTAACGAGGTTTTCAGACAGGCGATGAACAGTCTGATTGTCACAAACGCACACCGGATTGTCAAAGGGGAGCCTATTGTTACCGACAACAAAAACAGCGACTTTTTTCTCATGGAACGAAGCAACGCTTCGTCTGCGGCGCAAACGGTAGCGGAGCTTTATTCAAAACGGCTTCCTAACGCTTACGGCTATTCGCCGTTTACCGATATTCAGGTTATATGCCCGTCCAAAAAGGGCGAGGCAGGCACGGTGAGGCTGAACGTTATGCTCCAGGAGCTTGTTAACCCTGCCGAAAGGGGTAAAAATGAAATTCATGCAGGCTACCGTGTTTTCAGAGAAAACGATAAGGTAATGCAGATTAAAAACAATTATGACATCGGTTGGGAACGCGGCAAGGAACTCGGTCAGGGCATTTTCAACGGAGACATAGGCGTAATTAAAAGTATTGACAGGCGCCAAGAGTATGCCGTAGTGCTTTTTGACGACGAGCGTGAGGCGACATATGCCCGCGAACAGCTTACCGAGCTTGAGCTCGCTTATGCCGTCACCGTTCACAAAAGTCAGGGCAGTGAGTTTAAATGCGTAATAATGCCTGCGGTTTCGGTTATTCCTCAGCTTAAATACAGAAACCTTCTGTATACCGCAGTTACCAGGGCTAAGGAAAACCTTATTATTGTAGGCTCCTCTGCCGAAATATACGAAATGGCGAAAAACGACAAAAAGACAAGACGTTATTCTATGCTCAAGGAGATGTTGCTCAACGATGGAGATTAGAAGAAACTCTTTGATTGATTATTTTCTCTGCTCCGTTTTTCCAAGGCGTTGTAAGTATTGCGGTAAGGTCATAAAGCCGGAGCGTACTGTCTGTTCGGACTGTGAGCAGTTGCCCGAAATCAAAGACCCGGTGTGTATGCACTGCGGATGTAACGAGAAGGATTGCGTCTGCAAAAAGAAGTCGCATTTCTACGAAATGGCTGCAGCCCCGTTTTATTATGAGGGAGCAATCAAAAAGGCTGTCGGAAGATTTAAATTCAAGGGCATATATTATCTGTCGGACAGCTTTGCTCAGGATATGGCAAAAACGCTTGAAAACCGACTCGGAGAAAGGGAATATGACTATATTACTTTTATCCCGTTTTCAAAAAAACAAAAGCGCAGGCGTGAGTTTAACTGCAGTGAGCTGCTTGCAAGAAGTCTTTCCGAAATTACGGGCATCGAGTGCAGGGAGCTGCTTAAGAGAATCTTTGACACGGACCGTCAGCACCTGACCGGTACTGTTACGAGAAAAGGCAACGTTTTCGGCGTGTATGAAGTCGTGGATAAAAACGAGGTGAAGGGCAAAAAAATCCTGATTATTGACGACATAAAAACCTCGGGAGCCACTGTTGACGAATGTGCAAAAATGCTCAGATTCCGCGGCGCGCAATATGTTGACTGTCTTACGTTTGCCATCACTAAAAGCAAACAGGATATTGACACGGACGAGGAATATTGGTAAAATACGTTAGTAAATAAAAATGAATGTCTGTGAGGTGTGGCAATGAGCAAGCAGACAAAGAAGGCGGTAGTCGGCCTGTTTATGGTGCTGACGGTTGTCGTGTTGATTTCCATGTTTATTCTCGGGGTCAATCTTATGAAAAACCGTTGGCATAAGCTTGATTTTACCGTATATAAAATATCGGTTACCGAAAAGCTTGACAAAAACAGCGACAGGCTTTATCACCTGGAGGTTACGGGCACCGTAAAACCTTGGTTTTACGACTTTAACACCTATTCGTTCAACCTCACCGACGGCTCTTCGGGCGAGTATATACCCGAAAACTTTAAAAAGAGCAATGTCATTCGCTCAAACCGCAAGCAGAGCAATGATTTCTTTGTAAGCTTTGACACATACAACCTTGACGATGTTAAAAACTACACACTCAAGGGTGAGAATATTTTTATTAACGGAAGCACTAAGGAGGGCACCGATATCCGCTTGTTTTTAAGCGAATATGAGGACAAAATCGTTTTTGAGAATTGACACCCTGCGTATTAAATGATAAAATAAACCGAATAGTTAAAGACACTGACGGAGATTAAAAAGCACACCCACTGTTTCAGAGAGCTGCCGTTTGCTGGAAGGCAGTACAGCGTTTGCTTTGCGTCGCTCCCGAGTTGCTCTGCCGAAGCTTTAATTAAGCAGAGCCGTCACCTGCGTTAAAGGTCAAAGAGGTCGCGGAGCGCTCTGCGGCAAATTGAGTGGTACCACGGAAAATTTCGTCTCATTTTTTGAGGCGATTATTTTTTTACAAATATTCTTTAAAGGAGATATATAAATGTCTAAGGAGCTTGAAAAGCAGTACAATCCTAAAAATGTTGAGGAACGTATTTACAAGGATTGGCTTGAGAAAAAGTATTTTCACGCAAAACGCGAAGAGGGCAAAAGGACTTATACAATAGTCATTCCGCCCCCGAATATCACGGGTCAGCTGCATATGGGTCATGCGCTTGACAACACACTTCAGGACATTCTTATCCGCTATCACAGAATGGCAGGATATGATACGCTCTGGCTTCCCGGCACTGACCACGCTTCAATTGCAACCGAGGCAAAGATTGTCGAAGCCATGCGAAAGGAAGGCATTACCAAGGAGGATCTCGGAAGAGAAAAATTCCTTGAGAGAGCATGGGATTGGAAAAAGCAGTACGGCGGCAGAATTATAGAACAGCTTAAGAAAATGGGCTCCTCCTGCGACTGGGACAGAGAACGCTTTACCCTTGACGAGGGCTGCAGCAAAGCTGTTCGTGAGGTGTTTGTACGCCTTTATGAAAAGAATCTTATATACAGAGGCAACAGAATGGTAAACTGGTGCCCTCACTGCAACACCTCTATTTCCGACGCAGAGGTTGAATATGAGGAGCAGGACTCGAATTTCTGGCATCTTCTCTATACGGTTAAGGAGACGGGGGAAAAGCTTGAGCTTGCAACTACAAGACCCGAAACCATGCTCGGCGATACCGCCGTTGCCATCAACGCCGAGGACGAAAGATACAAGCATCTTCACGGCTGCCACGTTATACTTCCGCTTATTAATAAGGAAATACCGATTGTATGTGACGAACACGCCGATATGACAAAGGGTACCGGCGTCGTTAAAATCACTCCTGCACATGACCCCAACGACTTTGAGGTAGGACTCCGTCACAACCTTCCGATAGTCCGTACCTTCACTTATGACGGATATTTAACGGGCGCAAAGGAAAAAGCTGAGGCGGACGCTGTCAGGGCTTCGGGCAAAGCGGGAGCAGAGAATGAGCCCGAGGTACTCGACTGCGGAAAATATGCGGGCATGGATACAAAGACCGCAAGAAAGGCTATACTTGAGGACCTTGAAAAGGGCGGATATATCAAGGAAATTGAGCCTTTGAAGCATGAGGTCGGCACCTGCTACCGTTGCCACACAAGCATTGAGCCTATGGTTTCAAAGCAGTGGTTTGTTCGTATGCAGCCGCTGGCTGAGCCTGCAATCAAAAGCGTTGAGGACGGTGAAATCAAATTCGTACCCGAGCGCTTCACAAAGAACTATATGAACTGGATGAGAGGCACAAGAGACTGGTGCATTTCACGTCAGCTCTGGTGGGGGCACAGAATACCCGCATGGTACTGTGACGATTGCGGAGAAACCGTAGTTTCAAAGACCGATGTTGACGCCTGTCCGAAATGCGGTTCAAAAAATATCAATCAGGATCCCGATACACTTGACACCTGGTTTTCTTCGGCTCTCTGGCCGTTTTCAACTCTCGGCTGGCCCGAGGAAACGGAGGACTTAAAGCACTATTACCCGACGAACACCCTTGTAACGGGCTACGATATTATCGGTTTCTGGGTAAGCCGTATGATTTTCTCCGCCCTTGAGTACACGGGCAAGGCGCCGTTTGACACCGTGCTTATTCACGGACTTGTACGTGACGCACTCGGCAGAAAGATGTCGAAGTCGCTCGGCAACGGTATCGACCCGCTTGAGATTATTGACAAATTCGGCGCAGACGCACTCCGCTTTACCCTTGCAACGGGCAACAGTCCCGGAAACGATATGCGTTTTTCCGACGAGAAGGTTGAGGCAAGCCGTAATTTTGCAAACAAAATCTGGAACGCCGCAAGGTTTATACTTATGAATCTCGGCGAGAATGAGCCTGCTCCGCATATTCCCGATAATCTGAGCATAGAGGATAAGTGGATACTTTCAAAATATAACAGGCTCGTAAAGGACGTTACCGACTCGCTTGAAAAATACGAACTCGGTATGGCTGTTCAGAAGCTTTATGACTTCATCTGGGACGTTTTCTGCGACTGGTATATCGAAATTGCGAAAATCCGTCTTAACTCCGACGACGAAGCGGCAAAGAGCACCGCAAGGGCAGTGCTTGTATATGTTATGAGCAACACCTTAAAGCTTCTTCATCCGTTTATGCCGTTTATCACCGAAGAAATCTGGCAGACGCTTCCTCACGAGGGCGAGTCAATTATGATTTCACCGTGGTGCGAGTACTCGGACGAGCTTGTATTCACTGCTGACGAAACGGAAATGGAAAGGATTATGACCGCCGTTAAGGCAGTCCGTAACCGCAGAAGTGAAATGAACGTTGCGCCCTCAAAGAAGGCAAAGCTTAATATCGAAGCTACTACTGTCCATGCTTTTGAAAACAGTGGCAATTTCTTTAAACGACTTGCATCGGCAAGTGAGGTTGAGCTTGTTCATGATTATCACGATGACGGAGCGGTAACGATTATCACCGAGGACGCAAAGATATACATTCCCATGGACGAGCTTGTTGACTTCAAGGCGGAGCTTGAACGCCTTTCAAAAGAGAAGGCTGCGGTTGAGAAGGATATCGACTTCGTATCCTCAAAGCTTAATAATCCCAACTTTGTTAACAAGGCTCCGGAAAAGGTTGTCGAAGCTCAGAGAGAGGCGCTTAAAAAATATACCGATAAGCTCGCCATGATAAACGAATCTATTGCAAAAATAGAAAACAAATAATATCTGTTTGACTATTGCAATAAAAATTTTATTATGATAAAATAATTTTGAAATAATAAAAAGAAATGGGGTAATTCCAATGGCAAAAGGTTTAAAGGGCATTGACAATGCCGCTGCCGAAAAGGGCAAGGGTGTTGAAACCCTCTGGCAGTTTGTTAAGTTTATAGTCGTTTCACTCGGCGCATTCGTAATTCAGACCGTTTTACCGATCTTCATTAAAATGCCTATGAGTGAGGAGTTCCAGACAAGAGCGTTTTCATGGTGGATTTTCCACGACGCTACCGACGCCAAGACAGGCGCAGTTACGGGCCTCGGCCTTTTCCTTGCGGCGAACATTGCAAACATCGTAGCGCAGATTGTTTCTTTCTTCATCAACAGAAACAAGACCTTCAATTCAGACGCAAAAATTTCGGTTACACTTCCGATTTATATTGTGTTCACAATTGCGCTTATTTGCTTCTCAGCCTGGCTTTCACCGACTCTTATCAACTTCTTCCAGGCACACAACGTCGGCACGGATCTTGCGCTCTTCCTTTCGGGTGCAATCTGCGGCGCAATTCAGTTCTTCCTCTACTTCCCGGTAGATAAGCTCCTCTTCCCGAAAAAGAAGGAAGAAGCAGCAGAAGAAGAAAAGGCTGAATAATCCAAAAAACAGTTTAAGACAACCGTTTAGGGCGCTGTCCATAAGGATGATTAGCCCAAAAATCGCCTTTTTTCCGCTATAACTGCCTTAAAATCAGGGTTAGGCGTCAGCCTTAACCCCGATTTGTGCGATTGT
Organism: Clostridia bacterium; assembly: GCA_017438845.1. GTDB lineage: Bacteria > Bacillota > Clostridia > Oscillospirales > Acutalibacteraceae > Fimenecus. The sequence continues at coordinate 102 of JAFRUO010000005.1, read as the reverse complement.
TCTAACGAAAAACAGTCTGATTTTTGGGTGCAAAGCAGTTTTGGCAAAGTAGTTTTAGTTTATAAAGTGATTACAAAATCCCCGCAATACTGACGTATTACG
>JAFRUO010000004.1 GCA_017438845.1 Clostridia bacterium | reverse complement strand
TTTTTTCATCGTTTTTTACCTCCGTTTTGTGTATTTTTTGACTGGCAGGTCTTTTCTATTATACACGCTGCGGAGGTTCTTTTCATCGGTTAACCTTTTCTGAACCACGCGACTATCGCGTGGTTTTCATTATACAAAAAATACGGGCAGAATTACTGCCCGTATTGCTTATTAAAACTGTTAAACTTCGCTTAACTGCTCCTGAGAAATAACCGTATATCCCCTGCTGTTAAGAGCTTCAACGGCTTTCTCGCCCATCTTGTCGACAACTCTTACGATAATGCAGGCGTTGTTATCCTTATGAGAAATTACTGCATATATGTATTCAACGGCAATTTCCGCTTCATTAATCGCCTTTAACACATCAGCCATTCTGCCTGCCTGATCGGGAATAATAACGGCAATAACGGGAGTAATTTTAAACACCCAGCCGCCATCCGTAAGCACTTTAACCGCTTTGTCAAGGTCATTGACAATAAGTCTTACAATACCGAACTCCTTTGTATCGGCAATGGAAATTGCCCGAAGGTCGATGTTGTTTTCCGCTAAAAGAGACGAAAGTTCGGCAAGCCTGCCGGGTTTGTTTTCCATAAAAATAGAAATCTGCTTTACAAACATTATGTCGCCCTCCTTATATTTTACGTTTGTCAATAATTCTGACAGCCTTACCCTCGCTTCGCGCAATAGACTTAGGTTCAACGATATGAACCGAGGTCTTAATACCGAGCATTGCTTTAAGGTCGGACACAAGTTTCTTTTCCCTCTCGGAAATTCCCATAGTTGTATCCGAAAGCATTTCGGGAGTAATTTCTACATTGATGTCAAGAGTATCGGAATTATTAACTCTGTCAACTATAATCTGATAGTTTGCAGGATAGCCGTTTTTAATAAGTACGGTTTCGATTTGTGACGGGAATACGTTAACGCCTCTGATAATAAGCATATCATCGGTTCTTCCCATCAGACGGCCCATTTTAATATGCGTTCTGCCGCAAGAGCAAGGCTTTCTTGAGAGTACGCAAAGGTCTCTTGTGCGGTAACGCATAAGCGGAAACGCTTCCTTGTCAATACAGGTAAATACGAGCTCGCCTACGCTGCCCTCGGGAAGCACCTCTCCCGTTTCGGGATTGATAATCTCGGCAACAAAATGGTCCTCGTTAATGTGCATGCCCGACTGTTCCTCACATTCAAAGGAAACGCCGGGACCCGAAATTTCGGTAAGTCCGTAAATATCATATGCTTTAATACCAAGGCTTTCCTCAATACTGTGGCGCATTGCCTCACTCCACGCCTCGGCGCCGAAAATACCTGCCTTTAAGTGAATCTGATCCTTAACGCCCTTTTCGTTAATAGATTCCGCAAGATATGCGGCATAGGAAGGCGTACAACAAAGAATTGTTGATTTAAGGTCGGTCATAAACTGTATCTGTCTTTCGGTATTACCCGACGACATAGGTAAAGTAAGCGAGCCTAATTTGTGTGAGCCGCCGTTAAGACCGGGACCGCCCGTGAAAAGACCGTAGCCGTAGCTAACATGAACAACGTCCTCTTTTGTTCCACCTGCCGCAACAATTGCTCTTGCACAGCATTCCTCCCAGAGGTCAACATCGTGCTGGGTGTAAAATGCAACAACACGTCTGCCCGTTGTGCCTGAGGTAGACTGAATTCTGACGCATTCCGAAAGAGGTCTTGCAAGAAGCCCGTAAGGATATTCGTCTCTCAGGTCATCCTTTGTAATAAAGGGAAGCTTGTACAAATCATCAATCCCCTTAATATCCTCGGGTTTAACGCCTGCTTCGTCCATTTTTTTGCGGTAAAATTCAACATTTTCATACACGTTTTTTACCTGTTTGACAAGCTTTTCGCTCTGTAATGCTTTAAGCTCTGAAACAGGCATTGTTTCAATTTCCCGCTGAAAGTAATTTTTTTCCATTCTCATGCTCCTTTATTATTGATTCCTACCCAGTTCAAACGCCTTTTTATTTAATTCAAGGAATTTAGGCGGTACGCATTTTTCAAGTGCCGCCTGCCACTGTTCATCGGTAAACTCAAAATGTTTTGAAAGTCTGCCTAAAAGAGCAATATTAACCGCCTTAGATGAGCCTGCCTCATTTGCTACGGCAAGTGCGTCAAACGCATCAAGCTGAACGTTTGCCGCCTTCATCTTCTCAACAAGATTTTCGGGATATTCAGCCGCACCCGTAATTACGGGCATGGGGTCAATCTGCTGAGTGTTTACGACAATATGTCCCTGAGGCTTAAGATATTCAACATATCTTGCAGCCTCTAACAGTTCAAAAGATACAATATAGTCAGCCTCGCCCTTATCAATAATAGGCGAGTAAACCTTGTCGCCGAAGCGGACGTATGTTACAACGCTTCCGCCCCTCTGGCTCATTCCGTGTACCTCGGAAACCTTAACGTCATATCCGGCGGAGAGAAGTATCTGACCTAAAAGCTTACTTGCAAGCAAAGAGCCCTGACCGCCTACGCCGACAATCATTATATTTTTAGTCATAATAAACCCCTCCTCAGTTCAACGCGTCAAAATGACAAAGCTGTTTACATACTCCGCACCCCGTGCAAAGAGTATTATCAATATGAGCCTTACCGTCACGGAAGCTGATTGACGGACAACCGAGCTTCATGCAGGCCTTACAGCCTCTGCACTTGTCATTATCGACCTTCAACGGCGGATTAGTCTTAACATACTTAAGAAGAACGCACGGACGACGGCTGATAATAACCGAAGGCTCGTCAGCTGCAAGCTCTTCTTTAATAGCTGCTTCTGAGGTCTTTAAGTCATAAGGGTCAACAACTCTTACCCTGTTAAAGCCCATTGCCTTACAAAGAGCCTCAAGGTCAATTTTGCCTGCCGGGTCGCCTTTAATATTATAACCCGTTGTCGGATTCTGCTGATGTCCGGTCATGCCGGTAATAGAGTTATCAAGAATGATAACCGTTGAATTGCTGCCGTTATATGCGATGTTGGCAAGACCAGTCATACCTGAATGCATAAATGTAGAATCGCCGATAACAGCAACCGTATTATTCTGCGACTCTTCTCCGAGGGCTTTGTTAAAGCCGTGGATTGACGAAACCGAACCGCCCATACAAAGCGTCATATGCATGGCGTTTAACGGCGCAACCGCACCGAGAGTATAACAGCCTATATCGCCTAATACGGTTATTTTGTTTTTACTTAAAATGTAGAATATTCCTCTGTGAGGACAGCCCGAGCACATCGCAGGAGGACGCATGGGAAGCTGCTCATTGAGCTTCAGTCCTGCCGTTCTTTCTATTTCAAGCTTATCTGCAATAAGATTTTGCGAAAATTCTCCGATTATCGGGAATTTATCCTTGCCGATCACATCAAGACCGAGCGCCTTGCAATGGTTTTCAATAATCGGGTCAAGCTCTTCGATAACATAAAGCTTATTAACCTTAGAAGCAAAGTCAAGAATAAGCTTTACAGGTAAAGGATTGACCATACCTAATTTAAGCACGCTTGCCTTGTCTCCGAAAACCTCTTTTGCATAAAGATAGCTTGTGCTTGAGGTAATAATACCGATATCGCCGCTTCCTTCTTCGATGCGGTTAATATCGCTTGTTTCGGCATATTCAATAAGCTTTTTTGTTCTTTCTTCAACAAACGGATGCCTTTTCTTGGCGTTGGCAGGCATCATAACATACTTGCCGATGTCCTTTACATAAGGCTTAACAGCTTCCGTTCTTTCGCCTGTTTGAACAATACTCTGACAATGGGACACTCTTGTACACATTTTTACAATAACGGGTGTGTCAAACTCCTCGGATATTTCATACGCCTTTTTTACAAAGTCAAGAGTTTCCTGAGAATCGCTTGGCTCAAGCATGGGAACCTTTGAAGCAATCGCGTGATGACGTGAATCCTGCTCATTCTGCGAAGAATGCATACCGGGGTCATCGGCAACGGCAATAACCATACCTGCGTTAACGCCCGTATATGAAGCGGTATACAAAGGGTCAGCCGCCACGTTAAGTCCAACGTGCTTCATACCGCAAAAGCTTCTTTTTCCTGCCATAGCCGCACCGAAGGCAACCTCCATTGCGACCTTTTCATTGGGAGCCCATTCGCAGTAAATATCGTCAAATTTCGCAGCATCCTCGGTAATTTCCGTACTCGGTGTACCGGGATAGCTTGAAGCAACAAGACAGCCTGCCTCGTAAAGTCCTCTGGCAAAAGCTGTGTTGCCTAACATTAACTGTTTCATTATATAAACACCTCAAAAATATTATAAATAAAAAAGTTATGATTCATTTTCCTTTGCTACAAGGTTTTCAACGCAATACATTTTTCTGAGTACAGGCTTTTCAATTTTGCCCGTGGGGTTACGCGGAATATCGGCAAAGATAATCTTTTTAGGTCTTTTGTACCTTGCTATTTTAAGGCAGAAATCGTTAACCTCTTCTTCGGTCAGTGAATAGCCTTCCTTAACCTCGATGATTGCCGCCGCAATTTCTCCGAGTCTCGGGTCGGGCATACCGATTACCGCAACGTCCTTTATAGCCTCCATCTGACGCAGGAAATCTTCAATCTGTACGGGATAAAGGTTTTCTCCGCCGCTGATGATAACGTCCTTTTTACGGTCAACAAGGAAGATAAAGCCATCCTCATCCTCCTTAGCCATATCGCCTGTAAACAGCCAGCCGTCCTTAAGGCACTCTTTAGTAGCCTGTTCATTTCTGTAATAACAGGTCATAACTCCGGGTCCCTTAACGCAAAGCTCACCGATTTCTCCGCGGCTTACGGTATTGCCCTCGGTATCGACAATTTTTGTCTGCCATCCGTAGCCTGCAATACCGATTGCTCCGACTTTGTTAATATTCTCAACACCGAGATGTACGCAACCCGGTCCGATTGATTCGCTCAAGCCGTAGTTCGTATCATACTGATGATTCGGGAATACCTTTTTCCACCTTTTGATAAGGCTCGGAGGTACGGGCTGTGCGCCTATGTGCATAAGCCTCCACTGATCGAGTTTATAATCGGAAAGCTTGATTTTGCCCGAGTCAATGTCGTCAAGTATATCCTGCGCCCACGGCACAAGCAGCCAGACAATAGTGCAACCCTCATCGGAAACGGCCTTCAGAACATATTCGGGCTTTGTTCCCTTCAGAAGCACCGCCTTGCCGCCGACAAGGAAGCTTCCGAACCAATGCATTTTAGCGCCTGTATGGTAAAGAGGAGGAATGCACAGGAAAACATCCTCATGTGTCTGTCCGTGGTGAGCCTGCTCGCATTTAGCCGAATGCATAAGGCTCTGATGCTTATGTAAAATCGCCTTGGGAAAGCCTGTCGTACCCGATGAAAAATAGATAGCGGCATTGTCGCTGTCTTTGATAGGTATTTCCGGATTTTTACTTGAAGCGTTAGCGGTAAGCTCGGAATAGCTTTCCGCAAAGCTCGGGCATGCGCCGTCGCCGACAAAAACAAGCATACTGTTTTTTGACAGCTCGTCTGCAATAGGCTCAATTCTTCCGATAAAGCTCGAGCCGAAAACTATAACATTAACCTCGGCAAGTTCGGCACAGTATTTGATTTCATCTGTGTCATACCTGAAATTAAAAGGTACGGCAATTGCTCCGGTTTTGAGTACTCCGAAATATATAGGAAGCCATTCAAGGCAATTCATCATAAGTATAGCAACCTTGTCATTCTTCCCTATTCCCCTGCTGATTAAAAGATTTGCAAACCTGTTTGCTTTTTCGTTAAACACATTCCAGGTAATTTCTCTTCTGTATGCAGAGGTGTTCTGAGGTTCATTAAGAGAAAAATCCTTCCATGTCTTTTTCTGCTTTTCCTGAATATCGGGATTAAGTTCAACAAGGCAAACCTCGTCGCCGTAAAGTCTGCTGTTGTTTTCCAGAATGTCTGTAATAGGCAATTTAGCACCCTTCTTTTTAATGGATTAAAGCTTTAAATCTTTTATTACATAAAGCACATAATAATTTATCACAAATTCTTAGAATAGTCAATAATTTCGGACATAGCTGTACGGTAACCCGAAACGGATTACCATACAGATCTTTTATTCGTTTTCAACTACTCCGTTATAGAAAAATTCATATTCGTCGGCGTTTTCTTTTCTCTGTGTAACAGCGCTTACGGCTAAGCAGACGATAATTGATGCTATCATAGCGGCGCAGGCATAGTGGGGGCCCTGAGCCATGAGCTTTGTAACCGTCTGCGCCTCGACACCGCAGAGGTTCAAAACCTTGCACCCTGCAGGGATAATAGCGATACAGAAGCCTGTCAGCACACCTGCCCAAGCGCCTGTTTTATTAAGCTTTTTGTAATAAAGCGAAAGCACATAAGGCGCAAGGAACGAGCCGGAAATAATACCCCAAGAATAGCTCATCATATCAAGAATAGGCGTTCTTGTATTAGCTACGACATATGAAAGTATAATGAACAGTAAAGCGAAAATCCTCGTGTAGTTTTTCAGCTTAGCGTCATCGGGTCTTTTCTTAGCCTTCTCCGCAACAAGGTCTATGCTGAGCGTCGTACTTGCGGAAATAGTAATAGAACAAAGTGTGGAAACGGAAGCCGAAAGAAGCAAAATAATGATAATACCGAGCAGTATATTCGGAAGAGAAGAATCCTTAAGCATATTCGGTACTATGAAATCAGCTGGCTCGGGCATATCCTTGCCGACAGTGTAATACTTGTGGCAAAGGGAACCGATGAAGTATCCGCCGCCCGCAATAAGAAATGCAAAGAAGGTGGAAATTACTATTCCCCTTTTGGCTTGCTTGTCGTCCTTGATGCCGAAATATTTCTGTATCATCTGCGGCAGACCCCAGGTACCGAAGCTTGTCATCAGTACGGTTGCCATTAAAGAAACCCACTGAGTTCCGTTTAACTTAGGAAGTCCTTCGGCACTTTGAGCATACTGTTTAAGCCCTTCTATTCCTCCTACTCTGTCGCAACGGATTATAAACACAAGCAGCAGGAAAACGCCTATCATCATAACAATACCCTGAACAAAGTCAGCCCTTGCCTGAACTAGATAACCACCGAGTATTACAAGAAGCACAGCGAGGACAGCAATAATAATCAGAAAAACGGTGTCGTCAATTCCGAGAAGCACCTGAGCAATACTTGCAAGTCCGCTGTATACGGATGCCGAATAAGGAATAAGGAAAATAAAAATTACAACTGCCGCAAAGGTTTTAAGACCTTTTGAGTTGTATCTTTTTTCAAAATAATCGGGCATGGTCTTAATTTTAAGCCTTGCGGAAACGTCCCTTGTGCGTCTTGCAAGCACAGCCCACGCTAAAAGCGAACCGAACACTGCGTTTCCGATTCCGGCAAGTATTCCCCACATTCCGAAGGAAAGACCGGTTTTGCCGGCATAGCCGACGAACATAACTGCCGAAAAATAAGCCGTACCGTAAGATAGCGCAGAAAGCCATGCGCCTGCATTTCTTCCGCCGACTGTAAAGTCAGCTATGCTCTTTGATTTTCTGCCTGCTACGATACCGATAGCTACAAGTATTAAAACATAAATAGCAATCGTAACCCAAACAATTGTAGTATTCAAAATTACCTCTCCTTTGCTTTAATGCTTTTAAACGTTAAAGCGTTTATGTGCTAATTATACCCTCTTGAATTAATAAAATCAAGAGGGAATTAATATTTTTTTATAATTTTAAGAGAGATACAGCATTTTTATAAAGAATTTTCTGCTTTTCGCTTTCTTCAAGCTGAAGAGAATCTATAAAGCTCAACTCGTTTTCCGGACTGCTCCACGGCATATCGGTACCGAAAAGTACTCTGTCTGCTCCGTGCTTTTCTATTATTCTTTTAGCATACATAGGAGGAACGGTTCCGTAAGAAAATGATGTATCAAGATATATGTCAGTACCGCAAAGCTGCTTTACGACATCATCGTATAAAAGATAACCGCCGAGATGAGCGGCAACTACGGGGGCGTCCCCGAACAACGGCAAAATCCTTTTTAGCATTGACGGCGTACAGTGAACAGGTTCGGGAAAACCTATATCAACGCCTGCGTGGAATACCGTTATCAAGCCAAGCTCAGCAATTTTTTTATAAATAGGAATCATTCTTTCCTCGTCTGCAAAAAAGCCCTGATAATCGGGATGAAGCTTAACGCCTTTAATTCCGAAGCTTTTTAAACGCTCAAGCTCTGTCAGCGCATCCTCACTGTCGGGATGAACACTTCCAAAGGGAATCAGACTTTCATCCTTTAAAAGAGAAATTGCAAAATCGTTGACATTTCTCTGCTGTTTAGGGTTTGTTGCAATGCTTAAAAGAACAGCCTTGTCCACGCCCTGCCGAGCCATAACCTTAAGCTGAGAACTGACAGTAGCCTCTCCGCAGGGACAAATTCCTCCGGAGTACTGCTGCAGCCTGGGAAGTGCTTTTACGGCTATATTGTCGGGAAAAATGTGGGTGTGAAAATCTATGAGCATATCAAAACCTTATTTCTTTTTAAACTGTTGCTTTAACCTTAAATCCTTAGCAAGAATTTTCTTTCTTAATCTGATCGATTTCGGCGTAATCTCAACAAGCTCATCTTCGCCGATAAATTCCATTGACTGCTCAAGGCTGAGCGTTGTCGGCGGAATAAGTCTCAGTGCGTCATCAGAGCCCGAGGCTCTTGTGTTAGTAAGGTGTTTATTCTTACAAACATTGCAGGTTATATCTTCGTTCTTTGCACATTCTCCTACAATCATGCCCTCATATACAGGAACGCCCGGACCTATGAACAGTCTGCCTCTGTCCTGTGTATTGAAAAGACCGTAAGCCGAGGTTTCTCCGGTTTCGTGAACTACAATCGAGCCACGTTCTCTGGTCTGAATATCACCCTTAAACTCCTCGTATCCAAAGAAAACATTGTTCATAATTCCGTTTCCGTTTGTATCGGTCAGGAATTCCGAACGGTAACCGATTAGACCTCTTGCGGGAATTTTAAACTCAAGATGCGTTGAGCCTCCGTCACGGGTGCCCATGTTTTCAAGTTCTCCCCTTCTTGAGCCGATTTTTTGCATAACGACGCCGACATATTCCTCGGGTACCTCAACAATCAGCAGCTCAATCGGTTCAAGCAGCTTGCCGTTTTCATACTTAGTAATAACCTCAGGCCGGGAAACCTGAAATTCATAGCCTTGGCGGCGCATATTTTCGATCAGTATTGAAAGGTGCAGCTCGCCTCTGCCGGAAACCTTAAAGCAATCCGTACTGTCGGTTTCCTCAACGCGCATACTGACGTTGGTTTCAACCTCTTTAAAAAGTCTGTCCCTGATATTTCTTGAGGTAACATACTTGCCCTCCTGCCCTGCAAAGGGGCTGTCGTTTACCATAAAATTCATTGAAATGGTAGGCTCGTCTATTTTAACAAAGGGAAGAGGATCAATATGCTCCGGGTCACAGATAGTTTCTCCGATATTAAGGTCGGAAATACCCGTAACGCAAATAATATCGCCTGCTGCAGCTGACTGTACCTCTACCCTTTTAAGTCCTTCGAACTGATACAGCCTTGAAATTTTAACGCTTTCCACTGTACCGTCGGTTTTACAAAGCGAAACCTTGTCGTTTATATTAAGACGGCCTCTTTGTATTCTTCCGATTCCTATTCTGCCGACATAATCGTCGTAATCGAGGCTGGAAAAAAGGCACTGAAGAGGTTCGTCAACATCGCCCTCCGGCGGTTGAATTTCCTTAATTATTTCCTGAAACAGCGGCCGCATGTCACCGCTTCTTGCCTCGGGGTCAAGAGAGGCGTAGCCATCCTTTGCAGAAGCATATATAACGGGAAACTCAAGCTGATCGTCATTGGCGCCGAGCTCTATAAACAAATCAAGCACCTCGTCAATAACCTCTGCGGGTCTTGCGCCGGGTCTGTCGATTTTGTTTATAACAACTACAACCTTTTTGTTTAATGCAAGCGCTTTATTCAGAACAAATCTTGTCTGAGGCATACAGCCCTCAAAGGCGTCGACAAGCAGTAAAACTCCGTCAACCATTGTAAGTATTCTTTCTACCTCGCCGCCGAAATCGGCGTGGCCGGGAGTGTCTACTATATTAATTTTATAGCCCTCGTAATTGATAGCAGTATTCTTGGAAAGAATGGTAATTCCTCTTTCCCTTTCAAGGTCGTTTGAATCCATAACCCTGTCCTGAACAACCTCGTTTGATCTGAAAATACCGCTCTGCTTTAAAAGCTCGTCAACCAAGGTGGTTTTGCCGTGGTCAACGTGAGCAATAATGGCTATATTCCTGATATCCTCTCTGAATTTCATCTTCTCACCTTATCACCTTAAAAATTCATTATATTTTACCACTATTTTATTTTAACTGCAATATTTAAAAGCACAAACAACAAGATGGCTTTTATTCATTTTTTGTAAATAATATAAAAAGAACGGATTAATGTGTAATAATCCGTTCTTACTGAGAAAGATTTATAAGCTTCTGAAGCCTGTGGTTTACTCCCGAACGAGAAAGCGGAGGCTCGAGCATTTCGCCGATTTCCTTTAATGACAAATCGGGATTGTCAAGCCTGAGCTGAGCCAACTGCCTCAGCTCAGTCGGCAAAGTGTTAAACTTCCCCTGCTTTTTAAGCTTTAAAATAGCTTCGGTCTGCACAAGCGCCGCATTTACCGTGCGGTCAAGGTTGGCGTTTTCAAAATTAGTTTTTCGGTTGATATTGTTTCTCATATCCTTGAAAATTTTAACGCCTGTAAATTCGAGCACGGAATTGTTAGCTCCGATTGACGCCAACAAAGTGAGGATATCCTCGCTGTCCTTAAAATAAAGATAATAGTTGTTATTACGCTTAATCTCTTTGGGCTTAAGCTCAATTTCGCCAAGCACACGCAGGAGATCGTTTTTCAAAGAATACGGAACACAGAATTCAACGTGGTAACTTTTCTCTGGGTCGCTTATGTTTCCGCACGCAAGAAAAACTCCCCTGATAAAAGAATAAAGGCAACAGTCATTCTCAATATTTGCCCAGTTAATCCTTCTCGATCTTTCGTTTCCCGAAAAGCCGAACGCCGACAGTACACGAAGCCGCGAAGCCTCACTGTTAACGCTTACCTTACATTTACCCGAATCGGATTTAGTAAAGGATACTCCGTCAACAGCAAGCCTGTTAATACAAGAATAATATCTTTCGGCAACCTGACTGTTTTCGGTGTTAAGGAACATACTGCGTTTTGAAAAAGACTTTGAAAAAAGTATTAAGCCGTATGTCTCCGAGAGCATACAGCACGGCTTAATGTTTTCAATTGACAGAAGCTCCTGCTTGAGCTGTGTACTGAACGACATACGTCACCTTTGAATATCTCTGTGGAATACACTTACATCTGCTCCCGTTTCAAGCAGATGCTTATTTAAAAGCTCGGCAAAAACTACCGAACGGTGCTTTCCGCCCGTACAGCCTACGGCAATTGTAAGCTGACTCTTGCCTTCGGTTCTGTAAAGAGGAATCAGGAAATCAAGCAAATCGTAAAGCTTGTTTTCAAGCACTCTTGCCTGTTCAAATTTCATAACAAAGTTTCTGACATTTTCCTCAAGTCCCGTATGGTTTTTAAGCTCGGGAATATAAAACGGATTCGGAAGACACCTGACGTCAAAAACGAGATCCGCTTCATTCGGAATACCGTATTTAAAGCCGAAGGAAATACTGTAAATTTTTAGTGAGGAAGAAATATTTGTTAAAAACAGATTAACAATCTTTTCTTTAAACTGCGAGCTCATTATGTCGCTTGTGTCAAGAATGTAGTCAGCATTCTGCCTTGCGGGAAGAAGAATTTCCCTTTCCTTAATTATAGCGTCAAGAATTGAAGGCGAGTTAAATTCATCGGCAAGAGGATGCTTTCTCCTTGTTTCCTGATAACGTCTCATTATCACTTCGTTATCGGCGTCAATAAAGAGGATTTTATAATCAATACCCTTAATATTTTTAAGCTCGGAAAGAATGTTAAAAAGCTCGGTAAAATCATTACCGAGTCTTATATCGGCAACAAGAGCTACTCTTTTTTTCATATCCTTGGAGCTTAGATTAAGGTTTACAAAGGTCGGAATAAGCATGGGAGGCATATTGTCAACACAGTAAAAGCCAATATCCTCAAGCGCCTCGGCAGCTCTTGATTTGCCTGCGCCCGACATACCCGTAACAATTACCAATTCCATAACTTATCCTCCTTTTAATCAAAATACTTTACTTCGGTTTCAAGCTTAACGCCGGTTTCCTTCAACACCTTATCCTGAATAATCCGAATAAGCTCTTTAATGTCGGAGGTGGTGGCGTTACCCCTGTTAATTACAAAGCCTGCGTGTTTTTCGCTGACCTGAGCTCCGCCGACGGAAAAGCCCTTTAATCCGCAGTCTTCAATAAGTCTGCCTGCAAAATAGCCCTCGGGTCTTTTAAAGGTACTGCCTGCCGAAGGAAACTCAAGCGGCTGTTTATCCTTACGCTTAGATAAATTTTCGTTCATAAGCGCTTTTATTTCATCGGCATTTCCTTTTTTCATTTTCAGATAAAGTCCCGTAATAATATAGTTTTTATCGGAATAAACGCTTTTTCTGTAACCTAACTGAAGCTCATCTTCGGTAAAGAAGCCCATATTTCCGTTTTCATCAATGTGCTCACATTTAAACAGCACATCCTTCATTTCACCGCCGTAAGCGCCTGCATTCATATAAGCTGCGCCGCCTGCAGTTCCGGGTATACCGTAAGCAAACTCAAGTCCGCTTAAGGAATGTTCCAAAGCAAAGCTGCAAAGCTTCATCATTGAAGCGCCGCTTTGGCAGAAAACGGTTTCTTCATCAATAAGACGAATTTCCGACAGATTATTTGACAGTCTGAAAACAACTCCCGATAAACCATTATCGGAAACAAGAATATTGCTCCCGTTTCCGATAATATAAGTTTTGATGTTATTTTTCTTACATACATCAAGGAGTTTTAATAAAGTTTCAACACTGTCAGGGTAAAGCATAAGCTCTGCTTTTCCGCCTGTTTTGAAGCTTGTGCGTGCGGACATCGGAATATTTACGTCATATTCGCAGCCCAAGCTTTCGGCAGTATCAATAACAATATTAAGCACTGTGTTTCCTCGCAACAAATTATTCGTCAAGTAAGGCAGCGCCGATAATACCGGCGTCGTTGCCGAGACGTGCCGAGCAGATTCTTGTCTGCTCCATTGTATGTACGCTGTATCTTTCGGCAGCAACAATCTTTCTGACGGGCTCAAGGATGGTTTCCTTTTCGCAACCGATACCGCCGCCTACGCAAAGGACCTTAGGCTGGAAGGTATTAACAAGGTTAGTAAGACCGACGCCGAGATAATGAATATACCAATCAACAACCTTCTGACCTGCCTCATCGCCTGCGCGCATTGCGTCAAATGCGGTTTTACCGTTTGTGTTCTCAATGTCGCCGTCAACAATGTCCCACATTTTGGAGTCCTTGTTTTCAAGCATAACCTTCTTGGTTTCCCTGATAAGAGCGGTAGCTGAGGAATAAGCCTCCCAGCAACCGTTTCTGCCGCATGTGCAGGGCTCGCCGTCGGCAACAATAACCATATGGCCCATTTCGCCTGCGGCGTCATTACAACCGTTAAGGATTTTTCCGTTAACAACAATGCCTGTTCCGACGCCTGTGCCGAGAGTAACGGCAACAAAGTCTTCAACGCCGTCGCCTGCACCTGCTATCGCCTCTCCGAGTGCAGCACAGTTAGCATCGTTTTCAATGTAGATGGGCTTGTCAAACTGTGTTTGAAGAATATCTCTTGCAGGAACATTATCAAAGCCGAGGTTGTTAGCATACTCAATAACGCCGTACTGTTTGTTTACAGAACCCGGTGTACCGATACCGATCGAAAGGACATCATCAAGAGTAACATCGGCATCCTCAATTGCAAGATTGATAGCCTCAGCTATATCGTTGATAATTTCCCATGAAGGACGGGGGCAAGCGGTAGGTGTACTGCCTCTGCCTACGATTCTGTAATACTCGTCTACAACTCCGGCAACAATATTTGTGCCTCCGAGATCTACGCCAATTCTGTACATAATATCCTCCCAATTTATATAAAATATAAATTTAATAACTTTGCCAGATTTCAACTTCTTCAGGCTCGGGCTCTTCTTCATGGATACCGAGCTGATGCAAAAGTTCCTTTGCCGCATTATAGCCCATCTTTTTCTGACGGTTGTTCATTGCGGCAACCTCAATAATAATTGCAAGGTTTCTTCCGGGCTTTACGGGAACAACGGTCAACGGAATCTTGACATTCATAATGTTAATATACTCATTGTCTATTCCCATTCTGTCGTAAACCTTTTCGGGGTTCCACGGCTCAAGCTGAATAACCATATTGATTTTTTCCGACAACTTAACAGCGCCCATACCGAAAATACGTCTTGCGTTAATGATGCCAATGCCGCGAAGCTCAATAAAATGTCTGATATTATCGGGTGCCGAACCGACAAGCGTCTTTGAGGAAACTCTCCTGATTTCAACCGCATCGTCAGCAATAAGACGGTGTCCCCTTTTAATAAGCTCAACTGCAGTTTCGCTTTTACCGACCCCGCTGTCACCGATTATCAGTATACCTTCGCCGTATACCTCTACAAGCACGCCATGTCGGGTTATTCTGTCCGCAAGCTCTGTGCCTAAGAAGTTAATCAGAGCCGACATACAGCTTGAAGTTGATTCCGATGTTCTTAAAAGCGGAACCTTGAACTGCTCGGCAAGCTCAAAAATACAGTCGGGCGGAGTAAGATTTCTGGTAATAAGAATAAAGGGAGGTCGTTTTGAACAGAGCTTTTTAAGACTTTGGTACTGTTTCTGTGTGTCCAAGGTTTTTAAAAACTCAATTTCAGAAAGACCAAGGAACTGCGCTCTTTCAGGGTCGAAATAATCATCTCTGCCCGCCAGAATCAAACCCGGACGGTTAACGTCCGGCGAAGTGACGGAAAGCTCGTTTGCCGAAACAGGTAAATACAATGTTTCAAAATCAAATTCTTTAATCAGTCGTTCAAGTGAAACTGAATATTTTGACGGCAAACATATCCCCCCAATTTACTGTTTTGCTTTATTATAAACTATATTTTTAAACAATGCTATACTTTTTTTGAAATTTTTTAAAAAATTATAAAAATATTACCATAATAGCATTGCATAATTATAATTCCGGTTGTATGATTAAAGAAAAAAGGATGGGTAAATTATGAAAAAGCTTATAATTCATCAAAACACTGCCCTCTCTCACATCAACAGAGAAATCTACGGTCATTTCTCCGAGCATCTCGGAAAGTGCATTTATGACGGCTTTTATGTCGGCGAAAGCTCGGATATTCCGAATACAAACGGCGTCAGACAGGATATTATTGACGCACTCAAGGAAATTAAAATACCTGTTTTACGCTGGCCCGGCGGTTGCTTTGCCGAGGAGTATCATTGGGAGGACGGTATAGGTCCAAAAGAAAACCGTCCGGTAAGAATAAACACCTGCTGGGGCGGAGTAGAAGAAACCAATGCCTTTGGTACGCATGAGTTTTTTAACCTTTGCGAGGAACTCGGATGCGAGCCGTATCTTGCGGCAAATATGTCCGGCGGCACTGTTTGGGAAATGCAAAGCTGGATTGAATACATAACCTATGACGGAAATTCCTCGCTTGCAAAAAAGAGAAAGGAAAACGGCAGAGAACAACCGTGGCATCTTAAATATGTAGGCGTCGGAAATGAAAACTGGGGCGGCGGCGGAAATATGACGCCCGAATTTTACGCTGACGAATACAGAAAATATCAGACCTTCTGTAAAGATTATTCCGGCAACAGAGTACTGAAAATAGCCTGCGGCGCAGGCGACGGAAACTATGACTGGACGAAGAAGGTTATTGACCGTATAAGGGGCACTAATCCATACGGTATCAGCCTGCACCATTACAGCCTACCGACCGGTAACTGGGATCACAAAGGAAGCGCGGAGCATTTTTCCGACGATGAGTATTATCATACAATCAAGGACGCCGTGTACATGGATGAATTAATCGAAAAGCACGGTAACATAATAAGAGGTCTTGAAAACAAGCATCATCCGATTGCGTTAATAGTCGACGAATGGGGAGTCTGGTGCGACGTTGCGGAAGGTACCAATCCAGGATTTTTATATCAGCAAAATTCAATGAGGGACGCGATTGTTGCAGCGCTAACGCTAAACATTTTCAATAAGCACAGCGACATAGTGAAAATGGCAAACCTTGCCCAGACCGTAAATGTTCTGCAGTCGGTAATACTGACAGATAAAAAGGAGCTTATTAAAACACCTACCTTTTATATTTTTAAAATGTACGCGCCTCATCAGGATAACGATTTAATTGACAGCCGACTCGAAAACGATATTCTTGAAAACGGCGTTCCCGCTTTAACTCATTCGGTATCAATTAACAAGGAGCGTCAGCTTGTTGTTACGATTTCAAATGCTTCGCTTGAAAAAAGCTATGATATTCAGTTTAGCTTCGATGACAAAAAATCGTACAGTGTTAAAGAGTGCCTGATACTTCACGCCGATAAGGAAGCCTGCAATACCTTTGAAAACAAGCATTATGTCGAGCCTGAAAATTACAACGGTTACAAAACAGTCGACGGAAAGCTTTCTCTGTCTGTCCCCGACACAAGCGTTATCAGCCTTATTCTCGAATAAAAAAATCATCTCATTTGACAAATTTTTTCAATAATATATAAAAAGAATTTGTCAAGAATACTTTTGCAAGGGAAATTTATTTGCGAGGCAGAAGCTTTGTAATAAAATAAGCCTTGCAAATAAACTAAAAAGAGGTGTAAAGAAAATGGCAAAGAATGTTGTTCCCGAGGCACGTGATGCACTCAACAGATTCAAGATGGAAGCAGCTTCGGAAATCGGCGTAAATCTTAAGCAGGGCTACAACGGCGACCTTACCTCAAAACAGGCAGGCTCAGTCGGCGGTCAGATGGTTAAGAAGATGATTAAGGCTTACGAAGACGGAATGAAATAAGTTTAATCAAATAAAAGTATCTGTCGGGAAACCGGCAGATTCTTTTTTGTAATATATAATAGTTAATTAACATTTTAAAAAAATAATAATTTATACTTGTATCTTAACAAAAAATCCTTTATAATATTTAAAGGTTTATCCAAATATACATAAAGGACTGAAATGTTTATGGAAAAAAATCAAGAAAAAACCCAGGCTGAGCTTTACCGTGAAGAACGTAAAAAGCGTATGGCTAAGGTTGCTCAGAAGAACTCTAAAAAGAGTCCTCAGCTTTCCAAAATCGGCAGAGGCTTCGGCAAGTGTCTCGGTATTGTAGTAATCGTTGCTGTATGTCTTGTCGCAATTTACGGAATCTTAAGCTTCTTCGGAATACCGCAAAGAGCATTGACCGCCATGAAGGTCGGTGACAAAAAGGTGTCCGTAGCTAAGTACAATTATTACTATATGTCAGTTTATACCCAAACTCTTTACCAGGCTGTTCAGTATGAGTCGCAGGGTCAGGGCTACGGTCAGATGTATACGGGCTTTGATTATTCCAAAATGCCCGAAGAGCAGGCTTATACCGGTACAATCGACGGTATTGAAAACCCCACTTGGGAAGATTATTTTGACGACCAGGCAAGAAAATCAATTCAACAGTTTGACCTTTATGCCGAGCAGGCAAGGCTTAGCAATATAACACTTACCGATGAAGAAAAGAAGGATATAGAAGACAATATTCAATCTCTCCGTGACGGTGCAGAGAATAACGACTATTCCCTCTCCCGTTTCATTGTTATAAACTACGGTAAGGGAGTTACCGAAAGCATTATAAGAGAAGCTCTTGAAAACCAGAAGCTTGCTCAGAGCTACTTTACGGCTAAGCAGGAAGAGCTTACAAAGGCTGTTACCGGCGAGAAGGTAAACGAGGAATTCGCTGCAAATATTCAGAACTACACAACTGTAGGCGTTGCATATTTCACGGTTACGGCAGAAACTCCCGAGCTTGCAGAGGATGCTACCGATGAGCAGAAAACAGCCGCCAATCAGCAGGCTATGGCAGACGCAAAAGCTAAGGCGGAAGCCTATCTTGCACAGGTTACAGATGATGCAAGCGTTGTAAGACTGGGAATGGAATATAATGCTCAGCTCAACTCCGATTCCATCGTTAATAAAGAAGCAAGCGGCTCATCTCTTTCCTCTATCGGCGAAAGCGCTGTTAACTGGATATATGCGGCGGACAGAGCTGTCGGCGACAAAACTGTTATTGAGGGAACAAACGGCTATACCGTTCTTTACCTTATCAGCTTACCTCAGAAGGATACAACTAAGCTTGCTAACGTAAGACATATTTTATTCCAGTTTGAAACCACTGATGAACAGTCAGAAGCTACAGACGAGCAGAAGGCCGCAGCTAAGGCTCAGGCTGACGAAATTTACAAGAAGTATCAGGCAAATCCGACCGAAGACAACTTTGCCGCGCTTGCTAAGGAAAACAGTGCTGATCCCGGCTCAAAGGATAAAGGCGGACTTTACGAAAACGTATATCCCGGCCAGATGGTTGAAAGCTTCAATGACTGGGTGTTTGACGAAGCAAGAAAGCCCGGCGATACCGATATTGTTGAAACAAGCTACGGCTATCACATTATGTACTATATCGGTAACGAGAATACCCCTGAATACTGGTATTATCAGTGTCAGCAAGCTGTTGCAAACAAGGACTTTGAAAACTATAACACTAATCTTCTTAACACAAAGCCGATTACACCTAATGCTTCATTAATCAATTGGGCAAAGTCTTCACTTGACAGCATCGTTTCTAACATCATTTACAGATTCTCACAGCAATTATCTTCATACAGATAAAACTAAATCGGTATAGTTGGAAAACTGTACCGATTATTTTTATGTATCAAAAAAGCTCCGCCAAAGCGGAGCTTTTAATTTGTGCTTTTAATTATTTTGAAGCAGCTTTAACGATAATTGAGAAATCCTCAGCCTTAAGTGAAGCTCCGCCGATAAGACCTCCGTCAACGTTTACCTTAGCAACAAGCTCTTCGGCATTTTTAGCATTCATGGAGCCGCCGTACTGAACTGTAACTGTCTGTGCAACATCCTCGCCGTAAGCCTCGGCAATTGCCGCTCTGCAGAAGCCGTTACCCTCATCAGCCTGATCAGCTGTAGCAGTAACTCCGGTACCGATTGCCCAAACAGGCTCATAAGCAATAATAATGTTCTTGAGCTGTTCCTTTGTAACGTTCGTAAGAGCCATCTTTGTCTGATACTTTAAAAGAGTTTCGGTATAACCGAGCTCTCTCTGCTCAAGTGTTTCGCCTACGCATACGATAGCCTTAAGGCCTGCGTTAACGGCAGCGAGTGTACGAAGGTTAACAGTCTGGTCTGTCTCAGCAAAATACTGTCTTCTTTCGGAATGTCCAACAACTACATATTCAACGCCTGCTTCCTTGAGCATATCGGCTGAAATCTCGCCAGTATATGCGCCCGAAGCCTTAAAGTGAATGTTCTCTGCGCCGATTTTAATGTTTGAGCCCTTAGCAGCCTCAACAGCAGCAGGGATGTCAATAAAAGGTACGCAAAGTACAACGTCACAGTCTGCGTCCTTAACAAGAGGCTTCATTTCTTCAATAAGAGCCTTAGCCTGTGAAGGTGTGTTGTTCATTTTCCAGTTACCTGCAATAACTGCTCTGCGAAGTTCTTTTTTCATAATATTACTCCTTATCACGATTTGAAGGCGAGTAAAATACTCACCTTCAATTATTTATTTAATTATTCTTTTTCGTTAAGAGCTGCAATACCGGGAAGCTCTTTACCTTCAAGGTACTCGAGCGAAGCGCCGCCGCCTGTTGAGATGTGAGACATCTTGTCGGCAAAGCCGAGCTTCTGAATTGCTGCAGCAGAGTCGCCGCCGCCGATAATCGAAATAGCGCCGCTTTCGGCAATAGCAGTTGCTACGGCAATTGTACCCGAAGCAAAGTTTGCCCACTCGGAAACGCCCATAGGTCCGTTCCAGATAACAGTACCCGCGTCCTTAACAGCATCCTTGAAAAGCTTCTGAGTTTCGGGTCCGATATCAAGTCCCATCCAACCGTCGGGAATTTCATCGGAATTAACAATCATGGCTTCAGTATCCTCTTTATACTCTCTGCCAACCTTGTTGTCAACGGGAATAAGGAATTTAACGCCCTTTTCTTCTGCCTTGTCCATCATGGATTTAGCTAACTCAATTTTGTCCTCTTCAAGAAGAGAATTACCGATGTTATGACCGAGAGCCTTCATAAATGTGTACGCCATTCCGCCGCCGATAATAAGTGTGTCGCACTTATCAATAAGGTTTGTAATAACGCCGATCTTATCCGATACCTTAGCGCCGCCTAAAATAGCAACGAGAGGTCTCTTCGGGTTTTCAAGAGCTCCGCCGATAAACTGAATTTCCTTCTGAATAAGATAACCGCAAGCCGCAGGAAGATATTCTGCAACGCCTGTTGTTGAGGAATGAGCGCGGTGAGCCGAGCCGAATGCGTCGTTAACATAAAGCTCTGCAAGTGAAGCAAACTTCTTTGAAAGCTCGGGGTCTTTCTTTGTTTCACCGGGTTCAAAACGAACATTTTCAAGAAGAAGAACTTCACCGTCTTTAAGTGAAGCTGCGAGTGCCTGAGCGCTTTCGCCGACAACATCATCAGCCATTTTAACCTCTTTGCCGAGAAGCTCGGAAAGTCTTGCGGCAACGGGCTTCATTGAAAACTCAGGGTTAAATTCACCCTTCGGTCTGCCGAGGTGTGAGCAAAGAATAACCTTTGCGTTGTGGTCGATAAGGTACTGAATAGTCGGAAGTGAAGCTACAATTCTTTTGTCGCTGGTAATAACTCCGTTTTCCATTTTTACATTGAAGTCACAACGAACAAGAACCTTTTTGCCCTGAACGTCAAAATCTTCAACAGTCATTTTGTTTAATGCACTACTCATTTTTAATTAATCCTTTCCAAATTATTTCCTGTTTATTTTATAACAAACTGCGTTTTTTTGCAAGTATTGCAAAATATAACCTGATTAAATAATAGAAAAAAACTTTGTGTATTTTGCACAAGCCGTCAGATTTTATAAAGATTTTGTATCGCCTCTACCCTATCAAGAAGCAGCTTTTTAAGAGAGGCAGGCGACTTGACGGTGATATCCTTGCCGAACTGCATAATCCAGGAAACAAGTCCCTCGCTCGGTGCAGCTTCAACTGTAATTTTAAACTTGGAGTCGCCGCATTTTAAAATATTAACCTTATCACCGAAACGGTCAAGAATAGGTTCGACAATCGAGTTGGAACAAATCAATTCTATTTTTTCGGGTTCCCCTGTAAACATATTGAAATGCTTATTTGCGTAATCAGCCGTGTCAAAGAAGTTTT
This sequence comes from Clostridia bacterium, assembly GCA_017438845.1. Lineage (GTDB taxonomy): Bacteria > Bacillota > Clostridia > Oscillospirales > Acutalibacteraceae > Fimenecus. Next base: position 78,817 of record JAFRUO010000004.1, on the reverse strand, counting down.
TATATTCCGAAACCGCCGAGAAGCTTATGCACGGAACGTCCTCAAGTATTTCAACGCTTTTGATTCTGTCTATCCTTGTAACCATAATATTGGTGTAATTACGATTGTTTCCGACAAGATAATAGTGGTCGTCCGACCATATCATGGCATAAGGGCTGATATAATGTGTTTTCTCCTCATACTCAGCCTTATTATTGTCGGTAATTTTTCTACGGCGATATATTATTTTTACCTGCCTGTTCATCTGAATGGCACGGTCAAGTTTATCGATTGTGTAGTAAATCCCCTCATTACTGCATTTCGGTCTGTTTTCTACATATACCTGATTCCTGAGGGAATTAGCCTGTTCCTTGCTGACGAGCTTGTAAATCTTCGCCAAAAGCTCTTTCGTCTTTTTCGGAGTAATAAAGTTTGCCGCCTGAATAGCGTCGCTTAAAAGGCGAATTTCGGCAAGCTGAAAGTCCCTGACGCCGATATAGTATCCGACCTTCGGTGAACGCGTTTTAAGAATATCATATCCGTATTCCTGCAAAATAGCAATATCACGGTATATTGATTTTCTTTCACATTCAATACCTTTATTGTTAAGGTGAGCAATCAAATGCTCGGTGTCAATCGGGTTGTTTTCGTCGCTGTTTTCAAGCAAATCATCAAGTAAGTACAACAGCTTCAGCTTCTGGTTATAATTGTTTGCCATTCAAAGCACCTCACAGAACAAGCTTTTTGTTGATTGCGATAATAGTTTCCTCATCTATTTTAAGATGCGCTCTGTCGTAAGTATAAATACCGTTAAGCTCGTTTTCGACATCGGAAACCTGAGTATATACCGTACCGCAAAGCCCTTTGTCGATAAGAGGAATTATCTGCTTTTCATGAAGCTTTTTGTATGCGTTGGTAAGTGTATCCTTGTTCTTAAACTTAAGATACAGACCGAAGGTCTTGTTATCGGTCCAGGTGTGACCGGTGTATGTGTTCTGATAACCGCCGAATTCGGTAATTACAAATGCACGCTTGTTGTCAAGCTTTGGCATGGTAACGGGGAAAACATATCTGTGTAAGCTTTTAATGTCTCCGCCCTTCTGGTCATACCAGCCGCTTGCGTGGTCCACAACGCGTGAGGTATCCATACTCTTTACATAATTACATATTTTCAGCGAATCAAACTGACCCCAGCCCTCGTTGAAGGGCACCCAACAGAAAATCGAAACAACATTGTAAAGCTGATTAATCATTTCGCCGAGCTCACGCTTGTAGTCGTCTCTCGCATCCTTCTTTTCACGCTTGAAAATGTTGTATTTATCGTCCTTAAGGTGAGGAACAATATTTGGCATTACTCCGGCAAACAGGTTGCCGATATATGCTCCGCCGCTCATCATATCCTGCCAGACTATCATACCAAGCCTGTCGCAGTGGTAGTACCATCTCATTGACTCAAGCTTGATGTGCTTTCTGAGCATATTAAACCCAAGACGCTTCATTTCCTTAATGTCGAAAATCATAGCCTCATCGCAAGGAGGAGTAAGACCGCCGTCTGGCCAATAGCCCTGATCGAGCAATCCCCTTTGGAAATAAGGCTTGTTATTAAGCATAAGGCGCATAACGCCGAACTTGTCCTTGCCGATGCCGAATTTTCTCATACCGAAATAGCTTGTAACGCAGTCAACGACCTTTCCGTCCTTGATAAGGTTAAGCTCTATGTCGTAAAGATTCGGCTCCTCGGGACTCCATAGCTTGAAGTCCTCGGGCAATTTAATGTCTTCATCGGTTGAAATTTCCGCCGAAACAATCTCGTCGCCCTTGTCATATACATATAGCATAAGGGAATTGTAGGTGCCTGCGGAAATCTCGGTTTTAATGTTAAAGGAAGAGTTGTCAATATCGGGCAAAAGCTTGATAGAATTGATATGAGTTTCGCTTACGCCCTCAAGCCAGACTGTCTGCCAGATTCCCGACGTTGCAGTGTACCAGAAGCCGTGAGGATGGTTGTCCTGCTTTCCCCTCTGCTGCCAGCCGGATTCCGTCGGATCGTAAACGCAAACTGTTAAAACGTTTTCGCCGTCCGTGAGGTAATCGGTAATATCAAAGGAAAACTCACAGTAGCCGCCCGTGTGCTTGCCAACCAATTCTTTATTAATATAAACCTTGCACTGCCAGTCAACGGCTTCAAAATTCAGCAAAATACGCTTACCCTTTAAATCCTCGTTAAGTGTAAATCTCTTTCTGTACCAAAGTCTGTCCGTGGGTCTTAACGGCTTTTCTACGCCCGAAAGCAGGCTTTCGACCGCAAAGGGTACAATAATGGTACCGGTGTAGTCCTCTATCCACTTCTCCCCTCTTGTTGCAATATGGTATTCAAATTCACCGTTAAGGCTCTGCCAGCAATCTCTTTTAAACTGCGGTCTCGGATAATCCGCAAGCGGGTTTTTCAGGTCAACCTTATCTGTCCAAATGCTTTTCATAGTACATCCTCCTTTATATAGTACTATTTTATAACATTTAGTTCGGTTTGTCTATTGAATTTTAACGAAAGTTTTGATATAATATTTAAAAAGAAAATAACGCATTTTATATTAATGACTTCGGTGGTTAATATGCTTAAAAAGATTATAAAAATTAACGACGTTTATATTCTTTTGCAGGTTATCTGTTTTATAATCACCTTGCTTTCCTTTCGAAGGCTTGATTTTCTTGTGTTTCTTTTTTTCTTCGGCACTTTTGTGTTTGTTGTATATAACGCAATCGTTCAGTCGTTAGCCGAAAGAGAGCTTTCCAAAAATTCTTCATACGTTTATTTACGCAAGCATTTTAAGTTCGTTTCCCTGCCCTGGGACGATTTACTCGTTTACAGAAAAGCAAAAGAAAATAATGACACAGTTGCGGTCAATATCATTAAGCAAAGATATATTATCATCGCAATCTGCTTGCTTAGGATTATAACATCATTGGTTTTGCTTTTTGTATATCATCCGGAAAACATAAGCATTTAAATGCGGATATGGTGGAATTGGCAGACACGCAAGATTTAGGATCTTGTGCGCGAGCGTGCAGGTTCAAGTCCTGTTATCCGCACCATGAAAAAGACTTGCTTAGGCAAGTCTTTTTCAATGAAATTCATTCCTTCGGAATGAGTGAAATATTTCTTTGAAATATGAAATACACTTCGTGTATGAAATATGCTTCGCATATTGAGGAATGAATTTTATTTCATTTTCTGCTTTTGCAGAAAATTTCATAATGACTTAATGTCATTATTTCATACTCGGCTTCTGCCGAGTATGAAATTTTACTAATCCGTTATGAACATCACGACCATGAAAAAGGCTTGCTTCGGCAAGTCTTTTTCAATGAAATTCATTCTTATAGAACGAGTGAAATATTTCTTTAGAAGCGGTTTGCCGAAGACTAAGCTATTTAAATACAATATATATTTCATTTAGTATTACTTGAATATATTTCATAATCGTGTTACGATATATCAGGGTGATTATATGGTTAGTGCCAAAAAAAAATCGGGTTTGATTATAAGCGGAACGTTGACGACGTTAATTTGTGTTGCAATGAACTTTGTACTGATTCCGAAAATCGAGGCGTCAACAAACGGGATACGCTGTTTCGATATGAATTTCGGCTATTCCCCTGCCGACGCGCAGAGCTTTCTTGAAAGCATAAGCAAGATTTCAAGGCATATTTATCTGTGCTTCCAGCTGCCGCTCGACTTTATTTATCCGATTTGCTACTGCGTTTTTTTCGTTTTGCTTATCGCTGTTCTTTCAAAGAAGAAAACGAAGCTCGTTATAGTCCCCGTAATACTTGCGCTGTTTGATTATACGGAAAACATTTTCACGGTAATTTTCCTTAACAAGCCGATTACAAACACAAACATTTTCTATGTTTCGTCAGCCGTTACGGCGGTTAAAACCGTTTTGATGTATATTTGCTTTTTGATAATAATAATTCTGATATTCAAACGGATAAAACAGAATAAGGCAAAGAAAAATCCTGCAGCCGATTAAGGCCGCAGGATTTTTAAATTATGTTCAGTTTGAGCTTGTTACTACATAGGGTGCAATCGAGCCTGCAAGCTTGATGACGGGCATTGTCTGAAGGACAACCTCGCCGGGGCCGGTAACAACCGTATTGAAGAAACCTTCGCCGCCGAAAAGCATATTCTTAACGCCCTTAACGGTCTGAACGTCCATCTTACAGGTATCGCTCATAAGTACAACGTGACCTGTGTCAACAATAAGCTGCTGACCGGGCTGAAGGTTATACCTGATAGCGGCGCCGTCAATTTCAACAAAGGCTGTGCCGTTGCCCGAAAGCTTCTGCATAATAAAGCCTTCGCCGCCTACAAGGCCTGCGCCGAGCTTTCTCTGGAAAAAGGTTGAAAGCTCAACTCCTTCGGTGCTTGCAAGGAACGAGGACTTCTGGCAGATATAGCTCTGCTGAGGGTTAATCTCAAGAGCTACAATCTCACCGGGAAGGCTGCTTGCAAAGGCAATCTGTCCGGGGCCGCCCTGTGGGGTGTACTTGTTCTGGAAGAGGCTCTCTCTGGTCATCATTCTGCCGAGCATTTTGCCCAAACCGCCATTTGAGGTAGTCTGCATCTGCATATTCGGGCTCATCCAGCTCATTCCGCCGCCCTCTGTAATAATTGTTTCATTTGCTTCTACGTTGCATACTACAACAGGGAAGCTGCCGCCTTGAATTTCATAATTCATAAAAAATACTCCTTTCGGTTATTTAATAACTCGCTGAATAATCAACGATTGTCATTTTCATTGAATCGCTCAGAACACCGATGTTGGTTGGCATTATTGTAGCCCTTCCCGAGCCAATCTGACGGACTCCGCCGATCGACTGCGCCTGATCCTGATAGTAACCGTAGTAGGCGTCGGAAACGGGTGCGCTGACAGAATAAATCTTAAATGTCACTCCGCATGCACTGTCAAAGTACTTTGTGCAGCTGTCAATTACCGCAAAGGAATAAATCCTGCCGTAGCCGCTGTTTGAATGTACAATCTTTGCGTCAAGCCTTGACTTAGAGGTATAGAACATATTCGTTGCGGAGTTGTAGTCAGCCATATCGGTAGACCTGAGTGAAATATCGGTGTCAAAGAACCTGTATATGTACTTATATACGGAATCACCGCTGATTGAAACCGCTTCACCGTTTACGCTGCAGGTATTATTACCGTTTAAATATGCGTGAAGAATTGCAAAGTTTATAATTGCGTCAGAGTTGTTGTTCATATAGCCGTAGCTCAAAAACTCCGTTTCGGTAAGGTTGGAGATAAATGTATTGATTGCGGTCAGCTCGCCCTGAGTAAGGTATCTGTCAGTCGGCACACCGTCATTTGTAACGTTAATACGGTGGTCTGCGGCAGGCTGAGTAGGAGCCTGAGTGACGGGTAAAGTTGTGGTTTCGGGCAAGGTCGTCGCCTGAGTTTCAGCCTCTGTCTGCGCCTGATAGCTTGTTGTGTTGCTGTCATAAGAATAGTTATTTGAAGGTTTATTCCTTCCCGACGAGAGAACAACAATCAGTACAATAGCAAGCAGTAATACGACTGCAGCGGCAACTCCGATTAAAATATAAAGCGTTTTGTTATTGCTGTTTCCGTTTTTCGGCGGCTTACCAGCGGAATTACCGTTATACTGCATATTGGGAGTAGGCCTCGGGTTGTTGTTATAAACAGGAGGCGCCTGATAACCGCTGTTGGTATTATACGGGTTATTGTCCGTATTGTTTTGGTTAAAGTTCGGATTAAAGTTGGGATTGTAATTCTGATTGTTCATTTTATATCATTTCCTCCTTCAAAGAACAGTCCGGTTGTTCCCGGCCCCGTGTGAGTGCCGATTATTACACCGACATCCACTATTTCAACCTTTCCCTTAAGCTTCGGGAAGCTTGCTTCTATCATATCGGAAAGCTTCTTTGCGTCGTCAAAGCAATCCGAATTGGCTATATAGCACCTGCCGTTATACTTTTTCGCTTCCCCTGCCCTTTCAAGCATTTTATTAAAACAGGCTTCAATCGCCTTTTGCTTACCTCTGCACTTTTCTCTCGGAATAAGCTTACCTTCACTGTCGACCTCAAGCAGAGGGCAGATTTTAAGCATTGTTCCGAACCAGCCCGAAACAGCGGAAAGCCTGCCGCCCTTGACAAAATATGTAAGGTCCGAAGTAAAAAACCATTCCTCAACAGTGCTTTTGTATTCCTCAATAAATGAAAACACCTCGTCTATGCTTTTGCCTTCTGCTTTAAGCTCAGCCGCCTTCAGGCAGACAAGTCCGTAGCCGCAGCTGGCGCACAGAGAGTCGCAGAGTAATATCTTGTTGTCAGGATATTTTTCCTTAAGCATATTCCTTGCATTCACTGCGGAATTCATAGTACCGGTAATACCGCCCGAAAGGCAGATATGCAGAACATCAAGTCCGTTTTTTAAAAAGCCCTCAAAGTATTCATAATATTCATTCACATTAACCTGAGCCGTGGATGAACTAACACCGTTACGAAGCTTTTCGTAAAACTGTTTGGCGCTGATTGATTTAAACAAATCGTCCTTATAATCAACGCCGTCAAGTGAGTAATGCATAGGGACATATTCAATTCCGTTTTCTTTAAGCGTGCTCTCGGGCAAATCAACCGAAGAACAGCAGGAAATTATATAATTCATTTTATCTCCTTAATGGTCCATAACGGGCTTTTCACTAACTTTCCAAGCTATATTTACCGAGTGGTCGCCGACACGTTCAAAGTCGGTAACGGTATTAATAAACAGCATTCCGGCTTTCGTGTCACAGAGATGTCTGTTAAGTCGGTCAATATGCGCCTGCTCAAAGCTTTTTTGCATATCATCGACAGAAGCCTCAAGCTTATTAATTTCCAAAGCCCTGTCATAATCAAGACTTTGTGTAACGAAGGCGTCAATTGATTCGTCAAGCAAATTTAGCGTAGTTTCGTACATTTCCCGAAGCTCAGCGTCAGCTTCATTCGACATCACAATTCCCTCATCCACTCTTGACTGAGCAGCCTCGGAAAGGTTTACGGCATGGTCGCCGATTCTCTCAATATCGTTAATAACATGGAAAACACGTCCGATATATTTAGCGTCGTTATAGTTTAAATCCAACGCATTAATTTTTACAAGTATCGGTGTAATGGTGTGGTTAAGGTAATTGATAATTTCCTCAGTGTGAAGTATCTTATCAATCTGACCGATGTCCGCATTAATAAGAGACTTTGCCGCAAGTGAAAAATTATCCCTTGCAAGCAGTGCCATACGGTGTACCTCCTTTGCAACCTGAGCAACGGCGAAAGGCGGTGTGTTAATCATAAGGTCATCAACATAGCGAAGGCTGAATTCGTTTTCCGAAGAGTCCTTCTTTTCGGGGATTATTATGCAGGAGAGCTTAACAAGAAGCTTTGAGAACGGGAACATAATAATCGTTGAAACAACATTAAAGATTATATGAACCATTGAAATCTGCATCATTGTATTATCGCTGATTTTCTGTATCCACTCCGTAAACGGCAGAAAATACGAAATCAGCAGGAAGATAACGGTTCCTATAATATTAAACAGTGCATGCATAACAGCAGTACGCTTTGAATTAGTTTTAGTGCCGATTGAGGAAATCATTGATGTCACACAGGTACCGATATTCTGACCGTATATTACAAACACGGCGAAATTCAGCGGTACAAGTCCCTGTGAGGCAAGCGCCTGTAAAATACCCATGGAAGCGGCTGAGCTGTGAATCAAGGCGGCCATTGCGGCGCCTATCAAAATACCGATAACAGGGTTGTCGGCATTCATAAGCCATTCTTTGAATATCTGTGAATCCTGAAGCGGCTCCATAGAGGTTTTCATCAGATACATTCCGAGGAAAAGCATACCAAAGCCGGTAATAGCTACGCCTATATGCTTGAATACATTCTTCTTTGCAAAAAGAAGCACCATAACGCCGATTGCAATGGCAACCGGAGCAAACGAGCTCAGATTCAACGAAACGAGCACGCTTGTGGTTGTAGTACCGATGTTTGCGCCCATAATGACGCCGATAGCCTGAGTAAGGTTCATTATGCCGGTATTAACAAAGCCCACAACCATTACCGTGGTAGCGGTAGAGCTTTGAATAAGCGTAGTTATAATAAAGCCGACAACAACGGCAAGGAAACGGTTGCTTGTCATTTTTTCAAGCAGGGTTTTAAGCTTAGCACCTGCGGCAAGCTCAAGTCCCTCACCCATTATTTTGATGCCGTACATCAAAAGGCCCATACCGGCTAAGAAAAAGATAATATTTTCTATACTCATTGTTTTCTCCCGTGACTATTCTTTATTTTTCAATTCCATACTCTTCTTGTATTCCTTGCCTTCGGAACCGAGATGATATATGAAAGCCCTTGAAAGACCGAAGCCGGATTCAACGCGAGAATAATTAATTCCTTTTTTATTCATATATGTTTTATACCATCCGAGACGTTTATAAAAGTCCTTATAATTTCTGTTTTTAAATTCCGTCCAGGCGACCTCGGCGAATGCGTTTACTCTCGGATATGCGGAAAACTCAAGCGCATCCCTACCGTCAATCCATTCAGTCCAAAGCTCACATTCAAGTCCGATTGCACGCTGTTCGGGTTTAGTAAAGCCTAATTTATATTTGTTGAATTTATACACCTTTTTCAAAGGTGTAATACTGTATTTCCAATCAAAATAGAAATACATCGTCGGCGAAACAATTATATCACGTTTAAGAGATTGTTTCTTGATAACGGAAACGGCATTCTGTCTCCAAAGCTGACCTTTTATTGAACTGTCAAGAGAGTCACTCATGCAGTCATCCCAGGCAACGGGAGTTTTACCGTATTTTTTAAGGATTTCGCAAACACGGTTCATAAACCATACCTGGAGCTCTTTTTCATCATTTAAGCCGAGCTCGGTTTTCTTTTTTTGACACTTGTCACACTTTTCCCAGATTTTATAACCTTTGAAGGCTTCGTCGCCGCCGATATGAAAAACCGGAGAAGGAAAAAGTGAACAGATTTCTCGGAGAAGCTTATCAAGAAAGTCAAAGGTTTCTTCGTTTCCCGCACAAAGTATAGCGTCGCTGACACCTGCAACATCGATGACTTCACGCTTCCGTCCGTCACAGGAAAGCTCCGGCATTGCGGCAAGTATTGACATTGTATGTCCGGGAACGTCAATTTCGGGAATAACCTCAATGCATCTTTCTGCAGCATAAGCGACTATTTCTTTTATTTCATCCTGAGTATAATAACAGTGATAAGTTTCGCCGTCAGATTCAAAGCCTAACGCTTTATTGGTCAGATGTCTTGAATTCCTTTTGGAGCCGATTTCATTAAGAATCGGAAAAACCTTTGATTCAATCCTGAAGCCCTGATCCTCGGAAAGATGCCAATGAAACTTGTTCAGCTTGAGAAATAACATATAATCAAGAACGGATTTAACAGTTTCGACATCAAAGAAATGACGGCAACAGTCAAGCATAAGTCCCCTGTACGAGTTTTCGGGAGAATCCTTAATAACAAGCGTTTCAAGTATAGCCTTACCGTCCTGCTTTGTTGCCTGCATCAATATGGTTTTAAGAGTTACACAGCCGTAAAGCGCGCCTGCAAACGTTGAAGCGTTGATAATAATACCGTTGTTTGTTATTTTCAGCTCATACTCCTCGGGTAAAAGTCCGTCGACGAGAGCGATTTTTATACTGCCCTCATTTGCATTCTGAGAGGTTTTAAGGTAGCCTGTCAGAATGTCTGCGGCGGCTTTAAAGCTTTCGTGACATAAAACCTTTGTGTTTGAGGAAACAGAGTATTTACTGTTTCCGTGAAGATAGTAATTAGGTTTAGGAATAATATTATAAGTTACCATATTTCCTCCTAAAAAAAGACATCTGCCATTATTATAGCAAATGTCTTTTCTTTTTAAAAGAACTATTTACAATTTTCTTTAATCTTTTCAATAATTTCTATTATTTTAAACTTCGGCTCGTATTTCGGATTACTTTTAACGAGCTTTAATTCCGAGTCGTCCAGGTATTTTTCAAGCTCCTCGCCGTTTTCTGCGGCAGGCAGGCACATCGGCGGAAACATCACACACCACCAGTTGTGTCCCTTACCCTCGCCTATTATTACATTAATCGCTTCATATTCGCCGGCCGGAAGTGTAACGCTGTTTTGGTATGTTCTGGTCGGGAACACACACTTTCCGACATATACATTTACATCGTAATCAAAGCCGTTTTTTAAGATTTCGTCACGGGCAATTTTGATTATTTCATTTTTATTATCGTTAATTATTGATTCAGCCTGCTCGGAGTTAACAGCATTTGAAAAGGTTTCCTTTCCGTATTCAAGTATTCTGTCTCTTACTTTCAGCTTTAAGCTCTGGTCGACTTCGGTGTCGGAGTTTGCGACAATATGCATTCTGAAAACATCCCGACGTATGCGTCTGCTTTGATTATAAAAGTCAGCAACACTGATTACAAAGGTAAGCGCTAACGCTATTCCGAGTGAAATAAATAATGTAAAAAGCTTTCTTTTCATAATATGTCCGTCCTTTCGGTACATATTATTGGCAAACCAAAGAAAGCTTAATCATCTTTTTGACTTATTTTCAACAATTCATCTGCCGACAGCTCTCTCGCTTCGCCAGAAGCGAGCTCGTGGTCCAGCGTAAGATTTCCCATTGCAGTTCTGTGAAGCTTAATCACCTTTGCTCCGAAATGTGAAAACATCCTTTTTATCTGATGATATTTCCCCTCAACAATAATTACCTCATATTCTCGTGTATTACGGTCTAAAAGCCTTATTGAAGCAGGTTTAAACAAAGTGCCGTCGGATAGAGAAATTCCTTTTTCAAATTCGCTCAAAGCTTTATCGTCAAGCAGAGCGTCAGTTGTAACGATATAGGTCTTTTTAACATGGTGTCTCGGAGAAAGAATGTTATGAGCAAAATCGCCGTCGTTTGTTATAAGCACAAAACCCGTGGTATACTTGTCCAATCTGCCCGCAGGAAAAAGACCTTCCCTTTTCAGCGAGTCCGGCAGAATGTCTACAACGGTCTTTTCGCCCCTGCCGTCGGATGCGCTGATAACTCCGAGGGGCTTATTCAGCATTATATAAGTGTACTTTTTTACTTTAATCGGATTACCGTCAACGTATATTTCGGCGATATCGGGATCCGCCTTTTTAGATAAATCGTACACAGTTTCTCCGTTACATACAACTCTCCCGTCCTTTGCTGCCTTTTTTAATTCATTTCGTGAATAAGACGAGCAGGTTGCTATAATCTTGTCAATTCTTTCCTGTTTCATTGACTGTAGTCCCGGAGGAGTCGGGAACACCCGCGTCAACCGTTTTCGGATTAACAAAGCCGTGCATAAAGCCGTTAAGCTCTACCGAGCAAACATCTCCCCCGATTACCTTTCCATCCGAAATAAGCAGTGTAGCTCTTATACAATCCCTGCCTTCATATCCCGGATAATTATTGATTTTATAAGTCCATTTTTTAACTCGCTGCAGCTTATAATTATTTAGGTCAAATCCTTGCTCAAGCTGTATGGCATTGTACTTTTCGTACACCTCATCAAACTCGGCGGGAATAATGATTTCCTTAATTTCAACAGGCTCATTATCAACACTCCAGCCAAACTGAGCAAGATAGGCAATTCTTTCATTTTCATTTCCTGCAACAGGGTTTGTGCTGTTAAGTTTAACGGTTTCAACGCTCTGTTTAGTAAGAAACGCAAGCATTATGCACATCATTATCAAGGCAATGACCACAACAGCAAGCTTAATTTGTTTTTTGTTTACCGAATAGACAAACATATAAATTCACCTCGTAAACAATATATGTTACGAGGCAAAATTTAATGCATATTATTTCAGTCGTTTTTGGTCTGATTTGCTGCGTTTCGAAGCGACATACGGGCTTTGCGGATTTCGTTTACGGAAGCCGTGAGAGCTTCGTCGGCAGTGGCAACAATGTTTTCAACATACTCGCCTGCACTTGTGCGTAAATCGGTTGACCATTTCTGAGCCTGATCTGTAAGATCGCTCGCAGTAGCCCTTGCCTGCTCAACGATTTCGGTTGCCTGAGTACGTGCCTGTTGAATAATATCTGCGGCGTTGTCTTCGGCTGCCTTTGTAATTGAATGCTCGGCAACGATGTCCTGAGCTTCTTTTCTTGCGTCCTCAATAATACCGTCGGCAGTTACCTGAGCTGCGTCAAGAATTTCCTTCCTTTCGGAAGCAATTTTTCTTGCCTTCATCAGCTCGTCGGGCATATTAAGACGAATGTCCTCAATAAGAGTTTTGATTTCGTCTCCGTCAACTGAAATTTTTGAAGAAAAAGGCACGTTTTTACTGTTTTCGATAACGTCCTCAATCTCGTCGAGCAAACTTTCTATACTCATTTTTCAACACCTCTTCTGATTCTTTTTGTGATGTCCTCGCAAACCTCGGGCGGAACAAAGTTTGAAATGTCCGCACCAAGACTGCATATATGTTTAACAACACTGGAACTGAGGAACATATTCTCTGCCCGTGTTGTAACAAACACAGTATCAACCTCATTATTGAGCTCTTTGTTAATAAGTGCCTGCTGAAATTCATTTTCAAAGTCAGACACGGCTCTGAGGCCTTTGACAATCGCAACCGCACCCTTCTGCTTAGCATATTCGGCAAGCAGACCGTCATAGGTATCAACCTCAACGTTGGGTAAATCGGAAATGCAGCGTTTAATCATTTCGATTCTTTCTTCGGAAGTAAAGGAGTAATTACCGATTTTCGAGTAATTGGTCATAACCAGAACAATAACTCTGTCAAAAAGGGCCGAGCTTCTTGTAATAATATCAAGATGTCCTAAGGTTATCGGGTCAAAACTTCCGGGGCAAATAACCGTTCTCATAATATCTCCGTTAAATATGCTTATATACGGTAAGCTTTATTTTTGAATATTTGTATTCCTTATGCTTTTGGAATTGTCCGCTTCTGTCAGGAAGCTTTTCGGAAAACTCGGATTCGCAAATGATAATCGAATTTTCATTACAGCAGGCAACAACAAACTCAAGCACATCATCAATTATACATTTATTATACGGAGGGTCAAGAAGAATAATGTCGAATTCTCTGTGACAGTTTTTGATGTAAGTAAGACTGTCGGCGTTAAGCACCTCAGCCCTGTCGGCAAGACGTGTAACGGCAAGGTTTTCCTTGACAGTCTCGTATGCGTTTTTGTCACGGTCAACAAACACTGCCGAAGCAGCTCCCCTGCTGAGAGCCTCAATACCCAGCTGACCCGAACCTGCGAAAAGGTCAAGCACCCTTGCGCCGGGAATGTCAAACTGAATAATGCTGAACATAGCTTCTTTAACTCTGTCGGTAGTGGGGCGAACTATTTCGTCACCCTCAAGAGTCTTAAGTTTTCTGCCTCTTGCAGAGCCCGTTATTACACGCATATAATCAAAACTCCAAATTCATTAACTATATTATTTTCTTATTTTTTGCCCGAAAAGTCAATAGTTTTTTTAAAATTAAATAAGTTTACCGAGTTGCGAAGCGGTTTTTGCGGTCTTTTTGACGCCCATTTCAAGAAGCACTTCCTCGTCCCTGAAGCCCCAAAGCACACCGATACAATCAATTTCCGCATTGATTGCGGTCTGAATATCAACCTCGCTGTCACCGACAAAAACAGCCTGAGACTTGCTGACTCCGAGTTTATCAAGAGCATAAAGCACACCGTCGGGAGCAGGCTTCTTTTTGAGCGTATCATTAGCGCCTATAACCAAATCAGGCAAATCGCCGAAAACCCTTGCACAGATTTCCTTTGCCGCAAATTCAGTCTTATTAGTGACAATTGCAAGCTTGATTTTCCTTTCCTTCAAGCTTTTTAAAAGCTCAGGAATACCTTCGTAAGGGCGGGTTTTGTCAAGCATATGCTCTTTGTAATGCTTAATAAATGCATTATAGCAGGCATTTAATTGCTCTTTATCTGTTCCGTCGGGTACTGAACGCTCAATAAGCTTAACATTTCCGTTACCGACAAACCGTCTGATTTCTTCAATACTCCTTTCGGGAAAGCCCAAGCACGAAAGTGCAAAGTTCGTACTGTCTGCTAAGTCGTCAAGTGTATTTAACAGTGTGCCGTCAAGGTCGAACACAACAGCTTTTTTACTCATTTTGATCCTCTCTGAAATAATTAAAAATCGCCTCTGCTGCCGGTCTGCTGATTCCCTGCACCGAGCAGAGTTCGTCAACAGACGCTTCTTTAATATTTTTAAGACTTTTAAACTGCTTTAAAAGCGCCTTTGCTCGTTTTTCACCTATGCCCGGAATTTTTGTAAGTGAAAGCGAAACGCTTGATTTTGCGTGCTTTTTGTGGTGATAAGCAATTGAAAACCTATGCACCTCGTCCTGAATGGACGAAACAAGCGTAAAGACGCGGCGATTTGAGTTGATACTTATCTCTCCGCCGTCGGCGGCAATCGCCCTTGTACGGTGCTTTGAGTCCTTAACCATACCGAAAACAGGCACGTCAAAGTCATATTTTTTAATCAGCGGCAACACGGCATTCACCTGCCCCTGACCGCCGTCAAGCAGAATTAAATCAGGTTTTTTTCCGAAGCCTTCGCCCGAATCCTTGTTTTTAATGTATTCGAGTATTCTTCTCTCAAGCACCTCGTTCATTGATCCGTAGTCATCGTTGGTAAAACCCTTTACCGAAAAGCGTTTATACACACTCTTGTACGGACGTCCGTCTTTAAAGACAACCATCCCTGCTACGCTGTCGGAGCCGGCAGTATGTGAAATGTCATATGATTCAATATAATCAGGGCTGTTTTCGAGGTTTAACAGCTCTCTGAGCTCCTCCAGCACGGCAACGGTTTTGCCGCTTTTCCCTTTATATATTGCAAGCTTTTCAAGCGCATTTTCCCTGCACATGTTGACAAGCTGAGCCTGTTCGCCGATTTTCGGTAAATATATAATACACTTCTTGCCTCTCTTTTCGCTAAGCCACCTTTCAAGAAGCTCTGAGTCCTCAACTTCTCCGTCAACTGTAATCTGCTTGGGTATATTGCTGCGAAGATTGTAGTATGAAGTAATATAATTTCTCCTGAAAGCGGCATCGTCATCATCCGTTTTATCAAAGAAAAAAACCTCGCTGTCAAAAAGCTTTCCGCCGTCAAAGCGAAGCACTGCAAGGCAGACCGTGCCGTCATGCTCAGCAGTTGCAAAAACGTCCTGATGCTCTACGTTTTTGTAAATTACCTTCTGCTTGTCCTTCATTTTTTCAATAGACTGAAGCTTATCACGGTATTTTGCGGCTTTTTCAAACTCAAGGTTTTCGGCGGCTGAATTCATTTCATCTTCAAGCTCTGCCTTAACGGATTTAAAATCACCTTTTAAAAAGCGTAACGCCTGATTAAAGCTTTCCGAGTATTCACTTTCGCTGATTTTTCCCGTGCATACTCCGCAACAATTATTAATATAATAATTAAGGCAGGGTCGTTGCTTTCTGAAATCAGCAGGAAAGCTTCTGTTACAATTATACAGTTTAAATATCTTGTTGGCGGTGTCAACGCTTTGCTTTACCGCATATGAACTTGTATAAGGTCCTAAATACTCGGCGTCGTCATCGCTTTTTTGCAAAACCGCCTCAATTTTTTTGAATTTATCACCGCTGATTCTAATATAACTGTAACCCTTGTCGTCCTTTAAAAGGATGTTGTACTTAGGCATATTCTGCTTAATAAGGCTTGCCTCAAGCACAAGTGCTTCAAATTCACTGTCGGTGACGATATATTCAAAATGATCGACATTGTCTACCATTTTACGCACTTTAACCGAATGTCCGTTCTGCGAGCCGAAATACTGACTAACGCGGTTTTTCAGCTTCTTTGCCTTACCGATATATATAATGTCATTTGTTTTGTCCTTCATTATATATACACCGGGAAGCAAGGGCAGACTCATAGCTTGTTTGCGAAGCTCGGGCATTTTAGCGTTCATTGAAGCACCTCCTTTATAAACAACAAAAAGACACACCTTTCGGTGTATCTTCAATGTTAAACGTTAAATATATAATTATTCCTCAGCAAAGCCGGACTCAACAAGCTTAACAAGCTCATCAACCGCCTGCTCCTCGTCGGGACCGCCGGCGATAATCCTGATTTCGGTGCCGCCCATGATGCCAAGAGAAAGTACACCGAGCAAGCTCTTAGCATTCACTCTTCTCTCTTCCTTTTCGACCCAGATTGAAGACTTGAATTCATTAGCCTTCTGGATAAAAAAGGTTGCCGGACGAGCATGAAGTCCAACCTGATTCTGAACAAGAACATCTTTTGTATACATAATATTATCTCCCCATATCTCATGACATCAGTTATAGGAAATGTCATATTTTCATTAACATATTATATCACAAATCTTGTCCTCGTCAACAATTTTAACACGATATATGGTGGTTTTGGGAATAATTCGGATGTATTTCCAAATTCATTCTTTTAAAAAACAAAACTTTGTGCAAAATGACAAGTATCACGAACGAATAATATTGAATATATACAAAAATCAGTTGTTAACGCTGTGATGAACAGCAGGAGTCTGCGGACTGATTACTCCGAATTGGCACCCGGCATTGCGGTAGTTCTCGATTATCTGCGGCAAAGCCTGAACGGTTGTAGCCTTGGCGTTTGTGTCGTGCATCAAAACTATAACTGTATTGCTTGAGGGCATTCTCATGCAGGAGCTGACAAGCTTTTCAACAGGTACATTGTTGCCCGAAGCGTCTGTTGAATCACAGTTCCAGTCATAGTAGTAATAACCCATATTCGTAACGCCCTTTGTGAGCCTTGACATAATACCGGCATTATACTTTTTGCTGACGGTATTACTGCTTCCGCCGGGAAAACGCATTATATTTGTTCTGACGCCCGTTTGCTGAAATACTATATCGGAAATGTTTTTCATATCACTGTAAAAGGCTTCATCAGAGGAATAAATATAAGAATAATTATGCGTCTGTGAATGAAGCGCAATCACATGTCCGCGTGTAACGATATCCTTCATATAAGCGTTGTAAGAGCCGTTATCCTTTACGAAAAAGGTTGCCTTTACGCCGTATTGGTCGAGTATCTGTAAAATCGCAGGAGTGTGCGGTGAGGGTCCGTCGTCAAAGGTAAGGTAAACCGTTTTAGCCTCTCCTGCCGGTGTTACGGGCTGAGGTGTAGCAGAAACAGGCGCAGTTGCCTGAGCCTGTTGTTCGCGTTTAATAGATATTTGTTTGTTTAGATCGTCAATCTTACTGTTGAGTGCATTTCTTTCGCTTTCGTAATCCGAGGCACGCTTGCTGTAAGACTCAAGCTCCTTTCCCTTTTGGTCAATCACGTCCTTATAAGAGGAAATTTCGGCATTGAAGTTTCTGTCGGTTCGTTTATAACGAAGGTTACTTCTTACAAGCACGGCGCTTAATGCAATCAATACTATCAGCAAAAAACAAAGGACTGCAATTATGCCCTTTGATTTTTTAACGTCAATGTTTTTCACAAAACCACTTCCCGAAACAATTATACTACATTAAAAAACAAAGTCAATTGAAGAATACAAAAATCAATATTTAATTTCAGGCTTGAACGACGGCATAAGCTGAAGCTTAAAAAGATTGTTGCGATGCATACGGTCAATTTTTTTCTTAGTTTCTGCGTCGTCAATCTCACCGGTACGGATATATCGGTCAAGCACGGCATAGGTAAACCCGAGATTGTCCTCGTCTGTTTTTCCGCAAAGGCCGTCAATCGGCACCTTATCAACAAGCACTGAAGGCAAGCCTAAAACCCTGCCGATTTGCTTCATCTCATCAACGGTAAGGTTGGAGCACGGGCTGAAGTCGCCCGCCGCATCGCCGTACCTTGTGGCATAACCTACCCAGTCCTCGGAAAGGTTACAAGTATTGGCAACTCTGCCGTTGTGACTCTGTGATACTGCGTAAAGCGCTGACATCCTGATTCTCGGCGGAAGGTTGGTTACGGACTGTGTGCTAAGCTCAAAGGGTATACTTTTCTTTAAGCCGTCTACTGCGTCCTTAATGTTAACAATATAATGCTTAATGTCAAGATGCTTAACAAGAAGCAGAGCCATATCAATGTCATGCTGTTCGCCGTTTGGCATAAGTACGCCGATTACTCTGTCTTTTCCGAGAGCTTCAACGCAAAGAGCGGCTACAATTGAGCTGTCCTTTCCTCCGGAAATACCGACAACCGCATTACAGCCTTTGCCGTTTTCCTCAAAAAAGTTGCGTATCCACTCCACACATTCATTTTTAACCTTTACAGCGTCAAACATACAATCACCTTTAAAAAATTATTTATAAGGTTATTATAAATTTTAAATGTTTAATAGTCAACAGAAAATTAGCTGCGACTTAAAGCCGCAGCTAATATTTACAATCAGGCGTTTACGTTAACCGTAAATCTGAAGGATACTCTTCTCGAAGCGTCCATATCAACATTACCGTTGCTGTCATAGATAGGCTTGCTGTTGGAAAGTCCTACCGCCTCAAGCGTGGGTGCAAGTTTTGATGTGTCAACGCCGGTTTCGGCTGACAGGCAATACGCCTTAACGTTTTCGGCTCTCTGAGTCGAAAGAGGAAGTCCGCTTTCGTATGTGCTTGTAGCAAGCGGCGCAGTGTGACCTTCAACGATAGTCTTGTCAATAAATCCGTTATACTTGTCGTTATAAATAACCTTTGTATAAGCGGCAAGGAACTTGTTGATGGTCTGCTTTCCGTCTGCGGAAACGTCTGCGGAGTCGCCGCCGAAGAGAACGGAAGAGTCAATTGCGATTTCGCCGAGAGCACGGTTAACCGTTACGTTGATGCCCTGCTCTTCGAATTCCTTCTGAAGGTCGTCAAAGAGGTCGGACTTCTTTTCTGCGATTTGCTTAATCTGATCATCTGTAAGATTTCCTGCATTATCAAGCTGTTTTGCTTCTCTTGATGATATAGAGTCTGTGTAGTAATATACCTTCTCACCGTCGAGGAAAACGATTTTTGCGCCCAAGAATGATAATGCGTTGCTTTGCAAAATATAAGCAAACTGTTTTTCGTATGAAAATTCGTTGCCTTCTGTATCTTTATCAATAAGCTTAACACTTGCAAGTCCGTCCTCAGTAAGCTTTAAATACATACCTTTGTAATAATTGCCGTCTCTGGCACAGGCATAAGCTATTGAACTTTGAGAAACATAGAAGAAATCAAGCTTATCAATTAAGGGGCTGTCGGGAAGAGAATATCCGCTGACAGTGAATGAACCGGCATCTTTTTTAAGTCCGTATGTGATTAATGTTAAACTTCCTGTACTGTTTGTCAGTGTAAGGTACGGTCCTTTAAAAGAAAACTCATATTCAAAGACAGCCTTTCCTGTTTCGAAGTCAGTGGATTTCGGTTCTGAACTTGATTTCCTGATTTCGTTAAACTTAATCTTGTTTCCACTTATTTCATAAATACAAGGAATGCTGCCGACATCATCTTTTGTTGCAAACGAAAGAGCTGCAACATTCTTGTCAGTAATATTCTTATACTCAGCGTAAACTGTAGGCATATTCTCAGCGCCTAACACAACATTAGTAGGCAAATCAACGATGTCTTCGGAACTCTTTATAAACTCAACGGTTTTAAAGCCCATTTTCCTGATATCCTTGATTTCTTTATCCTCGTCATACATAGTGTAAATGCCGTCAAACATTTTTTCGTTAAACTCAGTTGACGAGTAAATTTTGTTTACGTCAATGTTTACCTGCTCATCCTTGAACACGGTGTCTAAATCAGGCTTTTCACCAAACATAGGTTCGTCGGCAAGTATCCAAGACTTAGCCTTTGTGCCGTCAGCCGCCTTCTCCGTTGTTACCTTCTTGTCTCCGCATGCAGTAACCGAGAAAAGCATGATTACGAGCAATAAGAGAGCAATCGCTCTTTTAGTGTTTTTCATAATACCCTCCTAAAAATAAATAGTAAATATATTATAAATTTATTTTTTAAATTTAGCAATACTCCGGCAGCGTACACCATTACGGCAGCTTAAACAGCTCGCTTGCAAACTTGTTGCCCTGAGTGTCCTTGACGACAAACATTACATAGTAATCGGACTTGTCGTCAATGTCTCTTATCTCAAGATGGAAGCCGGTTTTGACATTGTACTGATTGCCGTAGAATTTACCGCTTGAATCCCAGTCAAAATAAGGAAGAATGTTGCCGTTAGCATCTCTCTTTGGTTTTCTTGACGAGAAGGAGAACTCGACAAGATCGTAATCCTTATAATTTAGAAGGTTCTTCTGAGGCATATTGTCGTCTGCTTTTTCTCCTATAAGATAAGCGCCGAGAAGCTGAGGCTTGCCGTTTTCAAGCTTTATCTGCCACTGAACAGGGTCTGTTTTCCATTCGGAAATATCACCCGATGTTTTCCAGAACATAGATGTTGCGATATATTTTTTCTCTGTTCCGCCGTCACGTATCTGATACATTGTAATCGGAACGTCGGAAACACTCTTTGTCTTGTCGTCAACGGAGAACACAGCCTTACCGCTGTACGAAGCGGAAAGAGTGCCGTCGGAATCAAGCTGAGTGTCAAAGCCGCTGAAAATAAACAGATACTCCTCATCATTGAGTTTTTTAAGAATAAAATAGTTTGAAGAGGCGTAGTTTGCCGCCTGCTCCTTGGTGAGCTTAATCGAAAGCTCATTTTCATTCTTCTTCTTTTCAGCGGAACCGCTCATAGACCTGAAGCTCTTCCACGATTCCGAGCTTCCGTTTTTAAGCATAGAGCCGAAATCATTGATGTACTGAGTATATGCAGGGGCAAAACCGAAGGAATTGAACACGCTTAAACAGTCGTTCATTTCATCTTTATTATCGTAAGGATGATAAATCGAAACACCCGTTGCATTCGTAACATTGCTCTTTGAATAGCAAACAAAGCTGTTGATGGCATTCTGAAGCTGTGCGGTGTCTGTGCCGCCCTGCGAGGAAAGGAGTGAGGCTATATGCCCGAGGTCAACTAAATCGTATGAATAATCGGTGCCGAATTTACCGAAACTCTTTGTGTCGTTCCTTACCCTTGAGGCAACGGGGAAGCTTCCGCTTGAAATACTGTTGTCAACCTGCTTGAAAACATCGTTGATACACTTTTCAAGATTGGACACCTGAGACAAATCCATGCACGAAAGCGTAAGGTCAGAGGCGAGGTTTGGATTTTCCTTGATATATGCGTCGGAAGCCCTGAAGAACTCATCGACTATGCACACGCCGATGTCCTTGCCCGAGTCGTATTTATCAAGCGAAGAGAGAAAGCCGTAATTCCAGCCCCATCCGGGCTCAACCTCCTCGGAGGCTATCATATAATTTGCATAATCCTTAAACATCCATGCGGTTTCGACAGAACCCATAAGGCAGGCGTCAAAGCCGAGAAATTCAAGCTTTTTGCCCGAGCCTAAACCCGCTGAAGAAAATGCGGATTTTAATTCTGTCAGAGTAAGCAAATCACCGTGAAGCTCGTCAGCGCCGTAACCGACAATCGGACCGCCGCCGTGATTCCAGAGAATAAGTCCGTAGCTGTCGGCAGGATATGTACTCATTGAATACTTAATAAACTCCGAAAGCGTGTTGCTGTCGCCCATATTAAGGGCAGAATAGCTTTTTACGGGTTCGAAATTTTCTCCGTTAAGGCGGTAAACATTGTTTGAGTCTGTGGGAATATCACTGATTTGCCATTTTGAAGCACCGCCTGTGTAAATAAGAATATTGTTTTTATCTGTGTTAACGCCGGATTCCATCATTTCTCCGATATCAAGCGAAGCGTTGCCGTTTTCCGATTCAAGGTCGGAGCCGACAATATAAATCATAACGGTCTTGGTTTCCTTGGCAACCGAGGATGCGGCAGGCGTATAACTGTCGTTACCCGACACAACGGGACCGCCGCCCGAATATCCGCCGTTTGAGCTTCCGCCCGAGCCTCCCGAGCCGCCTGCGATAACGGCAATAAGGATAATAACGACTAATACTGCTGCGGCGGAAATAGCTCCTATCTGCCATTTTTTAAGCTTTTTGGCAGGTTTGGCATTATTCTGTCCTGCAGTGTAAACCGAAGCAGGATTGGTATTGTTATAAGCCTGATTAAAAGAAGGCTGAGCTGTTTGCTGAGGCTGAGCCGTCTGTTGAGGATGAGCCGTCTGCTGAGAATGAGCCGTCTGCTCTGTTTGTGCAGCTGTCTGAGGCTCTTTTGCCGATTCCTGCTCGGGTGTATCGTTTACCGAACGTGTATCAACAGATTGCGGTGATTGAGTATTAACCGATTGTTGCGGTTGTCCTTGAGCAGGTTGTTGAGGTTGTCCGTAAACAGGTTGCTGAGGCTGTCCGTAAACAGGTTGTTGAGGCTGACCGTAAACAGGCTGCTGAGGTTGTCCGTAAACAGGTTGTTGAGGTTGTCCGTAAACAGGCTGCTGAGGCTGTCCGTAAACAGGCTGCTGAGGCTGTCCGTAAACAGGCTGCTGAGGCTGTCCGTAGCCGGATCGTTGCGATTGTTGCGGAGCTGCATTAAACTGCTGCTGATTCGGTATAAAATCTACAGAGCCGCAATTTTGACAGAAGCGTGCGGAAACGTCAGAAACATATCCGCATTTAGTGCATCTTTTAGAATTCATAATACCCCTTCTTCTTATTTCGATGAGATTTGCATTTATTATACAACTTTCTACGTTACAGCACAATACTCTGTAAGGGTACAAAATAAACCCTCAAGATATAACTTGAGGGTTAAAATATTATATTTAATTAATAAAGCTTAGCTCCTGCGGGGATATGGGGATCCACCATAAGAAGATGAAGCTTTTCCTCCCCTTCCTCATTGTGAACTGCAGAAAGAAGCATACCGCAGGAATCAATACCCATCATACTTCTCGGCGGAAGATTAGTGATAGCAATTAAAGTCTTTCCGACAAGCTCCTCGGGCTCATAAAACTCGTGTATACCGCTTAAAATTGTACGGTTTTCCTCTGTGCCGTCGTCAAGCGTGAACCTGAGTAGTTTCTTAGACTTCGGAACAGCTTCGCATTCAAGCACCTTAACCGCACGGAAGTCGGATTTTGAGAAGGTGTCGAAATCAACAAAGTCAGTAAAGAGAGGCTCAATTTCGACCTTTGAAAAATCAATCTTTTCGCTGTAATCAAAGCCGCTTACTGTTTCCTGTTTTGCGGAGGCGGCAGATTTGTCAAGGCTCTTCATTGTCGGGAAAAGCAAAACGTCACGGATTGCGGAGGAGTCGGTTAAAAGCATTGCCATTCTGTCAATACCGAAGCCGATACCGCCTGTCGGAGGCATACCGAGCTCAAGCGCATAGAGGAAATCCTCATCGGTTTTGTTCGCTTCCTCGTCGCCCTGAGCGAGAAGCTCTTCCTGAGCCTTGAAGCGTTCACGCTGATCAATCGGATCATTAAGCTCGGAATATGCGTTAGCCATTTCCCAGCCGTTCATAAAGAACTCAAATCTTTCAACAAGCTCAGGATTTTCGGGCTTTTTCTTGGTAAGCGGCGAAATCTCAATCGGATGGTCCATTACGAAGGTAGGCTGAACAAGGTGCTCTTCGACAAATTCTTCAAAGAAGAGATTTAAAATATCGCCCTTCTTATGTCTTTCCTCGTATTCGATATGATGCTCGTCAGCGACCTTTCTCGCCTCTTGGAGTGTCTTTATTTCATTGAAATCAACGCCCGAATACTTCTTTACTGCGTCGGTCATTGTAATTCTCTCAAACGGTTTACCCAAATCCATTTCAACGCCGTTATAAGAAATCTTGGTCGTACCTAAAACTTCCTGAGCAACGAAGCGATAAAGGTTTTCGGTAAGGTCCATCATACCGTGATAGTCGGTATAAGCCTGATATATTTCCATAAGAGTAAACTCGGGGTTATGTCTTGTGTCAACGCCCTCGTTTCTGAAAACTCTTCCGATTTCGTAGACTCTTTCAAGACCGCCGACAATAAGCCTTTTAAGGTAAAGCTCAAGTGAAATTCTGAGCTTGAAATCCTCGTCAAGCGCATTGTGGTGGGTTTCAAAGGGTCTTGCGGCGGCTCCGCCTGCGTTTGAAACAAGAATCGGAGTTTCAACCTCCATAAAGCCCTGCGAGTCAAGGTAACGTCTTACTGCGCTGATGATTTTGGAGCGCTTGATAAAGGTGTCCTTAACCTCGTTGTTCATAATAAGGTCAATATATCTCTGACGGTAACGGGTGTCGGTGTCCGTAAGTCCGTGGAACTTTTCCGGAAGCGTCTGAAGGCTTTTTGAAAGAAGTACAAGCTCCGAGGCGTGAATGGATATTTCACCTGTTTTGGTTTTAAAGACCTCGCCCTTGATGCCGACGATGTCGCCGATGTCCATTTTTTTGAAGGCTTTGTATTCCTCTTCGCCTATGCTGTCCCTTGCAACGTAAGACTGAATATTGCCTTTAAGGTCCTGAAGATTGCAGAAGGACGCCTTACCCATAATACGCTTTGACATCATTCTGCCTGCAACCGAAACAGTTTTGCCCTCAAGAGAGTCAAAGTTTTCTCTTATATCCATGCTGTGGTTGGTTACGTCATATTTGGTGATAACAAAGGGGTCCTTCCCCTCCTGTTGTAAGGCAGTAAGCTTGTCAAGTCTAATCTGTCTTAACTCATTAACGTCCTGCTGAACACTGTTGTTTTCCTGTGCCATTTTTTCACTTCCGTTCTGAATTTTTAAAAACAGGGCGGTTAAACCGCCCTAAGCTTTATTTTGAAATTGAATTGATTTTATAGGTTACCACACCCGCAGGTGTTTCAACAGTAACCTTGTCGCCTGCCTTATGGCCGACAAGAGCCTTGCCGACAGGGCATTCGTCGGAGATTTTGCCGTTAGCGGGGTCCGCCTGAGCAAAGCCGACAATTTTGTATTCAAACTTCTCTTTCTTGGAGTTGGAAATTGTTACCTTAGAGCCGATGTGAACAATTTCAGTGCCGAGAGAAGCTTCGTCATAAACTTTTGCGTTTTTAATTAAAGCTTCAATTTCGCTGATACGGGCTTCGAGCTTCGCCTGGTCGCTCATAGCCTCGTCATATTCCGAGTTTTCCGACAAGTCGCCGTAGCTTCTTGCTACCTTAATTTTTTCGGCAGCTTCTTTCCTGCCGACTGTTTTTAACTGTTCTAATTCATCCTGCAGCTGTTTAAGGCCTTCTGCAGTAAGTAAGGTTTCCTGTTTCATGCTGTGCAAACTCCCTTCGGTTATATAATACACAGTAAATTATTATAGTTTAAAAAGCTCACAATGTCAAGTAAATACAGGAAATCACGAAGGACATTTTTCGTCAGAAGCGTATTTCGGACACAATATTAAAATCGGTATATTTTTCTTTTCCGAGCTCTTTGATTTTACACAGAAGATACAGAGCGGCGGTAAAATCATTCAGGTCTGCCCCCTGAGGACAAAGGTCTATGTATCTTTTATCGGGCGATACGCCGCTGCCCTTGTAAACCTCAAAGCAGTTTTCCCCGTTATTCTTTACTGCAAATGAATTAAAAGGAAACGCATTTGTGTAATGCGAAACAAAAATCGCATAGTCAAAAGATTTAATGTTTGGAAGCCTGTCGATGATAACCAGTGAGGCTCCGTACTCTTCAAAAAGCCTGTTTCTGATGTTTTCGTATCTGAACGGACAAGACGTGGCGACCGTTATTCTCTTTACAATAGGTACAAACTCATCACAGTATAAGGACGTCCTTCCGTCAAGGTCATAAATCAGCAGGCTCTTATTTTTGCTGAAAATATCATTTTTTATATATTCCGACGAACTGTTTAAAAGAAGTATATCCTTATATGGAGTCGAATCAAATCGTTTTAATAATCCCGATGAAAATATATTAAAGTTGTTACAAGGAATAATATTTTCGGATATTCTACCGAGTAAGCGGTATATTTCCGAAAAGTTTTCGGAACAAAGCCTTCGGTCAATTTCGAGGTAATAGAAGTATTTACCCGATTCAATATCTATTCTGTTCAATATCGGCTCGGGCTTTTTAAGATAATACTTAAGAAAAGATAAAATCCCTCGTTTTTTCTCAACAACTCTGACTGTACAGAACAAAAAACCACCTCGCATATTACTATGCGAGGCAGTAAGATTAAATTCTGTTTAAGCAACATTGTTAAGCAACGAATATGCCTTCTGATACTGGTCATCCTCTGCCTGAGAGAGGATTGCGAGTTTAGCGTTTTTTTCAGAGGGAAGCTTCACCTCATAATCCGGTGTAAGACCGACGCCGTTATAGCTCTCGCTGACATAAGGCGTAATCTCGGCAACAGTCAGAATCAAAGCTCCGCCGTTTGAAAGGTTAAAGCTTTCCTGCATCGTTCCGTTGCCTGCAGAGGTAACTCCGACAAGCTGAGCAAGTCCAAAGTCACGAAGGTCGCAGGCAAAAAGTTCTGCAGGACCGGCGGTACCCGAATTAATCAGCACTGCCATTTTCATTTGAATGTTGTCTGCATCGGAGGTAAAGGTGTCAATAACCTCTCCGTCTTTATTTTTCGCAAGAGCAAGAGCACTGTTGCCGTCGCTCGCAACGGGAACAAGAACATCGAGCGCCTGTGCGGCATATTCAATTGTTCCGCCGGAGGTGTTTCTGACGTCGAAAATAAGGCTTGCCGCACCGTCCTTAATTAAAGAATCAACTGCTTTTTTCAGCTGAGAAGCGGTAGTAGAGTAAAAATCCGTTATTTTAATATATCCTACGGTGCCGTTTTTGCTGTAATATACGCTTTGAGCATTGTAGCCTTTAACTACGCCTGCGGTTGCTTCTTTTCCGTCGTGTACATACCTGACGTTAATTGAGCTGAGTCTGTCGCCGTTGAGTTTATCTATGAGCTCCTCATAGTTATATGCGGTTACCTCTTCCTCGTCGATGGCAATAATCTTATCGCCTTTGGAAAGACCGCTTTGAGCCGCAGGAGATTTTTCGGAAATCTCCGCAATATAAATAGCAGTTTCAGCCTCGTCGTAATAAGCAATTACGCCTATTCCTACCTTTTCGCCCTGAAGCTCATTTTTGTATACCTCATATTCGCTTGCGGTAAGGTAATAGCTGTATTTATCCCCGAGACCCTCGGCATAGCCTGCGTAGACATCGGAATTAAGCAGACTTTCGTTTATAAAGCCGTAGTAATTAGTTCTTATTATGTCATCAATTTCCGAAACATTCTGATACATTTTCGCCCTGTTGGGAAGGTCCTTAATAAGCTTGTTATAGGTCCTCATGGAAATCGACATTGTAACCGCTACGGTAATCGCAATTGCCAAGAAAAGGATTGCCAGGGAAAGCCCCAATGAAATCTTCTTGTTCATTATTATTCCCCTTTATTATCTGTGAGGTATCGGCGGAAGCCAAGGAGCAGCATTTACACGGTTACCGTTAAGAATAACCTCAAAGTGAAGGTGCGCGCCGGCGTGCGGATTGCTGGGAGTCGGAGCGGGTCTGACATTACCGGTATTGCCGACATAAGCAATAACCTGACCCTGGCTGACCTTAGTGCCTGTAGATACAGCAACCGAGCTGCAGTGTGCATAACGGGTAGCAACACCGTTACCGTGGTCAATGGTAACGAAATTACCGTAGCTCCACGAGGAGCCTGTACCCTTACCTGCAAATATAACGGTACCTGCCGCTGCGGCTCTGATTTCCTTACCGTAGGTGTTTCCTGTTGCGCCTGAGGTGATTATATCTGTACCCTTATGACCTGAGTACTCTCCCCAGCCGCTCGAAATGCAGGCATTTGAATACTGAAGCGGACAAATCATGCCCTTTGACGAAACGGCATAATTTCCGTTTGAAGGCTGTGCGGGAAGCTCAATTGTTCCTCCGCCGGTTGAAAGCTTTTTATTCTGCTGACGGTTGAACTCCTCTTCCGCCTGCTGAATCTGTACAATCGCCTTTCTGTATTCGGCTGATTTTTCGTCAAGATTGGCTATAATGCTCTGAATCTGAGAAACCTTTTTTTCCATGCTCGACTGTTTCTCGTCAACAGCATTTTTAGAAGCCTGAATTTCACTTCTTTTTTCAACAATAGCCTCTTTTTCCTTTTCCTTGGCGGCTTTCTTTTCTTCCTGCTCGGTCTTTTTCTGTGAGATTTCCTCACGTTTTGCGTTAAGAGTTTTTATGCTTCCCTCAAGGCTGTCAAGCATATCGCTGTCGTGCTTGGCGGCGGCGCTGACAAGCTCAAGTCTTGTAAGGAAGGATTCAAAGTCCTCAGCCCCGAGCAGTATTTCAAGCGTTGACATTTCGCCTGCCATATATGAGGCTCTGAGTCTGTTTTTAAGAAGCTCATAGGTCTCGTCAATTTTTTTGTTAAGGGCGTCAATCTGCTTGTTTGCTTCGTCAATTTCCTTTTCGAGCGCCTCAATTTCGTCTTCGTACTGATTGATAGTAGCGTCCTTTTGTTTAATTTCACCGTTAAGAGAATCAATCTTCTCCTGGTAAATGTCAATCTGCGACTGCATACCGTCAATTTCAGTCTGCAAATCGTTCGCTGTTTTCTGCTGGTCTGATTTCTGACTGTTAGCGGCGTCAATTTTCTTTTCAATGGCGTCAATTTCAGCCTGGAAATCCCTTGCGTAAACATTGATGCACGCAGAGCAAAGCAGAAGAGCAAGCGAAAGAAGAAATGCCGTAATTTTAACAGAAGCCTTATAATTACTATTCATTGTTAACCACGCTCCTTTGCTCTTTAAGGTATTTATTCATTGAAACCATACTGCCTATAGTACCCGTGAAAATACCGATTCCGACAAAGACTGCGAATATATACCAAATGTAGTCAAGGAAAGGTACAAAGCCGAAGCCGAAGTCGGCAATCACTGACGAGAACGCATATATAATCAGCTGATATACGCCCCAGAGAATAAGAATTGAAACGATGCTGGAAATAAGACCGAGTAAAATACCCTCTATTAAGAACGGCCATCTGATAAAGCTGTTGGTGGCTCCGACCGCCTTCATAATGTTGATTTCAAGCTTTCTTGAATACATTGTAATTCTGATTGTGTTTGAAATAATAAACAGTGCAACAAGGAAAAGCATCAGCACAAGTCCCGCACTGACAAGAGTTACCGCTTGTCTTACCGAAACAAGCTTTGAAGCAAGATCGCTGTTTTCTCTGACCTTAAGAATATGGTCAATATTCTGAATCTGACCAACGGTTTGGTTATAAAGGCTCAAGTCCTTAACGGTAACCTTGTATGCGTCGGGAAGCGGACTTTCCTCAAAGCCTTCAAAAATAGCCGAATCGCTTCCCATTTCTTCTATCTGTTTCTGGAAAGCATCCTCTTTAGGTATAAAAACGCAATCCTCAACATTGTCAATATTTTTAATCTGAATACCTATGTCCGAGGTGTCAAGCTCAGAGGTGCCGTCCTCAATATAAACCATAACGACGTTCTGTGACTCAACAAGGTCAAGCACTGAGTTTATATTGAAATAAAGCAGTGAGCCAACGCCGATTATAATAAGGCAAGCCATAAGCACCGTAACGGAGGCAAGAGACATAAGCCTGTTAACCCAAATATTTCTGAAGCCCTCTCGGGTAAGATATTTAAGCGAACCTCTTTTCATCAATCGTTACCCCCTTTTTCGTCCGAAAGGCTGTCAAGGAGTTCGGAATAATCCACATCATCCTCGGCAATGTCGTCGTCTGTGTCGACGCCGTAATTCTGAATAAAATCCTCAACGTCACTGTCGGAATTAGGCTCGACAAAGAATTCACTGCCTTTGTTTTCGTCAATTTTAATTTCGGTATTAACTATCTTTTCGACTATTTCCTTCTTTGTATCGGAGGAAACCTCATTAAACATAATGTCGATTTCATCCATTTCACGGTTGGTAACAGGTCTGACAGGATGCTGGGCTTCATATGCCGCATAGTCCGAAGGAAGCTCGTCCGTGTCAAGCGAATCCGAAACAACGGTTCCCTGATCAATCGTAATTACTCTATGATGAAAATGCCTGACAAGATTGTGCTCATGTGTAACCATTACAACCGTAGTTCCGTTTGCGTTAATATGGTTAAGAAGGTCGACAATTTCATACGACATTTCGGGGTCAATATTTCCCGTAGGCTCGTCCGCAATAATAAGCCCTGCGTTATTGACAAGCGCACGTGCAAGTGCAACTCTCTGCTGCTCGCCGCCGGAAAGCTGATTGGGCATATGTCTTGCCTTTGAGCTTAAGCCCACAAGGCTGAGTATATAAGGTACTCTTTTACGGATTTCTTTCTCCTTAGAGCCGATAACACGCATTGCGAACGCAACATTGTCATAAACCGTCATTGTAGGAATAAGCCTGAAATCCTGGAAAACAATTCCCAGAGTTCTTCTGAACAACGGAATTTGTTTTTTCTTCATTGTGTTCAGGTTGAAGTCATTAATGATAACAGTACCCTTACTGACTACCTCTTCACGCATGATAATCTTTAAAAAGGTACTTTTACCTGCACCCGAAGCGCCGACGATAAAGACGAATTCTCCGTCCTCAATTCTTATGTTGACATCCTTTAACGCCTCGGTACCGTTGTCATATGTTTTAGAAACATCGTCAAATAGTATCACAAGTATAACCTCGTTTCATGAATTTACGAATTAAATAAAAGCAGTATATGAACATAAAAATCCAATATACTGCTTAATATTATAGCATAAATCTATTAAGTTGTAACATATTTAATCAAAATTTAATAATATTTGTTAAATTCAACAAAAATAACAATTCAGGCTATACATCTTGTTCACATAATAACAAGATATTGTGAATAAAGTTAAAACATATAGCTTAATTAGTATTTGACGGGATTGGAATCAAGGTATTTTTTAACCATAAGAGCTACCTTAAACACAATAGCGTCATCAAACTCACGAAGGTCAAGACCGGTAAGCTTTTTAATTTTTTCAAGTCTGTATACCAAGGTGTTTCTGTGAACAAAAAGCTTACGTGAGGTTTCGGAAACGTTAAGGTTGTTTTCAAAGAATTTCTGAATCGTGAACAGCGTTTCCTGGTCAAGGCTGTCAATTGAGCCCTTCTTAAAGACTTCCCTTAAAAACATATCGCAAAGTGTCGTGGGAAGCTGATAAATAAGTCTGGCAATGCCGAGGTTGTCGTAACTTACGATAGTTTTTTCGGTGTCAAAAACCTTACCGACTTCAAGTGCAACCTGTGCCTCCCTGAAGGAACGAGTAAGCTCTTTTATACTGTCAACAACTGTTCCGATGCCGACAAGAACGTGCGTGTAAAGCTCGGAGCCGAGGCTGTCCGCAACGGAACGGGCAAGCTTTTCAAGGTCCTTGGAATCGATTGTATTATTAATTTCCTTGATCAGCACAATGTCGGTTTCATTTACATTAATAACAAAGTCCTTGTTTCTGTCCGGGAAAAGTCCCTGAATAATATCGAAAGCGGAAATGTCAACCTTTTCGACTATTCT
This sequence comes from Clostridia bacterium, assembly GCA_017438845.1. Classification (GTDB taxonomy): domain Bacteria; phylum Bacillota; class Clostridia; order Oscillospirales; family Acutalibacteraceae; genus Fimenecus. Next base: position 47,269 of record JAFRUO010000004.1, on the reverse strand, counting down.
GATAAGGAAAACCGCTCTTGAAACATCGTTGCTGAAGCGAAGCTCTCTGGACTTTAAATAGATGTCACCGGGCAGGATATTGTCAAGAATGACATTTTTAATAAAATTGCTTCTGTCGTATTTTTCGTCATAATACTGTTTGATGCTTGAAAGTGAAACCGCAAGCAGGCAAGCATATTTTACGGCAAGGTCATCGTCGCCGGAAACGAACACGGCGTACTCGGGGTGCATATGAGCCCCGAATGACTTAAAGGTGTTACCGTCAAAAACAATATGGTCGCTGTTGTCGGTAAAAATAGCGGTAACGCTGGAAGAAAGCACCTCGCCGATTTTGCCGAGCTCGCTGCAGGAAATAACCGTTCCGGTTTCGTCAATAACGCCGATTGTTCTGTCAATTGAATCGGTCATCTGATGAACGACTCCCTGAAACAATCTGTTTGACATATAGGTCCCCTCCTAATTTGTATATGCAAAATAACCAATAGAACACTTATATATTTTACACAATGTTACACAAATTTGCAAGCTATTTTTTGATATTTTTTAAAAAAGTCTTTGCATTTTATACAAATTAATCGCTGTTTTTTGTGAAAAAATGTAGATAAACGGTTTTTACCACAACATTTAGGGGTTGCAAAATGAACAATCGCTATATCCCAATGCGTAATACTTCTCCAGCTCGTCCGCTGTAATATAGTCCCTGTTTTCCCGACGCATCTTTTCCGCCGCTTCACATTCGGGCTTATGTATCTTCATGCTTCCCGTATTGATTACATAGTCATAGCTTACGGGTTCGGTTTCCTGTACAAAGTCGCTGACAAACGTTACATTCTCAGGCTTTTTCTTCAGCTCGTCCGAATAAGCCTTCAAATCCTTATATGAACTAAACTCATAATAAAGAAGCACACAGCTAACAACCGCCATAATCCAGCTGAGTGCAGTAACGGCACGTTGCTTCGGAGTATATTTGTTTTCTTTCATCTTTTTTTCAGTTTATTACATATCCCCTGCAATACGAGCAAAACTCATAGCCCTGTTCAAAAAGCTCGTCTGCACTTTCGGAATTAATGTAATAATAATTCTCCTCGTTAATATTATTTACATACGGACAGCTGCGGCTGTGTATCTTTTTAGTGTCAGCGCTGTATACAAATACACTGTCAAACCTTTTCGGCGGTTGCGTCGTTGTTTCCGGTACAACGGTTGTCGTGATAACCGTCGTCTTTTCGGCGGCAACGGGCTTCGCCGTATTATTATCCACGGAGTTCTTTCCCGAAGAGCCTTTTTGAGAAAAAGAATTATGATATGATCCGCTTCCGTTCGTACCGTGCTTGTCGGAAGAAGCACTGTCAGACTCCGTATTGCTTTCCTTTGTTTTTGTAACGCTGTGTTCCTGCACCGCAGTGTTTTGCGCGGCGACTTCGGTAAAAACATAATAGCCTGCAGTATGGACTATTTCGTTTGAAACTATTTTAAAATAAACAATCCCGCTTAGAGCTGCTACGATAATTATACCGGCAAGAGTAACCGAAATTCTGTATTTAATGTTACTGTTCATTCCGAGTGATTACAGAATAGTAATCTCCTTCCCCTCCCTTTTAATTTTTCCTTCGCTTTCAAGCTTTTCAAAGCAACGGTAAAGGCTTGCTCTGCTTAAATTCAGAGCGTGAGCAAGCTCGGTCATTTTAATGTCTAAATAAAGCTTTCCGCCTTCGGCAACAGATACAAGAAAGCTGAATAGCTTTTCATCGGCTTTGGTTATCGTATATGCCTTGATTTTTGTATTCAGAAAGTAAATTCTGTCGGAAAGATATTCAATATATTTTTTTGCAAAGTCAGGGTTTTCGTTGATAAGGAAGTCGATACCGTCAAGGCTGATAAAAGCAACGGAGCAATCGGTATAAGCTGTGATGTTGTTAATAAAGTTTTGTTCGGAACGGTAAAGCGTTATCGCACCGAACATATCAAATTCGGAAAGCTTGTTAATTACAAGTGTGCTTTTTGTGACAAGAGCTTCCCCGTCCAGTATTACGCCGATGCATTTTTTCTTTTCCCTGTCGGAAAAAATCAATTCGCCTTTTTTATAGCCTTTAACTTCGCAGTGAGAGTAAGCGAGCTTAGACAACATTTCGTCCGGCAAAGAGGAAAAAAGGAAGGTCTTATTCAAAGCCTTAACTATTTGTTCAATATAGATACTTTTCATGGCTTCTCCCGTAAAACAAAATTATGAATAAATTATAATTCCGAGGTATTAATTTGTCAAATAATATCAAGACAGCAAAGCCGTTAAGCTTTGCTGTCTGCTATTTCATATTGGTTTTACGAGGAACTTAAAGCTGATTTTCCTCTCAAAGGTGAACCTGTATTTTTCAAGTGTATCCGGTCCGCAGCTGTTCGTGCCGCTTCCTCTGTGGAAACCGTCAATTGAAAGGAAGGTCGTTCTCTGGTCTTTAACGTCTTCAATGTGCTTCGCTTTGACAAGAGCGCTCTGTGTATAGTTGTGTACACTGAAGCTGAATTTCGGCAGAGCGTCAAACTCAATTCCGTTTCCGTCCGAATCGGTCAGCTTTAAATACTTTGTTCCGCCGTGATTTGAATTGTCCTGAGGCTTAATATAAGGCTCGTGCATTTCGTCAACAGCGGAGCTGTATATACCTAGCAGGCTGTGGTTTTTGATGTCACACAGGTTTTCCCGAGGTCCTCTTCCGTAATATTCCGCATTTGAGAACTCGTAAGGAAGCTCAATGGTAAGTCCGAATCTCGGTAAATCCTTGCCCGAAAAGCCGAAGCGTTCAAGCGAAGCGGTAACACGCATTTCGCCCTCGGAATTAATGAGATAACTGACTACGGAATTATACAGATGACGTTTGCCGGAGGCAATTTTATAGCTTGCAGTGACAAGAAGGTCGTTGCCCCGGTTTTCAACGGCGATCCCGTCAAACAGAGCCTTCGACTCACTGAGAAGCTCAGCCGACCATTTAGGCGTATTACCGTGAGAATCATTATCCAGCGGAGCGCGGTAAATATTAGGAACAAAGCCTCTTATATTGTCGGCAGGTCTTGTGTTGAAAAGCTGTCTGTCTTTGTAGGTGTAGTCGATTATCTCACCGCTTGACTTGCTGAAGACAATTCTTCCGTATTTATAAGAAATGCCGAAGTTGTCATCGCTCTCAAGCAACGTCAGCTTTTCAGGCGTTACCTTCATATCAAAGGAAAGCTTATCACGAAGCACAATCTGCTCGGATGCGATTTCAAAGCCGTCACGATCGATGTAGCTGATATTAAGCCAGTAATCGGCGTCGTTTTTATTAAAGCTAATAGGAAGGGTTACGGTAGCAGACTTCTGCGGCATAATAATTTTAATTATTTTACCGTTCTTAACCGCCTTGCCGTTTTCCGTAAGAGTCCAGTTAATTGTAATATTACAGGAATCTTTAAAGTAATTGGTGTTAATAAAGCGGAAGGTTGTGTCGTTAACCTTTTGTGCGCGAATCGGTCGGTAAACCGCCTTCATCTCCAAGGCGCCGGTATGCGGACGTCTGTCCGGATAAACAAGCCCGTCAACGCAGAAATTACCGTCGTGCATCTCTTCGCCGTGGTCGCCGCCGTAGGTGTATTCATATTCATATTTGTTTTCGGTATCCGAAAGGTCGTGCCACACGGCGTGGTCTGCCCATTCCCAGATGCAGCCTCCCATAAGGTTGTCGTACTTATAGAAGATGTTCCAGTAATCTTCAAGACAGCCGGGGCCCACGCCCATTGCGTGACAGTACTCACAGAGGAACAGCGGTTTGCCGAAATATTTTCTTCCCCTCTTGTGAAGACCTGTCTTTTCACAGTTTTCGGAGCTTGTATACATTTCGGATATAACGTCATAGCCTACCCTCTTGGTACGGATTACGCCCTCGTAATGCACGGGTATTTCGGGGCAAATACCGTTAAGGAAGGTATAGCAGACATCCTGACAGCGATAACCTCCCGCCTCGTTACCGAGTGACCACATTGTTATCGAGGGGTGGTTTCTGTCCCTGAAATACATACGGCAAACTCTGTCCATATATCTGTCAGCCCATTTCAAGTCGTGGCTAATCAGATTAGGCTTATAAAGTCTATTAGGTCCTATACTTCCCGTACCGTGAGTTTCAATATCCGCCTCGTCAACAACATAAAAGCCCATTATATCCGCAAGGCTTAAAAGCATTGGGTCCGGAGGATAATGCGAGGTTCTGATAGCGTTGACATTAAACTGTTTCATAAGCGTGAGGTCAAGCTTAATGTCGTCCGCACTCATTACATAACCGGTTTTGGCGTTGGTGTCATGATGGTTTACGCCCTTAAATTTAATCTTTTTGGAATTGAAGTAGAATACTTCATCAATTATTTCAACTCGTTTAAAGCCGATGTATGATCGAACTACATTAACAGTATCACCGTTTTCAAGTACAGTAAGATAAAGCTCATAGACATTCGGTATTTCAGCGCTCCATTCGTTAACAGAAATGTTTTCAAAACTGAAATCAACATCTTCAAGGCAAGGCTGTTCATCGGCAGCTATAAGCCTTTTACCGTCGTATAGCTCTGCTTTTATTGAATGAGAAGAAAACTTTCCGTTGACCTTTACACAGATATCGCAATTATACCTGCCGCCGCCGACAAAGCTTGTTTTAACCTCGTAGTCGTTAATATAGGTTTCATCGTAGGCATAAAGCAGAACGTCACGGAATATACCGTTTTCTCTGAACATATCCTGACATTCAAGGTATGTGCCCGTGGACCATTTATGAACTACGGCTAAAATTTCATTTTCACCTTTTTTAATGAATTTGCCAATATCAAATTCGGCGCTGTTATGTGAACCCTCGCTGTAGCCCACAAACTTTCCGTTGATATATAAGTCAAGGCAGGACGCCGCGCCGAGGAAGGAAATAACATAGTTTTTCTTTTTACCGTCAGAATTAAACAGCTTTCTGTATACGCCGACGGAAACCTCATCGGGAAGCTCGGGAGGATTAAGGTGAAATTCATATCTGGAATTAAGGTAAACCGGAGGCTCATAGCCTGTCCTTTGCCAGGTTGAAGGAACGGTAATTTTATTAAACTGAACTCTGTCCGTATCAAAGCTGACGGGAACAATACTTGACTTTGCATAGTATTTAAAATCCCATTCCCCCGAAAGCACGGTAACGATATCGCTTGAATACCTTTCTGTTAAAACATCCGTACTTTTAAGCTTTCGCAAGCTATGAAACGGAACGGAGTAAACACGCGGTTTTAATTTGTTAATCTCAAAAACCTCAAAATTTCGGAAATTGTCGTTGATAATATTATACTTCATAATAATCCTCCGAATAACAGTTTTATTTATTTTAACATAAACAACGCTTATTTACAAACATTTTCACAAAAGATATTTTACAAAATTATATATATTTTCCTTGACAATCAAATGATTTTTTGATAATATATTCAAGCATTCAATGCGGGTGTAGTTCAATGGTTAGAATTCCAGCCTTCCAAGCTGGCTGTGTGGGTTCGATTCCCATCACCCGCTCCACTAAGAAGGAAGCAGTACGAAGCTGCTTCCTTTTTTCTTTATCAAAACTAACCGGAATCGAACATCGTCCGTGTCGAGCGGTTTGCCGAAGGCAGAGCGAGACGGACATAAAATCGAATTGCTTGCGAAGCAAGCTCAGAAGCGGAGCATAGCGACGCTTCGATTCCCATCACCCGCTCCATGAAAAAGACTTGCTTCGGCAAGTCTTTTTCAATGAAATTCATTCCTTAGGAATGAGTGAAATATTCCTTCGGAATATGAAATACACTTCGTGTATGAAATATGCTTCGCATATTAAGGAATGAATTTTATTTCATTTTCTGCTTTTGCAGAAAATTTCATAATGACCTTGGGTCATTATTTCATACCCGGCTTTTGCCGGGTATTTCATTTTATTCAGACACTGAATTATGATAGCATTAACAACTTTCACCGTTCACTTCTTGCAGGACTTTGTAAGCTCCGTCACCTACGGTTTATAAATACACTATCATCAGAAAAACGGGCGACCTTGGGCCGCCCGTATGTTTTTTATACTTTAAATACTATGACTCGTAATATTCATATACATCCGTTACGGCTGTATAATTTTCGGGGTTTTGTCTTTTGTTCATTTCAAGCTCTTTGTTCTTTTTTAGCTTTTCAATATTTTCCTTTGACGTATAAACAGTAACATCAATCAAATAGGAATCAGGGCTTAAAAACTCCTTGTTTTTTAAATAAGAAATATATTCTTTAATTTCTTCAAACGGCTCATCCGTAACAAACATACCTATCTCTCCGTTATCGTTTTGGTAAGTGCTTATATTAAAGCCTTTAATATATTTATATTCCAATTCTATATTTTCAATATTCTTTTCCGTGTATTTTATATCATCCGGTATGAAATATGTGTTTTCATACATCTCAAAGCTTTCTGATGCCGTAATTTGTTCTCCTTTTACCGTCTTGAACTGAAGCGTTGACACAAACAACAGCCCTACGCTTATGCCGAGTACAATAAGGCTTGAAATACAACTGATGATTAATCTTTTCTTTTCATTCTTTCTGTTAAATACAAAATTAATTATGCCCAGTATCAAACTGCAAAGTATAACCCCCACCGAAGCACTGAAAAGCAAAAGACCGACAAAAAGCAAGCCTGTTTTAAGCAAAACAAAAGATACAATAAGTCCCGCTGCATCCGCTATCAGGAACAGTGACAGCAACACTGCAAATATCAGCAAAAAGAATTTAAACAGACGGACAAAGAGCTTTGCAAGCCCGTTAATAAATTTGTACTCGCTGTGCTTTGGGTCACGGATAATTATTTTTCTTTCAGTGTCGGTAAAATCAATGCGGTTAATCTCCTTGTCTTGGTCAGCGTTCTCCTCCTGTTCAACGTAATCCGCCGTCCGAGCGGCTTCGTCATTAACAACAATTGATTTCTCTCGGTTATAATAATCAAGATACCTGATTTTAAAAATATGAATTAAAACCGTTAAGCCGATTATTACTGCCGACAGTAAGTAAACCGACTCAAAAATACTGTTGAAGCTGTAATAAAAATCATCGGGCAAAGAGGAAAATATTCCGTAAAAAACATGATCAATCAAAGCGTAAATGCATACACCTGCCAAGCTCAACAATGCCGCAATTATGATCTGTTCAAAAATGCATTTAACCTTGCTTTTTAAAGTCATATTAATAAACATATTAAGTGAGTCTGTAATAAACTTTAAAAAATCATCGACATATCTGTTTATTCTCTTTTTTGATTCCTCCTCCCCTTTCGCTTCCTTAATATCCTTGTTTAAAAGGTCGTCGATATTAAGGTTGAATTTTTCGCAAAGCAATACTATTTTATTCATTTCAGGATAAGCCGCTCCCGATTCCCATTTTGAAATAGCCTGCCTTGACACGCCTACCTCCTCGGCAAGCTGTTCCTGAGAAAGGTTGTTCTCTCTTCGTATTCTTTTAATGTTTTCCGAAAAATTGTTATTCATGGTTTTACCTCCCGTATGTTTTTTGTTTGCAACTAAATATTAAAAAATCTACCGGTTGCATTCAACCAATTTTTGGTTGTTTTTTGTAAAAATACGGTTGCATTTTCATTTCAGGTCAAATTTTAAGCAGGCAGATAACCGCCTGCTTAAAAAATTAATCCTTTTTAACTTTTTTTACCGCAGTCTTTGCCGTTGAAGAAACAAGCAACGCAAGGCTGATTTTAATTAAATCAGGAATAATAAACGGAATAACGCACATCCAAAGTGCAGAAACAACTCCGATTTATTCAACATTCCTCCAATAAATAAAAACAAACCAAGCCGTGCCTGTCGCATAGCATACAAGAAGCGACAAAAGCATTGAAAGAAATTTAAAGTAAAGCTTTTCTCCGAGCAGACTGTTTAATAACCAATAAACAAGGCCTGCGACTGCAAAGCCGAATATATAACCTCCCGTTGCACCGAACAGAGTGCCCGGTCCGCTTTTAAAGCCTGCAAACACGGGTAAACCGACAAGCCCGAGAAGTATATATATTACAACCGACAGAGTTCCGTTCCTGCCGCCTAAAAAGCCGAGCGCACAATACACGCCGAAAAGCTGCATAGTAAAGGGAACGGGGCCGGGTATCGTTATTAAAGAGCAGACGCAGATAAATGCCGCCATCATCCCGACCAACGCAGTATCAATCAACGAAAAGCTTTTGAGTTTTTGCGCTTTTTCCATCAGATAACCTCTAAAACAATTTCATTACCGTCAGCTTTAAGAGTAATTTCCGATATTAACGCGTCGCTGTTATCAACGATATAGTTTGAAATCTTATCCTCTACATTCCTTCTGATAACGTTCCTTAAATCTCTCGCTCCTCTGATATCGCCGCTCATCTTTGAAACAAGCAGTTTTTCAACCTTGTTATCATAATTCAGCTTTGTGCCTCTGTCGCCAAGCGACTGTTTTAATTCGTCAAGCATAAGCCCTGCTATTCCCTCGTAGTTTTCCTTGGAAAGCTCGTTAAAGACAACGATTTCATCAACTCTGCCGATAAATTCGGGACGAAGGAATTCATTTAGCGCCTTAATGGCATTCTCTTTTTTTACCTCGCCCTTTTCCTTGGCGAAGCCCAGTACGCTTTCCTTACGGTCACTGCCTGCGTTTGAGGTCATAATTATTACAGTGTTGGCAAAGCTTACGGTTCTGCCGTGAGCGTCGTTGGTCTTTCCTTCGTCAAGTATCTGAAGAAGAATATTCATAACGTCGGGATGCGCCTTTTCGATTTCATCAAAAAGGATAATGGAATAAGGCTTTCTTCTGACCTTTTCGGTAAGCTGACCCGCCTCGTCATATCCGACATAGCCGGGAGGAGAGCCTATAAGACGTGAAACCGAATGTTTTTCCATAAACTCTGACATATCAAAGCGTATCATGGTTTCCGGTGTGTCAAACAGCTCTAAGGAAAGCTGCTTAACAAGCTCTGTTTTACCGACGCCTGTAGGTCCTACAAAGATAAACGATGCAGGTCGTTTCTGAACGGAAAGCTGAACACGGCTTCTCTTTATTGCCGCCGCAACAAGGTCTACGGCTTCGTCCTGACCGATTATATGCTGTTTCAGTCTGTCCTCAAGTCCTGCAAGACGTTTAAGGTCGCCCTCAACTACCTTTGCGGCAGGGATACCCGTCCAAAGGTTTATGACGGTTGCAAGATCTTCTTCCGTAACGTCGTTATCCTCGGCAAGCTTGCGAAGCTCGGGCGCCTTGTTTTCCGAGCTTAAAAGCTCAGCCCTGATTTCGGCAAGTCTTTCGTAGTCGATGTCCTCAGTCTGAGCGGAAAGGTCGTCCTCCTCTTGCTTTAAATCCTCAATTTCATTCATCAGCTTTTCATAATCGCTGATTGATTTGTTTCGAAGATTGGCGCAGGTGCACGCCTCGTCAAGCAGGTCGATAGCCTTGTCGGGAAGATAACGGTCCGTAATATATCTTTCGGAAAGCACAACCGCCTTATAAACAAGGTTGTCGGCAATTTTTACCTTATGGAAGTTTTCGTAGTATTTCTTAATTCCGAGAAGCACCTGGTAAGTGTCGGCAATTGAAGGCTCTTCAACCTTTACCGGCTGAAATCTTCTTTCAAGCGCAGCGTCCTTTTCAATATTCTTACGGTATTCGTTAAAGGTTGTTGCGCCTATAACCTGGATTTCTCCTCTCGAAAGAGCAGGCTTCAAAATATTTGCGGCGTTCATAGTGCCTTCCGCATCGCCCGTACCGACAAGATTGTGTACCTCGTCGATAAAGAGAATGATATTTCCTTCGTGTTTAACCTCTTCAATAAGGCCCTTGATTCTCGATTCAAACTGTCCTCTGAACTGAGTGCCTGCAACAAGAGCAGTAAGGTCAAGCAGATGAATTTCCTTGTCGGCAAGCTTTGCGGGAACCTCGCCCTTTGCAATTTTAATTGCAAGCCCCTCGGCAATAGCCGTTTTACCTACGCCGGGTTCACCGATCAGGCAGGGGTTGTTTTTAGTTCTTCTGCAAAGAATCTGCTCGGCACGGTTAATTTCTTTTTCTCTGCCGATGATGTCGTCAAGCTTACCCTCACGGGCACGCTCGGTAAGGTCCGTGCAGTAAAGACCCAGATATTTTCTTTTCTTTTTATCCTTTTTGTGCTTCTTGGATTTTTGCGAATCGTCCTTGGAGTCCTCTTCAACATTCTGCTCGGTTTCGGCAGAATCGTTTTTGTTGCCGAACATACCCTGCAGAAGCGACATGGGCATGGCTCCGCCGGGCTCAAATCCGTCCTCGCCTTCGTTCTCCATCATCATCTGCATTTGTTCGGAAACCTCCTTCATCTCGTCCTCGGAAATTCCCATACTTTCCATAACCTGCTTTATGGGGCCTATATTAAGCTCCATTGCGCAGGAAATGCACAAGCCCTCATTGGTAGTCTTATCACCCTCTACCTTCGAGATAAAGAAAACCGCCGGGTTCTTATGACATCTTGAGCAAAGCATATTTTTGTTCATTAATTATTTTTCCTCGCTATCAGTTTTGTCTTTTTCATCTTTAACGGGTTTATTTAAAATCTGTCTTACCGCATCGGGTATGTAGCTGAAAAATGCTACAAAGGTAAGTACGACAGACAAAATAACCAGTCCGAACATCACAGGCTCGGGAAGAGTCAGATTGGGTTTAAGCTGGCTGATTGCACCAACCTCGGGACCGAAGCCGATAATAACAATCATTACAACATAAAACACAAGTGTTGCGGCTTTGCCGTAAATCGCCGCCGCGGCAGGCTTGGCGCCTCTTGAAATAATGGCAAGTCCGCCCAGGAGCATAATCACATCCTTGATTATGAAAAGCAGGAACACCCATGCAAACGCCTGCATTGAAGTGCTCTGAGCATTTTTAAAGCGGAAAAACAGCACAATCGCAAGTGCGAAAATTGTAAGCTTATCAGCAATCGGGTCAAGCATTTTTCCGAGATTGCTGACCTGATTAAAGCGTCTTGCAATCTTGCCGTCGAAGAAGTCCGAAAGACCCGAAACGGCAAGCACGCCGAGTGCCCACCAAACATACACGCCGCCCTTTAAATAGAGCACGGCAAACACAGGAATAAGACATATTCTTATTACCGAAAGAAGGTTCGGCACTGTAAGGCTGCCTTCAAAAATTGACTTTAAATTTTCTTTGAATGTAAGTTTCTTTTCTGACATAGTTTTTTCCCCTGATTATTCGTTTTTAAATGCATTTACAAGTGAAACCGCATCAAGCGGATCGAGCTTTTCAAAGTTCTGTACAAATATCGACTTAGGAATAGCCTGCTTAATGCCGTCGTTTTCTATTCTTGGCTGAATAAATGTAAGAAGATTACAAATAAGGAAAACAATCACGGCTCCCTTAATTATTCCGATCAGACCGCCTATTACCATATCGGATTTTTCTATGGTTTCACTCTTCTTAAAGGTTTTTGCCGCACTCATGGCAATAAACCTCAGAATTATGCCGTAAATAATCGCCGTAAAGAAATAGACTATGTGCGAGAGCACGCTTACGGCAATCGGCTTAACAACCTGATCCTCAAGAGCTACATAAAGGTCCTTGTCGGTATCAAGCTTGATTTTACCGAGCTGAGCCTGAATTGTGCTGACGTTAATGCCGACCTTTTCGGCTTGGTTTTTTGCGAAGTCCGGCATATTGTCAAAAACGAGCTGAGCCTTCTCTTTAGCGGAATAATTAGTCTTGTTAAGAGGCATTGCTTCATATATACCCTTCTCAACAGACTTGTGGAAAAAGCTTGTATACATAACATTCGCTATCGGCTTTGCGGTAAACGAAGCGCACAAAATAGCAAGAGCAAAGGCCACAAGCTCCGCAATAGTGACGATAATACCCTTTTTGGCGGAAAGAACAACCGCCAGAATTATAATTGCCAGAAGAACAACATCAATAACAATATTCATAACATCCTCCTAAAAATTAAATAATAATGATTACATGGTAATGAACAAAAAGCAAATAATTTTTAAACTTTACTTTTTGTCTTTTTCGGGGTTAGCAGTGCCGTTAAGCTTGTGCTCTCCGAAGGTCTTGCAACAGTCGATTGAGCTGGTTGTAAGCACATAGGTTCTGTTACCGTCGGTAAAGCAGCTTACGCCGTCTGCAGTAACCTCGCTTTTGCCGACCTCCTTGCCTCGACGGTTAAAGCTTAAAAGCTGATTGTCGGCTAATACCGAAATGTAGTTTCCGTCGCAGGAAACGGAGCGAACCGCAAAATTGAGCTCTTTGGTAAATAACTCATCTCCATTCTTGTTAAAAACTTTTAATATTTTTGAACTTGAGCTGCCGTATTTTGAAAGTACAACGGCAGTCATGTTGTTTTCACCGGTATAAATCCTTGACAGCGTGTTAAGCGAAAGGTCAATATCGTGACGGTTAAAGCTACGGTCTATGTAACAAAGCACATTTTCGCCGTAGGCTAAAAGCTTGTTGCCGGAAACATATTCAACGCCTGCCACTATTTGAGCGTCAAAGGGGAGCTCCTTTAAAGGCTCTTTATACTCAAAGTCAAAGACAATAACCTTTGAGTAAAGCTCGCCGTTCTGTGCTCCGACAACGGAAATCGCCGCACGCTTGCCGTTGTCGGAGATGTCGATTGAAACGATATTTTCCTTTGAACAGCTCCATTTAAAAATCTCCTGATGAGAGCTGTTAAAAACAATAAGCTCACTCGTTGAGCTTGCGCCCCTTGTTGCGAGCGCATAGGTGCCGTCCTTGCCGACGCAGCCGACAAGTATCTTCTGCTGAGTCTGTCCTTCGTAGAAAACCTTAGTTCTTGAGACTATACTGTATGCATATGAACCGACGTCAAAGATTATTGCTCTGCCGTTATTTGAATCGGCAATCGGTTGAGAAAAGGAATGTGAAACGTTATTGAGCTTTCTTGCAGTAGAATCCAGCACACTGTAGCTTGCCTCGTTCAGCACGAGAAGGTCGGAATTAATTTTCTTTACGTCCGACGGAGCGGAATTTTCAAAATAATAAGGATACCCCTCGCCTTTTTTCACGCCCGAAAACAAGCCGTTGAAATAGTCGCCGACGCTTGAAAAGGTTACATCGCCGAATTTGTTGGCGGCGAAAAACAGCAGTGCAAGAACAGCGAGTATGACAACAGTGATCTTCAGCACACCCATAACCGTTTGCTGTCTTACGTTAATATCGGATATATTAATTTTATTTTTTTTATCGGTTTTTTTGCCTTGTCTTTTGTCGCTCTTATTTTCCTTCATTTTACCACCATATCAATAAATTACTTTGTTAAGATACAATCCGCAGCCGTCTGCCGTAAAACCTGCACGGCTTCTGTCAAGACTGTTAATTATTTCGGGAACACTTCCCGAGGGAAGCTTGCCCGAATTTATGTCGAGCAAGGTGCCGACAATTATTCTTACCATGTTATACAAAAACCCGTCTGCACAGATTTTAAACGACGCAAGCTCTCCGTTTTTTTCAAACGAGGCAGAAAAGACGGAGCGTACCTTATCCTCAACAGATGAGCCCGAAGCGCAAAATGCAGAAAAATCATGAGTGCCGATAAAATCCTTCGAGTTATCGTTTATAAGCTTTTCGTCAAGAGAATAAGGGTAATAAAGCGCTCTGCCGACATAAAACGGATTCATATAATCGGCATTGAACAAAAGGTACTCATATTCTTTCCTTTTGCAATTGTACCTCGCATGAAACTCATACGGCACTTCGGTAATATCGGTTACTGCAATACTGTCGGGTAAAACTGCGTTTAATGAGCGTCTGAAGCTTGTTAAATTGATATTCTTTTCGGTGCGAATATTACAGCAGAACATATTTGCGTGTACGCCGCTGTCGGTTCTGCTGCAACCGATTATATTTTCACGCACACCTAAAATTCTCTGCACTCCGTCCTGAACGCACTGTTGAACGGTGACGGCATTTTTCTGCACCTGCCAGCCATGAAAGCTTCTGCCGTCAAACATTAAGGTTAACAAATAGTTTTTCATTATATTACCGCCGCAAAAAAATGGTTTAGAACGAATATGCCCGCAATACTTGCCGTGGTTATCAAAAACGCAAGGTAATCCCTTAACGCCATTTTCATCTGACGCAGTCTTGTCCTGCCCTCTCCGCCCCTGTAGCAACGGCACTCCATTGCAAAAGCAAGCTCATAGGCGCGCCTGAAGGAATTAATGAACAGCGGAATAAAAATCGGGATTAACGCCTTTCCTCTTTTCGCAAGGTTACCGGATTCAAAATCGGCTCCTCTTGATTTCTGGGCTGACATAATTTTGTCAACCTCTTCAATAAGGGTAGGAATAAACCTGAGCGCAATTGTCATCATCATAGCGATTGAATGGACATTAATATTAAAAATTTTCAGCGGAGAAAAAAGCCTCTCAATCGCATCTGTCAACATAGTCGGCGAGGTGGTGTAAGTAAGCATTGAGCTTGCAAGCACAAGCGCCGCTATTCTGATTGTAGTGAAAACTGCGGTATAAACACCGCCTGTGGTTATTTTTATTTTCCAGTATTCCAATAACACTTCGCCGTTTTTATTGTAAATAATCTGAAGTAGCGAGGTTATAAGAATAATAATCAAAATAGGCTTTAAGCTTTTTCCGATAAGCTTCAAGGAAATCCTCGAAAGCAAAACCGTTACAAAAAGTAACAGGAGCATCAAGCCGATAGACTGAAAATTCTTGCAAAAGAAAATTGCAACTATATATGCAAAAATCAGCACAATTTTAAGCCTCGGGTCAAGTCGGTGAATTACGGAATTTCCGGGGAAATACTGGCCGATTGTAATGTCCTTAATCATAGCACTCCCCTTTCCTTCAGCAGAAAAAGAAGCTCGTCCTTAGCCTGTTCTACCGTGTAAATATCAGTACGCACATCATAGCCGAGACTGCGAAGCCTGAGCATAATTCTTGTAATGCTCGGCACGTCAAGACCGATTTCGGGAAGTCTTTCGATTTTGGAGAAAACCTCGTCAACGCCGGCAAACATTTCAGCTTTGCCGTGATTCATAACAAGCACCTTTCCGACGGTTCTGGCTATGTCCTCCATACTGTGAGAAACTATAATAACAGTGCTTTCGGTCGCCTGTCTGTAATCGGCGATCATTCTTTCTATTCTTTTTCTGCCCTTCGGGTCAAGCCCTGCCGTGGGCTCGTCTAAAATCAACACCTCAGGCTTCATCGCAATTACGCCTGCAATAGCCGCCCTTCTCTTCTCACCGCCCGAAAGCTCAAACGGAGATTTTTTAAGAAGCTCCTTTTTTATACCGACAAACGAGGCCGCCTCAAGCACATACTCGTCTATCTCATCCTTACTAAGCCCCATATTTTTCGGTCCGAAGGCAATGTCGTCATATACGGTGTTTTCAAAAAGCTGATATTCGGGATACTGAAAGCAAAGCCCTACCTTAAAGCGCACATTTTTCGTGGTTTGCCTGTCCTTAAAGATGTCCGTTCCTTCAAAAAATACCTTGCCCGATGTAGGCTTCAGTATGCCGTTAAGGTGCTGAACAAGCGTGCTTTTACCCGAACCGGTATGTCCGATTATACCGATAAACTCGCCCTTTTCAATTGTGATGCTGATATTGTCGAGGGCAGTGACCTGAAAAGGCGAGCCCTGAGAATATACATATGAAAGATTCTCGGTTTTAATCAGTGACATTTTTCTCTCCGAACAGTGCGGTAAATTTATCTGTAAACTCATCCTCGTAAAGGATGTCGGTGTCGATATTAACACCGTTTTGCTTTAACGCTTTTGAAAGGTACATAACCTGCGGAACGTCGAGTCCGATTTCAACAAGCCTTTCTCCGTGAGAAAAGACCTCCTTGGGAGTGCCCTGCATAAGTATTCCTGCGTTGTCCATCACAACAACTCTGTCCGCAAGCACGGCTTCTTCCATAAAATGAGTAATATACACAACGGTAATATTATATTCACGGTTAAGCTTGAAAATTGTTTTCATTACCTCTTTGCGCCCCTGAGGGTCAAGCATAGCGGTTGGCTCGTCAAAGAATATACATTTCGGAAGCATGGCAATTATTCCTGCAATTGCAACCCTCTGCTTCTGTCCGCCCGAAAGCTTGTGAGGCTCGGCAAGCCGATGCTCATACATGCCGACAGCCTTTAAAGAGTCGTCAACACGTTTCCTGATTTCTTCACGAGGAAGTCCGAGGTTTTCGGGACCGAAGGCAACGTCTTCCTCAACTATTGAGGAAACTATCTGATTGTCGGGGTTCTGAAAAACAACGCCGACTGTTTTTCGTATCTCGTATGACTTTTCCTCGTCGGAGGTGTCCATTGAGTCGACAATCACGCTTCCCTCGGTGGGAATAAGAATAGAATTACTAAGCTTTGCAAGCGTAGATTTTCCGGAGCCGTTATGACCCAGGATCGCAATACATTCTCCCTGACGAATATCGAGGTTAACGTTTTTAACGGCAAGAGGATTCTGCTCCTCCCCCTCCTCGTTTTCGTATCTGAAGCTGACATTTTTAAATTGTACAAGCAAATCGTTGTTCATACCGTTCCTTTATCTGTGCCAAACAGCGGTGGCACCGCAGGGTAAAACCATTCCGCTTTGGGTGACGGGCAAGCCGATTTCACTGCTTGAAACCGAGCCGCCGAATTTTTTCAAAATATTAACGCCTAAGATATACTGCATAACCGCAGGAGAAAGACCTGTGGTGTATGAGTTAATAAGCACTCCGACAGGGTTGTCGGAAAGAACCTGAGTACAAAGGCTTACAAAGTCATAAACCTCATTTTCAAGCTTCCATATCTCGCCGCCGGGACCTCTGCCGTATGAGGGCGGGTCCATAATAATAAGTTCGTATCTGTTCCCCCGTCTTATTTCACGGTTGACGAATTTAATACAGTCATCGACTATCCATCTGACGCTTTTGTCGGCAACACCCGAAAGCGAGGCGTTTTCCTTCGCCCATTGTACCATGCCCTTAGAAGCGTCAACGTGTACCACGTGTGCGCCTGCTTTAAGGCAGGCAACGGTCGCGCCGCCGGTGTATGCAAATAGGTTCAGCACCTTAACGGGTCGGTTCTCGTCCCTAATCAGCTTGTCAACATAATCCCAGTTAACTGCCTGTTCGGGGAAAATGCCAGTGTGCTTAAAACCCATGGTCTTGACATTAAAGGAAAGATCACGGTAATTAATACTCCAGAAATCGGGTATTTTATTTTTTAATTCCCAATGTCCTCCGCCCGAGCTTGAACGGTGATAAACTGCGTCAGCCTTTTTCCACAGCGGATGAAGCTTTTCGGTTTTCCAGATAACCTGCGGATCGGGTCTTACAAGGACAATTTTTCCCCAGCGCTCAAGCTTTTCGCCGTCGGAGCAATCAAGCAGCTCATAATCCTTCCACGAAGTCGAATAACGCATTAAACTAACCTTTCCTCCACGACCTTGGCGATACAGTCGGCAAGATACTTTATCTGTTCGTAATCCTGACCCTCAAGCATAACTCTTACAAGCGGCTCTGTGCCGGAAACACGGACAAGAACTCTTCCTTCATCGCCGAGCTCTTCGCTTGCTTCCTTGATAGCAAGCTGTACCTCTTTGTCTTTTTCAAGTCTTGTTTTGCCGTAATTTGATACTCTGACATTCACGAGCACCTGAGGATATACTTCCATCTCGTCGGCAAGCTCGGAAATCTTCAAGCCTGTTCTTTTAAGTACGTTGAGCACCTGAATTGCAGACATCTGACCGTCGCCCGTTGTAGCGTGGTCAAGGAAAATAATGTGTCCCGACTGCTCGCCGCCGATTGAATAATCATTGGCAACCATATTTTCAAGGACATATCTGTCGCCCACCTTGGTCTTAACACAATTAATGCCGTTCTTCTCGCAGAATTTGAAAAAGCCCATATTGCTCATAACCGTAACAACAGCTGTGTTGTTGCTGAGCTGACCGTTCTGCTTTAAGTACTTTGCACAAATGGCGATTATTTTATCGCCGTCAACAAGCTCTCCTCTTTCGTCAACAATAAGCACTCTGTCAGCGTCGCCGTCAAATGCAAAGCCTATATCGCACTTCTTTTCGAGCACGAAGTTTTTGAGGCTGTCGATATGAGTTGAGCCGCAGTTGTCGTTGATATTTACTCCGTTAGGTGTGTCATTAATTATATAGCACTCTGCTCCGAGCCTTGTAAACAAAGCCCTTGCGGAAACGGAAGCCGAACCGTTGGCACAGTCAAGGGCTATTTTCATACCCTTAAAATTGCCGTCGGAGGTCATTGCAAGATGGAAAATATAATCGTCAACGGCGCTTGAAGAAAAGTGTATTCTTCCGACATCACCGCCGACAACTACGGGCGGTATTTTCGACTCGTCAAGAATAATTTCCTCAATTTCATTTTCAAGCTCATCGGGAAGCTTGTAGCCGTTGTGCTGGAAAATTTTAATTCCGTTGTATTCGCAAGGGTTATGCGAAGCCGAAATCATAACGCCTGCATCGTAGTTATATTCCTTTACAAGAAAAGCAACCGCAGGAGTAGGTACAACGTCAAGAATAAGGACATCCGCCCCTACCGAGCAAAGACCTGCGCTGATTGCAGAGCAAAGCATATGCGAGGACGCTCTTGTGTCCATACCGATAAGCACCTTCGGCTTGTGCGAAAGGTTTTCGGTAAGCACCATAGCGGCGGCCCTGCCGATTTTCATCGCAAGTTCACAGGAAAGCTCGGTATTTGCTATTCCCCTTGCGCCGTCTGTTCCGAATAATCTACCCATTATAAAATCTCCCCATTTATAAATCTAATTTTTGCTGTCCGTTAAAAGACTGATTATTATTATTATTATTGTTGTTAAACGGTATTCCGAGGTGTTCGTATGCAAGCGGCGTTACAATTCTGCCCCTCGGTGTTTTCGAAATAAAGCCTATCTGCATAAGATACGGCTCGTAAACATCCTCAATAGTTACTGCCTCTTCGCCGATAGTTGCGGCTATTGTTTCAAGCCCGACCGGCCCGCCGTTATAGTTTTTAATCATTGAAGTGAGCATCAGCCTGTCGATAAGGTCAAGACCGAGCTCGTCAATTTCCATTCTGTTAAGAGCTATCTGAGCGGTTTCAACGGTAATAGTACCGTTACCCATAACTTCGGCAAAATCACGCGCCCTTTTAAGAAGACGGTTGGCAATTCGCGGGGTGCCCCTTGAACGCGACGCTATTTCAAGCGCTCCGTCCTCATCTATGGCTATGCCTAAGATGCCTGCGCTTCTCTTAACAATTTCGGAAAGCTGCTCAGGGGTATACATTTCAAGTCTTGCTATAACGCCGAAGCGGTCCCTGAGCGGAGCCGAAAGCTGACCTGCCCTTGTGGTTGCACCGACAAGCGTAAAACGCGGAAGGTCAAGCCTTATGCTTCTTGCAGACGGACCCTTGCCGATAATTATATCAAGCGCATTGTCCTCCATTGCAGGGTAAAGCACCTCCTCAACCGAGCGGTGCAGACGGTGAATTTCGTCAATAAAAAGAACATCGCCGTCGTTTAGGTTGGTAAGCAGCGCCGCAAGGTCGCCCTGCTTTTCAATTGCAGGACCCGAGGTGACCCTGATTTGTACATCCATCTCGTTGGCAATAATGCCTGCAAGCGTAGTCTTGCCCAGACCGGGAGGGCCGTAAAGAAGCACATGGTCAAGCACATCGCCCCTTGACCTGGCTGCATCAATATATATTTTAAGGTTTTCCTTCGCCTTTTCCTGACCGATATAGTCGTTAAAGGTTTTCGGTCTTAAGGAAACCTCAATATCGTTGTCAATTTCATTTAAGTCGGGTGAAACAATTCTGTTTTCGTTATCAAAATCCATATTAAACTCCTATCATCCGAAGCTTGCAAGCTGTTTTAAGGCCTGCTTGATAAGCTCCTCTACGGAAAGCGACGGGTCAAGCTTACCGACCGCAACGGAAGCCTCAGACTGTGAATAACCGAGCATAGTAAGCGCAGATACGGCTTCCGAGGTATTGCTGCCGTTCGCCGCCGAGGAAGCGGCTTCTATTTCAAGTCCCGTGTTTCCGAGGTCCAGTCCCTTTGCAAGCTTGTCCTTTAATTCGAGTATAATCCTCTGTGCCACCTTGGGTCCTACACCGTTAGCCCGTGTAATAGCCTTTGTGTCGGAGGAGGCTATGCTCAGTGCAAGCTTTTCCGGTGTAAGTTCCGAAAGAATCGCAAGCGCTACCTTGGGACCTACGCCGTTGACATCCATCAGCATTTTAAAGCAATCCATTTCCTGCTGTGTGTAAAAGCCGAAAAGGTCAAGCGCGTCCTCCTTGACATTGAGGTGGGTGTAAAGCGTAACCCTCTCGCCTGTTCTTGCAACGTTTTTAAGTGTGTTGACAGTAGCATAGCATTTGAACGCCACACCGTTGCAGTCGATTGCAACCGACTGACTGTCATAATACACAACGTTTCCCGTTATTGAATAAAACATAAATCCCGTCCTTATTTAATATTTCTCAGCTTTCCCATCAGCGAGCCGCTTGAATGTGCGTGACAAACCGCCATCGCAAGAGCGTCCGCTGTGTCATCGGGTTTCGGCACCTTCTCAAGGTTGAGGATAAGCTTAATCATTTCCTGAACCTGCTTTTTGTCAGCCCTGCCGTAGCCAACAACGCTCTGCTTAACCTGAAGCGGTGTGTACTCAAAAATTTCAGCATTGTTCTGATGAGCGGCAAGCACGGTAACTCCCCTTGCCTGGGCAACGTCTATTACGGTCTTTGCATTTGTATTATAAAACAGCTTTTCAATAGCCATAGCCTCGGGCTTATATTTTAAGAACAGCATATTAAGGTCCCTGTAAATAGTGTCAAGCCTTTCGACAAACGGCGTGCCTGCGGCAGTAGTAATAGCGCCGTAATCAAGCACCTTGAAGCGGTTGTTATTGTATTCAATTACACCGTAACCCACTATAGCGTAACCGGGGTCAATTCCGAGAATAATCATTTATACATAATACTCCATAATAATATCCATACAATTATACTACAACAAAAGCAAAAACACAAGAAAAAAGAGCGAATAAATCGCTCTTTAATCAATAATTTTTAATATTATTTATAATCCTTTTTCCCGTTTCTCTCCCTCTCTCGTATTATATAGCGTGTGGGAGTTCCCTCCAGACCGAAAACCTCTCTAATCTGGTTGTCGATATAACGCTGATAACTGTAATGAAAAAGGTCCTTGCTGTTGACAAAGCAGACAAATGTCGGCGGACGTGTGGAAGCCTGAGTCATATAGTATATTTTAAGCCTCTTACCCTTGTCGGTAGGCGGCTGAACACGCGCGGTTGCGGCGGCAAGAACGTCATTGAGCTTACCCGTCGAAATACGCATACTGTTCTGGTCATTTACGAACTTAATCAGCTCATAAAGCCTGTCAAGCCTCTGTCCCGTTTTTGCGGAAATAAAGATAATCGGAGCATAGCTCATAAACGAAAAATCGTTCATCAGCTTTTTTCTCTCCTTATCCATAGTGCGGCCGTCCTTTTCAACTGCGTCCCATTTGTTTACGGCAATAATACAAGCCTTGCCGGCTTCATGCGCTATGCCTGCTACCTTTGAATCCTGCTCGGTGAAGCCCTCCGTGCCGTCAATCATAATAACGCATACATCTGCTCTTTCAACTGCCATTTTAGCTCTGATTACCGAATATTTTTCAATCTGATCCTCAACCTTGTTTTTTCTTCTCAGTCCGGCAGTATCAATAAAAACAAAGTTTCCGTATTCGTTGTTGATAATTGTATCTGTCGAATCCCTTGTTGTGCCGGCAATATCGGAAACTATAGCCCTCTCCTCACCGGAAATGGCATTTACAAGCGAGCTTTTGCCGACGTTAGGCTTACCTATAACCGCTACCTTGACAGTGTCGTCATCATACTCCTCGCCTTCATTGTCGGGGAAATATTTAATTATCTCGTCAAGCAAATCTCCCGTGCCGTGTCCGTGTACAGACGAAACGGCTATCGGGTCGCCGAGACCGAGATTATAAAACTCATAAATATCCGCAGGAGGTTCGCCAATCGTGTCGCATTTATTAACGCAGAGAACTATCGGCTTTCCGCTTTTTTGAAGCATGGAGGCGACCTCCATATCGGTTGCAACCACGCCGCTTCTGACATCGGTAACAAGGACAATTACATCCGCGCTGTCAATTGCAAGCTGAGCCTGACGGCGCATCTGCGAAAGAATAATGTCATCGGAATAAGGCTCAATTCCGCCCGTGTCAATCAGCATCATGGTCCTTCCGAGCCATTCACAGTCACCGTAAATACGGTCCCTTGTGACGCCGGGTGTGTCGTCAACTATGGAAAGACGCTTTCCTATTAATTTGTTAAACAATGTGCTTTTGCCGACGTTGGGACGTCCGACAACGGCAACTACAGGTTTGCTCATTTAATTAATCCCCCATATCAGTTTGGCAAATGCCTCTCCGTCATAATAGGCGAGAGATATTTTAGTGCCGAGAGCCTCCTCGGCCTGCTGAAGAGTAACGTCGTCGAGAAAAACTCCGTCGGTTTTTTCGGGATAAGTCCCCTTCACCATTGAAGCGCTTATTATCAAAGTCTCTCCAAGCTCCCTGCCCTTAAGCTGAGAAACAAGGTCCCGACCGACAACAAGACCCGACACAGTTATGTTATGACCGAAAAAGTCATTTTTTACCATATAAACATTTATTCTAAGAGAGGGGCTGATTTTCATTGCATAATCGCAAAGCTCCCGAATAAGCGGATACGCGGCCTCACCCGAAGCACAGCTTAGCTCCCTATCAATATCCCCTACCTCGTTGTTTTGGAGGAAGGAATAAAATTCGGTTTTAAACAGAGTCCACATACCGACTCCGTTGTCGTATTGCATATAGCCCTCGTAAAAGTCATCGTCCGGAAGCTCTCTTCCCGCCTTGAGGTAAAACTCGTCTGCAGGAAAAGCAAGCCGTGTGCCGTTTTTGTTTTTAAAATCATTACCGAAGCTTTCGATTAAATCAATCGTTTCGGCGGCGGTTTCGGGCGTGTAAGGCTCCAAAGGATAAAGCCCTTCCCTGTAATCTGTAACCCCGACAGGCACTGCGGCGATGCTCTGCACTGCAGGATAGTATTTCCCGAGCTCATTAAGGCTGAACAAAAGCTCCTCTCCGTCGTTAATACCCGGGCAAAGAACAAGCTGTGTGTTCATTGTAATTCCGGCATCGGCAAAGCGTTTGATAAGCTTAAGGCACTCCCCTGCGTTCTTGTTTTTCATCATCTTGACACGAAGCTCGGGGTTCATGGTATGAACGGAAATATTGATAGGGCTTATATGCATTGAAATAATACGTTCAATTTCGTGCTCGGAAAGGTTGGTAAGCGTGACGTAGTTTCCGAAAAGGAAGGAAAGCCTGCTGTCGTCATCCTTAAAATACAGCGACTCCCTCATCCCCTTGGGAAGCTGGTCAACAAAGCAGAATATGCACTTATTCCTGCAGGAGTGCTGCTTGTCCATAAGGTATGTTTCAAATTTTATACCGAGGTGGGAATTAAGCTCTCCTGCGTTTCTTTTAATTCGCTTCGTCTTTCCGTTTGTGCATTTAAAGGTAAGCTCAACCGGAGTGCTGTCGTCGGTAGTCATATAAAAGTCGTAATCAAGTACATCTTCAATTTCCTTGCCGTTCACGCTTAAAAGCAAATCGCCTGCCTTAATGCCGTGAAGCCAGGCCTTGGAAAACCTGACGACCTCGCTTATTTTAACAGCCACTCCTTCTCCCTCCTTTTAAACACGAATAAAAGGCGGGGAAGATATACCTTCTCCACCTTCTGACTTCAAGCAATTAAAAAAGAGTAATTAAGCCTCTTCCTTAACGATAACCTGTCTGCCGTTGTAATAACCGCAGTTAGCGCAAACTCTGTGAGTTCTCTTGTACTCGCCGCAGTTAGGGCACTTCTGAAGCTCAGGTGCGTTCATTCTCCAGACGTTTGAACGTCTCTTGTCTCTTCTTGCTTTTGAAACTCTTCTCTTCGGTACTGCCATTTTTAAAACTCCTTTATAAAACGAATAGAAAACAAATTATTCAAGGAACTGCTTTAACGCTTCAAGTCTCGGGTCGGCAGGAGCCTTACACCCGCAGTCGGTTTCGTTAAGGTTTGCGCCGCAGAACGGGCAAACTCCCTTGCAGTCCTCCCTGCATAAAATTTTTGACGGCAAAGACAGCAGAACGTCTTCTCGTATAAGCTCGTCAAGGTTAAAGTGCATATCCTCAACAAGATAAAAGTCGTCATTGTCCTCGTCGTTTAGTTGATAAACGAGAATATGCGAAACGGGAACCTTCATACTGCGCACTACGGGAGAAGCGCATCTGTCGCAGGCTGTGTCGAGCAAAAACTCTGTTTGAGCCTCAAGACTGACAATGCCTGTTCTGTTGAAAACAGAGCCCTTCGCCTTAATGCTTTTAACAATTTCGCCGTCCTCAAGAGAAAACTCATACGAAAAACTCTTCTCGGCGCCTTCGTTGTTAAAAATCGGTTCAAGTTCAATAAACATAAATATACCTCGTCAAACTAACGCAACAAGTATTATATACATATATTACGGTTTTGTCAACAAGAATTTTATTTTTAAACAGAAAAAAGCTGCTATGAGAGTATCACAGCAGCCTGAATGTTTTTCTCTCAGTTTATCTTTTTGCAGAAGCTGAAAATTCTTTCGGGAAGATTTTCAAGGTCTGTGGAAATTGTAAATGTAAACTCGGTTGACGACTTCTCGGCAAGAGCGTTGATTTTCGCAAGGAAATCAGCAAGCTCTTCATAATCTCTTGAGCCGATTCTGAAGGTAGCGTCAACAAAGATGTTTGTAATGTCGTAGTCGCCTGCACAAATACCGCACAAAAAGCCGTAAAATGCGTCAAATCCGCTGACTGAATAGTCGTCGGTAGCAACAAGCCTTACTCTTGAATTAACGTCGTATGTAAGCTTAGTTTCCTTTTCGACGCAGACAACACTGCCGTTTGACTTTTCCATTGCGGAATTAACTTCGTCAACCAAGAGTTTTGTTTTTCCGGAGCCTTTATGGCCGATAATAAGAGATATCATAAAATCTCCTCCTAAATTTTATTATAACCGCCAAAGCGGAATTTACCTTTTTAAGAGAGCCTGTTTTCAAGTTCTTCCTTTCTCTGCTCGTAACCCGGCTTGCCGATAAGGGCAAACATATTTTTCTTGTAGCTTTCAACGCCGGGCTGATTAAACGGATTTACCCCGAGAACATATCCCGAAGCGGCGCAAGCCTTTTCAAGGAAATACACAAGATAGCCGAATTCGTATTCGTTCATTTCCTCAAGCTCAAGGACAATGTTCGGTACACCGCCGTCACAGTGGGCAAGCAGAGTACCCTTAAACGCCTTGTCGTTAACGAAGTCCATTGTTTTTCCCGCAAGAAAATTCAAACCGTCCGCATTGCCGTCCTCGGCTTTAATTTCGATTGTATGCTTGGGCTTCTTAAAGACAACGGCGGTTTCAAAAAGAAGTCTTTCGCCGTCCTGTATGTACTGACCCATGGAGTGAAGATCGGTCGAAAAGATTGCAGAGCTCGGGAAAAGACCCTTGTTGTCCTTACCCTCGGATTCACCGAAAAGCTGCTTAAACCATTCGTTCATCATTGTATAGTCGGGCTCGTATGAAACCATCATTTCAACTGCCTTGCCCTTACGGTAAAGAATATTTCTTGCCGCGGCATATTTGTAGCAGTCGTTTTTGCCAAGGTCACTGTCGCAGTAAGCCGCTCTTGCGTCTGCGGCGCCCTTCATCATAGCGTCTATATCGCATCCTGCAACGGCAATCGGAAGAAGTCCCACTGCCGTAAGCACCGAATAACGTCCGCCTACATCATCGGGAACGGCAAAGGTTTCATAGCCTTTTTTGTCGGAAACCTCTTTAAGCGTACCCTTCTGCCTGTCGGTTGTAACGTAAATCCTTTTTGCGGCTTCCTCTTCACCGTATTTAGTTTCAAGAAGCTCCTTGAAAATCCTGAAAGCAACTGCAGGCTCGGTTGTTGTGCCGGATTTTGAAATAACGTTAATTGAAAAATCGTTTTTTTCGCAAATTGAATAAATATCGGAAAGCGCGGACGAGCTTATGCTGTTACCGCTGAAAAGTACAAGCGGAGTGTCCTGTGCAATCAGGTTGTAATTCTGGCTTTTGCAAAATTCAATTGCCGCCCTTGCGCCGAGATAACTGCCGCCGATGCCGATTACAACGAGCACATTTGAATCTGACTGAATCTTTTTGGCGGCATTTTTAATTCTCTGAAATTCGTCCTTATCGTAATTAACGGGAAGGTCAAGCCAGCCCAGGAAATCGCTTCCCTCACCGCTGCCTTCGCGAAGTAGTTTGTCCGCGTTGTTTATTTCCGAGGCTATGTCGTCAAAGTCCTTCTCGCTGACAAAGCCTTCAAGGTATTTCGTATTAAGCTTAACTGCCATTATTTAATTGTCTCCTTCAGCCTTTTTATAAAGGCTTTTCTCTTTCACTAATATTATTAGCTATATTTTACCCTAATTTTGATTTTATTTCAACAACAAATTGTTAATTTTTAAAAAATAATACACATAATATAGTAATCAACGGATTTTTAAAGAATATTTTTAATAATACGTCTGTATTTTTCAATAATTCCTATTTCATCAATTCTCTTTTCGCTTATCAGCTTATAACGCTCAACTTCCTCACCGTTAAGATTAAATACGATATATCCGATAATCTGACCCTTTTCAACGGGTGCTGCTAAATCCACGGGAAGCTCTATGCTTTGCTGAATGTCGCCTTGCTCGCCCTTTTTTATAAGAAAACGTTTTTCCTCAACGCATACGGGGTTAAGCTTCTCTTCAAAACCGTTGATTACCTTTACCCCGGTGACATTGGACATATCGGGCTTAAGCAGAACGCTGCTGTAATTTGCAAAGCCCCAGTCAAGCATTTTTCTCGCGGCGGTAAAGCGATCGTTACTGTTATCACTGCCCATTACAACTGCAATCAGCCTTAATCCGTCTCTTTCGGCTGTTGCGCTCACACAGCAACCCGCCTTAGAGGTTGTACCCGTTTTAAGTCCTGTCGCCCCCTGATAAAAGCGTACAAGCTTATTCGTATTGGTAAGCTCCGTTTTTCCGCCTCTTAACGTATCGGTCCAGATGGTCGTATAGCTCAGAATACGCTTATGCTTTAAAAGCTCGCGTGACATTAACGCCACATCACGTGCTGTGGTGTAGTGATTATCCGTGGTGTCGTCAAGTCCCGTACAGTTTTCAAAATGAGTGTTTGTCATTCCCAGCTCCCGAGCCCTTTTGTTCATAAGCGATACAAACGCCTCATCGCTTCCGGCAACAAGCTCTCCCAAAGCCGTACAAGCGTCGTTTGCGCTTGCCACCGCCGTTGCCTTGATTAAATCGCCTACGCTCATCTGCTCGTTTTGCTTAAGCCAAATCTGACTGCCGCCCTTTTCGGAAGCATTTTCGCTAACGGTAACAATGCTGTCAAGCATTATCTTACCTTCATCGAGAGCTTCGCAGATAAGAAGCAGGCTCATAATCTTGGTAACGCTTGCAGGGTATACCCTATCGTCGATGTTTTTCGCCATAAGTATTTCCGCGCTGTCCGCATCCATAAGGCAGGCGGATTTTGCATTGATTTCAACCTGCATTTCAGGCACTGCCTCTGCGCTCGCACCGAAGCTCAGCAACAGCGTAATGATTAACGATACCATTAATACAGAAATTGTTTTTCTCATTTCGCACCTCCGTAAATTCTTAGTAAAGTGTATGAGGATTTACGTTGTAAAAATGAATTAAATATGATAAAATAGTAAAGCAAATAACGTTTCGGAGGAAAAGAAATGTCCGATTATGAAAGCATTAAAGAACGTGCAAAGCAGCTCAGAAGCGAGCTAAATCACCATATATACCGTTATTACGTGGAAAACGAAAACGATATTGAGGATTATGAATACGATATGCTAATGCGTGAGCTTGCCTCAATTGAGGAGCAGTACCCCGAGCTTTTAACAGCCGACTCCCCTACGCACAGAGTCGGCGGCTCAGCTGACCGCAATCTGTTTTCAAGCGTAACGCATAAGGTGAGAATGGAAAGCCTGCAGGACGCGTTTTCCGTTGACGAGGTGTACGATTTTGACAGAAAGGTTAAAGCGGTTTGTCCCGACGCCACATACGTTGTTGAGCCGAAAATCGACGGTCTTTCCGTTTCGCTTGAATACACCGACGGTGTTATTTCAAGAGGCTCCACCAGAGGTGACGGCGATGTCGGAGAGGACGTTACGGCTAACCTTAAAACGGTACGCTCAATTCCCCTTTCAATCAGTCAGGCTTTGCCCTTTATTGAGGTAAGGGGCGAGGTTTATATGCCTAAGGAAAAGTTTTTCGAAATAGTTCGTACTCAGGAGCTCAACGACGAGAAACCGTTTAAAAACCCGAGGAATGCCGCGGCAGGAAGCCTGAGGCAGAAAGATTCAAAAATCACGGCTCAAAGAGGGCTTGATATTTTTGTTTTCAATATCCAGCAAATTGAGGGCAAACAGTTAAGCACGCATAAGGAAAGCCTCGATTATATAAAAAGCCTTGGCTTTAAGACAATCCCCTTTTACAATGAATTTTCAAACATTGACGACGTAATTGCTGAGCTTGACAGAATCGGAAGTATAAGAGGCACGCTTGCCTTTGATATTGACGGAGCCGTTATCAAGGTAAACCGATTTGACCAGAGAAGAACGCTCGGCAGCACGGCAAAATTCCCGAAATGGGCTCTTGCGTGGAAATACCCGCCCGAGGAAAAGGAGACGACCTTAACCGATATTGAAATCAATGTCGGACGCACGGGAGTGCTTACGCCGACTGCGGTTTTTACGCCCGTTCTTGTCGCAGGCACAACAGTCAGCCGCGCAACGCTTCATAACGAGGATTTTATAAAAGAAAAAGATGTCAGAATCGGCGACAGTATTATAATCAGAAAAGCCGGAGATATTATCCCCGAGGTGTTAAAGGTCAGCCGTCATTCGGACAGCTCGGAGCCGTTTAAAATGCCCGACAAATGCCCTTCGTGCGGAGAAGAGGTTACAAGAGAGGACGGTGAAGCGGCGGTAAGGTGCACTAACCCCGACTGCCCTGCTCAGCTTCTCAGAAACCTGATTCATTTCTGTTCAAGGGACGCTATGGATATTGAAGGTCTCGGCGACTCGATACTTGAAGCCTTTGTTAATGAAGGTATGCTATCAAGCGCAGCAGACATCTACAAGCTTGATTTTGACAAAATTGCAGGTATGGAAGGTCTCGGCAAGAAGAGCGCCGAGAATTTCAAAAACGCTATTGAAGGGTCGAAGCAGAATGATTTAGGCAAGCTTATCTTTGCCCTCGGTATCAGACATATCGGTCAGAAGGCGGCAAAGCTCCTTGCGGACAGATTTAAAGATATAGACTCGCTTATGAGCGCCACCGAGGATGAAATACTCGAAATTGAGGGCTTCGGTAAGGTTATGGCTCAATCAATAGTTAACTATTTCAGTCTTGAGCCGTCCGTTGCCCTGATTGAGGACTTAAAGCTGGCAGGCGTGAATATGACTTCGCAGTCTACGTTAATTGACAACCGCTTTGAAGGAAAAACCTTTGTACTGACGGGAACGCTGAGTCAATTCACAAGGAACGAAGCGTCGGAAATAATTGAAAACTACGGCGGAAAAACCTCCTCCTCTGTTTCGAAAAAGACCGATTACGTCCTTGCCGGTGAGGCGGCAGGCAGTAAGCTTACAAAGGCTCAACAGCTCGGTGTTACAATTATCAGCGAGGACGAATTCGGAGAAATGATAAAATAGACTGAATAATCTCCCCGAGGCTGAGGCTTCGGGGATTTTTTTGCTTTTTTGATATTACGACGTATTATCTCTGATATTACTTTGTTTTATAAAAAGGCAAAAAAATGTCGGTGAAGCTTCACCGACATTTAAAGCGTTTAAAACATTCCGCCGTTATGCATATTGTTTATAATGGTAGCTATCTGAGCTCTTGCCGCCGCATCAGTCGGCGCAACTCTGCCGTCGCTCATACCGCTGATTACGTTGTTTTGCACCGCCCAAGCAGTAGGTGTAACGGCATATGAACTGATTTTTGAGGCGTCCGAGAAGCCTCCTACCGCCTGTTGTGCGTTCTTAACCTCAGGGCTTCCCATAAAGCGGTAAAGTATGGTGCAAACCTGCTCACGGGTTATTTTGTCGCCCACTCCGAAGTTGCCGTTTTCGTAACCTGCCACAACTCCGTTTTCTACCGCCCAGTTAAGCGCCGCATAGTAATATGTTCCTTTTTTCGCGTCTTTCATCTTACTTGGCTTGTTGGCGTAAAGGTTTAAATCCTCACCCGAAATTCTTGCAAGTATGCTGACAAAATCCTGCCTTTGAAGCGCGTCGTTAGGTCCAAACTTACCGCCCGAATAGCCCGACATAAAGCCGTCAATGCTGACTCCCCTTACGCCGTCGTAAAACCACGAGTCAACAAACACGTCAGGGTATCCGCGGTAGCCGTCCTCGTCCTCGGGTACTGTCACAACAGGAACGTTGTATGCTGTAACATTGCCGTTGGAGTCGTAGACATAAATATCGGTTTTGTAATCACCGGTTTCAAATTTATGGTTAGCGATGTTTACACTGCAAATATAATCACTCTTTGAATTAGTAACCTTCTCGTTCCAGAAGAGGTCGTCCTGACCGTTTTTTGAGGTCCATGTAGGACAGCTGACCTTCTTTACAAAAGAGTTATCGGTCGCCTTAAAGCTGATAGTATAGCCGGTTGACTCAATTTTTGTAACCTTAACGTCCGAAATAACAGGCTTGTCCTTGTCAATAAAGTTTGGTCTGATTACTCCGTAGAAGGTCCAGCCCTCTTTAACAATCGGCCAGCGGTTACGCTTGGTCGCAGGGCTGAAATTAACGCTCTGATCGATAACGTTCATATAGTTGCCTTCAACAGATTCGACTATTGCAACGTGACCGTATGCGCTCGACATATAGGTCCACACGGCAATATCGCCCGGCTGAATGATCAAATCAGACGAATACGGAAGCCTTATCCAGCCCGAAGGCAAACTGTTTGTAGCATAATCGCAACCGTTGCCCCTTACGGGGGTTACGCCTAAAAATTCATAATAGCATTTTACGAACTGTACGCAGGAAGCGGAATAACCTTTGTCATAGACATGTGATTTTCCGATTTCTCCGATTGCCCAATCGACCGCCTGCTTATTAGTCATATTTACCGCAAAGGAACCGATGCCAAATGCCGAAACCATTGACACAAGCATTATTGCGCACAGTAAAACCGATAAAGGTTTTTTAAAAGCCTTCATACATCCTCCGTTCAGTTACCGCCAAGCTCCCTGTTTCTTCGGTAAGCCGCCTCGACAGCGGACGAGACCGTATCTTTAAAGGAAGCGTTTTTGAGTACCTTTACACCCTCAATTGTACTTCCGCCCGGTGAGCACACATCCGTCTTTAACTGCTCGGGCGATTTTTCGCTTTCAAGCATCATCCTTGCAGAGCCGAGCATAGTCAGCGCCGCAAGACGTACAGCCGTATTCCTTTCGATGCCGCATTTTTCGCCTGCCGCCGCAACGGCGTCAGCCATCATATACATATAGGCAGGTCCGCAGCCCGACACGGCGCAGCCAGCGTCAATCAGTTCCTCGTCAAGCTTTATAAGCGAGCCCGCAAACTGCATATCGTTTAAAAAGTCGTTGATAAGAGCTTCATCAGCAAAAGCATTACCGCAATAGAGCACGACGCCCTCGCCCACTCCGACGGGAGTGTTCGGCATAATGCGGATAACGGGAAGCTCTTCGGAAAAGAGCCTGCCGACTGTAGCCGTATTAACACCTGCAAGCATCGTAATAATAACAGGTCTGTTTTTTACTATAATATCATAAATATCATCGGCAAGCTTGTCAAGTCCCTGAGGTTTAATTGCAAGAAAAATTCTTTCGCAGCTCTCGCAAACCTCCTGAAGGTCAGTCGCTTGGAGTTTATATTTTTCCGCGAGTGCTTTCGCCTTTTCGGGATTCCTGTCGCAAACCGCTATATCGGTGGTAATCCTGCTTAAAGCGCCGGCAAGGGCACTGCCCATATTGCCGCAACCGATAAAACCGTATTTCATATTTTCACACCCTATCTGATATTTCCGTTTCCGTAAATTACATATTTATACGTAGTCAACTCACAAAGTCCCATAGGTCCTCTTGCGTGAAGCTTCTGGGTTGAAATACCCATTTCACAACCGAGTCCGAATTCTCCCCCATCCGTAAAGCGAGTTGAGGAGTTTACATACACTGCAGCGCTGTCAACGTTGGCTGTGAAATAATTACAGGCCTCTTCGTCACGGCTGACAATTGCTTCGCTGTGTCCCGTTGAGTGTAAAGCAATATGTTTAACTGCCTCACGATAGCCGTCCACGCATTTGACGGCAAGTATATAGTCAAGAAATTCCGTGTCAAAGTCATTTTCTCCTGCAGGCGTTGCCTCGATAATACTGCAGGCGTATTCATCCGCACGAAGCTCTACGGGATTTAGTCCGTCAGCCTTTCTCAAATCAACAAGCCTCTGACGGAGCTTCGGTAAAAATTCAGGCGCAATTGCCTTGTCAACAAGCAAAACCTCCTCAGCGTTACAAACGCTGGGCCTGCTTGTCTTAGCATTTTCAACAATATTAAGCGCCATTTGTATATCAGCCGTTTTTTCAACATAGACGTGGCATATGCCCGTGCCCGTTGCAATACAGGGAACCGTGGCGTTTCTGACGCAGGCGTTAATAAGTCCTGCTCCGCCTCTCGGAATTAAAAGGTCAATATAATCGTCAGCCTTCATAAGTGCCGTTGCGCTGTCCCTTGAGGTGTCCTCAACAAGGTTTACAACGTCCTCGTTCAGCCCCGCCTTTTTAATACCTTGCTTTAGCGCCGCAACGATTGCCTTTGCGGAAAGGAATGCCTCCTTGCCGCCCCGAAGCACGCAGGCGTTTCCGCTTTTTACAGCAAGACCTGCGGCGTCGCTTGTGACATTCGGTCTGCTTTCATAAATAATTGCAATTACGCCGAGAGGGACGGAAACCTTTGTAATTTTAAGACCGTCCTGCCTTGTGTGCTCATCAAGCACCCTGCCTACGGGGTCGGGAAGCTTTGCCACCTTACGAAGTCCCTGAGCCATGTCGGCAATTCTCTGCTCGGTCAGCAGAAGTCTGTCACACATAACCTCGCTGATTTTGCCCTTTGCGTTTTCGAGGTCCTTTTGGTTTTCCGAAAGAATTATTTCGCTGTTTTCCTCAAGACTGTCCGCCATTCTTTCAAGCGCTTCGGCTCTTTTTGCAGAGTCAGCGTTACGCAGAGCCGAAGCGGCGTTCTTGGTTCTTTTAAGCATTTCGTTTAAATCAAACATTATTTCACCTTAAACCTTGTTCCCACGGTTTTGCCCTCAACCGCGTCGTAAATATTGTTGGGATTTTTGCCGTTTACAATTATCATTTCACAACCGAAGTCTGCACAGATTTCTGCAGCCTGGAATTTCGTAACCATTCCGCCCGTGCCGAATTTCGTACCCGAGCCGCCTGCAACCGCATATTTGCTGATTTCAAGGCTGTTGACCTCTCTTAAAAGAACAGCGTTCTTATCAACCCTCGGGTCGCTTGTGTATACACCGTCAATGTCGGAAATGACAAGCAACAAGTCTGCGTTAACGCTTTTTGCAACAATAGCTCCGAGCGTGTCGTTGTCGCCGATAACAATTTCCTCGGTTGAAACGGTGTCGTTTTCGTTGATAATCGGTATTGCTCTGAGCTCAAGCAGCCTCGATAGCGTATTTTTGAACTTTTCATGCCTTACCGGGTTTTCAATGTCGTCGCCGGTAATAAGCAGCTGAGCAACTATGTGATTATACTCACCGAACAGCTTGTCATAAACATACATAAGCTCGCACTGACCTACCGCCGCCGCAGCCTGCTTTGACGAAACGTCGTCGGGCTTTTCGCTGAAGCCGAGCTTCGCAACACCCATACCGATTGCGCCCGAGGAAACAAGAATAACCTCGTGTCCTGCGTTTTTAAGGTCGCTTATAGCCTTGCAAATTTTTTCGACAAGTCTGATGTTAAGCAAGCCCGTGGGATGCGTCAGCGTGCTGGTGCCGATTTTGATTACCACTCTCATTATATCACTCCTCAATCAACTGAGCGTAACAGTATTCCTCATCACTGTCCGTAATTATTGCCTTTGAAACCCGCCCCGTTACGGCATTGCCCTTTGTAATCAGTACAGGAGTGTAATTCGGCGTATAGCCGAAAATATAACCGCTTCTGTGCTTGGATTCGGGAATTATTTCGACGGTTTTCGAAACCTGATTTTCAAGAAATGTTTTTCTTATTTCTACGGCGGTTTTGTTTAAAAAAGCCGCACGTTCCTCCTTAACCGCCCTCGGCAATCTGTCGGGAAGCTCCGCCGCTCTTGTGCCTTCTCTGACGGAATAAGGAAAAATATGTATTTTTTCGAAGCCGACTTTTTTTGCAAATTCGACTGTTTGGAGGAAATCCTCCTCGCTTTCGCCCGAAAAGCCGACCATAATATCGGTTGTAAGGGTGCAGTCCGCAAAGACAGAGCGAAGCTTTTTGCAAAGCTCATAATACTCATCGGCAGTATAGTGCCTGTTCATACGCTTTAAGGTTTTGTCGCAACCGCTTTGAAGCGAAATATGGAACTGCGGGCAAAGCTTCGGAAGCTTTGCAAGTGCGTTTATCACCTCGTCGGTTATGTGGTCGGGCTCAAGAGATCCGAGCCTTACTCGCTTTATTCCTTCGGGAATACACGCGGCCGCAACGGCATCGCTGAATTTTTCACCGCTGTCTTTGCCGTATGCGGAAAGGTTGATTCCGACAAGCACAATTTCGGAAAAGCCCTTTTCCGAAAGTATAGCTACCTCGTTTTTAATATCGGGAATCGACTTGGAACGTACCCTGCCCCTTGCTTTGGGAATAATGCAATAAGAGCAGAAGCGGTCGCAACCGTCCTCAATTTTTACAATCGCCCTCGTTCTCTCGTTGAAATCGGTTATTGGACTGCCGCAGAACTGCTCTGCGCTTAAATGCTCGTTAATATTAACTATTCTTTCTTTTTTATAGGATTTAAGAAGAGGAACTATATCGTCGTTGTTCTTGTTACCGATTACAATATCTGCCTGTTCAAGAAGCGATGACGCTTCGGGAAAAGCCTGCGGCATACACCCCGTCAGCACAACTACGGCGTTTTTGTAATTTCTTTTAAGTCGTCTGACAAGCTGTCGCGTCTTACGGTCGCTTTCGCTTGTAACGGTGCAGGAATTTACAATAAACACGTCTGCCTCGCTGTCATCAAAGGTGGGCGTAAAGCCGCCTTTTATTAAATTTTCGGTGATTTCCTGAGTTTCGTACTGATTTACCTTACAGCCTAAGGTATATAGCTTAACCTTCATTTATTCTCCGTATTATATGTTTTTACTCTGTACACCGCAACGCTGTGCGGCGCAAGGTCACAGATTATTTTGTCCGAAGTGAAGGAGACGTCCTTGCTCCACAAATCAAACAGCTCATATCTGCCTGCCTGCGGCAAACCCGAATCGGTTAGGTTTGCAACCTCCTTCAAGGAGACCGAAGCTCTCCTCCGACTTTTGGATTTATTAAAAATACAGACCGCCGCCTCATGGTTGTCAAGCGGCTTTACGAGTACATCACACAAAAGGTTAGTCTTAATGCGCTTACACTGAATACCGAGCGAATCCTGATTAACCGCTATTAAATCTCTGTTGGTAAGTATTTGCAAAATTTTATCCGAATAGTCGACGGTACCATCGGGCTTTATAAATTTTCTTATGTCATTTCCGAGAATCAGCGGAGCCGCCATCATGCACCAGAGAGTAAAGTGTGCCTTGTTTTCGTCCACGGTAAGCTTTCCGTTACCGACCTCAAGCATATCGGGATCGTTCCAAGCGCCCTTTGAAGCGTAATCTGCAAGCTTCACGTTATGCTCATAAATACCGACAACAGAAGCCCAGAAGGGTTGAATGTCGGGAGTAGTCCTCCAGAGATTACCTGCCTGCGCTCCCCATTTATACGGTTTATTAAGTCCCCATTCGCAAATAGAATAAACTATCGGCTTTTCGGGAAGGTTTTTACTTTCGGCATAAAGCCTTGTTGCACGTTTAAGCTCACGGCCCATTTTCGTGTAAAGATAAGCAGCGCTGTCAGCTTTAGACGCAATCGGGTTTTCAAACAGTAAAAGGTTTTCACCCTTTATAAGCCTGACCGAGGTCTGAACCTTGCCAAACTTACTCCACGCCTTTGTAGGCGGAAAATGAAGCTCCGTGCATTCGGTATTATTTACGGTAAGAGTTGCAAATTTATCATCTTTTCTCTTTTTCCTGTAAACAACGGTAAGAATGTATTCGCCGTCAGTTTCTACGCTCCCCACGGTAAACGCCGCCTTACCCGAAGCGCAATCAAGTCCGCTGATAAAGCTGCCGTCGGAGTCACAAACAAGCCTTGCCGAGCCGTAAAGGACTGCGTCATCCGCCGTAAGTTTGAATACCTCGTCGCCGTCCTTTTCCGTAACAATAAGCTCACACAAAAGCGGAGCCTCTGATGAAACGGGTTTGTTGTGACAAAAGTCATACTTAAAGTATTCAATTCCCCACTGAGCAAAAGTTTCGGCGTCAATTCTTTCGTTACCGAGGGAAGCGGGTAAATCCTCACAGGTAAGCGTACCGTTTGAGGAGTAAATGCCCGCTTTAAAGCCGAGAGTGTTAAGACTTTCGACAAGCGGTTTAATTCCGTTCGGGAACGAAGCCAGGTCGCCCTGCAGACGTCCGTCCTTATCTCTGACAGAGCTTTGCCAGCAGTCGTCAAGGTTGATATAGCAATAGCCTGCGTCAAGCAAGCCGCTTTTTTTCATCGCCTCGGCGGTGTCAACAATCAGCTTCTCGTCAATATTCTGACGGAAGGTGTTCCAGCTTGACCAGCCCATCGGCGGAGTTAAGGAAATTCCGTTGTCATATTTTTCTTTTACGGAATAATGAAATCCGAGCTTGGAAATCGCTTTTTTAATTTCGCACTTCGGGCAAAACTCGGGGTCCTTTTTTCTTTTGGCAAAAACGCCTGCAGCCGCAGTTACAGCGCCGGCGGCGGCAACTGCCGTAAGTTTTTTTATAAGCATAGCTGACCTCAAAAAACGAAAAGAGGACAAGCGAAATATTCACTCATCCTCCCCGCATTAAATTTAAAATTATTCCTCTGTTGCTTCCTCAGCAGGAGCTTCTTCCGCAACTGTTTCCTCAGCAGGAGCCTCTTCAGCAGGAGCCTCTTCAACAGGAGTTTCCTCAGCAGGAGCTTCTTCCGCAACTGTTTCCTCAGCAGGAGCTTCCTCTGCAGGAGTTTCCTCAGCAGGAGCTTCCTCAGCAGGAGCTTCCTCTGCAGCTGCTTCTTCAGCAGGAGCTTCCTCTGCAGCTGCTTCTTCGGCAGGTGCCTCAGCGGCTGCCTCTGCAACAGCCTCAACGGGTGTTGCCTGCTCACCGTCAGCTACAACCTCCTGCTCGGTAGACTCAGTCTTTTCTTCTTCTGCCGGGGGTTCAAGCAATGCCTTGATTGAAAGGCTGACACGCTTCTTGTCAAAGTCGATGTCAAGAATCTTAACGTCAACCTCCTGACCTACCTTGAGAACCTCTGCAGGGTTGCCTATGTGAGAATAGGAAATTTCAGAAATATGGATAAGACCGTCGATACCGGGGATAATGCTTGCAAAAGCACCGAACGTTGTAAGACCGACAATTTTAACTTTAACCTCTTTGCCGACGGGATAATCTCTTTTAAGGATTTCCCACGGGTTATCCTCAACCTTTTTAAAGCCGAGAGAAATCTTCTTGTTTTCCTTGTCGAGAGCCTTGATATATACCTCAACGGTGTCGCCTACATTAACAACATCCGACGGATGCTTAATTCTTGTCCATGAAAGCTCGGAAATATGTATCATACCGTCAACGCCGCCGATGTCGACAAATGCGCCGTACTTGGTGAGTGAACGAACGGTACCTGTGTACTTCTGACCTTCCTCAGCCTGAGCCCAGAACTGCTCTGCAAGCTCGTTACGAATGTCTCTGCTTGCGGCTTTGATTGAGCCGACAACTCTCTTTCTTCTTCTGTCGATGTCGATAATCTTGAACTTAACGGTCTCGCCGACCATATCCTCAAGCGCATCGTTTCTGTTAAACCTTGAAAGTGAAGCGGGAATGAAAACTCTGATGCCGTTGTACTGAACGAACAGACCCTTGTTGTCGCCGACAACGCCCGTAACCTTACCTTCGACAGCGTCCTCGGTCTCGGCAAGGCTTTCCCAAGCCTGAGCAGAGTCGTAACGCTTCTTGGAAAGCATAACAGTACCTTCCGCATCGTTCGTCTTCATGATGATAAGGTTTAATTTATCACCGAGCTTAACTTCCTTTGTCATGTCAACAGTAGGATCATTGCTGTATTCGCTGTCCGGGATGTATCCGGTATGTTTTCTGCCGACGATTTCGACTTCGATTTCACTGGGTGAAACGCCGACAACAATACCCGTAACTCTCTGGTCTGAGCTTTCGTCAATATATTCTTCAAGCATATCAGCAAAAGATTCGTTTTCAGACACTGATGTTTCCTCCTTTACTGCATTTGCTTTTTCCTGCATTTGTTCTAATTTTTCCGACATTGTTTTTAGTACCTCCTTAATTATACCGTCGGGTGTCGATGCCCCGGCAGTAACCCCGACCGAAGTAAACATTGTAAAATCAATGCCCTGTAATTCTTCAGCGGTTTCGACCAGAAAGGTAGGACAATTGGATTCACACACCGCCTTCAGCTTAGCCGTATTAGAACTTTGACGGCCACCGATGATAATCATAGCATCGTTTTTAAGTGAAAGAAGAGTGGCTTCCTTTTGTCTTTCTTCTGTCGCATTACATATTGTATCAAAAATAATTACATTTGTATAGTAATTTTTTATTTTTTTTACACATTTTTTAAAACTTTTTACGGAAAAAGTTGTTTGAGAGACCAATATTAGATGTTTTTTGTCTAAATCAGGGCGAGATTTTATAATTTCGTCAAGCTCATCCTCGTTATTAAAGACATAACTTTCGCCGTTACAGTAGCTTCTTATGCCTATTACCTCGGGGTGAGAGCAGTCGCCCGCGATCAGTGTAACGGTATTTTCGTCGGAATTCTCACTGACCGTTTTGTGAATTTTTCTGACAAACGGGCAGGTTGCATCGCAATAATCGGGCGAAACACTTTTCACCCTTTCAAGCAGCTCCTTTGTAATCCCGTGGGTGCGAACGACAATAACATCTTCCTTTTCGCACTGCTCGGGCTCATCAATTATTGTTACTCCCCTGCTTTCAAAGTCGGCAATAACCTGAGGGTTATGGATAATCGGTCCGAGGGTGCAGACTCTCCTGCCCTCCCGAACCATTTTGTCAAGCAGGTTGACCGCTCTGTTAACGCCGAAGCAGAAGCCGGCGGTTTTTGCAAGCTCTATTTTTCGCAATGCCCTTCCTCCCAAAGTGCGGTGATGTCGCCCATAATTCTTTTTGACGCTGCCCGAAGCTCCTTTGCGGAGTGGTCCTCCAAAAAGCTGAGCTCTTCCGATTTTATTATTTTTCCGAACC
Organism: Clostridia bacterium; assembly: GCA_017438845.1. Taxonomy (GTDB): domain Bacteria; phylum Bacillota; class Clostridia; order Oscillospirales; family Acutalibacteraceae; genus Fimenecus. The sequence goes on along the minus strand of JAFRUO010000004.1, from coordinate 7,468 downwards.
TGACTGTAAGCCTTGTGCCTTTTTTGTACTGTTCATCGGTATAAATGGAAACAGGAAGTATATCAGCGCCCGTCTGCTTCGCTATCAGCGCAACGCCTGATTTTCCCCTTGTCGGTTTATAGTCCTTGCTCCTTGTACCCTCCGGGAATATGCCGAGCACCCAGCCGTTTTCGACCACGTTCCTTGCATATTTCAGCGCAGACATATCACCGTCGCCTCTCTTTACGGGAAAAGCATTCAGCCTCTTTAAAAAGCCGGCAATGACGGGCTTCTCAAAAAGCTCCTCCTTTGCCATAAAGTGAATCACCCTTTTACAGCCGTTCGCAATAACAAGCGGGTCAAGCGCGTCCTGGTGATTGCAGGCAAGTATAAAGCCGCCCTCGGAGGGAATGTTTTCCTGACCGACATAGGTTATATTATATCTTTTTTTACATACGATTTTAGCCAGACCTCTGACTGCGTCATAGGTGCCGTATTCCTTAACTTTAGAGTAATCGAAGCTCAATTTACATTTTCTCCTTAATAAGATTGACCACCGTGGAAATTGACTGCTCAAGGGACATTTCGCTTGTATCGACTGTTACGCTGTCCTCTGCAGGCTTTAGAGGCGCAATTTCCCTGTGAGAATCCTGATAATCTCTTTCCAAAAGCTCTGCGAGCACCTTTTCGTACGGCTCGTCCGAGCCCTTCTCCTTAAGTTCAAGGAAACGGCGCTGAGCCCTTACCTCGGCAGAAGCCGTAAGGAAGATTTTTACCTGTGCGTCCGGAAGCACAACAGTCGCAATATCTCTGCCGTCCATCACGCAGCTGTTATTCTTTGCAATGTTACGTTGCGTGTCAAAAAGAAAATCTCTGACAGCCTGAATAGCAGAAACGTTTGAAGCCGCCATTGATGCGTCGGGAGTTCTGATTATTTCCGAAACATCCTCTCCGTTTAAAAAAACGTGCTGTACGCCGTCGATGTATTTAAGCCCGACCTCGGTATCGGTCAGCATTTCCGTTACAGAAGCCGCATCCTTTGTGTCAAGCCCGTTTTTCAGTGCGCCCACGCCGACTGCTCTGTAAAGAGCGCCCGTGTCGACATAGATAAGACCGAGTTCCTTTGCCGCCGCCTTTGCAACGGTGCTTTTGCCTGCGCCGCCCGGTCCGTCAATTGCTACGTTGATGATTTTTTTCATATCAATTCTCCTATTCCTTCTCAAAGCAAAAAATTGCAATCTGATGTCTTAAGCTAAAATTCTCATCAGCCGTGTTTTTAAGCATTTCAAGGTGCTCGGCTGAAAAGCTTTCTGTTTCTTTCTTTGAAAGCGTCGCCGCAATTCCCCTGCTGGCTATCATTCTTCCGTTCCAGCTTTCATATGAAAACGGAATATCGCAGTCAAATTCAAGAAACTCCTTTTTCTTAAACCCGTCAAGGGAAAGCGTACTGTTTTTTACGTTTATGCGCTCTAAAAAGCAATCCCAATTAGGGTTATACTTTTTTACAAGCTCAAGGGAAGCTTTTATTATTTCCGACTCCCCGGGGAGCCATTGCATATATGCGATTATGAATATACCGCCCTTTTTTATAACTCTGTATATTTCAGGGACGGCTTTCGTCTTGTCGAAATAACGCCAGCACTGAACTGCGGACGCCCCGTCAAAATAACAGCTTTCAAAAGGTATGCTTTCAGCTGAGCCTACGCTGTAATTAATATCGAGTCCGGAGGATAATTCCTCCGCTTTAATTATTTGGTTTTCCGCCGCATCAATGCCGTAAAGCCTTCCGCCGTAACCGTGCATAAACCTCGGTATTACGCCTGTCCCCGTGCCAATATCAAGATACCTGCCGCCTGCGCCTCCAAAGCCGAGGCGGAAAAACTCCCGATACATTTTTTCGGGGTAAATATCACGGTATGCGGCATAGCTGTCCGAGGCTTTGCCCCAGTCAAAGCGGTTGCCTTTGTCAATTTTTTCGGAGCACATAGTCAAGCATTTTTTCCTGCCAGATACCCCGTTGAAAAGGCTATCTGCAGGTTAAAACCTCCCGTATAAGCGTCAACATCAATAACCTCGCCTGCGAAATAAAGTCCCTTGCAGAGCTTTGACTCCATGGTTTTGGGATTAATTTCCTTACAGCTTACTCCTCCGCTTGTAACTACAGCTTCGTCAAACGAGCCGTAATCAAGAACGGTAAGCTTAAGGCATTTAAGCTTTTCGACTATCCTGAGTCTTTCTTCCTTAGTCAGCTGATTAGCCTTTGTGGACGGCTTAACCCTTGAAAGTCTGATAATCGGGTTGATAAGCGCCCTCGGCAAAAGCAGGCCGAGCACGTTTGAAAGCGCCTTATTGCTGTTTTCAAGTAAATCCCTTTGAAGTCTCTCGTCAAGCTTTTCTTTGGATAAAGCAGGTTTAAGGTCAATATTTATTTCATATCTTTCCTTTTCCATGTTATCCATATGCGCCGATGCGGAAAGTATCATCGGACCCGAAACACCGAAGTGAGTAAAGAGCATTTCTCCGAAATCGGAATATATTTCCTTACCGCTTACGGTGTCGATAACCTTTATTGCGCTGTTGCGAAGGGAAAGCCCCATAGCTTCACTGCAAAAGCCCTCTCTGCAGATAAGCGGCACAAGAGAAGGCCTTGTCGGAACAAGAGTGTGACCTGCCTGCAGGGCGAATTTGTATCCGTCGCCCGTAGAACCTGTTTTTGGGTATGACCTGCCGCCGGTACAGACTATCACGCTGTCGGCGTAAAATTCACTGCCCTCTTTAGTCCTGACGCCGAGAACTCTGCCGTCTTTTATAATAAGCTCCTTTACCTCGGCGGTAATCTTTTTAACATTATTAAGAATAATAAGCTTATTGAGCGCCTTGACTATATCAGCCGCCTTGTCGCTCTGCGGAAAAACTCTGTTTCCCCTTTCAACCTTTAACGGTACACCGAGCTCCTCAAAAAGACGCTTTGTGTCCTGAGCGTCAAATTCGCTGAATGCGGAATAAAGAAACCTGCCGTTATGTGAAACATTGGAAATAAGTCCGTTGATGTCGGTTTGGTCATTGGTAAGGTTACACCTTCCCTTACCCGTTATAAGCACCTTTTTACCGACTCTTTCATTCTTTTCAAGCAGCAGAACCTCGTTACCCGACTTACTGGCAAACGCCGCCGCAATACAGCCTGCCGCTCCGCCGCCGATTACAATTACCTTACTCATCGGACGGTTCCTCTTCCTTTTCGTAAACCTGATAAGAATCCCAGATGCTTTCAAGCTCGTTGAAGTTGCTGTAAACCTCCTCCTTACGGCTGAGGGTAACGCTGACAATCAAAGCGTTAATTAAGCTCAACGGTGCAACAAGCGAGTCAACAACGCCCGCCATATTACTTCTTGCAACAAGCAGATGGTCCGTATAAGGCGCCATCGGCGAGTCAACGGTGTCTGTAATTGAAATAACGGTAGCCTTTCTGTCGGCAATAAAGCGAAGTGCGTTTACGGTCTGCTTTGAATATCTCGGAAAGCTGATGGCTATACACAGGTCGCCCTTTGTAATTCTGAACATCTGCTCAAACATTTCGGAAGCACTCGAGGTGTCAACAAGCACTACGTTATCAAAAACGAGGTTAAAGTAGAAGGCTAAAAAGGAAGCCAGAGCCGCAGATGAGCGAACGCCGAGAATATATATTTTATTTGCTTTGTTAATTGCTTTAACCGCTTCGTCAAAATCCTTTTTTGAGGTCTTTTCCGCAGTTTCCCTTATAAGCTCAATGTCGTCCGAAAGCACGCTTCTGATTATGTCGTTTCCCGCAATAAGGTTTTCGGAAACCTCCATTCTCTGCACGGCGGTAAGCTTTGACTTAATCATCTGCTGTATTTCCTGTTGCAGCTCCGGATAGCCCTTAAAGCCGAGCTCACAAGCAAAGCGGACAACGGTTGATTCGCTGACTCCGACATTTTTGCCGAGATTGGAAGCAGTCATAAAAGCCGCCTTGTCGTAGTTTTCTCTGATGTATGCGGCTATTTTCCTGTGACCCTTTGAAAGCTTCAGGCTTTTGTCCTCAAGCTTTGAAAGCAAATTGTTTTTCATTTTGTCATATCCTTATTTTGTAGAGTTCTATTATTATAAAATAAAATGAAGCCATTTGCAAGAAAACTTGCAAAATTTTATATTTTGATTATCCCCTGTGTGTATTCAAGTCCGCATTTTTCGGGCGTACTCAGGCAAAGAGAATAAATATCCGTGCTTTTTTGTTCAAGCTCAAAAACTCTGTCGGCGTCCTTGCTTTCAAGCTTTTTTATTTCGCTGTAAGACGTAATCACCGGTAAAGAAGCGCCTCGGACGAGCTCTCTTATTTTGTCCTCATTTCTCTTTACAAAGCCCGGAAGACCGATATAAGGAGGGTTTATTTTCAAGTCGTCATCGGTAATCTCAAAATACTCGCTGAGTACCGCGCGCCTTATTCTTGAATGAGTATAATGCTTTGCTTTCATAAGGAAATAAAGCTCATCCAAATCGCGCGCGCTACCGACGCTGTTTTTCAGCCTTGCATGAAGCTCTGTGTTAAGGTTTGCAAATAGCTTTTCACCTTCGCCCAACCTCAGTTTTGAAAGGACGGCGGTTGAAAATTTTGAAAAATCCGCAAAGCTTCCGTCCCTAAGGCAGTCGGAATAAAGCTCACATACATTTTCGGGAATAAAGTCGGAAAAGCCCTTCCCCATCCGCATAAGCTCCCTTATGTAAGAACCGCTTGCAAAGCCGTTTTCGGTAAGCGTGCTGTTGTGGTTGAAAACAGTCCTTCCGACAGGGATAATATCGACCTCGGGGAAGCTTTTTAAAACTTCCTTTGTATACTCAACCGCAAGAATATTGTTAGGATGGGAAATGTCAAGATCGATCCCCTCCTCTGCAAGCGCTTTCTGCCTTGCGACAGGGAAAACCTCATCCTTTTCAAGACCTTTTTTAAGCCTTTGCAGATATTTTTCGGAATTAAAAAACTCAGCGGCTTTCAGTATTTTTTCTCTGTCGGGGGTTTCCGCGCCGAAGCAGATTTTATTACAGCCGAAGCCGCATAGAATTTTAACTGCTGACGCGGCGAAAAGCTCAGCCGAGGAAACCGCATAAACAAACGGAAGCCTCAGCACTGCGTCCGCACCGTTTAAAAGCGCCGCAAGGCTACGAACACGGGCAGGAAGCAAAGCGGGCGCAGCCCTCTGCACAAAGCTGCCGCTGACGACGCATACAACCGCGTCGCCATGCTCCTTAGCCTTATCAATCAAATATTTGTGACCGTTGTGAAAGGGGTCAAATTCAGCTACAATACCGACTGTGTTCATTTTACTGCTTCCTCTTTGATTATTTTCCACTCATCCAGAAGTCTGTCAACGGAATAAGCCGCATTTGCGGGACTTGTTGACGGAAGGGCGGTAATGCCTATACCCGTTTCGGGCAGAATGTACCGATTATACAGCCTCTCTGCTGTTCTGCCGTTCGCAAAAATCTTCGAGATATTTGAGCCTTCGACAATCGGCAATATGTCGTTTGCCTCAATAATCTTAATTGAGCTGTCCTTTGAGGATTCAATTTCACAGCTTCTCACGACATCAAAAACTGCTATACGGTGCTTTAAAAGAAGCTCGGTTTTTTCGGAAACCATCAAGGGTAATTCGCTTTCAAAAAGTTTAGACAAGACAAGCCAGAAGCGGTTTCTCGGATGACCGTAATAGAAGCCGTTTTCCCGAGATTTCACGCTCGGCAGACTGCCCAGTACAAGCACCCTGCTGTTCTTATTATAAACGGGCTCAAAGCCGTGAGTGACAATTTCAGCCATTTTTTCTCCGTACTTAAATAAAGATTAGTATTTTATCCTTGAAAAATCCTTATGTTAAGTATATAATATTAGCGTTAAAAATTCAATCAAATAATTTTGGAGGGAAAAAATGAAAATTCTCGTTATTAACGCAGGCAGCTCATCGCTTAAATATCAGCTTATAGATATGGAAAACGAAAACCTGCTTGCCAAAGGTATTTGCGAGCAGATCGGCGACAGCAACGCCTCGTTTACACACAAGGTTCCTTCTGACGCTTCAAAGAACATAAAGGAAGCTCACCTTATGGCAAACCACGGCGAGGCTATCCAGCTGGTGCTTGACACTCTCGTAAGCAAGGAAAACGGAGTTATCGCCTCAATGGACGAAATCGGCGCAGTAGGACACAGAGTTCTTCACGGCGGCGAAAAGTTCTCGGCTTCGGTGCTTGTTACCGAGGAGGTTAAGGCAGCAATAAGAGAATGCTTCAAGTTCGGTCCGCTTCACAACCCCGCAAACTTAAAGGGAATTGAAGCCTGCGAAAGCATTATGAGCGTTCCTCAGGTTGCAGTATTTGACACAGGCTTCCATCAGACTATGCCCGACTACGCATATATGTACGCTTTACCTTATGAATACTATGAGCAGGACGGCATCCGCCGTTACGGCTTCCACGGCACCTCGCACAGATATGTTTCGGGCAGATGCATTGAGCTTTTAGGCGGCAAGGCTGAGGGAACGAAAATCGTTACCTGCCACCTCGGAAACGGCTCTTCAATCTCTGCGGTCAAGGACGGCAAGTGCTTTGACACAACTATGGGCCTTACCCCTCTTGAGGGCATTATAATGGGTACGCGCTGCGGCTCAATCGACCCTGCAATCGTTCCCACTATTATGAAGGCACACAACCTTACTCCCGACGAGATGGACACGCTTATGAACAAGAAGAGCGGTATGCTCGGCATTGCAGGCACAAGCGACAACAGAACAATCGAGCAGATGGCGAAGGACGGAAACCCCAGAGCAAAGCTTGTTGAGTCCATGCTCTGCCACCAGCTTACAAAGTACATCGGCGGTTTTGCGGCGGCTATGGGCGGCATTGACGCAGTTGTGTTTACGGGCGGTATCGGTGAAAACAACCCTCAGTACAGAACAAGAGTTGCTGAAAACATTAAATTCCTCGGCACCGAAATTGACGAGGAAAAGAACCACGTCAGAGGCGAAGAAATTGAAATTTCAACTCCCGACTCCAAGCTTAAAATGTTCGTTATCCCCACTAACGAAGAGCTTGTTATTGCAAGAGATACGCTGGCAATCCTCGAAGGCAAATAAGAGCAAATTCAATATAATATAAATAGTATTACGCCGCAGGAAAACCTGCGGCGCTTTTTTTGTATTGACTGCGTCTGAATTATTTGATAAAATGTAATTGCCAAATAATAACATCTAAATATCTTCCGTAATTTCCGGAACGGCATTTTTATATCCAGATAAAAATGCCGGCTCTGTTATATCGTTCCGGGTACGGAATTGATGTTATTGTTTGGCGACAGTAGGAGCTGTGCGTTTTTTGTGCGTAGCTTCGGCTGCGCGCTTTTTTATTGTCAAGGAGGTATGATAATCAGTTTATTGCATTTATGCCTATATTTATTGCAGTTAGGCAGTTTGTCTTGACTATATATATA
>JAFRUO010000003.1 GCA_017438845.1 Clostridia bacterium | reverse complement strand
CAGTTTTGGCAAAGTAGTTTTAGTTTATAAAGTGATTACAAAATCCCCGCAATACTGACGTATTACGGGGATTTTTAATTGCTTTAGGGACAAAAGGACAAAGCCAAAACCTATTCATCCTTGTGAACAGTGCCCTTTTTGACGGCGTTTTTTCTTTACAATAAAAGACGGACTTGTTATAATATAGCTATTAATAAAAACGGAGTGATACTATGTCACAGGAGAATAAGCCTCACACCCACACGCACGTCCTGCCTGACGGCACGGTGGTTCGGCACGCTCATACTCACAAGAATACGAAGGCTGTCGTCAACCGCCTTGCAAGGGCGATAGGGCACCTTGAAAAGGTTAAGAAGATGGTCGAAAACGGAGAGGATTGCAGCGACGTTTTAATTCAGCTTTCGGCTGTTCGTTCCGCAATCAACAACACCGGCAAGCTCATACTCAAGGACCACCTTGAAAACTGTATTGTCGATGCCGCCAAAAGCGGCGACGACGAGGCGCTTGAGGAGCTGAGCCGCGCGATTGACCGCTTTGTCTGAGGTGAGGTATGGAAACTTTTGTTAAAAGCTTTGAGGAGCTTACCAAAGAGGAATTAATGCAGATACTTCGCCTTCGCTGCGAGGTCTTTGTCGTCGAGCAGAAATGCTTTTACCCTGACATTGACGGCGTCGACGAGGGCGCGTACCACGTCTTTATAAATGACGAGGGTCGGCTTGAGGCGTACCTGCGGCTTTATCCGTATGACGATACGACCGCCAAAATCGGCAGGGTAGTCGCACGCTCAAGAAAACGCGGCTACGGCGCCGCCGTTATGAGGGCGGGCATTGCCGCCGCACACGAAAAGCTCGGCGCAGAGAAGGTGCTGGTCGAGGCTCAGTGTCAGGCAATCGGCTTTTATGAAAAGCTCGGCTTTAAGGTAATCAGCGAGGAATTTATGGACGCAGGTATTCCCCACAAAAAAATGATACTGGAGGACTTGTTATGAGAGACGGCGCAAAAAAACGCATTTCCGTAAGAAGCTATTCGGACAGGCTTCTTTCGGCTGAGGACGCTTCCTTTATAAAAGAAAGGCTCGACGCCTTAAACGGCACGGCAGGGCTTTGCTGTAAGCTGTGCGAGGACGCCTCGTCGGCGTTTGACAACCTTAAAAAGAGCTACGGAATGTTTAAAAACGTAAAAAGCGTAATTGTTATGCAGGGAAAAAACGACGACCCCGACCTGTATGAAAAAGTCGGCTTTTACGGCGAGGAGCTGATTCTCGACCTCGTTGAAAGAGGGCTCGGCACCTGCTGGGTCGGCGGCACGTTTGACAAGTCGGAATTTACCGCCGACGAAGGCTGCGAAATTGCCTGTGTTATCACGGTCGGCTATCCCGACTCGCTCAGGGTTAAGGACAGAGTTATGTATTCCGTCCTTCACAAAAGGAAGTCCGCGGAGGAAAGAATTACCTCCGATTCGGCTCTTCCCGAAAATGTCAGAAGGGGAGTTGAGGCGGTAATCACCGCACCCTCTGCGGTCAACTCGCAAAAGCCTCATTTTTCGCTTTCCGACGGCGTTCTCACGGTTTCGGTTCCCGACACATCGGGTATGACGTTAATCGACCTCGGTATTGCGAAATACCATTTCTTTGATGAAACGGGCTTACGCTTTGAATACGGCAATGACGCCAAAATAAAAATATAACACCGAAAACAAAAAAGCACGCAGACCAAGGTCCGCGTGCTTTAACTTTTATTGCTTTTAAACCGTAAGTGCGGTGATTATGCTTGAATAAAGCTTAATCGGGTCCTCAAGGTAATTCTTTTTAAGAAGCTCTGCCTGCATACTGTCGGCGACATAGACCGTCAGCCGCATCAGCTCGTCGGAATCGCTCATAAGGCTGAAGGTGACATTGTAGCCGCCGTCTGCGGTTTTTTCAATCAGCACCTCGTTTTCCTTTTCCGCCTTCTTGTTCGTCATTATTTTGACTGCGGAATTAACCGCCCTTTCCCTGACGGTTTTTGGCAGCGAGGTTTCAAGGTTTTCTGCAATCTCCCTGCCCCTCGGCAGTATTACAAGGCATTCCTCATCATCCTCAAGCACCGTGTCAATGCAGGCGTTTGAGAGAAGCTCCGAAATTGCACTGTTTATTTCGAAATAGTTCGCAAGCCCGTTTTCAAGCACTGCGTCGTTGAGCCTTGCCTTTTCAATCGGTTTGTCGAGAGTTTTTAAAAGGTAACAGATAAGCAGTCTTATTTCCTCACGGTTGCGAAGTCCGCCTAATTCTATGCCCTGATCAAAAGCGTCAAAATCCATTTTATCTCCTCCGTTACCACGGGTTTCTCGGGTCGGGATCCGTCGGGTCCCAGCCTCTTCGTGAGTCGCCTGTGTTGATTCTTACGGGCGCGGGCTTTGCCATCGGCTCCTTTGCGGAGGAGTCGTATATAGTAACCACGGTGCCCGAAGGACAGTTGTCGTAAATCCATTTTGCGTCTGCCACGCAGAGCCTTATGCAGCCGAGCGAAGCGGGCTGACCTAATTTGTTGTATTCGTTGTACTCAAGGTCCGACTTGGACTTTGAGTAGTACGGCACGGAATGGAACAGGTAATGCCCCGTAATTCTCGTAGCGTACTGACCCCAGACGTTGCCCGAAAGGAAACGCCAGGTGTATTTGTCGGTGGTCGAATATGTGCCCGTCGGCGTTTTGCCGTTAAGACCTACCGAGCAAGCCATCGCCTTTACGGGTATGTTGAAATGACCTTCGGCGTCCTTTTTGTAAACGATAACAAGGTTCTGCGTGCGGTTGACCCTGATGTAGTAGGGTAAATTCGACTTAACCCAGTTGTTGTTAATGCCCGTGTCAGGCGTCGGCGCAGGCGCAGGGACATATTTGTTGCCGTAGATACAGTAGTTTATAAAGTTGCCTACAAGCGTGGTAACCTCGGCACGGTTTGCCTGCTTTGAGGGAAGAATTTTTCCGCCCGAGCCGTTGATAATATGAAGCGAAACGCACCAGCTGACAGCGTCCTTTGCGAAGGCGCTTACGGTGCCGAAATCGCTGAAGGAGGAGCCGACGTTTGCCTTTACGGAGGTGTCAATTCCGTAGTAGGAAGCAAGCCTTTCAAGGAACATACAAACCTGCTCTCTTGTAATGCCGTCGCCGACTCCGAAGTTGCCGTTCTGATAACCGCTTATAATGCGCTTTGCATGGAGGAAGCAAACGGGCTCAAAGTAGTACTGAGAACTGTCCCGAACATCGCCGAGCACGGGGGTGTAAGCGGAGCCCTCGTCCGAAACGAAGCCGCAAAGCCTTGAAAGGATAACGGCGAAATCCTGCCTTTGCATTTTGTCGGTCGCACCGAAGCGGCCGTCTGCGTAGCCCTTGATTATACCGTGCTGAGCCGCAAACCCGGACGGTGCGTAATACCAGTCGCTTTTCTTTACGTCACGGCAGGGTGTGAACGCCGCCTGAGCTCCCGTAAGCGAAACAACGGTTTCGTCGGGATACTGTTCGGGCTCGTCCGACCAGAGCTTTGTCAGGTTTTTAAGGGTGTAAGCATAGTACTTTGCGAACGAGTTGTCGTTGCATTTTACTGTCAGCTTTTTAACGCCGCAGAATGCGTCCTCGGCAATTGAGGTCACGCTGTCGGGCACAGTCACGGTAAGGCTTTTGCCCCTGCATTCTGAAAACGCCCTTGAGGCGATAACCGTAACGCTCCTTGAGTCAATTGAAGAGGGAACGGAAATACTGCTTTCGCTTCCCTTGTAGCCGGTCACGGTAACGCTTCCGCTTTTTGAAACGGTGTAAACTATTCCGCTTTGCGTTTCAAGCGAAAAGCCTGCAAACGAAAAGCAGGTAAAAAGCATTATGACGCACAGCAAAAACGCTGCTGTTCTTTTAAATATTTTCATACTATCACCGCTAAAATAGTACCATAAATCAGTAAAAACTGCAAGTCCACAAAAACTTGTTAAAAGTAATTGCAATATATACTATATATATGGTACAATAAAATGAATATTATTTTCGGAGAGAGGACAATGAAAACTGTAATCATCGGCGGCGGAGCATCGGGCATGGCTTGCGCCGTACAACTCAAAACACTGTGCGCCGACTGTGAGGTTACGGTGCTTGAAAAAATGCCGAGGGTGCTTAAAAAGCTCCTCGTTACTGGCAACGGCAGGTGCAACATCACGAATATCAATTCCTCCTCCGAGTTTTATCGGGGCGACAGCGGCTTAATTAAAGCCGTGCTCGGGCATTTCCCCGTCGGCAGTAATATCCGCTTTTTTGAGGAAATGGGACTTCCGCTTAAGGAGGAGGCAGAGGGCAGAGTTTACCCCCGTTCAATGAACGCCTCGTCGGCGGTCAATGCGTTGCTTTTCAGGGCTGAGGAGCTGGGCGTAAAAATTGTTACCGATTATACCGTAAAATCCGTCGCAAAAAAAGGAAACGGCTTTCTTATCAACGACAGTTTGTACTTTGACTGCGCGGTAGTCGCCTCCGGAGGGTGTTCCGCCGGTGTTCACGGCTCCGACGGTTTTTCCTTCAGGCTTTTTAAAAAGCTCGGTATTAAATTCACCGAGCCGCGTCCTGCGCTGTGCGGACTTCTGCTTAAAGACTTTCCGCGTTCGTTAAAGGGCGTAAGAAACGTCTGCAATGTAACGCTTAAAAGCGGCGGCAGGGAAATGTACAGCGAAACGGGCGAGGTGCAGTTTAACGATTACGGCGTTTCGGGCATACCGATTATGCAGCTTTCGGGACTTTTAAGGGAATGCGAAAAAGGCAAAACCGAGCTTTTTGCAGACTGTGCGCCGGACCTTGAAGAGGAAGAGCTTTTTTCATACCTTAAACGAATAAGGGACGGGCATCCGCAGATGCCTGCGTTAAACCTTGCTTCGGGACTTCTGCCCAAAGCGCTTGCGCTTTATGTTATCGCCCTGTCGGGCTTAGGTCAGTCGCTTACTGTAAAGGAAATTGATGACGGAACGCTTTTAAAAATAACACGGACAGTGAAAAATCTTCGCTTCTGCGTTTCGGGCGCAAGAGATTTTAAGGACTCTCAGGTGACCTCGGGAGGAGTCGGCTCGGACGAGCTGAACCCCGATACGCTTGAATTGAGAAAAATCAAAGGAATGTATGCTTGCGGCGAAGCGGTAAACGCCGACGGGCTTTGCGGAGGACACAATCTCCGATGGGCTTGGTCGTCGGGCAGACTTTGCGCCGAAGCAATTGCCGAAAGGGAGAAAAGCCTTGATAAGAATTAACGAAATAAAGCTTCCGCTTGACTGCGATGAAAAAACGGAGCTTACCGAAGCTGCGGCAAGTGCGCTCGGAATAGATAAAAGGAATATCAGAAACACCGAAATATATAAAAAAAGCATTGACTCAAGGCGGAAAAACGACATTAAATTTGTCTTTGCCGTCGATGTCGAAATTGACGGGGATGAGGAGGCGCTTCTTAAAAGGCTTTCAAACCCGAAAATCATCGGTGTTAAAAAATACAGCTACGCCTTACCCGAAAACCGACGCAGCTCGGCTCTTCGCCCCGTGGTGGTAGGCTTCGGACCCGCAGGTATGCTTTGTTCGCTGATGCTTTCCAAGGCAGGCTTAAAGCCCCTTGTAATCGAGAGGGGAAGAAGCGTTTATGAGAGGACCGACGACGTTAAAAAATTCTGGCAGGACAGGGTGCTTGACGAAAACTCAAACGTTCAGTTCGGCGAGGGCGGAGCAGGCACCTTTTCCGACGGCAAGCTGACTACGGGCATCAAGGACCCGAGAATCAGAGAGGTCTTTATTCAGCTTTGCAGGCACGGCGCGCCCGAGGAAATTATGTACTCGGCGCTTCCGCACATCGGCACGGACAGGCTTAAGGGCGTTGTGGAAAGCATACGAAAGGACGTCATTTCGCTCGGCGGTGAGTTTCGCTTCGGCACCTGCCTTACCGACATAATCGTATACAACAAAAGCGTTCAGGGCATCACCGTAAGAAAACCCGACGGCACGTCCGAGGACCTTGAAACCGACACCGTGATACTTGCAATCGGACATTCCGCAAGGGATACGGTCGAAATGCTTTACCGCAAGGGTATACCGATGCTTCAGAAGCCCTTTTCCGTAGGTGCAAGAATCGAGCACAGACAGGATATGATTAACAAAACGCAGTACGGCGTTTTTCATAACCATCCAAAGCTTCAGGCGGCAAGCTATAAGCTTGCCTGTCATCCCGACGGCGGCAGGGGGGCGTACACCTTCTGTATGTGTCCGGGCGGCACGGTCGTCTGCGCTTCAAGCGAAAAGGATACCGTTGTCACGAACGGTATGAGCGAATATGCAAGGGATAAGGAAAACGCCAACAGCGCATTGCTTGTAGGCATTGAAACCTCGGACTTTCCGTCCGACCATCCGCTTGCGGGAATGTACTGGCAAAGGGAGCTTGAAAGAAAGGCTTTCCTGCTCGGCGGCGGCGATTATTCCGCGCCCGCTCAGCTTGTAGGCGACTTTTTAAACGACCGCCCGTCACACGGCGCAGGCGCAGTGAAGCCTTCGTTCCCGACGGGAGTTAAATACACGAATCTCCGTTCTCTTCTGCCCGAAAGGACGGTAAACGTTATGAGTCAGGCGCTCGTCAAAATGAACCGTATGCTTGACGGCTTTTCACAGCCCGAGGCGGTGCTTACGGCGCCCGAAACACGCTCGTCCGCACCCGTGAGAATAGTCAGGGACGAGTTTATGCAAACCGTTGTCAGAGGTCTTTACCCCTGCGGCGAGGGCGCAGGGTACGCAGGCGGAATCGTTTCCGCCGCAGTTGACGGAATTAAAGCCGCCGAGGCAGTGCTCGGCGATGAAAGATAAGGAAAACAATATGATTAAAGCAATGCCCGAATGGGGACCGTATTCAAAAAAATATTTCGGCATTTCAAAGGTGCTCTCTCACAGCCGTGAGGAGGGCGTGCGCTTCGATTTTACGGTGCTTCCGGCGGTTGCCAACAGCGACTGCAAGGCGCCGAATGTCACGCTTCCCGTGGGCGTGCACCCGTGGGAATGCAAAAGCGACTATTCCTACTGGTCATACCGCCAGGACCTTGAGTGGAAGGACATCGTTTATTCCGACGTTTCCTTTACACGCCTCTCAGACGGCGCAACCCTTGTCAGAACGGAGATTTTTAACAATTCTCCTCTTATGCAGAACTGCCTTGTAAACTATTTTGCCTCGGTTCAGTATCCGTTTTGTGAGTATTCTTTGCCGCGCCTTCCCGAAAAGTGCGAGCTTTGGTCGGCGCTTGACTATTCGGAGTTTAGCTTTAATACTCCGAGACCCTGGGACGCTCAGGTGATGGACGCCATGAAAAAGGGAGAGTTTTTTGACGGAAGCTTTTACCGTCACAGAGGGCTCGGCGACAGGGACAACAACCGCTATATCCTTCCGAAATATCCCCGACTTGCCGAGGAAAAGGGCGACCGCATAGTTTACAGAATAATCTCTGAAAATACATATTCCGAGCCCGTGCTCTGCGTGCATTACCGCACGACAGACAACGCTTCGACCGCTTTTTCCGTAAACGGAAAAACTCTCAGCCTTGAGCCGACGGACGCTTTAGGCTTTGCTTACGTTTGCCTTGACAGCTTTATCAAAGGCGAAAACACCCTTGAGCTTGTAAGCCTCGGAGGGGGAGGGGCGGAGCTTGATTTCTTTGCGGTCTGCGAAAAAGGCGACAGAAATAAGGTCGGCTGTACGCTTCATAAAAACAACTTTGTTCCCGAAGCGGAAGAGGCCGTCGCTTCCGACGGCGGACTTTTAAGGCTGAGCTATGAGGGACTTTCGGAAAGCTTTTATGTAAAAACCTTTAACCCCTTAACCCGTTTTCGCAAAATTGAAACGGGCTGTCTTGAGGACGTGCCTTCTCCGAGGCTTTCTCAGCCCGATCCGAGCTTTGACAATATGCTTGAAACCTTTTCGGGCGAGTTTAATTATAAGCACTCCGACGAGGGCTATTTTCACAATATGCTCGCTCATACTCTGTATATTTCACCCGGTGAAAGCCATGTTGAATACGCCGTGCTTACCGACAGACCCGTGGAATACCTCAAGCCCTCGGAATACGAAGAAATTTACCTTCAGAGAAAAGCCTCCGCCGAAAGCTTCCGCTTTAACGAGGCAGGAAAGGAATATGAGTTTTCCAACAACCTTCTAAGGGCGGCAATACTTCAAAACACGGTTTATCCGCTCTGGCATCACGGGGAGTATGTTGTTCACCATACGCCCGGTAAACGCTGGGATTCCTTCTACACCTGGGATTCGGGCTTTATAGGGCTTGATATGAATTTGATTTCTCCGAGGCTTTCGGAGTATATGCTCGACCTCTATCTTTCCGAGCGTGACAACCCCGACTATGCCTTTCTTCTGCACGGCTCGCCCGTGCCGGTACAGATTTATCAGTACTATGAAATGCTTTCAGGCTCGGACGACAGGGAAAGACTTTACTCATATTATGACAGGGCGAAGCTCTTTTACGAGTTTCTTGCAGGCAGAACTCACGGCTCGACAACTGCGCGCTTTAAAAGCGGACTTACCACCACGTTTGACTACTTTTATAACTGCTCGGGTATGGACGATCTGCCCTCTCAGGCTTATGCGTACAGGCTGAATAAGCAGCTTGCGACTGCGCCGTGCATTTCTTCGTCACAGGTAATCAGAACCGCAAAGCTTCTTTCGATTATCGCCGAACACCTCGGCAAAGAAGAGGACATCGGTGAGTACAGGTCCGACATCGAAAGGCTTACGAACGCTCTTAACAAATACGCCTGGGATGAGGAGTCGGGCTACTACGGCTACGTGCTTCACAACGCCGACGGCAACCCCGAAGGAATCCTCAAAAACGAGGACGGCGAAAATATGAACAAAACTCTCGACGGCGTTTATCCGCTGATTGCGGGAGCCTGCGAGAGCGAAAAAAGCAAAATACTTCTCTCTCACCTTAAAAGCGAAAACGAGCTTTTTACACCCGTCGGTATTTCCGCCGTTGACAGAAGCGCTTCTTATTTCTCTACAAACGGCTACTGGAACGGAAACGTCTGGTTTTCTCATCAGTGGTTTGTCTGGAAGGCTATGCTTGATACGGGCGAGGCTGATTTTGCATACAAAATAGCCGAAACTGCGCTCAAGGCATGGAAAAAGGAGGTTGAATACTCCTACTACACCTTTGAAATGATTTCGATTACCACGGGCAGGGGAGGCTGGTTTCACAATTTCGGCGGTCTTTCCTCACCGATTAATCTCTGGGCTAACGCATACTTTGCAAAGGGCAGCCTTAACTGCGGCTTTGACTGCTTTAAGGAAAGCGTCCGCTTTAACGAGGACTTTACGTCCGTGCACGCTGTTATCAGTCATTATAACGACAGGGACAGCACGGTTATCGCCGTGCTCGACGGCAGGGGAAGCTACCGCGCCGAATTGAACGGAGAGCCTGTAAGCTGCTTTGAAAGGGCGAAGGGCACCGTGGAAATCACAATTCCCGCTTCCGTTAAAAGGGCTGACATTAAAATTCAGCTTGTGTAGTCCTCGATAAGCTTCTGCGCCTGCTCGTCCGTTTCGGCGGTGATACCCTTTTTTACGGCTTCCCGCTCCTCAGTCGGCAGCGAGTCAAGATACACGTCAAAAATTTCAACGGGCATTGCAAAATCCCTCTTGTAAAGCGCAAGCCTTCCGCCGTAGTGGCTCAGCGTGTAAAGCGGACGGCTCTGCGTGACCGTCACGGCTGACGGCGCCTTGATGTTAGGGTTGCACGAAACGAAGCCGAAAACTATCGTTGCGGCAAGAAGCAAGCTCACCGCTATAATCCCTTTTTTTAAATAATCAATCAAATTATTCACCCCTTTTAAAGTATTTATCTTTAAGGTTAGTCTTACCGATTAAACGGCGAATAAAAAAAGTTTGTGAATTTTTTAAAAAATGATGGAAATTATTTTTATTTATGATATAATTATTTGATGACTACGCATTTTCTTCACGGAGGTATGAGAATGAGCGCAAAAAAGCAACCTAAGCCAGCTAAGACAAAACCCGCAAAGGCTAAAAAACCGAAGAAAAACAAGAAGCCGATGAACTCCAAGCTCAAAAAGTTCCTGGGGGTTGTTCTTGCGCTTATCTTTACGGCTTTGCTTACTGTACTTATTATCACGGGCTATTTGTTCCGCTTTACCTCCAACTACATAAACGGCGCAAATAAGATGGATATTGCCGAGTACAAGGAAAACCAGGCGCAGACCACCATCATTTACGCTTATGACGACAACAACGAGGCTATTGAGCTTACCCGCCTTCACGGCGAGCAGAACCGTGTGTGGATTTCAATCGACGAAATACCCGAAAACCTTCAGAACGCCTACAAGGACCTTGAGGACAAGCGTTTTGAGGAGCATCAGGGAGTCGACTGGATACGTACCTTCAAGTCGGTTATCACCTTCGGTCAGTCCGGAGGCGGCTCCACCATTACTCAGCAGCTTATCAAAAACCTTACGGGCGAAAACGGCAAGACCATCAGCCGTAAGTACTATGAAATACTTAACGCCCTGAACCTTGAAAAGAATACAAGCAAGCAGACCATACTCGAAGCCTACCTCAACACCGTTTATATGAGTCACGGCTGTTACGGCGTCAAGACCGCCGCCGAGAAGTATTTCGGCAAGGAGGTCGGCGACCTGAACATCTGCGAGTGCGCCTGCCTTGCGGCTATTACCAAAAACCCCTCGGTCAACGACCCGATTCTTCACCCCGAGAACAACCAGAAAAGGCGTAACCTCTGCCTGCGTTATATGCTTGAAGAGGGCGACATCACTCAGGAGCAGTACGAAGAGGCGAAGAATTACGAGCTTCAGTTTGCAACCGCGAAGAAGAGCAATTCCGACAACAAAACCGAGGAAGAAACGGTAATCAACAACTACTATATCGACTACGTTATCGAGTGCGTTATCCGTGACCTCGTTTCACGCAACGGCTACTCAAGACAGCAGGCGTCGAAGATGATTTATAACGGCGGACTGAGAATTTATTCCGCAGTTGATCAGCATATTCAGTCGGAGCTTGAAAATGTTTATGTAAACAAGATTTCAATGCCGTCCTACAACAAAAATGTTCCCGACGCTCAGTCGGCAATGACTATTATGGACTATTCGGGCAGAGTGCTCGGTATAATCGGCGGCACCGGACCCAAGACCGAAAACAGAGGGCTTAACAGGGCTACCTCGGCAAGACAGCCCGGTTCTGCAATCAAGCCGATTACTGTTTACGCTCCCGCAATCAACGAAAAGAAAATTACATACAGCACAAAGGTGCAGAACTACGGCTTTAAATACAACGGTAAGCTTTGGCCGCACAACTACGGCGGCGACCCCGGCTCGCCCGGAAGCTACATCACCGTTCAGAGGGCTGTTGCGGTTTCCTACAACACCGTTCCCGCACAGCTTGTCCGTCAGTTAGGCATCAACACAAGCTACAAATATGCTACCGAGAAATTCCACCTTTCAACTCTTGTCGAAAAGGATAAGGCTTACGCTCCGCTTGCGGTCGGCGGTACAACGAGAGGCGTTACTACCGTTGATATGGCGGCGGCATTTGCGTGCTTCGGCAACGGCGGCAAATACTACGCTCCGTACTGCTACTACAAGGTAACAAACGCCAACGGCACAAAGATTATTCTTTCAAACGAAAACGAAGCCTATGAGCAGGCTATCAGCACCGACTCCGCCGATATTATGAACAAGCTTCTTCAGACGGTTATCACCGACGCAGCTCATATGTCCACGGGTCGTAAATACGGTATCAAGGGCTTCCAGACCTTTGCAAAAACAGGTACTACGACAGACGACAAGGACCGCTGGTTTGTCGGCGGCACACCTTACTACGTTGCGGCTGTATGGTACGGCTGCGATATGCCCAAGACGCTTTCACGCTTCGTTCAGGACAATCCCTCGGGTAAGATTTTCGACGAGGTTATGACAAGAATTCATAAGGGACTTGCTTCCAAGGAATTTACCGTTTATTCGCCGCTTGTCACAAGCGCAAGGTACTGCGTGGCTTCGGGTAAGCTTGCCAGCTCAGGCTGCGGCGATACCATGTTGGGCTGGTACTCAAAGAATAATATGCCCGGACGTTGTACGGGACACGCAATAGCCGAGGCAGGTGAGGGAGAGACCATCACCAACAAACAGTCGGGCGGCACGACAAAGAAGAACGAGGAAAACACCACCTCCAACTCCTCCTCGCCGACAACTCCCGCACCGACGACTCCCGCACCGACAACTCCTGCTCCCGCGCCGACAACTCCTGCGCCTGCACCCGCTCCGGAGGGATAAGGCATGGTAATAATGTCGGTTGATTACGGCGACGCAAGGACGGGCATCGCCGCTTGCGACAAAGGGGAAATCCTTGCCTCACCCGTAAGCGTTATATATGAGAAGGACGCGGACAGCTTAGTTGAAAAAATCTGCGCTCTCGCCCGTGAAAGGAAGGCTGAATGCTTTGTCGTAGGGCTTCCGAAAAATATGGACGGCACCGAGGGCTTCAGGGCTGAAGCCTGCAAGGACTTCGCCGATAAGCTTAAGGAAAAAAGCGGACTGCCCGTAGCCCTTCAGGACGAAAGGCTGACGACGGTGTACGCTCACAATATTCTCAACGCCACCGACACAAGGGGCAAAAAACGCAAGGCGGTAGTCGACGCTGTCAGCGCAACGCTGATTTTGGAGGATTACCTTAAAGTTAAAAACGGTTAACAGAATATGACAAATTATTAAACCCTGAGCCTGTATAATGGCTTCAGGGTTTATTTTTGCGTGGTGATACTTTGACGGTTTATGTCGATGTGCTTTTAGTAATAAATATATATGTGAATTTCTTTCTTTTGCTCTGTACCGAGCGGCTGTCAAACGTCAGGGCAGGCAGGCTCGGCATACTGTCGGGAGCCTTTGTCGGAGGGCTTTATTCTCTGAGCGTCTTCCTCGACATAAGCTCCAAGCTCTTAAGTCTTGCTTTAAACCTTGCGGCGCTGAGCCTTATGGTGCTTGTTTCCTTCAAACCCAAAAGCGTAAAAGTCTTTTTAAAGCTCGGAGCGCTGTTTTTGCTTGTGAACATAGCCTTCGCAGGCATAATGCTCGCGGTGTGGCTTTTTGCCGCACCGCAAAAAATGATGTACGAGGCGTCGGTGCTGTATTTCGATATTGACGTAAAGCTGTTGGTGCTTCTTACGGCGGCGTCGTATCTTGTAATACGTCTCGGCTATACGCTCCTTCGCAGACGGGCTCCCGACAAAAAAACCGTAAACGCCGTGCTGTCGCTTAACAACCGAAGCCTCAGCGCTACCGCGCTTATCGACACGGGACACAGCCTAAGGGACGGCTTTTCGGGCTCCCCCGTAGCCGTTGCGGACAAAAAAGCTTTTAAAAGCCTTACGGGCTATGATGCAGACGAGCTTCTCAAACTAAGCCGTGAAGGCGGAGAAACACCGCTTAAAATAAGGCTCATACCCGTAAACACCGTGTCCTCGTCAGGCGTGCTCACCGCCGTCAGGGCTGATTACATAATCACCGACGCAGGCGAAAGGTGCGACAAAATACTGGTCGCTCAGTCAAATACGCCCTTTGCAACGGATGAGTATTCCCTGATAATCAACAGCGATATTTTTTAAAGGAGTAACACTATGCTTTCCGATTTTTTTCTAAAACTTGCAAACAGAATTAAAGCTCTTCTTTTCGGCGACGTCGACTATGTGAGCGGACCCGACAACCTGCCCGAGCCGCTGAGCGCAGAGGAAGAGGAGAAGCTGCTCGAAAGAATTAAGCAGGGCGACGACTCCGCACGCGAGCCGCTGATTGTGAGGAATCTCAGGCTTGTGGTTTACATAGCCAAAAAATTCGAGGGCTCTTCCGTTGCCCTCGACGACCTTGTTTCAATCGGCACAATCGGGCTTATAAAGGCTGCGAACACGTTTAAGCCCGAAAAAAATATCAAGCTTGCAACCTACGCCTCACGCTGTATTGAAAACGAAATTCTGATGTACCTTCGCAAAATAAGCGTTCACAAGGGCGACGTTTCAATCGACGAGCCGCTGAACACCGACTGGGACGGCAACGAGCTTCTTTTGTCCGATGTGCTCGGCAGTGAGGCGGACGAAATCAACAGGGGGCTTGAGTACGAGGACGAAAAAAGCCTGCTTTTAAAGACGGTTGACGCGCTTCCCGAAAGGGAAAGGCTGATTATGAATATGCGCTTCGGACTCGGCGGAGGCAGGGAATACACGCAAAAGGAGGTAGCGGATATGCTCGGCATTTCGCAGAGCTATATTTCCAGATTGGAGAAGCGGATTATATCTCGTCTTAAGAGGGAGCTTGAAAAAGTTATTTAATAATAAAAATTATAAAAAATGTCAAAAAAACACTATCTATTTTTTTACATATATGGTATACTAAATTGATAAATGATGAGAGTGGGGTAAGAGTTTGGTTTTCTCAAGCTTGACATTTTTATATATATTCCTTCCGCTTTGCCTTCTGGCATATTATTTGGCAAAGAATATCAAAATAAAAAACATCGTACTTCTGGCATTTTCACTTGTGTTTTATGCGGTAGGTGAGCCGAAATATATCTTTCTGATGGTGCTTACCGTGCTTGTCGACTATGTCGGGGGTATTCTTATTGACCGTTACAGGAGGACGGGGCTTGCAAAGCTTTGCCTCGGTATTACCGCCGCAATTACGCTCGGCTTTCTCGCCGTCTTTAAATATGCAGGCTTCTTTACCGAAAACGTAAACAGTCTGTTTAATATCAGCTTAACAGTCCCGGGGCTGAGCCTGCCGGTCGGTATTTCCTTCTACACCTTCCAGGCGCTGACCTATGTAATTGACGTTTACCGCGGCAAGGTTCCGGTACAGAAATCCTTCTACAAGCTGCTTTTGTACGTTTCAATGTTCCCTCAGCTTATCGCAGGACCGATTGTCCGTTACAGCGAGGTGGACAAGCAGCTTTCGGAGAGGACCGTTACACTCAATGCCGCCGCGTCGGGTATACTTCGCTTCTCGATAGGACTTATCAAAAAGACCGTTGTTGCGAACTATGCCGGTAAGCTTTGCGGCGCTATGCTCGGCGACTCCCTTGCAGGGACAAGCTCGGTCGGCGCATTCGTCGGACTGCTTGCATACACTATTCAGATTTACTTTGACTTCTCGGCTTATTCCGATATGGCAATCGGACTCGGCAAGATGTTCGGCTTCGACTTCCCCGAAAACTTCAATTATCCTTACGTTGCCGACTCGGTCAACGACTTCTGGAAGCGCTGGCACATGACGCTTTCGGGCTTCTTTAAGGACTATGTTTACATTCCCCTCGGCGGTAACAGACGCCGCTGGGCGTTCAACATGCTTCTTGTCTGGATGCTTACGGGCTTCTGGCACGGAGCGAGCTGGAACTACATTGTCTGGGGACTTTACTACTTTGTTTTCCTGATGCTTGAAAAGCTGTATATCGGCGAAAGGCTGGCGAAGCTCAACCCCGTAATCAAGCACCTTTACACCCTTGCGGTCGTAATGCTCGGCTGGGCGTTCTTCTACTTTGAGGATATGTCAAGGCTTCGTCTGTTCTTTAAGGACATCTTCTTTAAAAACGGCTTTTTGTCGCTTACCGACAAAACAATAATTGCAAATTACCTTTTGCTGCTTCTGGTCGGCATAGTTTTCTCAATGCCTGTTGCAAAATTCGTGCGTGGGCTCTGCTTCCGCTTTTCGAGAAAGCAGGCGGGGAAAATTGCGGTCGGCGTACTGCAGACCGTCACGGTTGCGTTTTGCCTGCTGATTTCGACGGCGTGCCTTGTCGGCGACAGCTACAATCCGTTTTTGTATTTCAGATTTTAAAGGAGGTTTGACTTATGGCAAAAAAGCCTGCGGCTAAGAAAAGACCCGTTGTCACGGGGAAATATGCCGCGCTTGCAATCTGTCTTGTGTTTGTGCTTTTTCTTTCGTTTTTCTTTTTGGTCAGCCTCTTTGACAGAACCGAGGAGGTTTCGCAAAAGGAAAACAGAAGCTTAAAGCAAAGACCGAAGTTTTCGATGAAGGCAGTTTTTGACGGCAGTTACCATACGGAATATGACGAGTATTATACCGATCAGTTTCCATTCAGGGACAAGCTGCTTGATTTAAATACGCATATACAGGATTTGTTCTCGCAGAAATCGTCGGGCGACGACGGAATGGTCATCTACGACAAGGGTGACAAGGACGATTTCGCAGGACAGAGTATAGACTGATTTTTTAGGGGTGAAGAATATGAAATACGGTGTTGCCGTTATCGGCGGCGGCGTTGTAGGGGCGCTTATTTGTCGCGCGCTTTCAAAGTACGACATAAGCGTTGCTCTTCTTGAAAAGGCGAATGACGTTGCAATGGGCGCCACTAAGGCAAACAGCGCAATTGTACACGGCGGCTTTGACGCAAAAACAGGTACGCTCAAGGCAAAGCTTAATGTCAGAGGCACCGAGCTTATGCCCGAGGTTTGTAAACAGCTCAATGTTCCTTACAGAAACAACGGCTCAATGGTTTTGGCGTTCTCCGACAGTGAGGCGCAGACCGTAAAACAGCTTTATCAGAGGGGCGTTGACAACGGCGTGCCGAAGCTCGAAATAATTGACGCCGAAAGGGTGCATGAGCTTGAGCCTTATGTTTCCGACGAGGTAAAATGCGCTCTGCTTTCCAACACGGCAGGTATAGTCTGTCCGTATGAGCTGACGATTGCCGCCACGGAAAATGCGGTTACCAACGGCGCGGATTTTCTCCGCAACTGTGAGGTTAAGGCGATTAGGCAGGAGAACGGAGCTTATATACTCGAAACAACGCTCGGCGAGATCGAAGCGGCTTTCGTAATCAACGCCGCAGGCAACCATTCCGACGAGGTTTCGGCAATGGTGGGCGACGACAGCGTAAAGCTTGTTTCAAGGCGAGGCGACTACTACTTACTTGACAAATCCTTCGGCTACCTTGCCGACCACACACTTTTCCAGTGCCCGAATGAAATGGGCAAGGGCGCGCTTGTCACACCTACGGTTGACGGAAACCTGCTTATTGGCCCGTCCGCTGTCGATCAGGACGATAAGGACTGCACCGACACCGAGGCCGAGGGACTTGATTTTGTTATTTCCAAGGCATTCAAGAGCGTGCCTGCAGTAAACCTCAGAGGGGCGATTACCTCCTTTGCAGGCATTCGCTCTCATCCGACAACAGATGATTTTATTATCGGCTGGTCCGAAAAGAGCGAGCATTTCATCAACGTTGCGGGAATTGAGTCGCCCGGCCTTTCCGCGGCGCCTGCGATTGCGGAATACGTTGAAAAAATTCTTCTCGGGAAGCTCGAATGCTCCCTTAAGGAAAGCTACACGCTTTCAAGGCCTGCGCCTGTGCGCTTCAGGCATATGACAAAGTCGGAGAGGGAAGCTCTTATTAAGAAAAACAGCGCCTACGGCAGGATAATCTGCCGTTGCGAAACCATCACCGAGGGCGAAATAATCGACGCTATCAAAGCCCCTGCAGGCGCACGCGACGTAGACGGCGTAAAGCGCAGGACAAGGGCAGGCATGGGCAGATGTCAGGGAGGCTTCTGCGGCAGTAAGGTCGTTGAGATACTTGCACGCGAGCTCGGCGTTGACAAAAACGAAATTACGAAATTCGGCGGCGAGTCGAAGATTATTTACGAAAGAACGAAGTGAGGTGAGTCAGGTGCTTAATTATGATTTGGTCGTCATCGGCGGCGGTCCCGCAGGTATGGCGGCGGCGCTCAGAGCGCACGAAAAGGGCGTGAAAAAAATAATCATCCTTGAAAGAGCCGACTCACTCGGCGGTATTCTTGAGCAGTGCATTCACACGGGCTTCGGGCTTCACTACTTCGGCGAGGAGCTTTCGGGCCCCGAATACGCAGGCAGGTTCATCACTCAGGTTTACGACACCGACATTGACGTAAAGGTTGACACCATGGTGCTCGACATTTCCGACGACAATGTGGTTACCGCCTGCAACAACTTTGACGGACTTCTCACTATCAAGGCGACCGCCGTTGTGCTTGCTATGGGCTGCCGTGAAAGACCCAGAGGCGCTCTTTCAATCGCAGGAAGCCGTTGCTCCGGTATTATGACCGCAGGCACGGCTCAGAAATATGTTAACATTGACGGCTATATGCCCGGCAAAACCGTTGTTATCTTAGGCTCGGGCGACATCGGTCTTATTATGGCAAGGCGTATGACGCTTGAGGGCGCAAAGGTTAAGGCGGTCTGTGAGCTTATGCCTTATTCGGGCGGACTTACGAGAAATATTGTCCAGTGCCTTGAGGACTTCGGGATTCCGCTCCGCCTTTCCTGCACGGTTGTAAAAACGCACGGCAAGGACAGACTTGAGGGCGTTACCGTCGCAAATGTTGATGAGCATTTAAAGCCGATACCCGGCACCGAGGAATACATACCCTGCGACACGCTTATGCTCAGCGTAGGGCTTATTCCCGAAAACGAGCTTTCAAAGAATGCGGGCGTTGAGCTTGACAGAATTACAAACGGCCCGTCCGTTGACGAATACCGCCAGACGGTAAAGCCCGGCGTGTTTGCGTGCGGAAACGTGCTTCAGGTGCATGACCTTGTCGACTACGTTACCGAGGAAAGTCAGATTGCCGGCGAGGGCGCCGCAAGATATATTGAGGGCGAGAGAGCCGACGGCGAAAAGGTGTACACCGAGGGCACAAACGGCGTAAGGTACATAGTACCGCAGAGGATTAACAAAAACACCGACAAGGACGTTAAGCTTTATTTCAGGGTCGGTCAGGTTTTCAGGAATGTTAAGCTCACCGTAAAATGCGGCGATGAGGTAATACTTTCAAGACCCAAGAAAAAGATGACGCCCGGCGAAATGGAAAACGTACTTATCAAGACCGATGTTATAAAGCGTCTGCCTGCGGACAGCAAAATCACGGTCAGCGTAGAGGAGGCGTAAATTATGACAAAAAGAGAAATGGTTTGCGTATCCTGCCCGATAGGCTGTGCAATTACCGTTGAGCTTGACGATTCGGGCGAGGTTATCTCCGTCAGCGGCAACAGCTGTAAAAGGGGCGACGCATACGCGCGTCAGGAGTGTACACATCCCGAAAGAATGCTTACCTCAACCGTAAGGGTCGAGGGAGGAAATCTTCCCGTAGTGCCCGTTAAAAGCGCAACTCCCGTTCCGAAGGAAATGCTTTTTGACTGCATGAAGGAAATCAATAAGGTAAGTCTTAAAGCTCCCGTTCATTTCGGCGATGTGGTAATCGAAAACATCCTCGGCACCGGCGTAAACATAATCGCCACTAACGAGATTTATTAATTCAACGGGATAATAAAACAAAGCACTCGACTTAACATAAGTCGGGTGCTTTTATATATTTGAATGTAATATACAGCATACAGTGTAGGGGACGGCGTTCTCGACGTCCCGAGCTGATTAAATGTCATAATATAATTGACACTAAAGGAGCAAGGATTATCCGAAACATTTAACCGTAGGGACGACCATTGGTCGTCCGCTGAGGGTTGATGTAATTTGACAGTCGAACTTTATAACTGTAACATTGTTCAAAGTCAAACAAAAAAGCTCCCATAAACGGGAGCTTAAAAACAAAATGTTATTCTACTTCAATTTTTTTATAACCTTTTCATAGTTTTCGGGAACGTGAGGAAAAACGCAGTCCGAGCAGTCCTTGACTCCGTTTTTGAGTATTTTGAAATTACCGCCGCAGTCCTCCTTTAAGTAAAGCGGACAGTAGCAAAAAAGGCAGTTAAGCCTTTCAAGCCCCTTGTGGCAGGGATAAAATTCACATTCACGGTTTTCAAAAAATTTGTAGCTCATAATTACTCCGCCGTATAGTTTCTTACCCGAAGAGGAACACCTATTTCTTCGGCAATTTTTTTACATTCCTTTATATCCTCGGGTGAAATGACGTCGACCACGGAAAACTTTGTGACAACGTCCTTATGAGAGGCGCATTCCTCTGCAAATTTTAAAATTGCGGGGTACGCCCTGTCGCCGAAGCTCGGGTGGCAAAGCTCAATGTACTTTTCCGAGGTCGGGGCATTTAGGGAAATTGAAACAATGTCGAACACACTGCAGATTTCGTCCGCAGTGCTTTTTTTGTTTAAAAGGTCGGAAAGCCCGTTTGTGTTAATTCTTAATTTGCATTCGGGCATTTTCTCTTTAAGGTATTTTGCCGAAGAAATAAGGTTGCCGTATGCACAGGTCGGCTCGCCGTAGCCGCAGAAAACGATTTCGTCCGAATACGGTGAAAAGTCAAAGCTGTCGATTTCGCTTTTGATTTCGTCAAGGCTCGGGCTGTGTCCCGTAAACCAGAGCGTTTCTGCGTCGCCGACGGAGTCGCCGTTGTTTCTTATGCAAAATTCGCATTTGCAGGGGCAGGCGTTTGTGATGTTAAGATAAACGTGTCCCTCAAAGGTGTATATGATGTCAGCCATATAATCACTCCCTGTATATTTTTCTTTTAAAGTCTATTTTGTCAAGCGCTTTTCCCAGCAGCATAAATACCGCCAGTGAGCCGACCGCCTGAATAATGCTGAACGGCACCGAGGTGACGGCGGTCGGGAAGCTGTATAAAAGCCCCTCGCTCAGAAGGTAGCCGAGCACGGTGAACACGCCCGAAAGCAGTGCGGCGGCAAACGACCTGAGCCCAGCAAAGCGCTCTGTTCGCGCTCTTTTAAAAACGGCTCTGAAAACAAGCACGTTAACCGCCTTGATTACCGCCGTAAACGGAGCCCACACTGCGGCGCCTGCAAGCAGGTCCGCAAGCCCTCCGCCGATAAATGCGGCGGCGCAGGAATACGGCAGGGGAAGTATGCAGGCGGCTGTGTAAATAAAGCTGTCGCCGAAATGCAGATAACCGTTGTTTATTCCCGTGTTGAATTTTATGAAAGCCGTGGCAACCGCAATCAGCGCCGCAAACAGCGCCGTAAGCACCGTGTTGTGCAGGGCTTTAATGTTTTTATTCATTAATTAAAATACCGAGATGCTTCTCAAAGTCAATTCCGTCATTTCTGTCAGAGCCGTTGTTGAGAGCGTCACGAACTCCTTTCTCAATAAATATACTCGCTTTTTTGACGGCGTAAGCCACGCTCATGCCCTTTGCAAGCTCGGCGGTGACAATGCAGGCGAAGATGTCGCCCGTACCGGAAAAGCTGCCCTCAAGGTATTCGCTTTTAATCGCCGCCGAATCCTCACGCTCAACGATTATGTTGTAAATACAGCCGTCCTTTTTAACCCCGGTAACGATAACCGTTTTAAGCACGGAGCTTAACAGCCGTCTTGCCGTCTTTGCGATATGGTCGAGATAATCCTCCGAGTCGGTTAAAGAAACTAATTCCTTGTAGCTTTTCTGGGCAAGCAGACAAAGCTCGGTAAGGTTGGGCGTGATAACGTTCGCCTTTTCGGTAAGGCGCTTGACCTCCCTGCAAAGCCTTACGTCATAGCTCTTGTAAAGTCTGCCGTCGTCAGCCATAACGGGGTCAACGACCACCAGCGTGTTTTCGCCTTTTATTTCGTCGATGCCCTCGGAAATTATTTTCGCCTGCTCCTCGCCGGTGATAAAGCCCGTAAGTATTGCGTCAAACTGAACACCGAGCTTTTTCCATTCGGCAAGATAAGCTCCGATTTGCTGCGTCAGATCATGGCAGTGGTAGGAGGGATAGCCCGTCTGGTTGGAAAGCACCGCCGTCGGAATCGGACAGCATTGCACCCCGAGTGCCGATATAATCGGAAGCGCCGCCGTAAGCGAGCATTTGCCGAAGCCCGAAATGTCATTAAATACCGCCGCTTTTTTCACAAAATCACCTCTTGACAGTATTGCTTTTTTCCTTTATGTGTAATATAATAACGCTAAAGTGTCATTAAATAAATGGACAAAAACCTATAAAAAAACAGGGGTCAATTATGAAAAACAACAGCTTTCTTTATTCGGATTTGTACGACTATTACAAGCAGCTTATAGAGTCGGGCAAGCTTACCGCAGGCGACAGGCTCCCGTCAATACGCCGTTGTGCCGAGCTTCACAGGGTAAGCAAAACCACGGTTGACAAGGCGTATATGCTGCTGTGCGACGACGGCTACATAATACCTAAAAACCAAAGCGGCTTTTACGTTTCGCAGAAGCTGACAAAGAGGCTTGCGGAAAACGAGCTTTTAATTAAAAAGGAAAAGGAAAAGAGAAGCGTTTCCGACTATACCTCGACGGGCGTTGACAGCGAGGTCTTTGACCTGACGCTTTGGACAAGGTATGTTAAGCGCTCTCTTCGCAGGCGTGAAAAGCTGATGGATTACGGCGAGCCTCAGGGCGAGGAGGGACTTCGTGACGGAATTGCCTCTTACCTTAAATCAAACCGAAGCTGCGTCTGCGACCGTGACGACCTCGTTATCGGCGCAGGGGTGCAGAACCTTTTGAATATACTCTGTCCGCTTCTCGGCTCGGACAGAAGGAAAATCTATTTTAACGACACCTCTTACAGGCAGGGCATGGCAGTGTTTAAGGACCATGGCTATACGGTCGTCAACAGCCCGGACGAAGCGGATATACTCTATTTTTCTCCCTCTCATATGTCGAAGGCGGGAAGTATAATGAGCGTTGCGAGGCGGCATGAGCTTGTAAGCTATGCCCGAAAAAACGGAAAGCTTATAATTGAGGACGATTACGACAGCGAATTCCGTGACATCAGCAGTCCCACCCCGTCCTTGCAGGGGCTTGACAGCGAGCACGTTATCTATATCGGCAGTTTTTCAAAGCTTCTTCTGCCGTCAATCAGAATAAGCTATATGCTTCTTTGTCCGTTTCTTCGTGAAAAATACCTTGCGGTCAGCGGCTCGTATAACCAGACGGTATCAATTCCCGACCAGCTGGCGCTTGAGGAATTTATAGCCGACAACAAGCTTATCTCTCAGGTCAAGAGGGCGAGAAAGATTTATACGCAGAAGTCAAGGCTTTTAAGGGAATGCCTGAAAAGGGAGTTCGGGGACTCGCTTCGGCTCGGAAAAAACGTTACTCCGCTTTACGTTTCCTGCAGCTTTCGCTTTTCGGGCGAAGCACGGGAGCTTGAGGAAAGGCTTTCCCGGCTTTCAAGACCTATAAAGATTATCGTAGTAAAAAAGGAGGAGGACAGGCTGTTCGCTTCGTTTTCGGTTTCTTTTGTCGAAGCGGAGAATATAGAGCAGGATATTCACAATCTCCGCCTTACCGTCCGTGAAATTAACGTAGAACAGCAGTAGCTTTTCCTTGTGAAAATATCTTCGTAAAAAGTCTTCGGAATTGCAAAAGTGTATCAAATAAGACACGAAGAATAATTGGAAAAAATTTTTTTGAAAAATATGCTCATTTTTTAGTTTTTTTTATAAAAAATGATAGATTTTTAACAAAGTTAGTGTTATAATTCTTCTATGCTCATATCATGGGCTTTTATGGGCCTGTGTAAAAATGCAAAACCAATTCTAAGGAGGAAATCGGTTAATGCTTAAAAAAATCAGCAAAATCCCTTTCAAGGGAACAGACGAGCAAAAGGCTAAGCTTGACGCCGTTATTGCCGAGTGTGCAGGCGACAAAAGCCTGCTTATGCATGTAATGCAGGAGGCTCAGGAAATTTACGGCTATCTGCCCTATGAGGTGCAGATTATGATAGCCGAGGGAATGGACGTACCGCTTGAGAAGGTTTACGGAGTATCCACCTTCTACGCACAGTTCGCTCTTTCACCCAAGGGCAAGTATAACATTTCCGTTTGTCTCGGCACGGCTTGCTACGTTAAGGGTTCTCAGGAGGTACTTGACAAGCTCAGCGAAATACTCGGAATTGAGTCGGGCGAGTGCACCGCCGACGGAAAATTTTCCTTGGAGGCTTGCCGTTGCATAGGCGCTTGCGGACTTGCTCCCGTGCTTACCGTCAATGACGAGGTTTACGGAAAGCTTACCGCAAAGGATGTTCCCGATATACTGAAAAAATACGGCGTCTGATATGCGTGAATTATCGCTTAATGTTCTTGATGTCGCTCAGAATTCAATCACTGCAGGCGCTTCGCTTATAACGCTCAGCGTGCTTGAGGACTATGCTTCCGACACGCTCGAAATAAGCATACTTGACGACGGTAAGGGGATGAGCCCCGAACAGCTTGAAAGCGTAAGGGATCCGTTCTTCACCACCCGTACCACACGAAAGGTCGGCATGGGTATTCCGCTTTTTAAGCTTGCCGCAGAGCAGACGGGAGGAAAATTCGACATTACCTCAGAAGTCGGCGTCGGCACCGAGGTTCATGCGCTGTTTAAAACCGACAGCGTGGACTTTACCCCGATAGGGGATATGTGTTCAACCGTTGTAATGCTTATCACAATGAATCTCGACAGGGATTTTATTTACAGACGAAGCTACGGCGAAAATGAGTTCACCCTTGACACAAGGGAGCTTAAAACGATACTCGGAGAGGTTCCGCTTGATTCTCCCGAGGTTGTTGAGTGGCTGAAGGGCTATATTACCGAAAACGAACAAAATCTTTACGGAGGTGCTAAGTAAGATATGAAATCACTTGAAGAGCTTATGGCTATTAAAGAAAAAACAATGAAAAAGATGACCGTAAGAGAGGACACCGGCGACGACGTTACAAGAATTGTTGTCGGCATGGCTACCTGCGGTATTGCGGCAGGCGCAAGACCCGTTCTCAACGCGCTTGTCGAGGAGGTTCAGAGAAGGAACCTCAAGGGCGTTACCGTTTCACAGACAGGCTGCATCGGTATGTGCCAGTACGAGCCCATTGTTGAGGTTATGGAGCCCGGCAAGGAAAAGGTTACTTATGTTAAAATGACCGCGGACAAGGCGGTTAAGGTTATTAACGAACACATTGTAAACGGTAAACCCGTTGCCGAGTACACTGTCGGCGCTATGACAAAATAAAGGAGGAATAAAATGTATCGTTCACACGTACTTGTTTGCGGCGGTACCGGATGTACCTCCTCAAACAGCGCAGCGATTATCGAGACTATGGAGTCCGAGCTTAAGGCGAGAGGTCTTGAGGACGAGGTTAAGGTAATCAGAACAGGCTGCTTCGGTCTTTGCGCCTTGGGCCCGATTATGGTTGTTTACCCCGAGGGTGCTTTTTACAGCCAGGTTAAGGTAGAGGATGTTCCCGAAATCGTCGAAGAGCATCTTTTAAAGGGCAGAATGGTTAAGAGGCTTCTTTATGATGAGACCATCAACAAGGATAACGTAAAGAGCTTGAAGGAAACCGAGTTTTATAAAAAACAGCACAGGGTTGCGCTTCGCAACTGCGGCGTTATCGACCCCGAGAACATTGACGAGTATATTGCCTATGACGGCTATCAGGCGCTCGCAAAATGTCTTACCGAGCTCAAGCCCGAGGACGTAGTTAAAATTGTCAGCGACTCAGGGCTCAGAGGCAGAGGCGGCGGAGGATTCCCCACCGGCAGAAAGTGGAGCTTTACCGCAGCCAACAAGGCTGACCAGAAATACGTTGTCTGCAACGCCGACGAGGGCGACCCCGGCGCATTTATGGACCGTTCCGTTCTTGAGGGCGACCCGCACTGCATTATCGAGGCTATGGCTATCTGCGGCTACGCAACAGGCGCAACCGAGGGTTATATCTACGTCAGAGCCGAGTACCCGATAGCGGTTCACAGACTTGAAATTGCCATTAAGCAGGCAAAGGAATACGGCCTGCTCGGAAAAAATATTTTTGATTCGGGCTTTGATTTTGACCTTCATGTAAGGCTCGGCGCAGGCGCTTTCGTCTGCGGTGAGGAAACTGCTCTTATGACAAGTATTGAGGGTAATCGAGGCGAGCCCAGACCCCGTCCTCCTTATCCGGCGGTCAAGGGACTCTTCCAGAAGCCCACTACCGAGAACAATGTTGAAACCTTTGCAAATATTCCGCAGATTATCTTAAAGGGCGCCGACTGGTTCGCTTCAATGGGTACCGAAAAGTCAAAGGGAACCAAGGTATTCGCGCTCGGCGGTAAAATCAAGAACACCGGTCTTGTTGAAATCCCGATGGGTACAACACTTCGTGAAATTATCGAGGAAATCGGCGGCGGCGTTCCGAACGGCAAAAAGTTCAAGGCTGCTCAGACGGGCGGACCTTCGGGCGGATGTATTCCCGCTTCGCTTATGGACACGCCCATCGACTACGACAACCTTACGGCTATCGGCTGTATGATGGGTTCGGGCGGACTTATCGTCATGGACGAGGACAACTGTATGGTTGACATCGCAAAGTTCTTCCTCAACTTCACCGTTGACGAGTCCTGCGGTAAATGTACTCCGTGCCGCGTAGGTACCAAGCGACTTCTTGAAATGCTTGACAAAATCACCTCCGGCAAGGGAACTCTCGAGGACCTTGACAAGCTTGAGGAGCTTTGCTACTACATCAAGCAGAACTCTCTTTGCGGTCTCGGACAGACAGCTCCGAACCCCGTGCTTGCAACGCTTAAGTTCTTCCGTGAGGAATATGTTTCCCACGTTGTTGACAAGAAGTGCCCTGCAGGCGTATGTAAGGACCTGCTTACCTTTGTAATTGACAAGGACAAGTGTATCGGCTGCGGTATGTGTGCAAGGAACTGTCCTGCAGACACCATTATCAAGACCGATTATGTTGCAGAGGGTCACAAGCTTCCCTCTTACGAGATTATACCCGACAAATGCGTTAAGTGCGGAGCTTGCATGTCCAACTGTAAGTTCAAAGCCATCAGCAAAGTATAAGGAGTGTGCCAAATGGAAAATACAAATCTTGTAAACATTAAAATCAACGGCATGCCCTTGAGTGTGCCCGCAGGAATTTCAATACTTGAGGCTGCAAGAATTGCAGGAATTGAAATCCCCACGCTTTGTTTCCTTAAAGACATCAATGAAATCGGCGCCTGCCGTATCTGTATGGTAGAGGTTGTCGGTGCAAGAAGCCTTGTCACCGCCTGCGTTTTCCCCGTAGCCGAGGGAATGGAAATCTACACCAACACTGAAAAGGTACGCAAGTCCCGTAAAACTACGCTTGAGCTGATTCTTTCAACTCATGACAAAAACTGCCTTACCTGCGTACGCAGCGGGACCTGCGAGCTTCAGCAGCTTTGTAAGGAATTCGGCGTTGACGATGCCGACGCGTTTAAGGGCGAGGTTATTCAGTACGACTTTGACGACTCCGCAGCTCATATGATCAGAAACAACAACAAGTGCATCCTTTGCCGCCGTTGTATCGCTGCCTGCGACAATCAGGGCGTAAGCGTTATCGGCGCAAACGCAAGAGGCTTCGACACTCACGTTTCGTCCGCCTTTGACAAGGACCTTGCAGACGTTTCCTGTATCTCCTGCGGTCAGTGTATCGTTAACTGCCCGACGGGCGCAATCGTTGAAAAGGACGACACCGCAAAGGTGCTTGAGGCTATCAACGACCCCGAAAAGTTTGTTATTGTAAATACTGCTCCTTCAATCCGCGCCACTCTCGGCGAGGCGTTCGGTATGCATATCGGTACCAACGTTGAGGGTAAGATGGTAGCTGCTCTTCGCAGACTCGGCTTTGACAAGGTGTTCGACACCGACTTTGCCGCCGACCTTACAATTATGGAGGAGGCAACCGAGCTTGTCGAAAGAGTTAAAAACGGCGGAGTACTGCCGATGATTACCTCCTGCTCACCCGGCTGGATTAAATACTGCGAGCATTATTATCCCGAGCTCATTCCGCACCTTTCAACCTGTAAGTCACCTCAGCAGATGTTCGGTGCCACAATGAAAACCTATTACGCCGAAAAGATGGGCATTGACCCGAAGAATATGGTAGTCGTAGGCATTATGCCCTGCACCGCCAAGAAGTTTGAAACCAAGCGCGCGGATCAGTCTGCCGCAGGCGTGCCCGATGTTGACATAGCTCTTACCACACGCGAGCTTGCAAGAATGATTGAGTCCGCAGGTATCTACTTTAATCATCTTCCCGATGAGGAATTTGACCAGCCCTTCGGCGAGTCAACAGGCGCAGGTACTATCTTCGGCGCAACGGGCGGCGTTATGGAGGCTGCTCTTCGTACCGCAGTTAAGCTTATTACCGGCGAGGAGGCTCCGTCACCCGACTTTGAAGAGGTCAGAGGCATGAAGAACATCAAGGAAGCCGACTACAAGGTAGGCGACCTCGACGTCAAGGTTGCGGTAGCGTCAGGCACAAAGAATGCCAAGGTGCTTATGGATAAGATTAAATCAGGCGAGGCTGATTATCTCTTTATCGAGATTATGGGTTGCCCCGGCGGTTGTATCAACGGCGGCGGTCAGCCGATTCAGCACGCTGTTGTCCGTAACTTCGTTGACCTCAAGGCAAGAAGAGCCGCGGCTCTTTACGACGATGACAAGAAGGACTCGAAGAGACTCTCACACGAGAACACCGCTGTTCAGAAGCTCTATGACGAGTACCTTGAAAAGCCCGGCAGCCATAAGGCTCACGAAGTGCTTCACACCTCCTACGTTCCGAGAAAGAAGTACAACTGATTTCTTAAATAACAAAGACCGTCCTTTCGGGGCGGTCTTTTGTTACGTCTGCTCTTGCTAAAAGGACGTATATATGATAAAATAAAACGAAAAGCGAGGGGATTTAATGGCTAAAACCGAGATTACATTAAAAAACAAAACAATTCTTGTTACGGGTTCGCCCGGGTTTATAGGTGCAAACCTTGTGCTCAGGCTTCTTGACGAGGCGCAGGACTGTCATATTATTTCACTTGATAATATGAACAGCTACTATGACCCCGCCTTAAAGGAATACCGCCTTTCGCTGATTGAGAAAAAAGCAAAGCAAAGCGATAAAAACCGCCATACTTTTATTAAGGGCGATATTGCCGACAGAGCCCTTGTTGACAGCGTCTTTTCGGAATTCCGTCCCGAGCTTGTTGTAAACCTTGCGGCTCAGGCAGGCGTAAGGTACAGTATTACCAACCCCGACGCATACATCAGCTCAAATATAATCGGCTTTTACAATATCCTTGAAGCCTGCCGTAATTCCTACGCTTCGGGCAAGGGCGGCGTTGAGCATCTTGTTTACGCCTCGTCCTCAAGCGTTTACGGCGGTAACAAAAAAATTCCCTTTTCAACCGACGACCGTGTTGACAACCCCGTAAGTCTTTATGCCGCCACCAAAAAAAGCAACGAGCTATTGGCGCACGCTTACTCAAAGCTTTACGGCATACCCTCTACGGGACTCAGGTTTTTCACCGTTTACGGTCCTGCAGGCAGACCCGATATGTTTTACTTTTCCGCCACCGAAAGGCTGAAAAGGGGAGAAATAATCGACATTTTCAACTACGGCAACTGCAAGCGTGACTTTACTTATATTGACGATATTGTCGAGGGCGTGCTCCGTGTAATGAAGGGCGCACCCGAAAGGAGAACAGGCGAGGATGGGCTTCCCTTACCCCCGTACTGCGTGTATAATATCGGCGGCGGCAGTCCCGAAAACCTGCTCGACTTCGTAAGCACGCTTGAAAGGGAGCTTGTGGCAGCGGAGGTACTGCCGAAGGACTATGACTTTGAGGCGCATAAACGCCTTGTTGGTATGCAGCCCGGCGACGTTCCCGTAACCTATGCCGACTCCTCTGCGCTTGAAAACGACTTCGGCTTTAAGCCCGAAATCGGTATCGGACAAGGTCTTCGCTCCTTTGCACAATGGTATAAGCAGTATTACAAATAAAATCGGAAAGAGGAATAATATGCGCTGTGAAGAGGTTTTTTACAGTATTTACAATAAAGAGCCCGAGGGCGTAGCCTTCTGTCCTTACCGTGTTTGTCCCATCGGGGCGCACTCCGACCACAACCTCGGTAAAATAACGGGGCTTGCAATCGACAAGGGCATACACATTGCTTACCGCACAAAGCACAACGGCGTTGTTGAAATGCAGTCGCTTCAGTTTAGCAAGAGGGCTCAGTGGCATATAGGCTCAGTGCCGAAAAACAAGGAGGGCGACTGGGCGGACTACTTAAGAGGGGCTACAATCTTCCTTCAGAAAAGGCATCCCTTAAGTGTCGGAATAAGCGCAGTAATCGAAGGAAGCCTGCCGATCGGCGGTCTTTCAAGCTCTGCGGCGGTAACGCTTTGTTTTATTTCGGCTCTTTGCAAGGTGAACGGCATAACGCTCAGCAACTCCGAGCTTATTGAAATCGCCTTTGAGGCTGAGAAGGAATACGTCGGAGTTTCGGTCGGCAAGCTTGACCAGAACTGCGAGGTGCTTTCAAAGAAAAATCACCTGCTTTATCTTGACACGCTTGACGGAAGCTATGAGCTGATACCCACCGCAGAGAGTATGCCTGCATACGATATAATGATATTCTTCAGCGGACTTGAGCATTCTCTTGCAGGCAGTAAATACAATATGAGAGTCGATGAGCTTCGTGCGGGCGCATATGCCCTTGAGGCGTTTGCAGGGCTTGAATACGGGAAATTTAACGAGGCTAACGCAAGAAACGTAAGCCCCGAGATTTACGAAAAATACAAATCCCTTTTGCCCGAGCCGTGGCGAAAGCGCTGCGAGCACTGGTACACCGAGTTTAGAAGGGTGCAGAAGGGCGCAGAGGCTTGGAGAAGGGGAGACCTTGCCGAATTCGGAAGGCTCAGCTTCGAGTCGGGTCTTTCAAGCATAGTCAACTGGGAGTCGGGTGCGCCCGAGCAGATAAAACTCTACGAAATAATGAAAACCGTCGACGGCATATACGGCGGCAGGTTTTGCGGCGCAGGCTTCAAGGGCTGCTGTATGGCTCTTGTTGACCCGAGCTTCAGCGAAAGCGTAAAAGAAAAAGTAAGCGCCGAGTATTTAAAAGCGTTTCCCGAGCTCAGTGACAAGTATTCCGTGCACATCTGCCATTCGGCGGACGGCGTAGGCGTATCGGGTAAGGAGTAAAATATGAAGTGTATTATTCTTGCGGCAGGCTATGCCACCAGGCTTTACCCGCTGACCGAAAATTTTCCGAAGCCCCTGCTTACCGTAGGCGGTAAGACGATACTCGACTGGCTTGTTGACGACCTTGAAGAAACGGGCGAGGTTGACGGCTATGTTGTTGTCACAAACCGTAAATTCGCACAGCATTTTACCGACTGGGCAGGCACAAAAAAAGCCGACATCAGCGTGGTCGACGACGGCACTCTTACCAACGAAACAAGGCTCGGAGCGGTAAAGGATATATTGCTTGCGATTAACGAAAAAAAGCTTGACGACGACCTGCTTGTGCTCGCAGGGGACAATGTCCTTTCGTTCAGCCTTTCGCATTTTGTCGATTACTGTAAGCAAAAAAACGCAAGCTGTGTAATGCGCTATTTTGAGCCTGACGAAGCTCGGCTTCAAAGGGCGGGCGTTGCCGAAATTGCCGATGACGACAGGGTGTTACGCCTTGAGGAAAAGCCCGAAAAGCCCAAAAGCCATTGGTGTACGCCTCCGTTTTATTTTTACAAAAGGGAGGACGTCGGCTTTGTCGCAAAGGCAATTGACGACGGCTGCGGCACGGACGCTCCGGGAAGCTTTATTTCCTACCTTTGTCGGCACACTGCGGTTTATTCAATGGAAATGCCCGGCAGGCGCTTCGACATCGGCACCCTTGAGGGCTACAAAAAAATTGACGCAGAGTATAAGGGGATAACCGAATAAAGCATATAACAATAAAAGCACTCGGCAAATTTACAAGCCGAGTGCCGTTTTTATTTTTCTGCAAAATATTCAAGCGCCTTTTTGTAGCCCTCAAGACCTAAGCCGATAAAATGTGCCTCGCACGCCATACCCGCATACGATATGTGACGGAATTGCTCACGCTCGTTGATGTCGGAAATATGCACCTCAGCCGCAGGAAGGTTAACCGCCTTGAGTGCGTCGAGTATCGCAATGCTTGTGTGCGTGTATGCGGCAGGGTTAATTATAATTGCGTCCGCCTTGTCAAAGTAAGCCTTCTGAATAAAGTCCACAATTTCACCCTCATGGTTTGACTGAAGACATTCAGCTTCAACGCCGAGCTCCGAAGCCCATTTTTCTATTTTTTTAACCAAATCAAGGTAGCCCGTGTTGCCGTATATTTCGGGTTCGCGCACGCCGAGCATATTTAAATTCGGACCGTTGATTACAAGAATTTTTTTCATTTTAACGCCTCCGTTATTCTGTCTGCAACCTCGTCGGGAGTGCCGTTGCCGTCGATTTCAATATCGCAGAATTTTCTGTAAAGCGGCAGCCTTTTACGGTAAAGCTCCTCCTTGCCGACCGTCTGCGAAAGCGGTCTGCCGTCGGTCGGAAGGGCGTCTGTGCTTCGGTTGATGAAAACCGTGATACAGTTCTGCTTAAGGATTAGATAGTTTTTGTCTACCGTGACAATTCCGCCTCCGCTTGCAATAATCCTGCCCGACTGATAACAGAATTTTTTAAGTATTTCCGTTTCTCTTTTGCGAAATCCCTCTTCCTTTTCTTCGGAAAAAATCGAGGGAATATCCCTGCCTGCCGACTTGATTATTTCCTCATCCGTGTCGACAAGCTCCTTTGAAAGCCTGTTTGCAAGTATTTTTCCCACGGTCGTTTTTCCGCAGCCCGGCATACCGATGAGCGTTATGTTTTTCATTGAAAGCTCCACAGTGCGAAGCGCCCTTTCACTTTCTTCGTCCGAAATCTCACTGTCCGTAAAAATTTCGCTTGCCCTCCGAGCCTGCTCAACGAGCATACGAAGCCCCGAAAACGCAGGGATACCTTTCTCCTCCGCTTCAAGTAAAAGCCGTGTTCTTGCAGGGTTATAAATCAGGTCATAAACCGCCCGAAGCCCTTTAAATCCCTCTAAAGAGAGGGGAGAGCTCTCGCAGTCGGGATACATCCCTACGGGCGTGGCGTTGACTATTATATCGGCGTCAAAATGTCTTTCAATATTCGTGTAATTGTTCTCACCGCTTCTTGAAATAAAGACGGTTTCAGCCGCGCCGAGCTCGCTTAAAACTGCGCCTGCCGCAAGCGAGGCTCCGCCCGTGCCGAGTATTAACGCCTTTGCTCCGACAATGGAAATCCCGCTTTTCTTAATAAGCGACATAAACCCGAAATAATCCGTATTATAGCCCTTAAGCCTCCCGTCTGAGAGCCTTACAACCGTGTTGACGCTGCCGATTGCCTCGGCGCTCCGATCAATCAGGTCAAGGTATTTCATAACGGTCTTTTTATATGGAATTGTAACGTTAAAGCCCTCGACATTCCCGTCGCTTACAAAGTCGGCAAGCTCCTCCTCGCTTTTTTCAAAAAGCAGGTATTCGTAATCCGCAAACAGAGAATGAATAAACGGTGAGTAGCTGTGCGAAAGCTTTTTTCCGAGCAGTCCGTACATTATTGTTCCTCTTCCTTCAAAGCCTCTTTGTGCCTTTCGGCAAGCTCCTTTTCAACCTTATCGCGTTCCTCTGCGGTGTAGTGAATAAACATAAACGGAATTAAATACAACGCCGAGCCGACTGCGGGCAGCAGCATAAACAGCGGCCACTGAGCCTTGTAGAAAACTTCGGGCTGACCCGTAATTCCAAGCTCGCTGTTAAAGCCGAGAAGTGAAAGCACAACGCCGGCAAACATAAGCTTCAGTGCGTCCGTCAGCTTGTTCGTAAGGTTCTGCATTGAGTTGCTTATACCCTCGGTTCTCTTGCCCGTGCGGTATTCCTCAAGGGTAATAGCGTCGCTGAGCAGTGAGCGCTGAGCAATGCCGATAAGGTTTGTGGGGATAGAGGCGATTGCCATAATTATAATAACGGTAATCATTGACGCAGGGGATTTGAAGCCTACAAAATATGCGACGACCCTGCAGACGATGTTTACCAGCTGTGCGTAGATAATAAGCTTTTTCATACCGCCGATTCTGTCCGAAATCCTGACGGCGAAGAACATTGTTATCGTAGAAAATACGCTGATAAGCGCGCCGTACCAGAACTGTGCGGTGGAGCCGTTTAAATGATGCTTGCCGATGTCGATTTCAACGCAGTAGTCAAAGAAATAAATCCACGGAACAGCGCCGTTTAAGAAGTTAAGCACCTGAGCGCTGAGCATTAAAAGGAGCATTTTGTTTTTAAACAGAGCCTTGATATCCTCGATGAACGGACGGTTTTCGGTGTGCACAAAGGCAACCCTTTCCTTCGTCCTGTATGCAAGCGCCGAAAGCAGTTCGCCGCCGAGGCCGAACACAAGGCCGAAAATAAGAAACAGTATGGAAATCTGCTTTGCCTGTGTGATGTTGAAGGCGGCTTCGATTTTGTCGGAATTGCTTTCAACCGCGCCCTTGATAAGAGGAATAAGGCTTATGGCTCCTACGCCTACGCCTACGCCGATGTTAAGCCACTGCGAAACCCTTTCTCGCTCGTGCGAATGAGGCGATATAAGCGCCATCATGCCCCACAGAGCAACGTCCTGGAAGGAGTAGGTAAAATCCCACGCAAGGTAAATACTGATAAAAATAATCATGGCGGCGGTTTCGCCGACTCCGAAATCGACGAACATCAGCGCCGTAAGTATTCCGATTACAACGGGCAGCTTTCCGAGGTACGGATGAAGCTTTTTGCCGGGTGCTGTTTTTTTGCGGTCAATCAGCGTGCCTACAATCGGGTCGTTAAATGCGTCCCAGACCTTTGAAAAGCCCGTCAGGAAGCCGACCTTGAGAGGGCTTATGCCGACAATGTTGGTGCAGAAATAAAAAATCCACTGAGTTACAAGCTGGTACGTCATGTTCTGACCTGCAAGCGCCGTCGAATAAGCAAACAGCTCGCCGTTTGGGACGTTCCCGTCCTTTATGTTTTCTTTAAACTCTTTCATCTAACACACCTCTTTTTCTAATTATAATATAAACTGCCTTTTTTTTGCAATACAATATAAAGAAATATGTCGTTTTGACTTAAAATTATTGTTGCTTATTTTTAAGTATGTGGTAAAATAAAGCTGTAGGCAAATCCTATTTAAATTAAGGGAGGAAAGTTTATGCAATCAGTAAAAAAATTCATTGCCGAATTTATCGGCACCTGCGTGCTCGTAACCTTGGGCTGCGGCACGGCAATGCTTGTCGGCTGCTCGGCTGAGGTAGGCGGAGGCTATATCCTTACGGCTCTTGCCTTCGGTCTTGTAATTGTCGGTATGGCATATTGCGTAGGCAACATTTCGGGCTGTCACATCAACCCTGCCGTTTCACTCGGCGTGCTTCTGACAGGCGGAATGAAAATCGGCGAATTTATCGGCTATGTCATTTCACAGTGCCTCGGCGCTCTCGCAGGCGCAGGTCTGCTTGCGGCAATCTTCAGTCTCGGCGGCGTTACCGACGAAACCGGCGGCTTCGGCTCAAACGGACTTGCAGGCGTAAACGGAAGCGTTGCGGCAGGCTTTATTGTTGAGGTTGTGCTGACCTTTATCTTTGTTCTTACTATTCTCGGCGTCACTTCAAAGAAGGCTGGCCACGGCTCCTTCGGCGGACTTGTAATCGGTCTTACGCTGACCCTTGTTCATATTCTCGGAATCGGACTTACGGGTACAAGCGTTAACCCCGCAAGAAGCTTCGGTCCCGCAGTCGTTGCGGCAATCAGCGGCAACACCGAGCCTCTTTCACAGCTCTGGATATTTATTTTAGCGCCGCTTGCAGGTGCGGCAATCGCTGCGGTCTGCTACACCTTCCTTGAAAGCGGAAAGGCTGACAAAGACTGATTTTAACAGGGGCGGACTGCGGTCTGCCCCGCTTTTGATTTTGGGAGAAGATAATATGAAAAAAACAAAAAAATTTTTATCCGTGCTTCTTTGCACGGTAATGCTTATGTGCGTTTTGTCAGCGGGCTTTACCTCGTATGCAAAACCGCTTACCTATAAAGTCTGGGTAAACGGAGAGCAGTTTGACGAATTCACGCTTGAAATCGCCTGCGGCGAGGGCAAGGCGAGCTTCGACCCCGAAACCTCTACTCTGTATCTTGAAGAGGCTGAAATCACTAAGGGCTATGAATATCTGCCTGAATATGTTTCGGCAATTTATTCCGAGCTTGACAATCTTAACATCTGCCTTAAGGGCTACAATACCATTAAGCTTGAGGGCATCACTGACTGCGACGGCATAGACTGCGCCCCTGGCTGTGACATTACGCTTTATTCCGTCCCCGAGGAGGTAGTTGAGGACGGCGAAAGCATAAGCAATTTAGGAATGCTCGACATAGTCGGCGGCTACTACGGAACCTACATCGGCGGTTGGGAAAAAGAGGGCGGTAACCTTACCGTCAGAGATTGCTACCTTTGGGTCTGGGAAACGGCTGCGGCAGGTATCTGGGTAAACCATAATATTTCAATTGAAAACGCTATGGTCAATGTTATAAGAACCAAGCAGGAGGGCTACAACGGTATCGTTTCAAACGTCGGCGGTACAATTTCCGTTTCGAAAGGTATGGTTGACGTTATAAACAATAGCTCTGCTTTCCTTCTCGGCAACGGCGACAGCTCCTCTCACAAGCTTGCCGTTGACGCGGAAAGCTCCGTTCAGGCTCACTCGCTCAAGGGCTACGCAATTGAATTTGTTCCCGACAGTGAAACGGGAGCCGTAAACGGTGAAATTCAGCTTCTTAACGGCAATATTGCCGCACAGTGCGGCGAAGGTAAGCTTTGCACAAATATCCCTGCTGACAAAATCACAACCGCAACCGATAAGGAAATATTAAACATTGTCGGCGGACTTGACACCGAAGAAAAGACGCTTGCCATGACGGTTGACCCGTT
Source organism: Clostridia bacterium (assembly GCA_017438845.1). GTDB lineage: Bacteria > Bacillota > Clostridia > Oscillospirales > Acutalibacteraceae > Fimenecus. The sequence goes on along the minus strand of JAFRUO010000003.1, from coordinate 139,008 downwards.
CAGGCCCTTCCCCGATGTCAAGGAGAGCGCTTGGTATTACGGTCCCGTAAAATACAACGCGCAGAGGGGTCTTATCACGGGTTATCAGAACGGAAAATTCGGTCCCTCCGACAACATCAAGCGTCAGGACTTTGCGGTTATTCTCGCCCGTTTCAACGATGTAAACCTTGAGGAATATGACACAGGTGAGCCGACTGAGTTTTCCGACGTTGCCCCGAACGCGTACTATGCGCCTGCTGTAAGATGGGCTTACGAGAACGAAATTATTATGGGCTATCAGAACGGTAAATTCGGCGTCGGCGACAATATCACCCGTGAACAGATTTGTACTATTCTTTACCGCTTCTTCGTTAACAGCTTAGGCTTTGACGGACCCGATACTGACGGAAGGGAACCCGACGAAATTCTTGCTCCCTATGCCGACCGCGGAAGAATCAGCAGCTGGGCTTACGAGGGCGTGGCATGGTGCGTTGAACACGGACTTATGTCGGGCAAAAACGCCTCAACGCTCGCTCCCACGGCAAACTGCGCCCGTGCGGAAGCCGCAACCCTGTTTATGAACGCCGAAAAATATCAGGCGCAATACATTTTCATGATTGTTGACAGCGTTTATGACTCTTAATAACACATAACAATAACGAAGCCCGCCGTTTTGGCGGGCTTTGTTTGTTTGATAACAGCAGGCTTGCCGCCGCTTTGTCAAGGTAAACCTCAACATCGTGGTGGAACTGCAAAATCGAAACGGGGCATACGGGCGTAACGTCGCCGTTAACCATAGCGGCGCTCGCGGCGCTTTGCTACAAGTTCCTCGAAAAATCAAAGGAATAATAACTGTTTAAGCAAGGGCGGTATCTGCCCTTGCTTTTTTGCATTTATGCATTATTTATCTGCATTTTTGAAAAAGGTGTTTAAAAAACATATTTGATATGATATAATTACTTATAGCGTTTATGCTAATTAAAAAAAAGGAGAGATTTATATGAAAAAAGCTCGCAAATCCCTGTCCGTGCTTCTGTGCATGACAATGATTATGGCATGTCTTTCGCTCGGCTTTACGGCATTTGCCGAAACGTTGAATTACGATGTCTGGGTAAACGGAGAGCAGTTTGATGAAACCAAGCTCTCAATTTCGTGCGGAGACGGTACGGCGGAATATGATCCCGAAAATCAGGTTCTGACTCTCACCAACGCTTACATTAACAAGGGATACGAATATCAGCCCTGGTATAAAGCGGCAATCTATTCCAAGCTTGATAATCTTACTATCGTTCTTAACGGATTCAATGAGATTATGCTTGAAGGTGATACCGAGACCGACGGTATTGACGCGGCTCCCGGCTGCAATATTTCCATTGAAGGCGGAGATATGAGCAGTATGTTCTATATCGGTGATGTTGACGGTTCGGACGTTATAACTCCGATTGACTCCTCCGAAGAAGAAAACGCTGATTTCGGTTTTCTTTCAATCTACGGCGGATATTACGGAACATATATCGGCAGCTTTGAAGCAGAGGGCGGAAACCTCAGCTTTAAGGACTGTATGGTTTGGGTTTCGGGAACCGAAGCCGCAGGAATATGGGTAAATCACGATATTACGCTTGACACTGCATTTGTCTATGTTTACAGACAGGACAAGAGCAGCTATAACGGCATTGTTTCCAATGTTGACGGCACAATCAGTCTTAATAACAACAGCGCTCTTGTTTCGGTAAACAAAACGTCTGCGATTTTGCTCGGCAATACCGATAGCTCGTCGCATAATATTACAGTTGACGGCGGCAGCGCAATTCAGGTAATGTCCGAAACCGGCTACGGCATAGAGGTTGTACCCTATAACGAAAGCAACGAAATCAAGGGCAATCTTCAGATTCTCGACGGCGTAATTGTCGCGCAGACCGTAGGAGACAAGCCCTGTACGAATCTTTCTAAGGATCAGATTACAATCGCGGAGGATAAGGAGCTTTACACCTATCTCGGCGGACTTACCACAAGTGACGATACGATAGTCAAGACAGTAAAACCGTATAAGGGCTTCCCCGATGTCAATGAAAATGCATGGTACTATGAGGCGGCAAAATTCAACGCTCAGTTCGGCTATATTTCCGGCTATCAGAACGGAAAATTCGGACCCGGGGACAACATCAAGAGACAGGATTTTGCAATTGTACTTGCAAACTTCAACGGCGTTGACCTGAGCGAATATGTCAGCGACGAGCCGACTAAGTTCTCGGATGTCGCTCCCAACGCTTACTATGCTCCCGCGGTAAGGTGGGCGTCCGAAAACGGCTATGTCAGCGGCTATGCGAACGGCAAGTTCGGTGTCGGCGACAATATAACCCGTGAACAGATTTGTACGATTTTCTTCAGATATTTCACCGACGGTGAGCTTGAAGAGGGCTTTGATGCCGACGCCATACTCGCACCGTTTACAACCGACGGCAAAAAGGTAAGCTCATGGGCAAAGGACGGAGTTGCATGGTGCATTGACAACGGCGTTATTTCCGGTAAGAACAGCACCACAATCGCTCCCACCGCAAACGCAAGCCGTGCAGAAGCGGCGCAAATCTTTATGAATGTCGATAAGATGAATATCTTAACGGCACTGCTTGACCCCGAAATATTTGAACAGGAATAATAAATAAAAAAAGGGAACCCGTGAGGGTTCCTTTTTTTGCCTTTTTTAAAGTAAACTTGCCGCCGCTTTGTCAAGGTAAACCTCAACATCGTGGTGGAACTGCAAAATCGAAACGGGGCAGACGGGCGTAACCTCGCCGTTTACAAGGGCGGCAATTGCGTCCGCTTTAGCGTTGCCCGTAGCGATAAGCACTATTTTTTTCGCCTTCATTATTGAGCCCACGCCCATTGTAAGCGCCTCGGTGGGCATCGGGTTTTCGCTGAAATACTTTTTGTTGGCATTGATGGTCGACTGCGTAAGCTTTACCTTGAACGAGCCTTTTGAAAAGCAGATTGACGGCTCGTTAAAGCCTATGTGACCGTTCCTGCCGACGCCCAGAAGCTGAATGTCTATGCCTGCTTTTTCGAGCATATCGTCATACCTTTTACATTCCTTTTCCGTGTCCCTTGCGTTGCCGTTCAGGAAATGCACGTTCTTTTCCTTGATGTCGGTGCGGTCGAAAAGCTCACGGTGCATAAAGCTGTAATAGCTGTTCGGGTCGTTCTTCGGCAGGCGGACGTACTCGTCGAGGTTAAAGGTCTTAACCTCCTTTAAGGAAACCTTTCCCTTTTCGTATGCCTTGTAAATATACTTGTAAGCGGGAATAGGCGAAGCACCCGTAGCAAGCCCGAGAGTAATATCGGGCTTTTCGTTTATGGCGTCGACAAACAGTGAGCCTACAGCCTTGCCTATCTGAGAAGCGTTTTCCATAACATGGATTTTCATTTTATCACCCCGAATCATATTTAACCGACAACATTCTATCACACTTTTCTTAAAATTCAATAAAATTTCATTCTTTTTTATTTTTTTGTGGTACAATATAAAAAACGCAGAGTATTCTTCAAAGGAAAAAATTATGATAAGTAACGGAATTGATTTAATCGAAATCGAAAGAATTGAAAAGGCGATTGCCTCGGAAAGCTTCTTAAAAAGGGTTTACGGCAGCGACGAGCTTGAAGAGCTTAAAAACAAAAAGGCGCAGAGCTACGCCGCCGCCTTCTGTGCGAAGGAGGCGTTTGCAAAGGCGCTCGGTACGGGCATAAGGGGCTTTTCGCTAAATGAGGTTCAGGTGCTTCACAAAGAAAACGGTATGCCTTATTTTTCCCTTTCGGGCGAGGCAAAAAGGCTTGCAGGGGAAAAGGGACTTGAGTTTTCCTTAAGCATAACTCACACTGACAAATACGCCGCCGCGGTTGTGACGGCTTTCGGAGGAAATGAAAATGACTGATATACTCACGCTCAGCGAAATAAAAGCAATTGAAAACGAAGCCAACGACTCGGGTATGAGCTATCTGAGAATGATGGAAAATGCCGGAGTTGCCTGTGCAAAGGCCATAAGGCAGGAGTTTGACGAAAGCTTAAAGCGAAAGGTGCTTGTTGCCTGCGGTAAGGGCAAGAACGGAGGCGACGGCTTTGTAATCGCAAGAAAGCTCTACGAGAACGGCTACGATGTCACTGTGCTTCTCTGCCTCGGCTTCCCTAAGGCTGAGGATGCGGTTGAAATGTTTTCGAGGCTCGACAATCTCAACATTCCCGTAATCGAATACCTTACCGAAAGCGAAAGGGCTAAGGAAAGAATTGAAAAGAGCGACATAATTGTCGACTGTATTTTCGGCACGGGCTTTTCGGGAGAAGCCGATGAATTTCTCGCCGAGCTTTTCTCGCTTATCAATGCGTCAAAGGCTTATACCGTCAGCGTTGATTTGCCAAGCGGCTTTTACACGGACTCTTCCTGTCTCTGCCCCGATACCGTTATGCCCGACATGACGTTGAGCGTTATCGGCTTAAAGCGCTCGCTTGTATATCCTCCGTCAGCGCTCAGGGCAGGTAAGGTTAAGTGCGTAGGTATCGGAATTTCCGAAAGAATACTTTGCAAATACGGCAGTGAATACACGCTCACCGCCGCAGATATAAAGAAAAGATTTCCCGAAAGACTTGAGGACTCAAACAAGGGCGATTTCGGCAAGGCTCTCCTGATAGCAGGCAGCTACGAAATGCCGGGTGCGGCGCTGCTTGCAAGCAAGGCTTGCGTTAATTCCGGAGCAGGTCTTGTAAGGCTTGCCTTCCCCGACAAAGCCTATGCCGCCGTAACTGCGGACTGTCCCGAAAAGGTGCTTCTTCCTCTGCCTTCAAACGAAAGAGGGCAGGCGGCAGCATCGGGCGTAAACGAGCTTTACTGCTGCCTTGAGCAATGCTCGGCAGTGCTTGTCGGCTGCGGAATGGGACAGGGTAATGACACACGGAGCATAACCGAATTTGTGCTTGACAGCTCCGAAGTGCCCGTTGTCCTTGACGCGGACGCGCTCAATTCGTTAAAGGGCAGAGCCGATTACATAAAAAAAGCAAAGGCTCCGGTTATAATCACTCCTCATCCGGGCGAAGCGGCAAGGCTCCTCGGAAAAGAAGTAAGCGAAATTGAAAAGGACAGAATAGCCTCTGCAAAGGAGCTTCACGCTCTCACGGGCGCAACCGTGCTTTTAAAGGGCTTCAGGACGGTCGTTACCGACGACGGCGAGCTTTTTTACATCAACACGGTCGGAAACTCAGCGCTTGCCACAGCAGGCAGCGGAGATGTGCTTGCAGGGCTTCTTGCGTCACTGCTTTGTCAGGGTTTTTCACCGCTTGACGCCGCCGTGTGCGCCGCATACCTTCACGGCATTTCGGGCGAAAGCGTTTCGGCAAAGCTTTCAAAAAGCGGAGCCTGCGCCTCCGACTTTGCAAACGAGTTAAAATATATTTTAAAACGCTTTGAAAAATAATCACAAAAAGCTTTTTAAAAAAATATAATGTATTGCTCCCCGAAAAATGTTTAGAGAGATGATTTACGGGTAAAAATAATATTACGGTAAATAATCTTTGGAGAGTGATAACAAATGACAGTTAAACGAGGCGATATATATTACGCCGATTTAAGTCCCGTTGTCGGTTCGGAGCAGGGCGGACTCAGGCCTGTACTTATCGTTCAGAATGACGTCGGAAACAAATACAGCCCGACCGTTATTGCGGCGGCGATAACAAGTCAGAAATACAAGACAAGGCTTCCGACTCATATAAGCGTTAACGCAGACCGTTGCGGACTTCAAAGGGATTCCGTCGTTTTGCTCGAGCAGGTCAGAACCCTCGACAAAAAACGCCTGAAGGAGCGAATGGGTTATCTGCCCGACAGTGAAATGAACAAGATCAACCGCGCCCTGTCCGTAAGTTTCGGACTCGTTACGGGATAAATGTGTTGACAAGTAACAAAAACCCGTGTAAAATATAAAGTGCGGGTAAGAGAAAAATAAACAGCACCTACGGAAATTACCGTTTCCGTTAGGTGTTGTTTTCATTTCGCCGATTTTTAACAAGGAGGAATCAATTTGAGCCGACGAAGGAAACCGATAATCATTGACGAAGGGGAGTATTGCTTTTTAAACAAAAGGTTTGAAAAAATGTCTCCCTCCGAGCTTGACGCTTTGCCCGATTACATAGTTGCAAACCGTAAAAGCAATATGAAACGGCTTGTCAGAGCGGCAATTGAAAACGAGCTTGACGAGCTTGAAAAGGACGTGATTGAGGAAAAATACTTCCGACTTCTGCCGATAAGCGAAATCGCCCTTCTTCACGGCGTGACGAGGGCGCAGGTTTACCGCACGCTTGAAGCCGCCTGCGGGAAGCTCTACACTTCGCTTAAATACGCTTATTTTTGCGGCTTTTCACTGCTGTGCACGCCCGAAAATTTTGAACAGTTAATCAAAGGAGAGAGAAATGAATACCGTTACAGTACATGTAAATCCTGATATGTCCGAGCAGGGCATAATCAACGCCGGGGTAATGTACGAGCACAACAGCACCGAGCTTTGCCTTGTGCTTGACAGCGAATATATAAACCCCGATTACCGTTATTATTTAAGCTTCGCCATGCCGTCGGGAAACGCCCGAAGCGATTATCTGACGCCCGACGCCGAAAACAAAATAAGCTTTCTTCTGCCGTCCTCCGTCACCTGCAATATGGCGGTGCTCTGCGCGCTCAATATTGTAAAAATCAACGCCCAAACCGCCGAAACGGAGCTTCTGATAAAGCCCGTTGAATTAAAGCTGAGCTTTTCGAGCGTCGCAGGCAGTGACGAGGGTCTTTGCAGGGAATACGACTTTTCCGTAAACGCTCTTTTGCAGGCGATTGAAAACGGAGCCTTCAAAGGCACGAAGGGCGACAAGGGCGACAAGGGCGACAAGGGCGACAAAGGCGACAAGGGTGATAAGGGCGACGCCGGCGAGCAGGCGAGCGAGCCTTATGCCACGGGCAAAAACCTGTTTAATCCCGACGACCCCGACATTGTAAACGGCTATATTTTCAACGACGAGGGTCAGCTTCTTACGCCGAATTCAAGCTTTATGACCTCGGGCTATATTGCGGTTGAGGAGGGCTGCGATTACTTCGCCACGGTCAAGAGGAACGGTACCGTTTATAACCTTGTAAGAAGCTACTGCTTCTACGACGAAAGCAAGAATGTTGTTTCTGCAAGCTCGGCTTCAATGTCGGGCAGGGCGCTGAGTGTGCCCGAAAACACGGGGATTAAGTACCTTCGCTTCTCAACCTACAGCGAAAGCTACGGAGCCTCCGAGTGGCAGTTGGAAAAGGGCGCAGTCAGCGAATATGAGCCATACACGGTTTACAGAAGGCTTAACCCGAACATAGTTTACTCCGAGCTTGAAACCGTTTCCGACAAGCTGAGAATTAAGGACACACAGCTTGAAATGCTCACAAGCGGAGCGGACAGCATGAATATCGTAAACCCCGCTGAGCTTATAAGCGACACTCTTTACGGCGACGCGGACGGCTTACCTGTCAGAAACACCGCTATGATAAGCAGTAAGCCGATTCCCGTAAAAGGCTTCGACAAGATAGTTTTTCAGCAGACGCAAAACACCGAATTTGTAAGGGCGATGCTTTTTTACGGCTCCGATATGACGCTTCTCGAGCATTATTCGTCAGTCACGGGAAATTACCCTGCAGATACCTTCTGCTCGGCAATGCTCGACGGCGCAACCGTCTGCGTGGTGCCCGTGCCCGACGGTGCCGAATACTTTGCCTTTTCAACACAGCTGAGCCGCGCGGCGCAGATGGCGGTGTATGCCGTAAAGGGAAAAAATGTTATTCCGCTTTCGTCGCCGAGGCACGAATACACGCACGGACTTCATATAAAGCAGGAGTATCTTAACGAAAAAAGGTATGTAAAAAGTCCGTTTGACGGCAAAAGGCTTGCCGCGCTCGGCGACAGTATAACCTCGGGCTACAGCCTGAGAGGCACCGAGCTTCCCTGGCCTGCACAGACCGCTTCAATGCTTAATATGAGCCTTTACAATTACGGCATAGGCGGCAGTGAAATTGCACAGTTTTCCGAGGGCGACAACAGCTATAACCCGATGTGCATAAGGTATACGGAAATGTCCGATGACGCCGACCTCGTCATAGTTGCGGGCGGCACCAACGACTGGGCGCACGAGCATACCGCACTCGGACAACTGGGTGACAACACACCCAACACCTTTTTCGGAGCGCTGAACATACTCTGCAGGGGGCTTTTAAAGAAATACCTCGGCAAGACCGTGCTCTTTATGACGCCGATAAAACGCTTTGCAGGCGCTGCCGCAGGCAAGGAATACTTCACGCCCAACGCACTCGGCTACACCCTGAAGGACTTTGCCGACGCGATTAAGGAGGTTTGCGCCTTCTGGGGAATACCCGTGCTCGATATGTATTCGTCCTGCAGTATAAATCCCGTCATTCCCGAAATTTACTCAAGCCTTATTCCCGACGGCTCGCACCCGTCCTTTAAGGGACACAGGGTCATGGCAAGGCAGGTTGCGGCGTTTGTCACCTCAATTGCGGCTGACTTTGATTACAGCTGAGGAGGGCTTTTATGACAAGTGAGATTACCGTTGCCCTGCTCGCTCTTTTAGGCACGCTTGCCGGCACGTTCGGCGGCATAGTCACCTCGTCAAAGCTGACAGCCTACCGCATTGAACAGCTTGAGAAAAAGGTTGACAAGCATAACGATTTTGCCTCAAGAATACCCTTGCTTGAGCATGAGGTACATATTATTTCAAGCCGTATGGACGCCCTTGAAAGGAGGGAAAAATATGAAGCTTAATTTCAAGGCAAGACTTCACAACAAAGCGTTTGTCATAGCAATGCTTACGTTAGCCGTGTCGTTCGTTTATAAGCTTTTGTCGCTTTGCGGTATTACGCCTGATTTCGGCGAAGCCTCGGCGGTAAACCTTTTGATGCTTGTCTGCGATTTGCTCTGCTCGTTAGGCATACTTGTCGACCCCACAACAAGGGGAATAGGCGACTCCGAGAGAGCCTTAGGCTATTACAAAAGCGACGGGACATAATCCGAAAGAAAAATGAATATAATTAATAAAGCAAAAAAGGAGGAGGAGCATTTGACAAAGGGTATTGATGTCAGTAAGCATCAGGGGTCTATAGACTGGAAAAAGGTGAAAAAGGACGGCATTGATTTTGCAATGCTCAGGGCAGGCTACGGCAAATACGAAAGTCAGAAGGATCCGACATTTGAAAGAAATTATTCCGCCGCCAAAGCCGCCGGCTTGAATGTCGGCGCATATTATTACAGCTATGCGAAGTCGAGGGCTGACGCAAAAAAGGAAGCCGAGCTGTTTTTAAAATATGTCAGAGGTAAAAAATTCGAAATGCCTCTTGCGTTTGACATAGAGGAGCAGAGTCAGGCGAACAAGGGCAGGGCGTTCGTGTCCGAGCTTGTTAAAACCTTTTGCGAAACCGTGGAAAGCGCAGGAAATTTTGTAAGCGTTTACGCAAACAAAAACTGGCTTGACAACTACATTGACGACGAGTGCAAGCGTAAATACGACGTCTGGCTTGCCCAGTGGGCGAAGAAGCCGACCTACTCGGGAAGGTACGGGATGTGGCAGAATTCCTCGTCGGGCTCTGTAAACGGTATTTCGGGCAGGGTCGATACCGATTATGCGTATAAAGACTACCCGAAGATTATTAAGGCGGAGGGGCTCAACGGCTACTCAAAGCCTGCGCCGCCGCCAAAGCCCGGCTCGTTTAAGGCGGGCACCATGGTATCGCTTTACAATACTCCGATTTACATTTCCGCCACGGCAAAGCTGCCTGCTACGAAGAAAAGCGGCACTTACTACATCTATGACGGTGAGGAAATCAACGGCAGATACCGTATCACCAACAGCGTTGAGCGAGTGGGCAAAAAGCCCGTCGGAAAATACGTCACCGGCTTCGTTAAAAAAAGCGATATAATCTGACAAAAGGGTCACCGTCTTTCACCCCGAAAGGCGGTGGCTTTTTCCTTTATTAAAGAGCGCTTTTATAATTGACTTTTATGCTCCTTCGTGGTATAGTTATGATTAGCTTACTATGCAGTAGTGTAAAGTGATAAATTATGCTCATTTCTCGGGAACGCTTGAAAGTAAGCTTAATTTCAGACGTTTTGCGTACACGAAAACAGGTGGTACATATGTATAAAAAATTCTTTAAAAGGGCTATCGACTGCGTTATCGCCTTTTTCGCTCTCATAGTTCTTTCCCCGGTTATGCTTATTACGGCGCTGGCGGTCAAATGCGAGAGCAAGGGTCCCGTTATTTTCAAACAAAAACGTCTCGGTCTGGGCGGAAAGGAATTTGAAATTTACAAGTTCCGCTCTATGGCACAGAACTCCGAGCACACCGGTTCGGGCGTTTATTCGGGTAAGAACGACGCAAGGGTTACAAAGGTCGGCAGGATTATCCGCAAGACCAGTATTGACGAGCTGCCTCAGCTTGTCAACATACTCAAGGGCGATATGGCTCTCATCGGGCCCCGTCCTCCGCTTACCTACCACCCGTGGCGGGTTGAGGACTACACCGAAGAGCAGTTCAGGATGTTTGAGGTACGTCCCGGTATCACTGGCTGGGCGCAGGTCAACGGCAGGAAAGAGGTTGAGTGGCACAGAAGAATTGAGCTTAACGTTTGGTATGTCGACCATGTATCGCTTCCGCTTGACATCAAAATTATGTTTATGACCGTGTTCAAGGTCGTTACCAATGCCGACAACGAAAACACGGGCGCTACGGTACAGACCGCAGGCAAAGAAGAAAAAACAGAGGTTTTAAAATAATGGCGCTTAAATTAATGTATCTTACCAACCGACCCGATATTGCCGAAATCGCTCAGAGGGCAGGGGTTGACAGAATTTTCCTCGACCTTGAAATCAGGGGCAAGGAGGAGCGTCAGGGTCATCTTGACACCGTTATTTCGCATAACTCTATTGACGATACGGCGAAGCTGAAAGCCGTGCTTAATTCCTCGGAGCTTTTAGTAAGGGTCAATTCCGTCTATGACGGCACCCGTGAAGAGGTTTCAAGAGTGATAAACGACGGCGCAGACATAGTTATGCTTCCGTATTTTAAAACGGTCGGCGAGGTTGAACGCTTTCTTGACGCAGTCGGCGGCAGGGCGAAAACCTGCCTTCTTCTCGAAACGCCCGAAGCGGTTGAGGTAATTGACGATATTTTAAAGCTTGACGGAATTGACGAAATACATATCGGGCTTAACGACCTGCACCTCGGCTACAGGATGAAATTTATGTTCGAGCTTGTTGCCGACGGCACTGTTGAACGGCTTTGTAATAAATTCAGGGAGAAGGGCGTTTTCTACGGCTTCGGCGGAGTCGGCAGGGTAGGAAATGCCGCTGAAGTACCGCTTCCTGCCGAGAACATTATTACCGAGCATTACAGGCTCGGCTCGCAAATGGTCATTCTTTCAAGGGCTTTCTGCAACCTTTCAAAGACGGGCGACCCGAAATATGTCGAAAGGCTTTTTTCCGACGGCGTAACCGAGTTCAGGGAGTTTGAAAAAAAGGTCGGCGCATACACCGACGAAATGTTCCGTGACAGCCACCTTGACACAGTTGAACGTGTAAATAAAATTATAGGAAAATAAAATGATTTTTTTTGTTACCGTGTTGCGCGCTCTGGCGGCAATGATAATTACAAATTCACATTACGTCGGTATTTACCCGACCGATTTAATCGCCAACGGCGGTCTGCTCGGTGACGTTATTTTCTTTGCGGTTTCGGGCTTCTGTCTTTGCAACGTTAAGCAGGGCTTCCCGACGTGGTACGCAAAGCGTGTCACGAGGATATATCCGCAGGTTATTCTTATCACCCTGTTTTATCTTTTTGTCGGTATTATTTCCGTCGACAGCAAGGGCTGGCTTTATTTCCTTGTTTACCCGACGAATTACCACTTTGTCGCTTCGATAATTCTTCTGTACATCCCGTTTTATTTTATAATGAAGCTTGATAAGCTCAAGCAGAACGTTCATTTCGTCTTTCTCGGCGTGCTTCTTGCTCAGATGCTTGTTTACGTTTTCCTTGTCGACAAGACAAGCTATAATATCGACACCGTCCGAGCTCCGTTTATCCGCTTTATCTTCGCCGAGGCAATGCTGCTCGGAGCATATTTCAGAATTAATCTTGACCGCTTCAAAGATAAAAACAGGCTTATAAACTGGCTTTTGCTCGTTTTCTTTGCGGGAGTATATTTTGTAAGTAAAATCGCTTTTTCAAAATGGCAGTCAATCAGTCGCTTTCAGCTTGCAAACCAGGCGGCGCTTCTCGTGCTTCTTTACTTTGTGTTCCGTTGCTTTGCCGGTATCGACTCACGCCTTGAGCGCTTGCCTAAGCCCGTTAAAAAAATAATAGAATTTATTTCCGAAATAACTCTTGAAATATACCTTGTGCAAATCGGTATAATACCGTTTTTTGCGGAGCGCTTTCGCTTCCCCGTAAACTGGGTGCTGCTGACGGCGACAATCATTGCCGGCGCATTCGTGCTTCACGGTGCGGCGAAGCTTATCACCTCGGGGGCTGAAAAGCTTTCGGGAAAAATAATAAAGAAAGAAAAGAAAACAGAGGAATAAATAATGAAGCTTTTACTCACGGGTGCTTTTTCATACAGCGAAGAAATGCTGAGCCTTTTAAGAGGGCTCGGCTGTGAGCTTTTGTTTCACCGTGACGAGAGGGAAAAGATTCCCTTTGACGTTTCCGACGTTGAAGCCGTTGTGTGCAACGGACTGTTTTTGTATAACGACATTTCGCTTTTTAAGGGACTGAAATTTATTCAGACCACCTCCGCAGGACTTGACCGTATTCCGCTTGACTTCGTAAAGGAGCACGAAATATTGCTCTGTAATGCAAGAGGGGTTTACAGTATCCCGATGGCGGAGTTTGCGCTTGCAGGCACTCTTGCTCTTTACAAAAGGCTTCCCTTCTTTTACGAAAACCAAAAAAAGCACCTCTGGCACAAGGAGTATTCTCTTGAGGAGCTTTCTTCAAAGCAGGTGCTTGTTGTCGGTTGCGGCAGCGTAGGCACGGAATGTGCAAAGCGTTATGCGGCTTTTTGTAAAAGTGTGGCAGGCGCGGATTTAGTGTGCCCTAAGAGTGAATATTACTCTTCCTTTTATCCGATGCCTGAGCTCGGTGATGCACTGCACCGGGCGGATATAGTAGTCTTAACACTGCCCTTGACAAACGAAACAAGAGGACTGTTTGACAGTGAGATGTTCGCCTGCTTTAAGCGGGGCTCGGTGCTTGTAAACCTTGCAAGGGGAGCGGTGGTGAACGAAGCCGACTTGCTTTCTGCCCTCAAAAGCGGACAGGTCGGCGGAGCAGTGCTTGACGTTTTTGAAAGCGAGCCTCTTTCACCCGACAGCGAGCTTTGGGATATGCGGAACGTTATCGTCACTCCGCACAACTGCTACGCTTCACCCGAAAACAACGGACGGCTTTTCGACGTCATCTATTCAAATATCAAACAATACACAGAAGGATAAAACTTATGAAATTTATTCTGATTTCTCCTAAGAACAGAACCGTATACAATTTCAGAGGCGACCTTGTTAAGGAGATTATTTCCAAGGGCTACGAGGTTGTCGTCACGGGACCCGACAGCACCGACGTCGAAAAAATCACCGCGCTCGGCGCTCGCTTTGAGGAAATCCCCATGAACAAAACGGGGACAAGCATTACGGGCGACCTCAAATACTGCAAAAGGCTTTATGAGCTGTTTAAAGCCGAAAAGCCCGACGCAGTGCTCAGCTACACGGTAAAGCCCGTGGTTTACGGCTCAATTGCCGCAAAAAGGGCAGGCGTTAAGAATATTAACGGCATGATTACGGGCGGCGGCTACGCCTTTACCGCCACAAGCCTTAAGGCAAGGGTTATCGGAATAATCGTCCGCACGCTTTATAAAATCGGGCTCGGCAAGGCGGACAACGTAATCTTTCAGAACAAAGACGACCTTGAGGAGTTTTGCTCCTCGGGACTTGTTAAAAAGACTAAATGCCACGTTGTAAACGGCTCGGGAGTCAATACGGCTCATTTTACACCTGAGCCCTATCCCGAAAATGTGAGCTTCTTTATGCTTTCAAGGCTTCTCAAAAGCAAGGGCGTCGGGGAGTATCTCGAGGCGGCGAAGCTTACAAAGCAGAAGCATCCCGAAGCCGAGTTTTACCTTCTCGGTAAATACGAAACCGAAATGCAGGACGCAATTAAAAAGGAGGATATTGAAAAATACATCTCCGAGGGCGTTGTCGAGCGTTTCGAGGAAACAAGCGACGTAAGACCTTACTACAAAAAATGCAGTGTTTATGTGCTTCCCTCGTACCGAGAGGGCACGCCGAGGACAGTGCTTGAGGCTATGTCGGCGGCACGTCCCGTAATAACAACCGATACTCAGGGCTGCCGTGAAACCGTGACCGACGGGGTCAACGGCTTCCTCGTCACCGTAAAGGACGCCGAAGCGGTAAGCGAAAAAATGCTTTACTTTATTGAGCATCCCGAAAAAATAAGCGAGATGGGAAAGCAGAGCAGACGTATCGCAGAGGAAAAATATGAGGTCGGCAGGGTTAATGCCGATATGCTTAAAATAATGAATCTTTAAAAGGAGCAGATATATGGTCAGCGAATTGTACAAAAAAATAGTAAACAGAGAGGAAAAGCTTGCTCTGGTCGGGCTCGGCTATGTCGGTATGCCCATAGCGGTAGCCTTCTCAAGAAAAATTGACGTAATAGGCTTTGACCTTAACGAAAAGAAAATTGAGCTTTACAAGTCGGGAATCGACCCCACCAACGAGGTGGGTGACGAGGCGATTAAAAACTGCAGCGTTTTGTTTACCGCCGACGAAGCGGAGCTTAAAAAAGCGAAGTTCTTTATCGTAGCCGTACCCACGCCCGTAAACGAGGACCACACACCCGACCTCTCACCCGTTGAGGGAGCCAGTGAAATCGTCGGCAGAAACCTTACAAAGGGCTCTGTCGTAGTGTATGAAAGCACGGTTTACCCCGGAGTTACCGAGGACATCTGTATTCCGATACTTGAAAGGGAATCGGGT
The DNA here is from genome assembly GCA_017438845.1 of Clostridia bacterium. GTDB lineage: Bacteria > Bacillota > Clostridia > Oscillospirales > Acutalibacteraceae > Fimenecus. The sequence goes on along the minus strand of JAFRUO010000003.1, from coordinate 123,912 downwards.
CTTAAATGCGGCGAGGACTTCAAAATCGGTTATTCTCCCGAAAGAATCAACCCCGGCGACAAGGTGCACCGCCTTGAAACAATCACGAAGATTGTCAGCGGTATGGACGCAGAAACGCTTGACTGCGTTGCCAAGGTTTATGAGCTTGTTGTTGAGGCAGGCGTACACAGAGCCTCGTCCATCAAGGTTGCCGAAGCCGCAAAGGTAATCGAAAACAGCCAGAGGGACATCAACATTGCCTTTATGAACGAGCTTTCCATTATCTTTAACAAAATGGGCATTGACACTAAATCCGTTCTCGAGGCGGCAGGCACAAAGTGGAATTTCCTTAAATTTTACCCCGGACTTGTCGGCGGACATTGCATAGGCGTCGACCCTTATTATCTTACCTATAAGGCGGAAAGTCTCGGCTATCACAGCCAGATTATCCTTTCGGGCAGACGTATTAACGACGATATGGGAAAATATGTTGCCGAAAGCACCGTTAAAAACCTTATCAAGGCTGACGTTTCAATCAAAAATGCAAGGGTAGCAATCTTAGGCTTTACCTTTAAGGAAAACTGCCCCGACACAAGAAACACAAAAATCATTGACATATATAACGAGCTTCTTGAATACGGCATAAGGGCAAGAATTGCCGACCCGGAGGCTGACGCCGACGAGGCAAAGCGCCTTTACGGAATTGAGTTTGAGGATGTTTCCGACATCACGGACTGCGACGCGGTCATCCTTGCCGTAAGCCATGAAAGCTTCAAGGGACTCGGACCGGCTGACTTTGACCGTCTTTTCAAAAAGGCGGACAATTCCGAAAAGGTGCTTGTTGACGTCAAGGGACTTCTTGACAGGGACGAGTACGAAAAAGCAGGATACAATTACTGGAGATTATAATTATGGGATTTAAAGAGCTTACATTTCCCGCAGACACCCTTTTTCTGGTGACGGGAGGAGCCGGCTTTATCGGCTCAAACCTCTGCGAGGCTATACTTAACAAGGGCTGCAGAGTAAGGTGCCTGGACGATCTGTCGACAGGCAAGCAGAAGAACGTCGATATGTTCCTTGACAACCCGAATTACGAGTTCATCAAGGGGGATATAAAGGACCTTGATACCTGTATGAAGGCTTGCGAGGGCGTTGACTATGTTCTTAATCAGGCGGCTTGGGGAAGCGTGCCCCGTTCGCTTGAAATGCCGCTTTTCTACTGTCAGAACAATATTCAGGGAACCTTGAATATGCTTGAAGCCGCCAGGCAGAACGGTGTTAAGAAATTCGTTTACGCTTCGTCCTCGTCGGTTTACGGCGACGAGCCCAACCTTCCGAAAACCGAGGGCAGGGAGGGCAACCTTCTTTCACCCTATGCGCTTACAAAGCGTTGCGATGAGGAATGGGCAAAGCTTTACACGATGCATTACGGGCTTGACACCTACGGTATGCGTTATTTTAACGTGTTCGGCAGAAGGCAGGACCCCAACGGCGCATACGCCGCCGTTATTCCGAAGTTTATAATGCAGCTGATGCGCGGAGAAACCCCGACCATCAACGGCGACGGAAAACAGAGCCGTGACTTCACCTATGTTGACAACGTCATTGAGGCAAACCTGCGAGCCTGTCTTGCTTCTCACGAGGCGGCGGGCGAGGCTTATAACATCGCCTACGGCGGCAGGGAATACCTTATCGATATTTACTACGGTCTTACAAGGGCTCTCGGAATTGAGCTTGAGCCGAATTTCGGTCCCGACCGCAAGGGCGACATCAAGCACTCGAATGCCGATATTTCCAAGGCGAAAAGGCTTCTTGGCTACAACCCCGATTACAGCTTTGCTGACGGCATCAAGCTTGCAATAGAGTGGTATAAGGAAAATCTTTAATTTTTCGGAGGGTACGCTTATGAGTGACAAACCGTTGGTTTCGTTTGTTATTCCGATATACAAAACAGAAAGCTTTCTCGAAAATTGCGTTGACTCTGTGTTAAAGCAGAGCTACGGGAACATTGAAATCATTCTTGTCGACGACGGCTCGCCCGACTCCTGTCCCGAAATATGTGACAGGTTGGCATCGGAGCACGAAAACATCTCCGCTTTTCACAAGCCGAACGGCGGACTTTCCGACGCAAGGAATTACGGACTTCGCAAGGCGCAGGGCGACTTTGTTTGTTTTATTGACTCGGACGATTATTGGGACGAGGACGACGCGCTTGAGAATTTGGTTTCAATTGCGGACAGGGAAGGCTCGGACATTGTCTGCTACGGGCTTAAAAAAGCGAGAGCCGCCGACGGCAGTATCGCCTCGGAAAGGCTTTATGAGCTTGACGGCGTCGAAGGGATGAGCACACCCGAGCTTTTCACCAAAATGGTTAAGGAAAGCAAGGTGAATATTTCCGCCTGCTTAAAAATGATTAACAGAAAATTCCTTGTTGACAACGACCTTTTCTTTAAGGTGGGTATCAAGACCGAGGATCTTGAATGGGCAATCAGGCTTTTTGCGCTTGAGCCGAAAATCAGTATGTATTCGCACAGCGTTTACGTTTACCGTATCGGCAGAGAGGGCTCAATCACCTCTACCAAGGACTATAAGCACTTAAAGGATTTTTGCAACATTATTGATTCCTCAATCAAGGTAATTGAAGCGGCGGGCGAGGAAATGCGCCCTGCGCTTATGAGCTACCTTATGTATCAGACGGTAATCCTTGTAGCCCTTACGGGCAAGGTTAAACTTAGCTCCGGACAGAAAAAGGAGATTAACGGCTTTTTAAAGGATGTTTGCAAAAGATATTTAAAGGGCAACACGATGGACCGCAAGGCGCGTCTTGCCGCAAAGCTTTATTCGCTTTTCGGTTACAGCGTAATGCAGCTTGTACTGAGCGCTTATCTTAACCACAGAGGAAGATAAACAAATGAAAGTTCTCGTTATTTCATCGACGCCCTGGTCGTCCGACAACAGCTTCGGCAACAGCTTTTCAAATATTTTTGACGGCATTGAGGGACTTGAGTTTGCCAACATTTACTGTAAGGCGGGCATACCCGACAACAGCCTCAATATGGTATATTATCAGCTTTCCGAAAAGAAGCTTTTAAAAAGCGTCTTTAAAAGAGGCGTTTCCACGGGCAGGGTCGTTGTTCCCGACTCGAACGGGAGTGCCGAAACACAGTCCGTTACCGGCAGGGAAGCGGCGAGGAAGCTTCGCTTTACCTGGATGCTCTGGGTAAGGGACTTAATCTGGAAGGCAGGAAAATGGAAAACGAAGGAGCTCGAAGAGTTTATCGACAGCTTTAATCCCGATATTATTTTTCAGCCCGTGTATTTTTCGACCTACTTAAACGAAATTGCTCTCTACGCCAAAAAGAGGACGGGCAAAAAAATGCTCGGCTATATTTCCGACGACAACTACACTTTACGTCAGTTCAGCCTTTCGCCGCTTTACTGGATTGACAGACTTATAAAAAGAAGATATGTAAAAAGGACGGTTAAAAGCTGTGAAATCCTTTACTGTATTTCGGAAATACAGAAAGCGGAATACGAAAAAATATTTTCCGTTCCGTGTAAGGTGCTTACAAAATGCGCGGACTTTACGCCGCCACCCGAATTAAAGCGAGAGCCTTCAAGCTCCGTTAAATTAGCCTTTACCGGAAACCTCGGGGCAGGCAGATGGAAATCCGTTTCCTATATCACTGACGCACTCAAAAGCATCAATACCGACGGTATAAAGGCTCAGCTTTATATATACTCGGCAACGCCGCTTACCGAAAAACAGCGTTCAAGTATTGCCGACGGCAAAAACGCTCTGTTTATGGGTGCGGTGCCGTCAGACGAAATCCAAGGCATACAGAAGGACGCCGACATACTTGTTCACGCAGAGGGAACCGGACTTAAATCAAGGCTTCAGGTGCATCAGTCCTTCTCGACGAAGATAGTTGATTACCTGAAAAATGCAAGGGCGGTTTTGGCGGTAGGACCGAAGGACGCCGCGTCAATTGACTACTTTATTAAAAACGGCTCCGCAGCAGTCGCAACCGACCGCACAGAGGTCGAAGCGGCTCTCACCAAGCTCATAAACGAGCCCGGAGAAATAAAAAAATACGCCGAAAAGGCTTATTACTGCGGCAGAAAAAACCACTCTGCCGATATAATAAAAAAGATGGTTTATGACGATATGTCTGCAAATATTTAATCAGCAGGAGAATAAAAGATGATTGACTTTCGTAAGATTTTTTCAAGGAAGGCGAGAGGGGATATTATGTTTTCACTGTCCTTTCTCCCCGATAAGCTTTATTTAAAAATCTTTTACTTTGTAACTACGGGGAAGCTTTTAAACTTTAAGCATCCCGTGTCCTTTACCGAAAAACAGCAGTGGCTTAAGGTAAACGACAGGCATCCGGAATACAGTAAGCTTGTCGACAAGCTTGCCGTCAGGGACCACATTAACGAGGTGCTCGGCGAGGGTCATCTTTTCCCGTTGCTCGGTAAATGGGAAAGCTTCGACGACATTGACTTTGATACTCTTCCCGAGCAGTTTGTTATTAAGTGCAATCACGATTCGGGCAGTACGAATATTATTAAAAGCAAGGCGGAGCTTACTCCCGAAAAGCTCAGCGAAATGCGTGAGTTTTACACACGCAGGCTTTCGAGAAACTACTTCTACGCAGGCAGGGAATACCCCTATAACGGAGTTAAGCCCTACATTATTGCGGAACAGCTTATGAAGGACGAAACGGCTCCCGAAAAAAGCATCGAGGACTACAAATTCTTCTGCTTCGGCGGAGAGCCCAAGGTTATGTTCGTTGCCACCGACCGAAGCACCGACTGCCGTTTTGATTTCTTCGATATGGACTTTAATCACCTTGACATAGTAAACATTCATCCTCAGGCGGACAAGCCTATTCCGAAGCCCGAGATGTTTGAGCAGATGAAGGAAATTGCGGCTAAGCTTTCAAAGGGCATACGCTTTGTGCGTATCGACCTGTACGAGCTTAACGGAAAAATATATTTCGGCGAGTACACCTTCTTCCACGGCGGCGGATTCCGTCGCTGTCAGCCGGAGGAGTGGGAAAGAAAGCTCGGCGACTGGATTGATCTTACTTGATTTTATTTAATTTATAAACGAGGTTCGGCATTTGAAGGTTCTGTTTGTTACGGCTTCGCCCGTTAATATGGAAACAAGCGTCGGAAATACCTTCTTAAACATTTTGCCCGACGGCGTCGAAGCGGCAAGCCTTTACACAAAGGTTGGCCTGCCTGACGAAAGGGTGAGCAAAGCGTTTTGCGTTAACGAAGGTATGCTCCTGAAATGTAAAGGGGGCGCCGATATATACGGACGTTATTCTCCGGAGTGTTCTTACAAAAGTAAGAAGCGCCATGGGGGCTTTATGGATTTTGCCCGCCGTAACCGCAGCCCGTTACTTTATATGTTACAAAATCTTATCTGGAGAAGTCCCGTATGGAAATCGAAAAAGCTTGACAGCTTCTTAAACGACTGTGACAGTGACGTTATTTTCTCGCTGCTTGCAAACAATATTTTCTTAAACAGACTTCTTCTTTACGTTAAAAAGAAAACCGGACTTCCGCTTGTGATTTACGCCTGGGATAACAATTATTATGACAACCCGTATGAGGAGTCGTTTATCCGCAGGCACCTTCACAAAAGGGAAAAGAAATATATGCAAAAAATCGTTTCCTCGGCTGATAAGCTCTATGTAATCTCTTCCCTTCAGAAGCAGGATTACGAAAGGGAGTTCGGCAGAGAATGTACCGTGCTTACGAAAAACGTAAGCGTTGTCGGTGAAAGACCTGCTCCTAAAAAAACCGACGGGCCGCTTGAAATTGTCTATACGGGCGGGCTCGGCGTAAACCGCTGGAAAACGCTGTCGCTGATTGCCGACGCACTTCGCAGTATTAATTCCGACGGCGTAAAGGCAAAGCTTCTGGTATACAGCTCAACGCCCGTTGACGCTAAAATTAAAGCGAAGCTTGACGACGGCGAAAGCAGCTTCCTTTGCGGAAGCGTCAGTGCGGACAGAATCCCCGACATTCAGAAAAACGCCGACATCCTCGTGCACGCGGAGGCGTTTGACGACAAAAGCCGTTTTGCGGTCAAATATTCATTCTCCACAAAAATAGCGGATTATCTTTCGTCTGCACGTCCGATTTTTGCCGCAGGACCCGCTGACATCGCCTCGGTTGATTTCTTCCTGAAGACCGACTGCGCCGCCGTAGCAACGTCACCCGAGGAAATCCTAACCTGCCTTGAGAAGCTTATCTCCGACAAAGAGTTGAGAAAGGAATATGCCGACAGGGCGTACGAATACGGCAAAAAGCAGTTTTCAAGAGAGCTGCTTACAAAGAAGCTTTACAGCGAGCTTAATTCGGTAATACAGGGAGGGGGAGAAGGTAATGCTTAAAAAGATACTGAAGATTAATAACATAATAACTGCGCTTTACTTTTTGTTCTTGATAGCGTTGCTTGTCCTTCCCGTGCTCAAGTACTCCGTAAAGTATGTTTACATCATTGCGGCGAGCCTGCCGTTTATGGCGCTTTACTGTATGCAGAAGAGGAAAAACCTTTCAGTGCTTTATCTGTTTCTTGTCAGTCTTGTGCTGTTCTTTGCGTTCGGCTTTTTGATGAATACGCCGCTTGATGTTAATTCATCAATTAACTTCAGCGTAGTTTCGTATCTTTGCTTTTTGCCGTACTTTATGTTTGACTATTCCGTTTCCAGGAAGAACGAGCCTGAGATCAAACTGATAATAATACTGACTTTACTTCTGTTTGCGTTTATTATGGTCAGGACCTTTATTGCGTTTTCGGTTGACCCGCTTGTAGCAAGGCGTATGGCAATGGGTACCAATGAAAACGAATATGTTAACGAGCTTCGAAGCAAAAACTACGGAGGCTTTGGCTTTTCATATGCGGTAGGCACATTGATTCCGTATGTTGCGGTTAAGATTATGAGAAGCACGGGCAGAAGCAAATTCGGCTTCATTGTGTTGTTCGTTATGCTTTTCGTGTACTGCATACTTACTCAGTACACCACACTTATAATGCTTGCTATTGTTTTCTCAACTATCGTGTTTATTAAAGAAAGCAAGGGCTTTGTAACGAAAATGATACTTACGGCAATTGCCGTTACAATTATTATCAGCTTTACAAGGATAATCGGCTTCCTCGGAAACCATATTCCGCTTCAGGAGCTGGCTTATCACTTCAAGCTTATGTATATCACACTCACCACGGGCGAGGAAACGACCTCGAGAATGTACTATATGCGAAGGTGCTTCTCCCTTTTCAAAAGCCATCCCTTCTTCGGGGTAAATATGCTTGACAGCTATAACTCATATATTGTAAACCACGGACATTCCACCTATATTCCCTTACTTGCAAGTCACGGTCTTATCGGTACGGGGCTTTATATCGGCATAACCGTGATGTTTATGAAAAGTATTATAGCGAAGCTGCGGTCGGACAAAACCCTATGGATTGTTTTTGCCTCGTACTTAGTGCTCGGAATTCTTAACCCCAACAATTCGTTTGAAATCAGCGTAGTTGTGTTCCTTTTAATTCCTCTTATGGAATTCTATTCGATGAACAAAGGAGAGGGGGAAGAGGAGTATGTCTGAGAAAAAACCCTGGCTTACCGACGTAAACGTGCTTTTGATTTTCTTCGGCAGGGCTGATACCTTTGAAAAATGCTTCGAAGCGGTCAGGGCTGTCAGACCGAGAAGGCTTCTGCTTTGGCAGGACGGACCGAGAGAAAACCGTCCCGACGACCTTGAAAATATAAAAAAATGCCGTCGGATAGCCGAAAACATTGACTGGGACTGCGAGGTTTACCGCAAGTACAACGAAAAAAATTACGGCTGCGATCCTTCAACCTTTTACAGTCACAAATGGGCTTTCTCGATTGTTGATAAATTAATCGTGCTTGAGGACGATATTGTTGCGACTCCCGACTTTTTCAACTTCTGCAGGGAAATGCTTGACAGATACGAATTCGACAACAGAATTTCACGCATCTGCGGTATGAATCAGGTAAGGGGCTTTGAGTGTCCCGACAGCTATTTCTTTACGAGCGTCGGCTCGGTATGGGGCTGGGCTTCGTGGAAGAGAGTAGCTGACACCTGGGATGAGGACTACAGCTTCCTCGACGATGAAAACGCCATGAGACTCATGCGAAACTACAGAAAAGGCGACAAATCTTATCCTCATTATGAAGAGGTTTGCAGAGGCCACAAGGCAGAGGGCGTGCCTCACTGGGAAACCGTTCAGACCTATGCCAGGTATTTTAATTCCCAGCTAATGATAACGCCTTCAAAAAATCTTATTAAAAACATAGGACTCGGAGCGGACAGCACGCATTCAAACACTCAGCTTGAATGTATCCCGAAAAGGATAAGAGATTCCTTCTACGGCGACGCGGAGAGCCTTGAATTTCCGCTGAAGCATCCCCGACAGGTCATTGATAACGTTGAGTACAAGGAAAGACTTTATCTTATTACCGGCAAGGGACATCCGCTTATCGGAAAAAAGCTGAAGCTTGAAAGCGTTATGCTCAGAATCCGACACAAGGGATTAGGCTCCATTTTCAAAAAATTCGCAAGGTAAACGGAGAGAAAAATGAAGTATTTGATTATCAGCGACGCAGCTTCAATGCATGTGTATAATTTCGTCAGATTCTTCCTCGCAGGGGAGGGTAACGAAATCTATATTCTGCGCCACTCTCTTATGGAAATACCCGAGGAATACCGAAAATTTTACGCTGAAAACAACGTCACCGTTTTCACCGCAGACACGCCCGACGCAAGCAGTAACAGGCTTGCCACCGCAAAGCGCTTAATCAGAAAATGTATTTTCCTTTTAAAGCTCGGCAGGGTTGACGTCTGTCATATTCACTACCTTCATATGCAGAGCATACTTCTCTACAAGCTGTTCAAAAGGAACTTTAAGCGGCTTGTGCTGACCTACTGGGGTACGGATGTACTTATTCCGTCGGAGAAGGAAATCCAAAAGCAAAAGCAGATTTTGCCCTATGCCGACAAAATTACCGTAACGGTAAAAAATTCAAAAATTGTTTTTTGTGAGCGCTTCGGTCACGGCTATGACGACAAGCTTGAGGTTGTGCATTTCCCGAGTGGCGCAGTGCCGAAAATCAAGGAAATATCCGAAAAGAAAACACGTCAGCAGTGCCGTGAGGAAATCGGAGTACCCGACGGAAAGCTTCTGCTCGTCTGCGGCTACAACGCCGACCCCGCGCAGAGGCAGGACATCTGCTTAAACGAAATCTCTCTTCTTCCCGAAGAGCTTAAGGACAGGCTTCACGTCGTTATTCCCGTGCAGTACAACCGCTTTGACAACGATTACATAGAGCGTGTAAAGCAGGCGGCGGCAGAGTGCGGCACAAGCTATGAGGTGCTTGAGGAGTATGTACCCTTTGAAAGAAACGCCGTAATGTGCCTTGCAACAGATATTTATTTAAACCTCAGGATAAGCGACGCCTTTTCCAACGCCATGAAGGAACAGGTTACCGCAGGCTCGCTGATGATTCAGGGCGACTGGCTTAACTATATAGAGGTTGACGAAATGAACGCTCCCGTTGTTAAAATCAGCGATCTTTCCGAGCTTCACACCGCCCTTGAAAAGGTGATGAAGAATTACACCTTCAAAACCGAAAACGAAATTTTTTATCCGATGTATAACATTTTTGACCCGACTTCGCTTAAAAACGAGTGGGAAAGGATTTTCAGGTCATTGAATTTATGATAACAGAGAAGCAGAGCAAAGCCTTATATGCCATCAGAGCGTTTGCGATACTGTCGGTTATTCTTGCACATATGCCCTTCGGCGAGGCTCATCCTACAGCCGAAAGCGTAAGAATTGCCCTCGGTCAGGTCGGCGTTGCGGTTTTCTTTATTGTTTCGGGCTTCTTTTATAAAAGGGAGCAGGGGGACTCGAAAAGCTTTTTTCTCTCAAAGCTTAAAACAATTGTTGTTCCGTGGCTTTTGATTTCGATCGGCACCTTTGCTTTTTCCGCATTTCTCAGCCGCGATTTGGGCGGCTTCCCCGTTTCGCTTGTAAAATGGATGCTCGGCGTTAAAACCTGGTACTGGTATCTTCCGGTATTGCTTGTGCTTTACGCACTTTTCGGACGTATTTACAAAAACGGCGCAATCCTTACCGTATGCGTTTTTATAAGCGTAGCCTCGGTTATGCTTTCCGCCTTCGGCGTTATTAAATACGGCGAAATTTTTGACCAGCACTTTAACGTCCTTAACTGGGTCGGACTTTTCGCCCTGGGCTGTCTTATTAAAAAATACTCGCTTATCGACAGGCTTTCGGGTGTCCTCCCGTTGTTAATAAGCCTTGCCGTGCTCACGGCTTCGGTTATTTTAAGCGTCAAATTCGGTCAGGACAAGGCGTACATTGATTACTTTTCGATTCCCGTCGAAATATCGGGCTTTGTATTGCTTTACAACCTCTCCTTCGCTTTAAGCGAGGTAAAGCCTCTTTGCGATATAGGAAAGAAATCCTTCTTTATATACCTTATTCAGATGCAGCCTGCCGGCATAATCAATACAAGACTGCCCTATAACGTACCGTTGTTTATAATAAGACCCTTTGCGGTGCTTGCGGTGCTGTATCTTTTAAGCCTTCTGTTACAGCTTGTCCTTAAAAAGCTCAAGCTCGAAAAATATGCATTTGTTCTTGCGCTAAAATAAAGGAGAAATATGAACAGCTCTAAACAGATTAAATTCGGCGCGATGATGAGCTATTTTGCCATAGTCGTCAATATAGTAGCGGGCCTCGTTTATACCCCCTGGATGATTACAAAAATCGGGCAGGGGAATTACGGGCTTTATACGATTGCCTCCTCGCTGATAACGCTTTTCGTGATGGACTTCGGTATGTCAGCCGCAGTCGGTCGCTTTGTGTCGCTTTACGTTGCAAAGGGCGAGCAGAATAAGGCAAACGACTTTATGGGTCTTGTGTATAAGCTTTATATGGCGCTTGACGCAATTATCTTCGTGGCTCTCGTCGTTGCGTATTTCCTGATTGAAACTATCTACAAAAACCTTACTCCCGATGAAATCCACACCCTTAAAGGGCTTTACATAATTGTTGCAATATACAGTCTTGTTCAGTTCCCGTTTATGAACCTTAACGGAATACTGACGGCGTACGAAAAGTTCGTTCAGCTTAAAGCCTGCGACCTTTTCCATAAGGTTTTCATTATCTTCAGCGTGGTTGCGGCTTTGCTTCTCGGCTTCGGTGTTGAAGCCCTCGTAACCGCAAATGCGGTTTCGGGTATACTTACCATACTTTTAAAGCTGCTTGTAATCAGGCGCAGAACTGCAATGCGTGCAAATTTCCGTTTCTTTGACAAATCGCTGTTAAAGGACATTTTCGGCTTTTCAATCTGGACAACCGTCACGGCTCTTATGCAGAGGATGATATTCAACATCACCCCGACCATTATCGCCGCTGTGTCTGCAACCGGCTCGGTGGGAACCGCGATTTTCGGACTTGCAAGCACGATTGAGGGTTATGTCTATACCTTTGCGACGGCTATCAACGGTATGTTTATGCCGCGAATTTCAAAAATAGTTGTCAGCGGCAAAAAGGAAGAGGAGCTGTTACCGCTGATGGTTAAAATCGGAAGGCTTCAGCTTATTATCACGGGTCTGATTACCGTCGGCTTTATTACCTTCGGAAGGACGTTTGTTATTGACATCTGGAACAAGCCCGATTTTGCGGACACTTACATTTGCGCGGTGCTGCTTATAGTTCCGAGTATGTTCTACCTCCCGATGCAGATTGCAAACACTACGCTTATAGTTGAAAACAAGGTGCGTTGGCAGGCGGTTATTTTCATAATAACCGGTGCGGCGAATATTGTCTTTTCGCTTCCGCTTTCAAAGTATTTCGGCGCAATCGGCGCTTCCGCTTCTATTTGCATAGCGTACTTTATCAGGAATATTCTTATGGCGGTAACGCATTACAAGGTGCTTAAAATCGATATGCCGGCTTTCTTTAAGCAGGTTTATTTAAAGCTTATGCCGCAGCTTATACTTGCAAGCGCGCTGGGCTTCCTTTGTCAGAGGTTTAACCCCGTGACGAACAGGTACCTGAGCTTTCTTATCAACGGCGCCGTTTTCGTACTGTTCTATTTTGCGATTATGTGGGTCAAGGGCTTTAACGAGTACGAAAAGGATCTGGCACTCGGCGTGTTCCGAAAGCTTACCCGAAAACTAAAAAAAGGCAGGAGTTAACTATGAAGGTATTACAGATTAATGCGGTATACAACCTCTCAAGCACGGGAAGAACCTCGACCGAGCTTCACCACGCCCTGCTGGAAAAGGGAATTGACTCATATGTTGCCTACTCCACAACCAACAGACCCGACGACGAAAACCTTTATGTAATCGGCAACAAGAACGACCGAAAGCTTCACGCATTTCTTTCAAGGCTTACCGGCAAGCAGGCTTATTATTCGACCGCCGCTACAAAAAAGCTTTTAAAGTATATTGATTCGCTTTCACCCGATATTGTTCATATCAGAAACCTACACGGCAATTATGTCAATATGCCTATGCTGCTTAAATATCTGGCTGAAAAGAACATTGCCACGGTAGCCACGCTTCACGATTTTTTCTTCTTAACGGGGAAATGCGTGTACTTTACCTCGGCTGAGTGCAACAAATGGCAGACGGGCTGCGGAAAATGTCCGAACCTGCAAAACGGCAACCGCACCTGGCTTTTTGACAGAACCGCCGAGATGTTTGCGGACAAGAAAAAGCTTTTCGGGAACATATCACGGCTTGCGTTTGTGGGCGTTTCGAAATGGGTTGCCGAGGAGGCTTCGAAATCTCCGATTGCACGGAACGCCACCGTTACCACAAGCATATATAACTGGATTGATTTTGACTGCTTCAAGCCGCTTGACGTAACCGACTTTAAAAAGGAAGCGGGACTTGATTCCGATTTTATTATTCTCGGCGTTTCCGCTATCTGGGAAACAAGAAAGGGTCTTGACAGGTTTCTTGAGCTTTCAAAGCATCTTTCCGACAACGAGAAAATACTTCTTATCGGCGATATGCCCGACGGCATCGAGCTTCCCGAGAATATTATTTCGGTCAGCAAAACCGACTCCGTCGAGGAGCTGGTCAGGTATTACAACTGTGCGGATGTGTTCCTTACGTTTTCGCTTGAGGAAACCTTCGGAAAGGTTTCCGCAGAGGCTCTTTCGTGCGGAACTCCCGTAATCTGCTACAACTCAACCGCCAACCCCGAGCTTGTAGGCGAGAGGTGCGGCTATGTTGTTGAAAAGAACAACTTTGACGGTATTGTCGACGCCATCGCAAAGGTTAAACGGCACGGCAGGGCTTACTACTCCGAGAGCTGTATAGCCTATTCACACGAAAATTTCGACAAGCAAAAGAATATAGACAAATACATCGAGCTTTACGAAAAGCTTATTAACGGATAAACTACAAAACACACGGAAGGTATATTATGAAGCTTTTAAGGAAAATTTTTACAGCCTTTATCGGTATCAGCGGTCTGTTGCTGATGCTCTGGTTCATACTGCCTTCTGTCTACGCTTCCTATACTTATGTCCCCGTTGCAATATATTCTGCGGCGGTTTCACTGTTTGTTATCTTTATCGACAGAAAGCATTTCTTTAACTATGTCAAGGTTTTCCTGCCTTGCTTTATAATCGCTTTTCTGTACTTTATTGTTCCTTACAGGTTCACCCTGAAGCCTGCGGTAAATATTTTTCAGCAGCTGCTGATTTTCACCGTACCGCTCGTTTTGTCCGCACTGTTTATAGGCTTTGATGAAAACGACAAATTCTACCGTCGCTTCTACAAGCTTTCCGCCGTGTTCCTTGTAGGCTGCATGGTGCTCGTTTATGTGCGTACAATGAGTGCGCTTGCCGTTGACCCGACCGTCTGCCGCCTGCTTGCAATCGGCACTTACAGTACATACAGGGCGGAAGAGGTTGCGGCGCTTCGTATGAGCAATGTCGGAGGCTTCGGCTTCTCCTACGCAATGGGCATAATAGAGGTCTTTACCTTCTACAATTCGGTAACGCAAAAGCGAGCAAAGCGAGCCGTCTTTATAATTCTTACGCTTGCGATACTTGCCTTTGTCATTAAGTCGCAGTATCTTACGCTGTTGCTTTTGTGCATAGTAATCAATCTTTTAATCTGTCTTCGTTTTACAAAGAGCGACCTCGCAAGGGTAATCATAATCTTTGTTACCGCTTTGATTGTTATTTTCTCAAGCTTTATCACAAGAGGGCTTTCCTACTTAATCAGCGGTGAAAAGCTGTCTGAAAAGATGTATGCTATTTCGGGACTTCTCGGCGGTGACGGCTACACCTCCTGGAGGCTTGATTATATCAAAGATGCGCTCACAAGCTTCAGCCGCCACATTTTCTTCGGACAGCCCGATTTAATCAATGACCACGAAGCAATTCGGGCGTCTGAAAACAGCCACTCGACTCAGCTTAAAATTCTTGTTGACATCGGCATTTTCGGCTCTGTCGCATATAACGTTTTCCTTTTCGGACTTCGCAAATTTATGATAAGGCTTATCAACCGTTCGGAGCAAAACCCCGAGGTTTTCAATATGATTTTCTGGTTTTTGTATCTTTTAAGCTGGCTTAATCCCGTGTTCCAGATTTACGAAATACCCTTTGCCATCTTCCTTGTCGTGCCTATGCTTATCTGTATAGGAAACTACGAAAACAAAAACCGCAAAAAGAAGCTCGGGTAATTATTCCGACAAAGAGGGGAAAGAATGAAAACAATTGCCATTTTAACCCTGTTCGGGTACTACAATTACGGTAATAAATACCAGAATTACGCCGTTCAGGAATGCCTTAAAAAATACGGATTTGAGCCGCGGACGCTTGTCGTTTACCCCGACCGCAGGCAGCTGATACGCCCTGCCCTTTTTAAGCTTAAAGCGTTAATGGGCGACGTCGAAAAGAAAAGGTACCGAAAAATATACCGCTTTTCAAAAAAATATATCCCCGTAAGGGCTTTGTATATAAAGGATTTGCAGATACCGAAAGCCTTAGCAGGCGAGTACGATTTTTTCGTCACCGGAAGCGACCAGGTTTGGAACCCATCTATAAGACCGCGTGAAAGGAATAATTTCTTCCTGTCCTTTGCCGAAAGGGAGCAGAGAATTTGCGTTTCACCGAGCTTCGGCGTTTCGGAACTTCCCGATGAGCTTACCGAGCTTTACAGGCAAGGGCTTGACGGCTTCGACAACCTCTGCTCAAGGGAAGAGGCAGGCGTTAAAATAATCGAAACGCTCACGGGCAGAAAGGCGGAGCGGCTTATTGACCCGACTCTCGCACTTACCAAAGACGAATGGAAAAAAATCTTTGCCGAAGTCCCGAACGACAACGGAAGCTATATTCTTCTTGCCCTGCTCGGCAGAATGTCGCAGGATGAGGAAAATTATATAAAAAATCTCGCACAAAAAAACAGCTTAAAGATAATAAATGTTTTTGCACCCGACAGCGTCTACGGTCCCGACGAGGTGTTAAGCCTTATTGATAACGCGTCCCTCGTCTTTACCGATTCCTTTCATTTTACAGCGTTCTCCGTGAATTTCGGCGTTCCGTTTATCGTCACCGAAAGGAAGGACGACTCGGTAAATTCCAAAATGTTTTCAAGGATATCCTCTCTGCTCGGTATGCTCTCTCTCGAGGAGCGTCAGTACGGCAAAACAAAGCCCGGCGAGGAGCTTAGCTGTAATTTCGACCGCGCGCACAGCGTGCTCGGCGAGGAAAGAAAAAAGTATTTTGATTTTTTAGACAGGAGTCTAAATAAGCATGAAGGCTAACCAACTTAAAGCAGGCTCAATACTTTCCTATTTGCAGATGGGCATAGGAATGGTGTTGCAGTTAGTTTATACACCTGTTATGATCCGCTTGCTCGGTCAGAGCGAGTACGGCTTATATAACACTGTCGCCTCGACGATTTCCGTGCTTTCTCTGCTGAGTCTCGGCTTTAACAGCGGATATATTCGCTATTATGCAATTTATAAAAAGGAAAACAACCGTGAAAAAATTTCAAAGCTTAACGGGCTGTTCCTTATTATCTTTTCAATTATCGGACTTGTCGCTCTTGCCTGCGGACTGTTTCTGACATTTAAGCTGGAGCTGGTTTTCAGTGACGGTTTAACGGCAGGGGAGTATAAAATTGCAAGGGTGCTGACCCTGCTTCTGACCGTCAACCTTTCGCTTTCGTTCCCGATGAGCGTTTTTTCAAATATCATCTCGGCTCACGAGAAGTTTGTATTCTTAAAGCTTGTCGGTATGATTAAGACGGTTTTCGGGCCGCTTATCACCCTGCCTTTGCTTTTTGCGGGCTTCCGTTCAATCGCCATGGTCACGGTCACAGTCAGCCTGAACCTTGTAGCTGATATATGCTATCTGTATTTTGTTCTGTTTCGGCTCAAGGAAAAATTCGTTTTTCATTCCTTTGAAAAAGGAATTTTCAAAGAGCTTTTCACCTATACCGTGTTTATCGCCATGAATATGATTATCGACCAGATAAACTGGAACATTGACAAGCTCCTTCTCGGCAGGTTTAAAGGCACGGCGGAGGTTGCGGTTTATTCGGTCGGCTACACTCTTTACAATTGCTATCATCTGTTTTCGACCTCAATTTCCAACGTCTTTGCGCCGAGGATTCATAAGATAGTCAATGCGACAAAGGACAACCTTGCCCGTCAGCGGGAGGAGCTTACCGAGCTGTTTACCCGTGTCGGCAGGATTCAGTTTATCGTGCTCGGTCTGATAGCTTCGGGCATAGTCTTTTTCGGACGCTTCTTTATCGTCAACATCTGGGCTGACGAAAACTACGGCTACTCTTACTATGTAGCCTTACTGCTGGTTATTCCCTCGTCGATTGCGCTTATTGAAAACCTCGGCATTGAGATTCAGCGCGCGCAGAATCTGCACCGTTTCAGAAGCTTTGCCTACCTTGCAATGGCAATAATAAACCTGGTGCTTTCCGTAATACTCTGTCAGCGTTACGGCGCAGTGGGAAGCGCAGTCGGCACGGCGATCTCACTCATCGTCGCAAACGGATTAATAATGAACATCTACTATCATAAGAAATGCAACATAGATATTCTGCACTTCTTTAAAAATATACTCAGGGTTTCTCCGGGACTTTTGCTCCCGATTGCCGTCGGCGCGGTTATCACAAAGACGGGCTTTGTAAAAAGCGTTTTCAGCTTTCTGGTCGGAGTTGCGGCATACACTCTTGTTTACTGCGGCTCGATGTGGCTTATCGGAATGAACTCATATGAAAAGCAGCTTATACTCAACCCTGCAAAAAGGCTTCTTAAAAAGTCGGTGAAGAAATGATTGAAATAAAAGACAAGGCAAAATGTAACGGGTGTCACGCCTGCGTGAACGTTTGCCCGACGGATTGTATCGGCATGGTTCGTGACAGTGAGGGCTTTTTATACCCCAAAGCGGACAGCGACAAATGCGTTGAGTGCAAAAAATGCGAAGAGGTTTGTCCCGTCCTGAATCGGCGTTACGAAAATCCCGCTTCCCGTCAGGAGGGCTTTGCCGCCTTCGCCCTTGACGAAACGCTCAGGCTTCAAAGCTCATCGGGCGGAATATTCTCTCTTCTGTGCGAAGCGGTGCTGGATATGGGCGGAACGGTTTTCGGCGCGGCGATGACTCCCGACTTTAAAGAGGTTCGGCATATATCGGTTAACAATAAAGAAGAGCTTGCACTGCTCAGGGGCTCGAAGTATCTTCAAAGCACTGTCGGCAGCTGCTTTAAAGAGGCGAAAGAGCTGCTTTTATCGGGAAAACCCGTCCTCTTTTCGGGAACTCCCTGTCAAATAGGCGGACTGTATGCTTATCTCGGAACGGATTTCGACAAGCTTTATACCGTTGACATTATCTGTCACGGAGTACCTTCTCCAATGGTTTGGGACAAATACACCGACTTTCTTAAATCGGAAAGAAAAGCCGAAATAAGCGACGTCTTTTTCAGAAACAAGCAAAGCGGTTGGAAAACCTACAGCTTAAGCGTCGGCTTTTCGGACGGCACACGGTACTTAAAAAAATTCCGTGAGGACCTTTTTATGAAGGGCTTTCTTGCAGACATTTATCTGCGCCCGAGCTGTTACGAATGCGGCTTTAAAACAAGGCTTCGTCAGTCCGACGTCACACTTGCCGATTTTTGGGGAATACAGGACATTATGCCCGAGCTTGACGACGACAGGGGCGCCTCGTTTGTCTGGCTTCATTCCGAAAAGGGAGAAAAGCTTTTCTTTAGCGCAGAGGGCAAAATGAATTATAAAGAGCTTGACGCCGAAGCGGCAATCCTGAGAAACAGCGCTTCAATAAAGGCGGCGCAAATACCGCCCGAAAGGGCAGGCTTTTTCTCGGCTATCAAAACAAGCCCCGTTGATAAAAGTATATTAAAATACACCGCCGAGCCTGCAGGCATGCGTATTAAAAAGAAGCTCAGCCGAATTAAACACAGGTTGATAAAGTGAGAATAACGGAGTAAAATATGTTCAGATTACCCGAATGGGCAAAAAAACGCGAGGAGCTCAAGCTCCCGTATATAGAAAGAGTCTGGCGAAAGGCTTTTGCGAAAAGCGAGAAGAAATACATTGACAGCGTCAGCTTCTCCGAAAGCGTGCTCAACACCGAAAAAAGAGGGGAGAGGGTTGTTTTTTCCCTTACAAGCTTCCCCGACAGAATTGACGGTGTGCATTACGCCGTAAAATCGCTTATGCTTCAGTCCTTTAAGGCTGACGAAATAATACTCTGGCTGTCCGCCGAGCAGTTTCCCGACGGCAAAATTCCCGAATCCCTTTCGTCGCTCGAAAAATACGGGCTTACCGTTCGCTTCCGAGAGGGCGACTTGAAATCTCATAAAAAATACTTTTATGCGTTTAAGGAATTTCCCGACTGTGTAATAATTACCTTTGACGACGATATAATTTACGGCAGGGACGTAGTTAAACGACTCTGGAAAAAGCACCTGCAGTTTCCCGAAAGCATTGTTGCGGACTCCGCAAGGCTTATGGAGCTTGACTCCGACGGCAACGTAATACCTTATATCAAGTGGAAAAGGGTTTCTTCCGTCGGAGTAAACGAGCCTTCCTTAAAGCTGATGGCGCTTACGGGCTCGGGCTGTCTTTATCCGCCCGGGATAATGCCCGAAAGCACCTTTGACATCGGGCTTTGCAGGGAGCTTGCCTTTTCTGCAGACGATTTGTGGATGAAATACAACGAGCTCCTTTACGGTATTCCCGTAATCAAAGCATATAAAAATCACAGAATATTTATCACCGCCGACTGCGCCGAAAGGGCGAGCCTGAGTAATATAAATTGGGATGAAGGCGGAAACGACAAAACAGTTAAAAAGCTCTTTTCAAGAAGCCCCGAGCTTATTGAAAAGCTTAAATAAATATATAAACCAAAAAGGGTGATATAAATGTTTAAAGGAAAAACCTTGATGATTACAGGCGGCACAGGCTCCTTCGGCAACGCCGTGCTCAACCGTTTCTTAAAGACCGACATCGGTGAAATTCGCGTCTTTTCAAGAGATGAAAAAAAGCAGGACGATATGCGTCACGAGTTTCAGGCGAGGATGCCCGAGGTAAGCGATAAGATTAAATTCTTTATCGGCGATGTAAGGGACCTTGCAAGCGTCAAAAACGCCATGCACGGCGTTGACTATATTTTCCATGCGGCAGCTCTCAAGCAGGTGCCGTCGTGTGAGTTTTTCCCTCTTGAAGCGGTTAAAACAAACGTAATCGGCACCGACAATGTGCTGACCGCCGCTATCGAAGAGGGCGTAAAAACGGTTATCTGTCTTTCTACGGACAAGGCGGCATACCCCGTAAACGCAATGGGCACCTCAAAGGCTATGATGGAGAAGGTTATCGTTGCGAAGTCAAGAACCGTAGATCCCGACAAAACCAAAATCTGCTGTACGCGCTACGGTAACGTTATGTGCTCAAGAGGCTCTGTTATTCCTCTTTGGATTGACCAGATTAAGGAGGGCAAGCCGATTACGATAACCGAGCCGAATATGACGAGGTTTATTATGAGCCTTGACGAAGCGGTAGACCTTGTGCTGTTCGCTTTTGAAAACGGCGTTTCGGGCGATATACTTGTTCAGAAGGCGCCTGCCTGCACAATCGGTGTGCTTGCCGATGCGGTCAAGGAGCTTTTCTGCCCCGACACCGAGGTCAAGGTAATCGGCATACGCCACGGCGAAAAGATGTATGAAACACTTCTTACCAACGAGGAGTGCGCCCACGCTGCAGATATGGGAGAGTTTTACAGAGTCCCTGCGGACAAGCGCTCTCTTAATTACGACAAGTACTTCAGCAGCGGCGACACCGACAGAAACCCTCTTACGGAGTTTAATTCGAACAACACCGAGCTTCTTAACGTTGAGCAGGTAAAGGAAAAGCTCCTGAGCCTTGACTATATCAAGGAAGAATTAGAAAAGATGAAAGGCTGAGAATATGAAAATTCTTATCACCGGAGCCAAGGGCTTTGTCGGCAAAAACCTTGTCGCAGAGCTCGGAAACATCCGTGACGGAAAGGACCGAAGCTATAAGCTTGACTTTACTCCCGAGGTGCTTGAATACGATATTGACTCGGACCCGGCTTTGCTTGACGAATACTGCAGTCAGTGCGACTTTGTCTTTAACCTTGCAGGTGTCAACCGCCCTGAAAACACCGAGGACTTTATGAACGGGAATTACGGCTTTGCTTCAAGGCTTCTCGAAACCCTTGAAAAGCACGAAAACCGATGCCCCGTAATGCTCTCCTCATCAACTCAGGCGGCGCTTGACAACCCCTACGGCAGAAGTAAAAAGGCGGGGGAGGACCTGTTCTTTGACTATTCCGCAAGGACGGGCGCAAGAGTACTTGTATACCGTTTTCCGAACATTTTCGGCAAATGGTGCAGACCGAATTACAACAGCGCTGTTGCTACGTTCTGTAACAATATTGCGAACGGACTCCCGATTCAGGTCAATGACCGCAACCACCCGATGACCCTTGTGTATATCGACGATGTGGTTGACGAGCTGATTCACGCTCTCTGCGGCAACGAAACAAGGCAGGGTAAATACTGCCGCGTTCCGGTCGAGCATAATATCACGCTCGGTGAAATTGTTGACCTTATTTATTCCTTTAAGGAAAGCCGTGAAAACAAATATGTGCCCGATATGACGGACGGAAGCTTTTCCAAGAAGCTTTACAGCACCTATCTTTCATATCTTCCGACAGACGGCTTTTCCTATCCGTTAAAGACAAACTCGGACGAAAGAGGCTCGTTTACCGAAATACTCAAGACCGTAAACAACGGTCAGTTTTCCGTAAACATTTCAAAGCCTCACATCACCAAGGGCGAGCATTGGCACCACACGAAAAACGAAAAATTTCTCGTAGTTCACGGCAGGGGGGTAATCCGCTTCCGCAAAATTGACAGTGACGAAATCACCGAGTATTATGTTTCGGGCGACAAGCTTGAGGTCGTAGACATTCCCACGGGTTATACGCACAACATTGAAAACCTCGGCGATGACGATATGGTCACCTTTATGTGGGCAAACGAATGCTTTAATCCCGACAGACCCGACACCTTCTTTTTAAAGGTTGACGACAGCGGTGAACACTAAAGCCTGAGCTTTTACACTTGTGACAACCTTGTCGCTTTCCGCCTTTATTAAAAGCTGAATAATCTTTTATATAAACCATTCAAAAGGAGACATAACCATGTCGAAGCTTAAACTTATGACGATTCTCGGCACAAGACCCGAAATAATCCGTCTTGCGCCGACCCTCAGGTGCGCCGACCGTTATTTTGATCACATTCTTGTTCATACGGGTCAGAATTACGACTATACGCTCAATCAGGTGTTCTTTGAAAACCTTGAGCTTCGCGAGCCCGACTACTACCTTGAGTGCGTAGGCAAGGACCTCGGCGAAACGATGGGCAACATAATTGCGAAATCCTATGACATTTTAGTTAAGGAGAAGCCCGACGCACTGCTGATTCTCGGCGACACCAACTCGGCTCTTTCCGCAATCAGCGCAAAGAGGCTGAAAATCCCGATTTTCCACATGGAGGCGGGCAACCGCTGTTGGGACTGGAATGTTCCCGAAATGATAAACAGAACGATAGTCGACCATATTTCCGACATCAATATGCCTTACACCGAGCACAGCCGCCGTTACCTCTTAAAGGAGGGGATTGACGGTAAGACGATGTTTGTTACAGGCTCACCGATGCCCGAGGTGTTTAAGCTCTATGGCGAGCAGGTTGACAAAAGCGATGTGTTAAAGCAACTCGGACTTGAGAAGGGTAAATACATACTTCTTTCCTCTCACCGCGAGGAAAACATTGACTCCGAGGAGCATTTTATGTCGCTTATGACAGCGGTAAACGAAATTGCCGAGGAATATAAAATGCCGATTATCTATTCAACTCATCCGAGAAGTAAGAATATGATTGAAAAACGCGGCTTTAAATTCCACCCGTTGGTAAAAAGCTTAAAGCCCTTCGGCTTCTTTGATTACAACGCTCTGCAGAAAAACGCTTACTGCGTGCTTTCCGACAGCGGCACGCTTTCCGAGGAGAGCGCTATTCTCAACTTCCCCGCAGTGCTTATCAGGACCTCGACCGAGCGCCCCGAGGTGCTTGACAAGGGTACCGTTGTGGTCGGCGGTATTAAGGGCAAGGACGTAAAGCAGGCAATGGACCTTGCGGTTTCGATGTTTGAAAACAAAGAGCCGACCGCAATGGCAAACGACTATGCCGACACAAATGTTTCCGTAAAGGTCTGCAAGATTATCCAGAGCTATGCCAAAATAGTCAAGCTGACAACCTGGAATGAATTTTAAAATAAGTCAATTGACAAATAATAAAAATTTCTTGACTTATCAAAAATTCGCTGATATAATATTAATTCGCTGAAAGTGTTCTTTCAGCTCCTTCCCTGAGTAAATCCAAACGGCTCAGGGCAAAGTCCATAAGGAGGTGCAAAAGATGGTAAAGTATGAATCAATCTTCGTTTTCTCGGTTCTTAACAAGACCGATGACGACGTTAAGGCTCTTGTTGAAAAATTCAGTGCCTTGATTGAGAAGAACGGTACTCTCGAAAGCATTGACGAGTGGGGCAAGAGAAAGCTTGCTTACCTCATCAATGACGAAGCTGAAGGCTATTATGTCCTTTACAACTTCGAAAGCGAGCCTACCTTCCCGGCTGAGCTTGAACGTATCGCCGGTATCACCGAAGGCGTTCTTCGCTCAATCGTTGTTAAAAAGTAATGGAGGGAATTTATTATGCTTAACTGTGCAGTTATAATGGGCAGACTTACTGCCGATCCTGAGCTTCGCACAACAAGTTCGGGTATTTCAGTCACATCCTTCACAGTTGCCGTTGACAGAAGCTATGTCAGGGCAGGTGAGGAAAGGCAGGCTGATTTTATCAATGTTGTCGCTTGGCGACAGACTGCCGATTTTGTTACAAGATATTTCCGTAAAGGCTCCATGATTGCCGTACAAGGCTCAATTCAGACCCGTTCCTATGAAGACAGAAACGGTAACAAGAGAACTGCTGTTGAAATTATTGCTGACAATGTTTCGTTCTGCGGCTCAAAGCAGTCAAACGACGGCTCTGCTCAGAACAGATACGAAGCGCCTGCTCAGAACACCGCTTCCTATCAGAGCGAGGACACAAGCTCCTTTAACAACATCAGCACAGGCGAAGACTTTGGCTTCGACGCAGCAGATGACGACGACGGACTTCCGTTCTGATTCGTCAAAAGAATACTAACAGGAGGACTTAATTATGCCTAATGAGAAACCCCAGGGCGCAAGACCCATGAACAGAAAGCGTAAAAAGGTTTGCGCGTTCTGC
Organism: Clostridia bacterium; assembly: GCA_017438845.1. GTDB lineage: Bacteria > Bacillota > Clostridia > Oscillospirales > Acutalibacteraceae > Fimenecus. The sequence goes on along the minus strand of JAFRUO010000003.1, from coordinate 99,974 downwards.
GTTGAAAAGGTTGAAAAGATTGACTATAAAGATGCCGCAAAGCTTCGTCGCTTTACTTCCGAAAGAGCAAAGATTCTTCCGAGAAGAGTTACAGGCACCTGTGCATATCATCAGAGAGAGCTCACTACAGCTATTAAGAGAGCAAGAGCTATCGCTCTTCTTCCCTACACATCTGACTGATTAAAGCCAATATTAAATCCCATCCGAAAGGGTGGGATTTTTTTGTATATTTGGGGAGATTTTACCGATAATAAAATTAAAGGAGGTGAAGCTATGACTTCAAAGGAGCTTATGTACGTCGAGGACGCACTCGGACACGAAAAGTATTTTTTACAGAAGTTTAACGAAACCGCAAATTCCCTTCAGGACGCAGAGCTTAAAAGCTGCGTTGCCGCAATGGCTGACAGGCATCAGCAAATTTTCAATCAGTTAATCGGACTTTTATAAGAAAGGAAAAAACTATGGACGACAGAAACTTAATGGAAAACCTTCTTATGCTTGAAAAGGGGGCGTGCGACCTTTACCTCCACGCAGGTATCGAGTCGGCTACTCCGAATGTAAACACCGAGTTTAAAAACGCTTTAAACGATTCCCTCCAGATGCAGGACGACATTTATAAGAAAATGGAGGCAAAGGGCTGGTATCCTGCCGACACCGCCGAAGCGGCAAAAATGCAGTCGGTAAAGCAGAAATTCGTTTCTCAGAGCGCATAACGGCAATAAAAACGGCACTCAAAAAATGAGTGCCGTTGTTTGCTTATTACAGTGAAAAATCCTCTTCTTCAAAGCTCTGAAGCTCGGGCGCTCTTTTGGGCACCCTTTTCATTATGTCGTATTTAAATCTTTTGCAGTGAAAGTCCCTGCTGACAACGCCCTTCTTTTTGCAAAGCACGTTAACCCCGTCGGGCGAGGGGCGTCCGTTTGCACAGTATTCGCATTTTGGCGAAAGGTTTTCGGTATTGTAAAGCGATTTGCTCATTTAAGTCACCTCTGCTTTTCTTTATCTTACCACATTTTCCGCCTGTTAGCAAGCTCCCAAACCATCAGTCCGCAGCTGATAAGCAGGCTTACAGCCGCAGGCAGGGAAACCGAATACGGAAGTATTATCGGCTCTGAATAAGGCTTGAAGGCACCCGACTCAATCGGAAAGAAAAATAAAAGCAGCCGACAGCACAAATACGAAAGTGCGCCGTGTGCAAGCCTTGAAATAAAAAACGCCCCGACTCCCGTTCCGCTTTTGACTATTTCGGGCATAACCTGAATATGCACGCATATACCGCCGAAGCCAATCAATGCGGAAATCAGCGGCAGAGAAAGAATGGTTATATTGCTTTTAACCGCTGTCGTCACCTCAAGTACACTCAACAAGAGCCTTAATGCCGCACTGTCGGGAAGACCTGACAGAAACCCCTGTACGGATGAAAACAGTACAATCAGAAAGCATACCTCAAGCACCGCTTTTGAAGCCTTTTTTGCGGCGGTGAAGAAGGAGCCCGAAAGACTGCCGACGTTATATGCGGAGCTTGGATTTTGCTCGCCTTCTCCCTTGAAAAACAGACGTGCCGCAAGGGCAAGCAGAACGCAGGAAAGCGCCGAGGAAAAATAAAGTATAAGCCCTGCTCTGCGTGAGCCGTAAAAGCCATTGCCGACCGTGCCGATTATAAAGCCGGGACCGCCGCACATACAAAATGTACACAGCTTTTTAAATTCGCTTTGCTCTGTTTTCCCCGCTTCATAAAGAGCGTATGCGGTTTTAATTCCTATGGGATATCCGCCGACCAGCGACATAATAAACGCCGAAGCACTCACGGACGAAATCCGAAAAAGGCGAAAAAAAGGTCTGCCGAAAAGACTCCCGAGCAGGTCAGCCGCACCGGACACCGCAATAAACGACGACAAAAACATAAACGGAAGCATTGACGGCAGCACGCTCTCAAGGCACAGGCTTATTCCCGAAGCGGCTCCCGACGAAAAAAGCTCCGCCCTGTATGCCAAAGCCGTAAGTAAAAGCAGGGTAAACACGGTTAATATTATATTTTTTATTTTAGCTTTGTCTTTCATAACGTCACTCTTTCGGTTATCAAAATATATGCCTCGGCATATAAATATATGAGCGAGGTGACTGTTTTGAGCGAAAGAACAAGAAGGAGAACGGCAGGCAGAAGTCAGCTGAAGGCGGCACTCGGCATACCGGGACTTCCCGATTTTTCCGAGCCGCATCTTGAGGCGCAGGGAAACCGTGAATTTATTCTTGACGGCTGCAGAGGCATACTTGAATACGAGCAGGGTTTAATCAGGCTCAACACCGATACGCTTGTCATAACCTTCAGGGGTGAAAACACGGAAATCAAATCATATTCCGAAATCGGAACGGTTATTTCGGGAAACATTCTTTCCGTTGAATTTGAAACGCAGGGGAGTAAGTAAATTGTTGATTATAAGGCTGTTGAGATTTTTAAAGGGTTACGTCTGCTTTCGTGCCGAAGGGGGCTTCTGCGAGAGGTTTGTGAACCTTTGTACGCTTCGTAAAATCCCTCTCTGGGATTTACGTCGGCAAAAGGACTGTCTTTATGCCGTAACCACCGTAGAGGGCTATAAGAGCATACGCTTTCCCGCTTCACGTTCGGGTGCAAGGGTCAGAATAATCAAAAAATGCGGACTGCCGTTTTTCTTTAACCGAAACCGTCAAAGGCGAGGCTTACTTATCGGCATTGTCGCTTCGGCGCTGATAATCCTTCTGCTTTCGGGCATGGTTTGGGACATCACCGTTGAGGGGAACAGCAGGCTCTCGGAGGAACAGGTGCTCCAAGCCTTTTCGGCGCAGGGAGTAAAAATCGGAGCGAGGAAGTCGAAAATCAACCCTTCCGAGGCAGAGGACGGAGCGTTGAAGGCGTTGCCGGAGCTTTTGTGGGCTAACGTAAACATCAAGGGCTCAAGGGTCGAGATAATAATTAAAGAGAGAACTGACGCTCCCGAGTTTCCCGACACCGAAACGCCGTGTAATATCGTTGCCGCGGAGGACGCGGAGATTGTGTCTGTCAACGAAAAAATCGGCGTTGCTCAGGTGCAGGCAGGCGACCTCGTTTTAAAGGGCGATTTGTTGATTTCGGGCGTTGTGGAGAACGCCGACCGAAGCAGCTCGCTTAAGTCAGCAAGGGGAGAGGTTTATGCCGTTGTCAGAAGAGGCTTTTCGTCCGACGGCTGTAAGGAGGTTTTTAAGAAAAACAAAAGAACCGTAAACAGATACAGCCTAAACCTTCTCGGAATTGAAATACCCTTAGGCTTTAAGCCTCAAGGGGAGTATTATTATAAAAGCTCAGCCTATCTTTCCGACGAAAATGTGGTTCTGCCGCTGGGCGTGACAAGGGAGCATTCCTATATCCTTGAAAACGCCGAAGCGCTTTCGCCGTCCGCCGAAAGGCTTTACTGCTTAAAAAACTATGCTCTTTTTTATATGAACAACGCAAAAAGCTCCGAAATAAAATCCTCACGCTTCAGCCTCAGGCAGACGGAATCGGGAACGTATATTTCCGACACGCTGACAGTTGTTTGCGATATAGGCAAACGAAGCGAAATTTTCATTGAAAATTAACCTATGTTTGTGGTATTATAATTATGTATATATTATTTTAACACAAGGGATGATTTCAGTGGCTGAACAAAGCATAAGTATTGACAGAATGGAGCATGCGGTTTCCCTGTTCGGAAGCTTTGACGAAAACGTGAAAATAATTGAACACGAATATGACGTCGGCGTTATCAGCAGGGGCTCCGAATTGAAAATAACGGGCGAGCCCGAAGCGGTTAACAAGGCGACCCGTGTTATCAACGGACTGTTGATGCTTATCAATAAGGGCGAGGCTCTCTCCGAGCAAAACGTCCGTTATGTAATGAGCCTTGTCAATGATGACTCCGAGGAAAAGCTTTCAGAAATCACGGGCGACTGCATCTGCGTCACCTCAAAGGGAAAGCCCGTAAAGCCCAAAACCCTCGGTCAGAAGAAATACATCGAAGCTATCAAGAACAACACCATCACCCTCGGCGTAGGCCCTGCCGGCACGGGCAAAACCTACCTTGCGGTCGCAATGGCTGTCACCGCCTTCAGAGCTAAGGAGGTCAACCGTATTATTCTGACAAGACCCGCCGTTGAAGCAGGCGAAAGGCTCGGCTTCCTGCCCGGCGATTTACAACAGAAGGTAGACCCGTACCTTCGTCCTCTTTACGACGCACTGTTTGATATGCTCGGCGCCGAATCCTTCCAGAAATATCAGGAGAGGGGAAGCATCGAGGTAGCGCCCCTTGCGTATATGAGAGGAAGAACGCTTGACGACTCGTTTATTATTCTTGACGAGGCGCAGAACACCACCAAGGAACAGATGAAGATGTTCTTAACACGTCTGGGCTTTAATTCAAAAATGGTTGTCACGGGCGACATTACGCAGATTGACCTGCCGGACGGCAAAAAGTCGGGACTTATGCAGGCTATGCGCATTTTACGCAACATCCCCGACATTGCGGTAAACGAGTTTACCGAAAAGGATGTTGTAAGGCACAGGCTTGTTCAGGATATTATCAAGGCGTATGAGAAAAGCGAGGAAGGGAGAAAGAGATGACGGAAAAGTTAAAGGTTATTATTTCCAATAATCAGAAAAAGGTTAAGGTGCCTACGGGCATAAGGATGCTTCTGCGCCGTTGCTGCCATGCGGTGCTTGAGCAGGAGGGCTTCGACTCCTCCGCCGAAATCAGCATCAGCTTTGTCGACAACGAGCAGATACATAAGCTTAATAAACAGTACCGAAATATAGACCGTGAAACCGATGTGCTTTCATTTCCTCTCGGCGAAAACGGAGAATATGACATCAATCACGACACGGGCGCCAAAATGCTCGGCGATATAGTGATTTCTCTTGAAAAGGCTGTTGAGCAGGCTGAAATGTACGGACATCCGTTTCAGAGAGAGGTTGCCTTCCTTACGGTACATTCAATGCTTCACCTCTTAGGCTATGACCACGAGGGCGGAGGGCTCGAAGCGGTCAAAATGAGAGAGAAAGAGGAAAGCGTGCTCACTCAGCTCGGTCTTAAAAGAAACGGAAGCTATTATCTTGACGAGGAATAATTATGGATAATTACAAAAAACTGTTTCTCAGCTTCGGCTATGCCTTCAGGGGTATTTATTATGCGCTGAAATATGAGAGAAATATGAGAATACATTTTACCTGCATGGCATATATGTATTCATTTTTGCTGATATACGATTTCTTCAAGGTAAGCGCAGTCGAGTTTGCGATAATCTTTCTTGCGAATGCGCTTGTAACCGCACTCGAGCTTGTCAACACCGCAGTTGAAAGAAGCGTTGATTTAGCCTCGGCGGAGCACACCGAAAAGGGAAAGGTTGCCAAGGACACCGCGGCTGGCGCAGTACTCATAGCCGCAATTTTCGCAGTGCTTGTCGGCATAGCAATACTCGGTCAGCCCGAGGCGTTTAAGGCTATGTATGCCTATTATACGGACAAGCCGATTATGTTCGTGATATTCGTATTGTCAATTATTCCGGCATCGCTCTTTATTTTCAAGGGATTCGGAAAATCCTCAAAGGGTGATAATTCAAGCGATAAAACCGTTTAAATGGTAAGTAAGATTAAAACCGTAGAGGTGATTCAATCGTCCGTCGTAGGGCGGGGGCTTGCTCCCGCCGCCAAGCTATACGGTAAACTAACGGTAGCACCATAGCCGACGATTTACCCGATAAGATAAAGTAAACGAATCGGAGTTTGTCGGGTGAAAGGAATACTAAAATGAAAAAAGCCGGAAAAATTATACTGAAAATACTGTTTATTCTGCTGGCATTAGTTATCGCATTTACTGCTGTAACGTTTGTCATCCACAAGGTTAAGAGAAAAAAAGAGGTCGCATTACTAAAGGAGCAGGGCTATTACAATCCTGTCTCGGTAGGTGATTATTCAATAAACGTTTCCGCTTTCGGTAACAGGGACGGAGAGCACACTATTGTCGGTCTTGCAGGTCTCGGTATGGCTGATTTTTCGGTTGCCGCAAGACAGATGACAAAGGAAATTGAAAAGGATAATCTCGTTGTGTTTGTTGACCGTGCAGGCTACGGCTTCAGCGGCGATACCGATAACGATATGACTAACGAGCAGATAGTCGGTGATTACCGTACGGCTCTCAAAAATGCGGGATACAATCCGCCTTATCTGCTTATGGCTCATTCAATAGGCGGTGCGTATGCAAACTACTGGTGCTCAAATTACCCCGACGAAATTGAGGCAGTTGTGTTTGTTGACGGCAGTCAGCTTTCCGAAGATGCTTTTGAAGATGAAGCTGATTTTAACGGCTCAGTCGGCGCATTTGAACGGCTTGAAGTGTTCCTCGCAAAGCTTGGCTTCGGAAGGTATGTTTTAAGGCAGGACTTTTATTTTTATCCCGACAATTATTCTGACGAAGAACAGTATCTCGGCGACGCTTTGACACTTATGGAGTATGAGAATATCGCAGGATTTTCCGAATCAAAATTACTTGCGAAAAATGCACAGGAAGCTTTTGATACGCTTGTTACTAACGATATTCCGAAGCTCTATATTTGCGCCTCCTGGGGCATACAGACGGTTGACGACGTACTTGAAAATAACAAGTGGATAAACCGTCAGATTGAAAAAAACAAGTTGGATATGAAGCTTCGCCCCGAAGTTTACGAAGGCAACGAGGAAACTGTCGATAAAATGCTTGAACAGACAAAAGAGTTAAGGGAAAGCGTTATCGTGCCCTATGCCGAAAAGATGGGTAACTGTGAAGTTGTCCTGCTTGCGGGCGACCATATGATTTATGAACAGAGACCCGAGGATTGCTCAAAGCTGATTGTCGATTTTATAGAAAAACTTGACAACCGATAAAGATAGTAAACCCGTAGGGCGGGGGCTTGCTCCCGCCGCCAAGCTATACGGTAAACTAACGGTAGCGCCAAGGCACGCCCTACGATGTATTATTGATTGAAAAAGGAAACAATTATGCCAAAATCAAAAACCGCTTTTGTCGCAATTGTCGGCAAAGCAAATGTAGGAAAATCTTCAATACTCAATAGGCTCATCGGCTCGAAAATCGCTATTGTTTCTTCAAAGCCGCAGACCACACGCACACGCATTATGGGCGTGCTGACGACCGAGGACTGCGTACAGCTTGTTTTCACCGACACACCCGGCTTTCACAAGCCGAAAACCAAGCTCGGAGAAAAAATGGTACAGGCTGTGTCCGACTCAATTTCGGGCGTGGACTCCTGCCTTTTCGTAGTTGACGCACAGAGCAACGAGCTAAACGGTGCGGAGCTTGAATTAATCAATAAATTCAAGGCTGAAAAAATGACAGTAGTGCTTGCGCTTAATAAGATTGATTTGATTGTGGACAAGACAACGCTTATAAAAAAGCTTGCTTATCTTTCCTCACTGTATGATTTTAAGGCGATAGTACCCGTCAGCGCCGCCGACGGAAACGGAATAGACGAGCTTCTCGACGAGCTAAAGGCTCTCAGCTTTGAAAGCGTGCATTATTTCCCCGATGACACTCTCACCGACCAGCCCGAAAGGGTGCTTGCGGCTGAGATTATCCGTGAAAAAATGCTTCGGCTTCTCGACAAGGAAATTCCTCACGGCACTGCGGTTGCAATTGAAAAAATGCGTGAGCGTGAGGATAAGGATATACTCGACATCGAAGCGACAATTTACTGCGAGCGTGAAAGCCACAAGGGAATTATAATCGGCAAGCAGGGCGCTATGCTTAAAAAAATTTCCACCCTTGCAAGGCACGATTTGGAAAGCTTCTTTGACATAAAGGTTAACCTTAAATGCTGGGTCAAGGTCAAGGAGGACTGGCGTAACCGAGAGGGCTTAATTCATAATTTTGGCTTAGATTAAAATGTTTATTTTCGCCGTATGGGGAAAACCTAAAGGTATAAACCATAAGGCGGTGTTAATATGAAAAGTGAGGACTATTGGGTACTGTTTTCAAAGTCGGGAAGAATTGAGGATTACCTCACCTTCAGGATTTTGTCCGACAGTGAACAGGAAAGCGAAGGAAATGAGACAGAACACAAAGGGACTGATAATAAGGGAACAGAATATCGGTGAGCAGGACAAGCTCGTTACCGTGCTTACGGCTGATATGGGCGTAATTAAAGCCTTTGTCAGGGGCGCAAAGAGCGTCAAGTCCAAAAAGCAGTCGGCAACGGGGTTGCTGTGTTATTCGTCGATTTCTCTTTATATGGGTAAGGACGCCTATATAATCGACGAGGCTCAGCCGATTGAGGTTTTTTTCGGACTTCGGGATGACATTGAGAAGCTGGCTTTGGCTCAGTATTTTGCCGAGCTTGCCTTTGAGCTTGCCCCTCAGGAAACCGACGCTAACGAATACCTTCGCGTTATTCTCAACACTCTTTATATGCTTTCAAACGACAAAAAGCCCATGCTTCTTTTGAAAGCGGTAATTGAGCTGAGGCTCCTTTCTCTTTCGGGCTATATGCCAAACCTTGTCGCCTGCGACAGGTGCGGCGAGTTTGAAACCCCGACTATGTTCTTTAATTTTGAGCACGGGCTGCTTTTTTGCGAAAACTGCGCCTCGGGCGAGATTTCTCTTCCGCTTGAGCTTTGCGTCATAAGCGCCATGAGGCACATTGTCTTTTCAAAGCTTGAAAAGCTCTTTTCCTTTGAAATGCCGCCCGACAAGCTTGAGGAGCTGAGCTTTGTCACCGAAACCTACCTGAAGGCGAAAACAGAGCGAAAATATAAAACGCTTGACTTTTTTAATTCGTTGAGGACTACATAATGCAAAAGGATTTTATTTCTCTTGAACTTGACAAAATACTTGAAATGCTTTCTGGCTATACTGCCTGCGAGGACGCAAGAAGCCTTGCGCTCGGCATAAGCCCCGAAAGTGATTTTTTAGAGGTTATAAGGCTGCTTTCACAGACCGAAGCGGCTCATATTCTTATTGCGAAATTCGGCGCTCCGTCCTTCGGCGGGCTTGTTAATATTGACAACAGTCTGCGCCGTGCTCAGGCGGGCGGCTCACTGAATATGCACGAGCTGCTTGAAATTTCGCAGGTGTTAAGAGTAATTGACGCCATAGTCGGCTGGCACGAAAAATCCGCCTCCTCGGAAACCGAGCTTGACGACCTTTTTTCAAGCCTTTACCGCAATAAATATCTTGAGGAAAAAATCAGCAACGCTATTATTTCCGAAACCGAAATGTCCGACAACGCTTCGTCCGAGCTTCGCGATATACGCCGAAAAATAAGACTCAGTCAGTCAAAAATCAGGGACAAGCTTGACGAAATATTACATTCTCAGCACTACAAAAACAGCCTTCAGGACGCTATTATAACTCAGCGTAACGGCAGGTTCGTAATCCCCGTTAAGAATGAGCACCGCGCCGAAATTTCGGGCATGGTGCACGACACCTCCTCAAGCGGCGCCACAGTGTTTATCGAGCCTGCGGCAGTCGTTCAGGCAAACAACGAAATCAAGGTGCTCGAAAGCAAAGAGAGAGACGAAATCGAAAGAATACTATATGAGCTTTCCGCAGAGGCGGCTGAGTTTGCGGACGCGCTTATTGTCAGCTATCAAAGCGCTGTACAGCTCAACCTTATTTTCTCAAAGGCTCAGCTCGCCTTTTCAATGAAGGCGACTAAGCCCGTAATCAATGACAGAGGCGTTATCAACTTAAAAAATGCAGTCCACCCGTTGCTTGACAAAAAGACGGCGGTGCCGATTTGCGTAAACTTGGGCGACAGCTTTGACTCTTTAATCATCACGGGACCTAACACGGGCGGTAAAACCGTTTCTGTTAAAACAATCGGGCTTCTTACGCTTATGGCGGAATGCGGCTTGTTTATTCCTGCCGATGACAAAAGCGAAATTTCCGTTTTTGACCACATTCTTTGCGACATCGGAGAGGAGCAGAGCATTGAGCAGAGCCTTTCCACCTTCTCGGCTCATATGACCAAAATTGTCGAAATAATTAAAACCGCCGACAAAAGAAGTCTTGTGCTTATAGACGAGCTGGGCGCAGGCACAGATCCCGTTGAGGGCGCCGCGCTTGCTGTCGCAATTCTCGAACACCTGCACAAGCAGGGTGCAAAGATTGCCGCAACTACTCACTATGCGGAATTAAAGGAATACGCTATCAACACAAAGCGTGTAGAAAACGCAAGCTGTGAATTTGACGTTGATTCCTTAAAGCCTACATACAAGCTGTTAATCGGTATACCGGGGCGCTCAAATGCGTTTGCCATTTCAAAAAGGCTGCAGCTTCCCGATGAAATAATTACCGAGGCGCAGAGCCTTGTTTCCTCGGAAAACACACGCTTCGAGGATGTTGTCGACACGCTTGAAAACACAAGGCTCGAAATGGAAGAGGAAAAGAGAAAGAGCCTTGAAATGCAGGCTGAAATTGAACGGCTGAAAGCTTCCGCCGAGGAAAAGCTTAAAAGGGCTGAACAGAGAAGTGAAAAGGAAGTTGAGAAGGCAAGACTGCAGGCGCAGAAAATTGTTGAAAACGCAAGGCGCGCCGCAAACTCCTTAATGCTCGAAATTGATATGCTCAAAAAGGAGCAGAAAAAAGAGAAGGACGCCGCCGCGCTTGCAAGGAAGGCGAGAGCTTCAATGCGCTCTCACTTAAACAATATCGACGACATCACCTCCGAAGAGCTTTATGAGGAGGATGATGAAACCTATGTTCTTCCGAGAGAGCTTAAAGCGGGCGACACGGTTTTTGTCACCACACTCGGCACTAAGGGAGAAATTACCAAGCTCAACGGCAATACCGCCGAAATATCGGCAGGTATTATTAAAACTAAGGTCGACATCAAGGCTTTAAGACTTATTGAAAACGCCGATAAAAAGCCGCAGAACAGCTCTCACGCAAAACGAAGCGGCGGCGAGGAAACGGCAAAATCAGTCGGCACAAGCGTTGATTTAAGGGGCATGGACCGTGAAGAGGCGCTCATGGAGCTTGACCGTTATATTGACAGCGTCGTAAGAATGGGAATAAGTGATATTACAATTATTCACGGCAAGGGCACGGGCGTGCTCAGAAAGGCGGTTGCCGCGCATTTAAGACGTCACCCCAATGTCCGCACCTTCCGTCTCGGCGTATACGGAGAAGGGGAGGACGGAGTTACAATCGCAACGCTTAAATAAAACGGCTTGCAAAAACCGATAAGGATTGTTATAATATTAATATTAAGCAGCTTAACTGAAAGGTTATGGTAATTATTATGAAAAAGCTTTTAATCTCCGTTTCCCTTGTAATTCTTGTATTAACGCTGTTGCTTACAGCCTGCAAGAAGAAGGAAGGGGAAAACTACGGCGAGGGAACCACCTCCGCCCGCTCTACAACCGAAACCACCACTGTTCCCGAGTATTCGACCGAGTCCAACGGCGAGGTTTATATCACAAACAAAAACGGCGACCACATCCCCGTTACCACCTCAAAGGACGGTGCAATGGAGATGTACGACTATCTTGTTACCAAGACCGCAGAGCAGGTTGAAAAGGAAAAGCAGGAGCAGAAAAACGGCGGCGCAACAAAGCAAGCCGACGCCGGCACCACCAAGGCATCCGCTGAAACCACCTCGTCGGGCAGCATCGTTATCGGAAATGACAGCCCCGACAGCGAGGAGCACGCCGCTGTAATAGACTGGTCTTAATTAAAGGAGATTATATTATGAACATAGTTTGTCTTGATATGGAGGGCGTACTTGTCCCCGAAATCTGGATTGCCTTTGCCGAGGCTTCGGGCATTCCCGAGCTTAAAAAAACCACCCGTGACGAGCCCGATTACGATAAGCTCATGAAATACAGACTCGGTATTCTTGAGCAGCACGGTCTCGGTCTTAAGGAAATACAGGAAACGATTTCCAAAATCGACCCAATCCCCGGAGCCAAGGAGTTCCTTGACAGACTGCGCGAAATTACACAGGTAATTATTTTAAGCGACACCTTCACTCAGTTTGCCGGTCCTCTTATGAAAAAGCTCGGTATGCCGACTATTTTCTGTAACGAGCTTGTCGTTGACGGGGACGGAAAAATTGTCGACTACAAAATGAGGGTAGAGGACTCAAAGCTTACCACGGTAAAGGCTCTGCAGTCCGCAGGCTTTGACACAATCGCCTCGGGCGACAGCCACAACGACCTTAAAATGATTAGGGCGAGCAAGGCGGGCTTCCTCTTTAAGAGCACGGAGCAGATTAAGCTTGACAACCCCGATCTTCCCGCATTTGACGAGTACGACGAGCTTTTTGAGGCAATCAGAAACGCTCTGTAAAATAACAAAATAAGCGGTCGGAGCAATCCGACCGTTTTAAATTTTAAAAAGCTATTGACAAACCGACTTTTTTTTAGTATAATACCACCCTGTAAAGCAAATAGCTTTACACATATCTAAGGAAAGTGAGGCGCAAACTTATGGCAAATAATGTTGAAATCACCATGCTCTTTGACATTTACGGCGAAATGCTTACGGAAAAGCAAAGAGATTTTTTAAACTATTACTATAACGATGACCTCTCTCTTTCCGAAATCGCCGAAAACGAGGGCATTACCCGTCAGGGCGTGAGGGACGCAATCAAGAGGGCTGAAACACAGCTTTACGATATGGAGGCGCGTCTCGGTTTTGCCCGTAAGAATGAGGAAACCGCTCAGCGTATGAACGATATTATCGCCTGCGCCGAAAAGATTAACGAGTACAATCTTGAGCACGACCTCTCAAGGGAAATCAACGAAACCACCGTCAGAATCAAATCCCTGGCATTGTCTGTTATTGAATGAGGTATTTAAATGGCATTTGAGAGCTTATCCGATAAATTAGAGTCTGCCTTTAAAAGTCTCAGAAGTAAGGGCAGCTTAAATGAAAACGACGTAAAGTCAGCAATGCGTGAGGTACGCCTCGCACTGCTTGAGGCTGACGTTAACTATAAGGTTGCGAAGGACTTTACCCAAAGGGTTACCGACAGGGCTATCGGCTCAAAGGTAATGGAAAGTCTTACCCCTGCGCAGATGGTTATCAAAATTGTCAACGAGGAGCTTACCGAGCTTATGGGCGGCACTCAGACAAGGCTTGCCTATGCCAGCCATCCGCCCACAATCATTATGATGTGCGGACTTCAGGGCTCAGGTAAAACTACGCACTGCGCTAAAATCGCATTAAAGCTGAAAAAGGAAAACCACAGACCCTTGCTTGTAGCCTGCGACGTATACCGTCCTGCGGCTATTAAACAGCTTCAGGTTGTCGGCGAGCAGGTTGACGTTCCCGTTTTTGAAATGGGGCAGGGCAATCCCGTTGAAATCTCCTCAAAGGCGATTTCCTATGCCAAGGATAAGGGCTATGATTACGTTATAATCGATACTGCGGGCAGACTGCACATTGACGCCGAGCTTATGGAAGAGCTTCAGAACGTCAAGGCGGCGGTTCATCCGCATGAGATATTGCTTGTTGTTGACGCCATGACCGGTCAGGACGCAGTTACCGTTGCGAGCACCTTTGACGAAACGCTCGGTATTGACGGTATGGTGCTTACCAAGATGGACGGCGACACCAGAGGCGGTGCGGCGCTTTCCGCAAGGGCAGTTACCGGCAAGCCCATCAAATTTGTCGGTATGGGCGAAAAGCTCGATGAGCTTGATTATTTCTACCCCGACCGTATGGCTTCAAGAATCCTCGGTATGGGCGACGTGCTTTCGCTTATCGAAAAGGCTGAAACCGCGCTTGACGAAAAGAAAGCGGCGGAGCTTGAGGAAAAAATCAGAAAGAACAAGTTTGACCTTAACGATTTGCTTGATCAGATGAGGCAGGTTAAGAAGATGGGCTCAATGAAGGACATCCTCTCAATGCTTCCGGGCGTCGGCAGTAAGATTAAGGACATTGATGTTGACGACCGCCAGCTTGACAAAATTGAGGCTATTATCTCCTCAATGACGCTCAAGGAAAGGGCAAACCCCGATATAATCAACCCCTCACGCAAACGCCGTATTGCGGCGGGCTGCGGAATGCAGGTTGAGGACGTCAACCGTTTGCTTGCTCAGTACAGAAATATGCAGAAGATGATGAAGCAGTTTAATTCCAAGGGCATGCGCCGTAAGCTTTCGAAGTTCAACTTCGGCAACGGCGGCGGTATGGGCGGCTTCCCGATGTGATCGAACACTTTTAAGTGATTGGTATAAATTAATTAATTATTTTTTGGAGGACAAAAAAATGGCAGTAAAAATCAGACTTCGCAGAATGGGCGCTAAGAAGGCTCCCTTCTACCGTGTAGTTGTTGCAGATTCAAGAGCACCCCGTGACGGTAAGTGCATTGAGGAAATCGGTTATTTCGATCCTATGAAGAATCCTGCAGAGGTTAAAATTGACGCCGAAAAGGCTCAGCAGTGGATTAAGAACGGCGCACAGCCGACCGACACTGTTAAAGCGCTTCTTAAGCAGAACGGCATTATTTAACCTTCGGGAGGTCTTTGTAAATGAAGGAACTTCTTGAAACAATCGCTAAGGGCCTTGTTGAAAATCCCGACAAGGTCAGCGTCAGTGTGGACGAGCCCAATGAAAGAGGCATAACCGTGTACCACCTTCATGTTGAGGAAAGCGAAATGGGCAGGGTTATCGGCAAGCAGGGCAGAATAGCCAAGGCTATCAGAACTGTTATCAAGGCACGTGCAAACAAGGACGGCGCTAAGGTACAGGTAGATATTGACTGATATTTATTTTTAAGGCGGAGGCTTGCCTCCGCCGTTATGCTATCCTGAAGAAATGAACAAATATCTTGAACTCGGTCAGATTGTCGGCACCCACGGCGTAAAAGGTGAAATGCGCCTTAACCCGTGGTGTGACTCTGCCGATTTTGTTAAACAATTCAAAACCGTATACTTCGACGCTAACGGAGAAAAAGCCGTCGCTGTCTTAAAGGCTCGTGAGCACGGCAATGTTGTGCTTATCACCCTCGACGGCGTTGACAGCATGGAAAAGGCTCAGGCGCTTCGCAACACTGTCCTTTACATTGACCGTAACGACGTAAAGCTTTCGGACAACAGCTGGTTTATTGACGACCTTATCGGCTGCAGCGTTGTCGAAAAGGAAAACGGCAGAGTTTACGGAAAAATAAGCGCTGTTGACAAATACCCTGCAAACGATGTCTGGACGGTCAGAACTCCCGACGGTAAGGACGTACTTGTACCCGCCGTAAAAAGCGTGGTGTTAAGCGTTGACGCCGAAAATAAAACCGCTTATATCAAAGCGCTCAGAGGACTGTTTGACGGCGAGGAGAGTGTGAAGGAAAATGAAAATTAGCATTATGACGCTCTTCCCCGAAATGTGCAACGCCGTGCTCAGCGAGAGCATAGTCGGCAGGGCGAGGGAGAAGGGGCTTATTGACATCTCAGCCGTCAATATAAGGGATTATACGCTTGATAAGCACAACCGTGTGGATGACGCTCCTTACGGCGGCGGTATGGGTATGCTTATGCAAACTCAGCCGATTTATGACTGTTACCTTGACGTTTGCTCCGGCTTTGAAAAAAAGCCGCACCTTATTTACCTTTCTCCGCAGGGCAAAACGCTCACTCAGCAAAGGGTGAAGGAATTGGCGTTGCTTGACGGCATTGTGCTCCTCTGCGGCCATTACGAGGGCGTGGACGAAAGAGTGCTTGAGGAAATCGTTGACGAGGAAATCTCGATAGGTGATTATGTGCTTACGGGCGGAGAGTTGCCTGCGCTTGTGCTCAGCGACGCTATTGCAAGAATGATTGACGGCGTGCTTCCGAATGAGGAGGCAATCAGCCTTGAAAGCCATTTTAACGGCTTGCTTGAATATCCGCAGTACACCCGTCCTTATGAGTGGCACGGCAAAAAAGTGCCCGAGGTTTTAATTTCGGGACACCACGAAAATATTGATCGCTGGCGCAGGGAAAAGTCGCTTGAAACAACCCTAAAAAAAAGGCCCGAGCTTCTCAAAGAAGCCGACCTTACGGAAAAGGATATTGAGTTTCTTAACAAAATCAAAAACGAATAACAAATAAAAAAGCTCCCTTGAGAAATGACAATAAAAGCCTTCCCCTTGAGGGGAAGGTGACTGCGAAGCAGACGGATGAGGTGTAGGTGCGAAGCACCGTAATAAAAAATGCAACTTTCTGCGATTGAACAATAATAATCTGCCTCATCGGTTAGCTACGGTGACAGCTTTCTCTCAATGGTAAGCCTGAACAGGCAAAACGGACAACCGCTCCTGTGCGGTTGCCCGTTTTTTATGCGATAATTAAATTCAGTGCCGCATTGTAGGCGGTCTTTTTAGGGCTTATGCAAAAGCACCGATGTTATGTTTACTGCTTTTAAAACATACCCTTCTGGTCCATTTTCTGAATAATAACGGCAATCTGCGCTCTTGATGCGCCCTCCTTTGCGGCTATTCTGCCGTCGGACATTCCGCTGATTATATTGTTCTGCACCGCCCAGGCAACAGCCGTTTTCGCATAGGGGCTGATTTTGCTTCTGTCCCTGAACTTTGCAAGCACGGAGTCCGCACCGCTGACATAAGGCTCTCCCATATATCTGTAGAAAATTGCCGCAACCTGCTCGCGGGTAATCGGGTCGCCTACGCCGAATTTACCGTTCTGATAGCCTGCAATAATACCCTCGTCAACCGCCCAGTTAACTGCGGCGGCGTAGTAGGAGCCCTGCTTTACGTCGGAAAGCTTGGGCTTTACGTTCTGATACTGCGAAAGGTCAGCGCCTGAAATTCTTGCAAGTATGCTTACAAAATCCTGACGTCTGATGTTTTCCGAAGGCCCGAATCTACCGTTCTGGTAACCGGTAATGAAGCCCTTTTTGCTTACATATTTTACTGCGTCATAGTACCAGCTGCCCTTTGCCACGTCGGGGAACTCTCCGATTTCGCAGAATATAAAGCCGTTGTTCTTCGCATATCTTTCGGCTTCGCTTCCCTTAACGCCGAAAACCACAAAGCCGGGAACCTCATACGTTCCGCTATGCGGAATTAAATAATATCCGAATGCATAGTCACCGATGTTTGTAACCGTTTTGGGAATAACAACCTTTTCAAGACCTGTTGACTCAAAGGCGTCCATCCCTATCGTTTTAACGCTGCTCGGTATGGTAACGTCCTTGAGCGCTTTTGCTCCGTGAAAAGACTCTCGGCTGATTTCCTTTACCGTGCCGGGTATTTTGTAGCTTGTGTCCTTTTTTCCGTCGGGGTATTCGAGCAAAACAGTTTTGTCTTTGTTGAACACAACTCCGTTGGATGAAGAAAAATAAGGGTTTGAGGAATTTATATTGATTTTTTCAACATTTGAGCATGCGTAATATCCGCAAAAACCGAAATAATCGGTATAAAAGGTTGAAGGGAGATTGATTGTCTTTACCTCACAGTACATAAAGCAACCGTCAATATCCTCAATTCCCTCGGAAAAGGTTACCGTATCAAATTTATTACAAAAAAATATATCATACTTTACCGTCGTTACCTTATATCCGCCGAGAGTTGCAGGTACTGTAAGCTTGCTGACATCGCCGCCGTTGTATGCCGTAATGGTCGCTTCGCCGCCGCTTACGGTGTATTCCCAGTTGCCGCTTGTGTACGCAAAGGAAGCCACGCCTGCAAGGGGCAGGGAAGTTACAATCATTATCAGCGCAAGCACGCCGAAAAGTATTCTTTTTGTTGTTTTGTTTTTCATATTATCCCTCCGTTGTTTTTTTATATTTTATCATATACCCGTTTTTTTACAATACTCCGACAGCGTACACCGACCTCTTTTCGCAAATATTTTTCCTTTAAAAGCAATAAAAATATTGCCATTAAATTACATTAGTGCTAAAATATCTGTGGATTATAAGAAGTACAAATTGGCACAGGAGGATACTATGACTCACGAAAAGCTTAAAGGCAGGGTTGCCGTGGTTACGGGCGGCGGCGGAGTGCTTTGCGGTGATTTTGCAAAGGCGCTTGCACGTCAGGGCGTAAAGGTAGCCGTGCTCGACTTAAACGAAGCGGCGGCGCAGAAGGTTGCCGACGAAATAAACCGTGACGGCGGCACTGCAATCGCAGTCGGCTGTAACGTGCTTGAAACCGAAAGTATGCAGAAGGCGAGAGATATTGTCAACGAAAAGCTCGGCACCTGCGACATACTTTTAAACGGCGCAGGCGGAAATAACCCCAAGGGTACAACCTCCAAGGAAACGCTTGAAGAGGTTGACCTATATGAAAAGAATGATGACATCAAAACCTTCTTTGACCTTGACCCGCAGGGAATATCCTTCGTCTTTAACCTTAACTTTTTAGGTACGCTGATTCCCACTCAGGTTTTTGCCCGTGATATGGCAAAAAAGGAAAACAGCTGTATTGTTATGATTACCTCGATGAACGCCTTCCGTCCGCTTACCAAAATTCCCGCATATTCTGCGGCAAAGGCGGCGGTAAAGAACTTTACCGAGTTTATGGCGGTACACTTTGCCGATGTCGGCATCCGTGTTAATTCAATCGCTCCCGGCTTCTTTTCGACCAATCAGAACAAAACTCTTCTCTGGAACGAGGACGGCAGCCCCACCGACAGAACAAAGAAGATTCTTGCCGCAACTCCCATGAACCGCTTAGGCGAGCCAAAGGAGCTTGAGGGTACGCTTATGTTCCTTTGTGATGAGGATTATTCGGGCTTTATCACCGGCACAACAATTGCCGTTGACGGCGGCTTCAACGCCTATTCGGGCGTATAACAACAACCACGTTAAACGTAGGGCAGGGGCTTGCTCCTGCCGTAATCACCATATTAAAGGAGAATAAAAATGGAAAAAACAGTATTGGTAGAAGTTTCTGCAAGACACGTTCATGTTACTCAGGAGGCTCTTGAAACACTTTTCGGCAAGGGCTATGAGCTTACGAAGAAAAAGGACCTTTCTCAGCCCGGACAGTTCGCCTGTGAGGAAAGAGTTCAGGTTATCGGTGAGAAATCGAGCTTCCCTGCAGTTTCAATTTTAGGACCCGTAAGACCCGAATGTCAGGTTGAAATCTCTGCTTCCGATGCACGTTCAATCGGCGTTAAGGCTCCCGTGCGTGAGTCGGGCGACGTTAAGGGCAGCGGAGCGTGCAAGCTTGTAGGACCTAAGGGCGAGGTTGAGCTCAGCGAAGGCGTTATTATTGCAAAGCGCCACATTCATATGACCCCCGAGGACGCCGAAAAGTACGGACTCAGTGACAAGCAGGTCGTTTCCGTTAAAATCGACTCTGCAGAGCGCTCTCTTGTTTTCGGCGACACCGTAGTAAGAGTAAGCCCCAAGTATGCTCTTGCAATGCATATCGACACCGACGAGGCTAATGCCGTTCTTGCCGCACCCGGCACAATGGGAATTATTCTCGACTGATAAAACAACAAAGTCTGTCCTCTTAAAGATGACAGACTTTCTTTTTACAAAATTCTGTTTACATCCTCACAATTAAGGATTATAATATATCTGTTAATATTCTTTAAGGAGGCTTTACAATGAATGACATAAATGCTCTTTATTCGCTTTGGTGCGAAAAGGCAGTTGCCGATGAGGATTTAATAAATGAATTAAACTCCGTCAGGGGCAACGAGGACGAAATACTCGACCGCTTCTACAAAAACCTTGAATTCGGTACGGCAGGTCTGCGCGGTGTAATCGGCGCAGGAACAAACCGTATGAATATCTATACCGTAAACCAGGCTACGCAGGGACTTGCCGACTACCTTAACTCAGCTTTTGAAAACCCGAGCGTTGCTATCGCATACGACTCAAGAATTAAGTCGGATGTCTTCTCGAAATCCGCCGCAGGTGTTCTTGCGGCGAACGGCATTAAGGTTTACATTTATCCCGAGCTTGTGCCGACGCCCATGCTTTCCTATGCGGTACGTTACTTTAAATGCGCTTCTGGCATAATCCTCACCGCAAGCCATAACCCTGCAAAATACAACGGTTATAAATGCTACGACCCCAACGGCTATCAGATGACCGATGAAGCGGCGGCAAAGACCTATGAGTTTATTCAGAAGGTCGATATGTTTGACGGCGCAAAGACAATGGACTTTGACGAGGGTGTTAAAGACGGAATAATCGAGTACATCGGCGATGAGGTTGTCGAAAGCTTTTACAATGAAGTTCTCAAAGCAAGAGTTAACGAGGGCGTTTGCGAAAAGGCAGACCTTTCCGTAATTTATACTCCCCTTAACGGCACGGGTAACAAGCACGTCAGGGCTATCCTTAAAAGAATCGGCATTGACAATGTCAGAGTTGTTAAGGAGCAGGAGCTTCCTGACGGCAACTTCCCGACCTGTCCCTTCCCGAATCCCGAAATCAAGCAGGTTTTTGAATGCGCTATCGCCATGACCGAAAGCGAAAAGGCTGATTTGCTTCTTGCCACCGACCCTGACTGTGACCGAGTCGGTATCGCAGTGCTTGACAACGGCGAATATAAGCTCATGAGCGGCAACGAGGTCGGCATTATGCTTACCGAATACCTTCTTTCCTCTCTTAAAGAGCAGGGCAAGCTTCCTGCAAACCCGATTGTTGTCAAGACTATCGTTACCTCTCAGCTCGTAACCGAAATCGCAAAGAACTACGGCGCAGAGACCGCCGACCTTCTCACGGGCTTTAAGTATATCGGCGAGCTTATTACCAAGCTTGAAAAGAAGAACGAAACCGAACGCTTTATCGTCGGTATGGAGGAGTCCTACGGCTACCTCAGAGGCGCTCATGCAAGGGACAAGGACGCAGTCGTTGCTTCAATGCTTATCTGCGAAATGGCGGCTTACTATAAGTCAAAGGGCATCAGCCTTTACAACCAGATGCAGAACATCTATAAGCAGTACGGTATGTTCCTCAACTCCCTTCTCAACTTTAATTTTGAGGGTGCGGCAGGAATGCAGAAGATGAGCGATATGATGACTTCCCTTCGCAACAATCCGCCCAAGGAAATCGCAGGGGAGAAGGTGCTCACCGTTTCCGACTACCTTCAGAGCACCTGCACCGACACCGAAAGCGGCAGCGTTTCCGAAATTAAGCTTCCCAAGTCGAATGTCCTGTCCTTCAGGCTGCCGGGCGGCTCGGGCGTAATCGTCCGTCCTTCGGGCACAGAGCCTAAAATCAAGATTTATATCACCGCCGTTGCCGCTGACAGAGCTTCGGCAGAGGATAAGACAAAGCTTATGTCCGCCGACATGGAAAAAATTCTGGGAATATAACGGAGCAGAAAATGTTAAACAAAAAAGTGATTAAAATTATTTGCATAGTCCTCGCCGTGCTTATGGCAGGCAGCGCAATCTCAGTAGCACTCACCGTGCTGTTCTGAGGAAGAGAAACGTTTAAACGGACGGGTGCTACCCGTCCGTTTTGTTCTCTCACAGAGTATTGTTTCCCGTCAAGGTTTCTGCTATAATAATTATATCATTTTCGGGAGGGATAATATGAAAAAACATTTAAGCATAATTCTTGCACTGCTTTTAATCGCACTTGTATTTACGTCCTGCGGACAAACAAATGTTAATGTAAACGTCAACAACGTTAACCAGAACAGCAATGTTGCTCAGGCAGACAACAGCGGCTCGGACTCCGCACAGAGCTCTGCCGTAAGGACTGCGCCCGCTTACGCAGGCAGCAACAATATCGGCGACACCGTAAGATTCGGCTCTTATGAGCAGGACAATAACACTCTCAACGGCAAGGAGCCGATTGAGTGGACAGTGCTCGACAAGCAGGGCGACGTTTACCTTTTAATCAGCCGTTGCGCTCTCGACTCAAAGCCGTATAACGACACAAAGGGCGAAACCGACGGTTGGAGCAGTTCTCTTGAAAGATGGCTTTGCGAGGAATTTGTTTCGACCGCCTTTACCTTTGAAGAGCAGTCGCACCTTTGCGAGGAGATGAAAAACGAATACTTTTACGGCGGCTATCCCTTCCTGCTGACAAAAGCGGAGGCGGAGAAATATTTCGGCTCGAGTCAGTCGAGAATCTGTTCTGCGACCGCATACGCTCAGGCTCAGGGCTCTTATGTCAAGGACGGTGCCTGTGGCTGGTGGCTCAAACTTGAGGAGCAGAGCGCCAATGCGCCCCGTGTTAATATCAAGGGTGAAATTTTGACGGGCTCAAGCAGTGAGGGCGGTGCCGAAAGAACCGATTATTCCGTGCGTCCCGCTGTTTACCTTGACGTTTCGGGCTTGAATTTTGCGTCGGACAAGGAGGCTGAACGCAGCCGTATTCTCGGCATGACAGACAGTCAGTTCGGCAACGCATATTTTGCTCCTGCGATTAACTATTACAACGCTTTAAGCGGAGACGCATCGTTGCTTGCCGTTGATTTTGATTATGATACGCACATTTATCCCCACGGCGAGGAGGTTGACAACGGCTACTGCCCGATAGTCGATTCACGCTTTGTAAGCCTTGACAGCTTCAAAAAGCTTTGCGCTTCGCAGCTTTCGTCAAGCTTAATTCAAAGCGTTTCCTCAAAGAATGCCTCTGCTTTTTACACTGAGGGCGGCAAGAATTATACAAGCGAATGGGCGATACTCGGCGCGCCCGATGTGCCTGTTATTTCTAAATTTATAATCACCTCGGACAGTGCGGACGCTATATCCGTAACAGTCAACGGTTCGTACGACCTTGAGCCTTCTCAGGGCATTGACGAAGTGACGCACATGACTATGGTCTTTGAAAACGGAAGATGGGTGATTGATACAATTAAATCCGAATAACAAAAAGCTCCCTTCGGGGAGCTTTTTCTTTTGCTTATTCATTTTCTCTGCACACTCTGTACGCCAGCTCTTCAAGCTGTTCAAGGCTTTCAAGCATTCCCGCCTGACGTCTGTATTCCGCACCGCCCCTGATTCCCTTCATATACCATGCGGCGTGCTTTCTTGCTTCCTTAATTCCGACTCTCTCGCCCTTGTATTCGCAGATGAGGTTGATATGCCTGATCATTACTCTCATTCTCTCGCTTACGGGCGGCTCCGGGATAATTCTTCCGCTTGAAAGGTAGGCGTTAATGTGTGAAAATACCCAGGGCCTGCCGAGCGCGCCCCTGCCTACAAGCAGAAAATCGCAGTTTGTCCTTTCAAACATCAGTGCGGCGCTTTGACCGTCGGTTATGTCGCCGTTTGCTACAACGGGAATGTCGAGCGCTTTTTTGATTTCGGCTATTAATTCGTAGTTTACGGGCGGAGCATACATCTGTTGCCTTGTCCTGCCGTGGACGGTCACTGCCGCCGCACCGTTTTCCTGTGCGATAAGCGCAAGCTTAGGCGCGTTAATGCTGTCGCTGTCCCAGCCTGACCTCATTTTAACCGTGACGGGAAGTCGGCTCGCTTCGCTGACGGCTTTAATTATACCCTTTGCCTTATTCGGGTCCTTCATCAGCGCCGCACCTGCGCCGTTTCCTGCGATTTTCGGCGCAGGACAGCCCATGTTGATGTCTATAAAGTCGGGCGATACACGGTATACGCTTTCAAGGCTTTGCGCCATTATCTCAGCGTCACTGCCGAAAATCTGTACTCCGTACGGTCTTTCCTTTTCCGAGCCCGACATAAGCTGCTTTGACTTTCTGTCGCCCATCGTTACGCCCTTTGAGCTTATCATTTCCGACACCGTGTATGCGGCTCCGTATTCTCTGCAAAGCTGT
This sequence comes from Clostridia bacterium, assembly GCA_017438845.1. GTDB lineage: Bacteria > Bacillota > Clostridia > Oscillospirales > Acutalibacteraceae > Fimenecus. The sequence continues at coordinate 76,283 of JAFRUO010000003.1, read as the reverse complement.
CTGAAGGCTCTGTCCGCAACCCCTGCCATCGGTGCAAGCGCCGCATAGCCCTCAAGCTCCAACTGTCCGAATTTCATTTTCCTACCTCGGCTAAAAAGTTAATTTTGATTATTCTAACACAAATCACTTATTCTTACAACTTGAAATTGTTTTCCCTTAAAATATATGGTACAATAATACTATCAAATTTATCGGAGCTGATATTATGAATTTTTTGGTTTTAGACGGTAACAGCATTATAAACAGAGCCTTCTACGGTATTAAGCTGCTCACTACACGAGACGGCAGATATACCAATGCCGTCTACGGCTTTATGAACATCCTCTTTAAGCTTGAGGAGGAAACAAAGCCCGACTGCGTTGCCGTTACTTTTGACTTAAAAGCTCCGACCTTCCGTCACAAAATGTATGCCGACTATAAGGCGGGCAGGAAGCCCATGCCCTCTGAGCTCGCCGAGCAGATGCCCGTTATTAAGGAGCTGCTTTCGGCGCTCGGCTATGTGATTGTCACCAAGGAGGGCTATGAGGCTGACGATATAATCGGCACTCTCGCTTATCACACGCCTGAGGGCGACAACTGCTTTATCGCGACGGGTGACCGTGACAGCCTTCAGCTTGTCAGCGAAAATGTAAAGGTGCTTCTTGCCGCAACAAAGATGGGCAGACCGGAAACCACGGTTTATGACATTGAAAAGGTTAAGGAGGATTACGGAGTTGTTCCCGACAGGCTTCGTGACATTAAGGCGCTTATGGGCGACGCCTCGGACAACATACCCGGCGTTGCAGGCGTAGGCAAAAAGACCGCCGAGGAGCTTGTGTCAAAATTCGGCACGCTCGACGAAATATATGAAAGCCTTGAAAACCTCGAAATAAGGCAGTCCGTTAAGGACAAGCTTTTAAGGGATAAGGATTCGGCATACCTCAGCTTTAAACTCGGCACAATTGACAAAAACGCTCCGGTTGATACAAGCCTTGCTTCCTACCGTAAAAAAAATCCCGACACTGACCGGGCTTTTTCGATTCTCAGCTCGCTTGAGATGTATAAAATAATTGAAAAGCTCGGCTTGAAGCCGGGTGCGGTAATGAACAATGCTACGCCAAAAACTTCGGAACAAGCTGAGCTTAAAATAATTCATAACGCTTCTCTTTCCGAAATCGGAAAGCTGTGCTCCGAAGACGGCGAACTTTTCTTTAACGCCGAGCTTGAGGGGGATGAGATAAAGCGTATAGTCATAAGCCGTAAAGCCGAACTTTATATCCTTGACAATGCTGAGGATATACTTTCCTTTGCGGATATTCTCAATAATGCCGCCTTAAAAAAATACACTCATAACTCCAAGCCTGTATACTCCTGGTATCTTTCAAAGGGCAGGGAAATTGAAGAAATTAATTTTGACTCTATGCTTGCGGCTTATCTTTTAAACCCGTCGGCAAAGGAATATACGCTTTCCACGCTTCACGCTCAGCTGAACGTACCCGTTCCCGAAACCGAGGAAGAGGAGCTTGCCGATTATTCGGGCTTTGATGTAATCTGCCGTAAGCAGGCGGTCGAGCTTGAAAGGCTTGACGAAGCGAAGCTCTTCGGCGAAATTGAAATGCCTCTTGCAAAGGTGCTTTCGGCAATGGAAACAGTCGGCGTAGCGGTTGACAGACAGGGCATAGAGGAGTTTAACGAAAAAATAACCGAGGAAATAGCTGAGCTTGAAAAGGACATTTATCTGCTTGCAGGCGAGGAGTTTAATATCAATTCTCCAAAGCAGCTCGGCGAAACACTGTTTGTCAAGCTCGCCATTCCTACGAAGAAAAAGACAAAGACCGGCTTTTCAACTAATGCCGAGGTGCTTGAGGGACTTGCCGACGAGTATGAAATCGTTCGCAAGGTCTTACAGTACCGCACTTATGCGAAGCTGAAATCGACCTACTGCGACGGCTTGCTCACAAAGATTGCACCCGACGGCAGAATACACTCAAGCTTTAATCAGACAGAAACCAGAACAGGCAGAATTTCCTCGACCGAGCCCAACCTTCAGAATATACCCGTCAGGACAGAGCTCGGACGTGAAATGAGAAAATTCTTCGTCGCAAAGGAGGGCTATACCCTCGTTGATGCGGACTATTCGCAGATTGAGCTTCGTGTGCTTGCAAGTATTGCGGACGATGATAATATGATTAACGCTTTCAACAGCGAGGTCGACATTCATACCGTTACCGCTTCTCAGGTGTTCAATGTTCCTCAGGAGGCTGTCACTTCGCTTTTGAGAACAAGGGCGAAGGCTGTCAATTTCGGTATTGTTTACGGCATCGGCGCATTCTCGCTTAGCAAGGACATCGGCGTTACAAGAAAGGAAGCCGACAGATATATCAACGACTACCTGCACCATTATTCGGGCGTTGACCGATATATGAAGGAAATTGTCGAAAAGGGCAGGAGGGACGGCTACGTTTCAACGCTCTTCGGCAGAAGAAGATACCTTCCCGAAATCACCGCCTCCAACGGAATGATAAGATCCTTCGGGGAAAGAGTCGCAAGGAATATGCCTATTCAGGGCACTGCCGCCGATATAATTAAAATCGCCATGATTCGTGTTTACAACCGACTGAAAGCCGAAAAACTTGATGCACGTCTTATTCTTCAGGTGCACGATGAGCTGATTGTCGAGGCGGAGGAAAGTATTGCCGAGCAGGTACGGAAAATTGTTTCCGAGGAAATGGAAAACGCCTGCAAAATGAAGGTAAGACTTGTAAGTGACGCTCATATCGGTAAGACCTGGTATCTTGCAAAGGGATAAGGCTATGGAAATAATACCTATGAAAAGCGAACATATCAAGGCGGCGGCAAGGCTTGAAGAGGAATGCTTCACCATACCGAGAAGCGAAAACGCGCTTTCGGAGGAGCTTTCCAATCCGCTGACCTCCTTCTTTGTCTGTGTCGACAATGGAGCTGTCGTAGGCTATATCGGCTCATATAATGTCGCCGATGAGGTGTCTGTTACGGATGTTGCCGTTACCGAAGCCTGCAGGGGCAGGGGGGCAGGCAACGCCCTTGTTTGCGCTTTGATTGATAAAGCACAATCGGACGGCGCTCGGCTTGTTACGCTTGAGGTTAGGTTGAGTAACGAAGCGGCAATAGCGCTGTATTTGAAAAACGGCTTTGAAAAAATCGGCGTCAGACACGGCTTTTATTCTCAGCCTAAAGAGGACGCACTTATAATGACGAGGTATTTATGAGTAATATTATAGTCAGGAAATATAAAGACGCCGACATCTCGGCAATGGCTGAGATCTGGAACGAGGTCGTCAGAGAGGGAAAGGCTTTTCCTCAGGAAAATGAAATGAGTAAATATGAGGCGAAGGAGTTTTTCTCTTCTCAGGATGTTTGCTCGGTTGCCGAGGACATTGAAAGCGGAAAAATACTCGGACTTTTTATCCTGCACCCCAACAATGTCGGCAGGTGCTCTCATATAGCAAATGCAAGCTATGCCGTGGCATCCTTTGCAAGGGGAGAGCATATCGGCGAAAAGCTGGTGCTTTCTTCAATAGAGTTTGCCCGGGAGCTCGGCTACAGAATTCTTCAGTTTAACGCCGTGGTTAAAAGCAACATTCACGCAAGGCATCTTTATGAGAGACTTGGCTTTAAACAGCTCGGCACAATACCGAAGGGCTTTAGGCTTTCGGACGGAAGCTATGAGGATATATGTCCTTATTATATTGAACTGTAAATAAGCGCAAAAAAAGACGCTCGCTTTTGCGAACGTCTTTTATGTTGTTATTTATTAATAAGCAATTGTATAATGCTCTTCGGTGGCAAGGTGGATAATAGCGTCAAGGTTGTTACCGAGGATTTCAATATCCCAATCAAAGGTGTAATCAACTGCAGTGATGTGACCGCTGTCGTCGATTGTAGCAACAATCTTACCGTTCTTTGCGCTTGTCTTTGCGCTCGAAGCGAATGAAGAGGCTACCGAAGGGATATTATCCATAATGGTGGAGGCCTTAATAACGTTAAATGCTTTTGAGTTATGACCGTTATCTGCCTGACCTAATTCGTCGTCCTTTGTGATGATTGTGATTGTATTACCGCTTCTTGTGGCGGAAACAACGTCATCGGGTGTAAGCTGTGAAGAATAGCTCTGACCCTCAACCGGGAACTTGGAAGCTTCTATAACCGAGCCGTCAGGCTTAACACCGTTTGAGCTCATAGCCGCGTCAATAACGCTGTTACCAACGCTCTTGAGAATGCCGGGGAGCTGGCTTGCCTGGTCGATACCGCCGTTGTTCTTGGTACCGCCGCTGACGTGAGTGATTGCCGAAGCCTCGCTCTTAACCTTGTTAATAGCGGTATTGAAGGTGGTAAGAGCGTCGCCTGCGTCGTTCTGTGCAGCACTGCCGCCGCCCTGATTGTTGTCCTGAGCAGGTGCAGCAGGGTTGTTGCTGCTGCTTGAAGACTGGTTTGAGGCAGAGGACGAATTGTCCTGCGGAGCATTGTAAGAACCGTTATCTACATATGAACCCGAATTGTTGTAAACCGGCTGAGCCGAATTTCCTGCGTCCGAAGCCTCAGCGATATAGCTTGAGTTGCGGTAGAAGGAAATGTAGGAAACAGAGTAAACAAACAAAAGAGAAAGGCAGATTGCCAAAGCGGGGATAAAAGTTTTTCCGAACGCCTTGCGAACCTCTTTCTTGTCCTCAAGCTTCTTTGCTCTTGACTCGGGAGTTGAAGGTACTTTTTCTTTTTTCGCCATTATATGTGTTGCCCCTTTCGTGTAGAATACACAACTGTACAATTTTATACATATATAATTTACAATAATTTAATCAAAATGTCAATGGAAATTATATATTTAATTTAATTTTCCCTGCATAATTTGTTTTTAAGCAAAAAACAGCCTGCGCATTGCGCAGGCTCAAACAAGGAGGTGTGAGTTACAAAGTAATAAGGGGAATTATTTTGCACTTCACAAAATGTATAAAAATCATACATTCAAATCGGTTAGCATTTGCTAACTAAACATATAATAACATATAAATTTTCGTTTGTAAAGCCTTTTTTTGAAAAAATATTATTATCTTTTTTACAAATTTTAATATTAATGTTTGTAAGAGGTAACAATTTGCATTGAGTTTTTTTTATGTTACAATATATAATAAGGAATAATTTAATTTATTAAATTCTTGAAAGGAGAATTTTTATGGGATTAATTAAAGCAGGCGTAGGTGCTCTCGGCGGCACTCTTGCCGATCAGTGGAAGGAATTTTTCTACTGCGATTCAATTGACAAGGACGTTATGATGGTCAAGGGCCAGAAGAGAACCGGCTCACGTTCATCCAACACAAAGGGAAATGATAACATTATCTCAAACGGCTCGGGCATCGCAGTTGCCGACGGTCAGTGCATGATTATCGTCGAGCAGGGCAAGATTGTCGAGGTTTGTGCCGAACCCGGTGAATTTACATACGACACTTCAACAGAGCCCAGCATCTTTACGGGCTCTCTGAGCGAAAGCATTATTAACACGTTTAAAACAGTCGGTAAGAGGTTTGCTTACGGCGGAGATACAGGCAAGGATCAGAGAGTTTATTACTTCAACACCAAAGAGCTTGTTGACAATAAATTCGGCACTCCCAGCCCTATTCCGTTCAGAGTTGTCGACACCAAAATCGGTCTTGACATCGACGTTTCAATCAGATGTAGCGGCGTTTATTCCTACAAAATCGCCGACCCGCTTCTTTTCTACACAAATGTTTGCGGTAACGTTACAGATGAGTACAGAAGGGAAGAGCTTGATCAGCAGCTTAAAACTGAGTTCGTTTCCGCTCTTCAGCCCGCATTCGGTAAGCTCTCCGAGCTTCAGATGAGACCTAATCAAATAGCCACTCATTCCGCAGAGCTTGAAGAGGCTATGAACGAGGCTCTTACACAGAAATGGTCTGAGCTCAGAGGACTTGAAATCGTTTCAATCGCCATGAACCCGATTACTCTTCCCGAAGAGGATGCAGAGCTTATCAAGCAGGCTCAGCGTACCGCTATTATGAAGGATCCTTCAATGGCGGCTGCAACGCTCGTAGGCGCTCAGGCGGACGCTATGAAGGCGGCTGCCGCAAACGAGGGCGGAGCTATGAACGGCTTTATCGGTATGGGTATGGCAATGAACGCAGGCGGCGGCACAAACGCTCAGGGACTTTTCAATATTGCTTCTCAGCAGCAGGCGCAGAACCCTGCTCCTCAGGCGTCGGCTGACACCTGGACCTGCAAGTGCGGCGCAGTCAACGACGGCAAGTTCTGTCAGAATTGCGGCGCTCCCAAAGCGGAAGCCTGGAAATGCCCCAAATGCGGAAATATGAATGAAGGCAATTTCTGTCAGAATTGCGGCGCTCCCAAGCAGGAAGCTCCCAAGAGCTTTAAGTGCTCAAAGTGCGGCTTCGTACCTGCAGACCCGCAGAATCCTCCCAAGTTCTGCCCCCAGTGCGGCGATCCGTTTGATGACGGCGACGCTCAGTAATACAGGAGAAAAAGCATGGCTGAAATATTAGACTTTAAATGTCCCAGCTGTAATGCTCCGATAAACTTCGACTCCGCAGGGCAGAGGATGAAATGCCCTTACTGTGACAGCGAATTTGACGTTGAGGCGCTTCAGGGCAAAGACGAGGTGCTCAACAGTCAGCCTGCCGATGAGTTTAATTGGCAGATGCAGTCAGACGGCAGTGATTCCACAATGGATGACTCCGATATGGCGGTCTTTGTCTGCAAAAGCTGCGGTGGCGAAATTGTCAGCGAGGAGACAACTGCGGCTACGTCTTGCCCGTATTGCGGTAACCCCGTTGTGCTTTCGGGCAGGCTTTCGGGCGACTTGAAGCCGGACTATGTTATTCCGTTCAAGCTCGACAAGAAATCCGCAAAGCTTAATCTTAAAAATTATGTTTCAAAAAAGCGTTTTGCGCCGAATCTTTTTAAGTCGGAAAATAAAATAGAAAAGGTTACGGGCATTTATGTACCGTTCTGGCTTTTCGACTCCGACATCGACGCCTCCTGTTCATATACGGCGACCCGTGTAAGAAGCTGGAGCGACAAAAACTACAACTACACCGAAACGAGTTTTTATGACGTTTTCAGGCAGGGCAGTATGAGCTTTTCAAACATTCCCGTTGACGGCTCAAGTAAAATGCCCGACGACCTTATGGAGTCAATCGAGCCGTTTAATTTCGGTGAAGCTCAGCAGTTTCAGACCGCATACCTTGCAGGTTATCTTGCAGACCGCTATGACGTTACCATGCAGGACAGCATCGGCAGGGCAAACGAGCGAGTCAAGCAGAGCGCTGAGGACTCCTTAAGGCAGACCGTTAACGGTTATGCCACGGTCACCGCAAACAGCACCTCGGTGCAGATTAAAAAGGGTAACGCAAAATATGCTATGTATCCCGTATGGCTTCTCAATACGGACTATAAGGGAGAAAAATTCACGTTTGCAATGAACGGCCAAACGGGAAAAATTGTAGGCAACGTGCCTGCAAGCTCGGCAAAATTAGCAGGGCTTTTTGCGGCACTGACAGGCGGAATATCGGTAGTTGTCTTTCTTTTGGGCAACCTCCTCGGTTGGTTTTAAGGGGGTGCGCTTATGAAAAAAATATTATCTGTTCTTCTTGCAGTGTTGCTTATAATGCTTATGAGCCTGCCGGCGTTTGCCGACAATATACTTATCGGCTCGGGCGCGCTTGGTAACAAGCAACTTCTGACCGATGAAAACAAGGTGCTTTCCGACTCTGAATACACTCAGCTGAGCGGAAAAATGCAGGAATTAAGCTCAAGGTATTCCTTCGACTTCTGCGTAGCCTTTGTCGACGGAATTGACGGCGACATTATGACCTACACCGACAATTATTTCCTTAATCACGGTTTCGGTCAGGGTGATGCGCTTGACGGCTGCCTTCTGCTCGTTGACTTTGACAGCAGGGAATACTGGCTTTCAACCTCGGGCTTCGGCGTAACCGCCTTTACCGACTACGGTATTAACGTTATAAAGGAAAGGTTTGGCTCATTGCTTTCCGAGGGCGATTATTACAGCGCCGTTGATATGTATCTTTCAACCGCCGAGCAGTATGTTTCGCAGGCGAAGCAGGGCTTGCCGTATGACGTCGACAACGAATTTCCCGGCTATCCTGCCGAGCAATACGGGAACGCGTCCTCGCACAATACGGTAAAGGGAATTGCAATTTCGCTTCTGGTGGCGTTGGCAATAGCCGCAATTGTTGTTTTCTCGGTCAAGAAAAGCTATAAGGAAATTCAGTTTCAGCACAGCGCCGCAAATTATCTTGACGACGGAAGCCTTTCGCTTACCAACAGTTACGACCGCTTCCTTTACACTACAATTTCAAAGACCAAGAGGGAGTCTGAGTCACGCTCCTCCGGAGGAAGCTCCACTCACTCCACCTCGGGTCATTCCTTCGGCGGCGGAGGAGGAAAGTTCTAAGCTTATACAACTAAAAAATATCTCCCGACTCAGGTTGGGAGATATTTTTAGAAATTAAAATTAATCTTTGAGGTAATCTATGAAAAAAATAACACAGACAGCCGGAAGAGACAGCCTTTCGGGCTTCGCCGACGAATTTGCACATTTTAATGACGATGTTCTTTTCGGTGAAAACTGGAATAACACCGATATTGATTTAAAGACAAGATGTATTGTAACCGTAACTGCGCTTATCTCGTCCGGTATAACAGACTCCTCTCTGAAATATCATCTGCAGAACGCTAAGGCTCACGGAGTTTCGAGGGAGGAGATAGCCGCCGTTATCACTCATATCGCCTTTTATGCAGGCTGGCCTAAGGCTTGGGCGGCGTTTAACCTTGCGAAAGAGGTCTGGAACGAAAAAGAGGATTCCGCCTTATCCGCAAAGGAAAAGCATCAGAGGGAAATCTTTTTCCCCATAGGCGAGCCGAATGTAAACTATGCTCAGTATTTTATCGGCAACAGCTATTTGGCACCGCTTTCAACCGAGCAGACCGTATTCTTTAACGTCACCTTTGAGCCGGGCTGCAGAAATAACTGGCATATTCATCATGCCGAGCAGGGCGGAGGTCAGGTGCTTATAGGCGTAGGCGGCAAGGGCTGGTACTGTGAAGAGGGCAAGCCTGCCCGTGAAATTCTTCCCGGAACGGTAATCAATATTCCGCCCGAGGTCAGGCACTGGCACGGCGCACAGAAGGATTGCTGGTTCAGCCATATAGCAATTGAGGTTGAAGGGAAAAATTGCTCTAACGAGTGGTGCGAGCCCGTAAGCGACGAGGAATACAACAGACTTTAATTTGAATATTATAAATAATAAAGGAGGACATTATGAGTAAAATACTTGTAGCTTATTTTTCCGCGGAGGGTACAACCGCCGCAAAGGCTAAAAAGCTTTGCGAGGCGGCAGACGCGGAGCTTTATGAAATCAAGCCCGAAAAGCCGTATTCGTCTTCGGACATTAACTGGAGAAACCCTGTTTCAAGGTGCAACCGTGAATGGCTTAAAAAACAACGTCCCGAGCTTTCCGACAAAAACGCTCCCGTAGCGGACAGCGATGTTGTTTTTCTCTGCTTCCCGATATGGTATTACAATGCGCCGTTAATTATCAGAAGCTTCCTTGAGGCTTATGATTTTTCAGGTAAGAAAATAGTGCTTTTTGCTACCTCGGGCGGAAGCGAATTCGGAAAGACTGCCGAAACCTTAAAGCAGTCTGCGCCGAACAGTGAAATTTGCGAGGGCGCTATGCTTAACGGCAGCGTTTCGGACGAATTTCTTAAAGAAATCGCAGAAAAATACTGATTTTCCACCGTCGGTTGTTAGTTTTTCTCCCCACTCAACCGACGGTATGTTTACTTTTCCTTCTTTTTTGTTATGCTTAAATCAAGGAGGTGCGATATGGACCAACAAAAGGTTGGCAGATTTATTGCCGAAAGGAGAAAGCTTAAAAAGCTGACTCAGGCTCAGCTTGCAGAGAAGCTCGGAATTACAGACAGAGCCGTTTCCAAATGGGAAACAGGCAGAAGCCTGCCCGACTCGTCAATAATGCTTGAGCTTTGCGAGCTGCTTGAAATAAGCGTAAATGAATTACTGTCAGGGGAGGTAATCGAAATGACAAATTACAACGAAAAGGCAGAAAAAAATTTGCTTGAAATGAAGAAGCAAAAGGAAGAGGCTGACAAGAGGCTTCTGAGGATCGAAATTGCAATAGGGCTTTTGATAAGCGTAGTATTCTTTGCGCTGATATTTATTGCTTCATTTGCCAAAATGGAAGAATGGTTAAGAATAACGCTTATTATAATCGGCTTTATTCCGTTTGCGGTTATGGTACCGTTTGCAATCCGTATTGAGCAGACGGCAGGCTATTATGAGTGTCAAAAATGCGGAAAAAGATATGTGCCGAGGTATTTGAGCGTGCTTTTTGCAATGCACGTTAACCGCACACGCTATATGAAATGCCCCGAATGCGGAAAATACAGCTGGCAGAAAAAGGTCATTTCAAAGGATTGATAGCTAAAAACAAAAATCCACGGTCATACCGTGGATTTTTTTCGCCTTTAATCAGTCAAAAAGTTCTGTGCTGAAATATCTTTCTCCCGTGTCGGGAAGCACCGTGACAACGGTTTTTCCCTTTCCGAGCCTTCGGGCAAGCTTGATTGCCGCCGCAACGTTTGAGCCGCTCGAAATGCCGCACATTATTCCTTCCTCACTTGCGAGGCGTTTTGCGGTCTGAATGGCTTCCCTGTCGGAGATAACGCATATATTGTCGTAAATCTTAGTGTTCAGGTTTTCGGGAATAAGTCCGTCGCCGATGCCCATCTGCAGGTGCGTGCCGACTGCGCCGCCGCTTAAAATTGCGGCATTTGCAGGCTCAACCGCCCAGATTGTGATTGACGGGTTCTGCTTTTTCAGCACCTCGCCGATACCGCTGATTGTACCGCCCGTGCCGACGCCGCTGCAAAAGCCGTCGATGTCGCAATGCACCTCTTCGAGTATTTCCCTTGCGGTATAGTAAATGTGCGCCTTCGGGTTGTCGGGGTTGTCAAACTGAGAGGGGACATAAACTCTTTTGTCCTCTGACTTCATCCTTTCCGACAGCTCAATGCATTCTGCAATGCATTTGCCTATATCGCCGTCGTCGTGAATTAAAATTACCTCTGCGCCGTAGTTTTTAATAAGCTTTCTTCTTTCCTCGGAAACCGAGTCGGGCATAATTATTTTTACCTTGTAGCCCATCACTGCACCTACGAGCGCAATTCCGATTCCCTGGTTTCCGCTTGTCGGCTCAACGATAACCGAGTCCGAGTTAATCTGACCGTTTTCCCTTGCGGCTTTGAGCATATTGTATGCGGTTCTTGTTTTTATTGAGCCGCCGATGTTTACGCCCTCGTATTTCACGAAAATCTGCGCTCCGTCACTGTCGGGCAAACGGTTGAGCTTTATCATCGGTGTGTGCCCGATTGCGTCTAAAATTGTATTGTATACCATAGTCTTTTCCTTTCAGCGTTTCTTTGAGTATTATACTACATTTTATTCGGTTTGCAAGAGAAAAGCCAAAAAATGCAGTAAAACTCAGGGCACTGTTCATCCTTGTGAACAGTGCCCTTTAAGCCTACTGTATTTGCTTTTTATTGTGTCAGTCGAGTGTCAGGATGTTGGATACCATTGTGTCTGCCTGCTCTTCAATGTCCGAAGTAACAAGAATGTCTATCATATATCCGTCGTATTTGCAAACGTATACCTGCTGGGTAATAGGACCGCCGTTAAGCGTTGCGGTAGCCTTTTTGAACGTCTTTCCCGCAATCGTAATATCAGTGTACTCGCTGAAGGTGCAGCTGATGTTTTGCTTTTCGTATGCCGCAATAAGGTTTTTCTTGAATATGTCAATATATGACGATTCGGTTAAGATACCGTTTTTACCCGAAAGTCTTTCGTAAGCGATAACAAACTGGCGTTCTTCTGCGTTGTCCAAAAGGTAAAGACCGCATTCTGTAACTCCGTCGCCCTCAAAATCAGCGTATTTTTCTGCAGGAGCTTCTTTCCAGCCCGTGGGAATCTGATATTCAAAGCCTGCCCACTCGTTTGTGTAAAAGACTCCGTCAAGAGTTCCCTTTGTGTAAGAAACGTTTTTCTTCTGAGTGGGAGCTTCTATTCCGCTGTCCGAGCTGTCATAAGAATAATTTGACGATGAGCCCGAGCTGCTGTTTCCGCCCGACTTTGAGCCGATGACCGCAATCAGGATAACAAGAAGCAGAATAACGGCAAAAATGATAAGAACAATCTGCCAAGCCTTGATGCCTTTTTTCTTCTGTGCAGGCGCAGGGGGCTGAGCGCCGTAGTTATAGCCCTGAGCGGGCTGCTGCGGCTGCTGCGGCTGAGCATAATTCGGCTGCTGTGGCTGAGCATAATTCTGTTGCTGAGGCTGTGTGTAATTAGGTTGCTGAGGCTGTGTGTAATTAGGTTGCTGGGGCTGTGTGTAAGCAGGTTGCTGAGGATTTACAGGTGCAAACGGCGTTCCGCAATTAGGGCAGACATTTGCAGTGTCGTCTGCAAAGCCGTTGCAATTAGGACATACTTTCATATTAGTTCCTCCAAATTCATAATAAGTCCGAAATATGGACTATATAAATTGTAACATATCTTTAACAGCCGTGTCAAAGTAATATGGAAAATACAAATCGTCATTTTTTACAAAAATTCTACAAAATTTTTATTTAAAAATAAAGCCGAATGCCGTCCCTCTTAATTGACATATTGCAACATATTATGATATATTTATATAGTATATAAATTATTAAAAAGGGTGATATCTTTGGCTGCTTGTCCTAAATGTAACAGAGAAATCGGAAATGCCAGATTCTGTATTTATTGCGGAATAAAGGTTGAGGATTATTTAAATCAGCAGAGCTTTGCGGCTCAGAGCACACCGAATAACACAAATTATCAGCCCCGCCCGCAGGCTCAGCCGCAGGGCGGCGGTCAGCATACATGCCCTAACTGCCGCAGACCGGTGGGGAATGTTAAATTCTGCGTATATTGCGGTACAAAGCTCGACGGAGCTCCCGCACAGCAGAATGTACCTTCCGAAAAGCTTTGTCGTAACTGCGGTAAGCCCGTGCACGGAAAATTCTGCGTTTACTGCGGAACAAGAGCAGACGGTGAGGCGGTACAGACGCCTCAGTATGCAGCTGAGCCCATACCCGTCGCAGAACCTGAGCCTGCAGTGCAACCCGAACCTGTAATAGTTCCCGAGCCCGTTGCGGTTCCCGAACAGATAGTAAATAATGAACCCGAAGCAGTTTCCGAGCCTGCTGTTGATTTCGAGCCTGTTTCGGCTCCCGAAACGGAAGTTGCCGCAGAGCCTGTTATTAATAATGAACCTGAAATAATGCCGGAGCCCGTTACTCCTCAGTTCGAAGAGCCCGTTGCTCCTCCGCAAGAAGCTCCTGCTCCGCAAACAGCTCCTGCTCCGCAAGCACCTCCTGCGCCTCAGGCACCTCCGATGCCGCCTGCACAGCCTATATTCCCCGGCGCTTCGGCAGGGCTTAACGATATAGATCCTATGTTCGGCGCAGCCCCGACCTTTGACATAAACAGCATAAAGGCATCTTATATTGCAATGCAGCAGGGGAACGGCTTTAACAATCCCGGCAACGGTAACCAAAAATAATTATACAGGAGAATTATTACCGCTTGGAATATGATTATTATTTCGGGCGGTTAACGAATTGATAAATGGGTATAAACTATCAAACCAACAAATGTCCTACCTGCGGAAGCTCGTCCTTTAATTACATAAAGGAAACAAAAATGTGGGAGTGCGTATATTGCGGCACTTTAATTGAAAAGCATGAACAGCCCGATTCGCTGTTTGCCATTAACAATGTGGTACGCATGGTGCTGATTGATGTTTCCTACAGACGCTTTGCCGAGGCAAAATCCAACCTTAACGAGTGTGAAAAGATTGATTCCAAATATGTCGGCACAACTATTGCGAATATTTGTTATCTGCTTAATGCCGCACTGTTTTCAAACGTCACTCAGCCCGAAAGGGCAAACATGATCGCACAGCTGAAAAAGCATTATGCTATTCTCACTTCCCGGGGCGAGGAGCCTTCCGAGGAGGAAATCTCACTTTACGAGTCGCTTGATTCGGCTGAGGCATACGGAACTCTGATTCTCGCCCTTGATACACTCAATGCTCAGAGCAGAATTGAGGCGTTATACAGCTTCTTCAAGCCTGAAGAGGTTTATTCGATGCCGCTTAATTTAAACCTCCTGAACTATATGATTAAGCATGAAAAATATGAGCTTGCCGACAGAATTGTTTCAAATTATGAAAACATAGACTCAAAGCAGGCTTTAAAGCTCCTGCTCGACAGCTATCCCGACACGGAGCAAAAGGCGGAAAACTGTATTAAGCTGATTTCGCAAAACCCTCTGTCATACGATGAAAGAAGCGTTTATGAAAACTACCTTGCCTCTTCGCCCGACAGCTTTGACACAAAGCACCGAATTGCCTGCGCGGCGCTGAAAACCGACGCTTACCCCTCGGTGGCATCGGTTATGGCAAACCTTATAAGCAAAACGAAGGACAGTCAAAAGGTTGAGGAGCTTTTTGCCGGTATACTTTTAAGAAAGCTCGGCGACAGCGAGGTCGATACAATTGTTAACTACACCCTCAGAGGATGCTCTCAGGAGGTTGCGCTTTATATTCTGACATGGCTTAAAAACAGCTCGCAGTTTGTTGTGTTTAACCTGCCTTGCTTTATTGAGCTGCTTGAAAACAAAAGCTTTGATTACGAATACAAAAGAAAGCTTATTGACATAGCTTTAAATTTCAATGTAAACGACAAAACAAAGGAACAGTTCGTTTCGCATTTTCTTAACAATGTCTCGGACAGCTTTGAAAACCGCAAGGCGTTTCTTGAGTATCTTTTTACTCTTGTGCCGTCAATTTCAACGGCTTCCGCCGAAAAGTACATTCTTACAAACAGCCTCGACGGCGAAGGAAAGCCCGAAATTGTCAGTATGATTTTTTCATTGAACCTAAACAAATCTTTCTTCAGGGAAACTCTTGACAAGTATATTCTGTCGGGCGTCGACTCGCAGAGCGTCAGGGACAGAATCGTTGAAATTCTTTCCTCTCAGGGGCTTGCCGTAAGCGAAAACACCTGCGCCGGAATGCTGGTTAACCCAAGCCTTACCGAGCAGACAAAGCTTCAACTTTTACAGCGGCTTAAAGACGGCAATATTCGTTATTTAAGCCTTCTTGACCGCTATCTGTCAGGCATCAACCCGCAGAGCTTTTCGGGCGGAGTTTTAACGGCTTTGATTGAGATGTGCGACAGGGTTTCCTTTGAAAATGCCGCCAAGTATCTTCTCTGGATACGGGATGAGCAGACCTCAAAGCCCGTAACCGTGCAAAAGCTTGTTTCAAAATGTATGATGCCCGTCCTCTCGCAGACCTGCAGAGTACAGCATCTTAACAATGTAATCGACTGCAGTGTTCTGCAGGCATATATCCTTATTTCTCCCGACTCTCCCGAGGTCACCTGCTCGGTGCTGAATTCGGTTGCTCAGGGTACAAAGCCCGGCGGTGAAATTTACGTTTCGAGAGTGGGTAAAAAGTTTAAAAAATATTTGTCCTCAGTAAGCGCATCGCTGAGCCCTTCGACAAGGGCGGCGGCTTCAATGACGGGACTTTTATAATTCTTAAAACGACAAGAGGTGAACACAATTGACTGATGAAGAGTATGCCGAATACCAACGGCTTGTTGACGAATATAATCGCTTAGTCAGGGCTAATAATGAGCTGATTGCCGAAATTGAGTATGCCGAGGAGAATATGGTTATTCTTGCAGGCAATATGGAGGTGGTCAGCCAAAACGTCGTGCCCAAGGTCAAGTACGTTTCCGACAAGGTGGACGTTGCGGATGCGAGCGTTACCGACCTTATGCAGGCTCTCGTTAACCTGACTAATCAATACTTTGTTTTTAAGGAGCTGTCTACTGCGTCTAAAAACCTTACTCAGCTCAATGACGAATACTTTACCAAATACAAGTTTTTCAACAACCTCAGGCGAATTACTCTCGGCTACATAATTGGGCTTGATTCCTATATTATTTCCAACGAGACTCTTCGCAAGCAGGTTGAAAAATGCTACCTTTCAAACACCGACTACTGGCTCGCTTACGCCATTATGGCGGTTATGCTTTGGGCGAGCGACGAAAGGGAGGCGGCAGGGAGAGCGCTTGAGAAGGCGCTCAAGATGGACTCAAAGAAAACCGCAGTTTTCTTTATGCTTGTTAATCTTCGCTTTCAGCGACGTGAGGCGGCAGGTAAATGGTATGTTTATTACCTTGACCGCACCGACGTAAACGACCTCGGCGATGAGTGGCAGAAGCTTCTTCAGGCTTATCTTTCGGGTGCCCTCGGCGACGACCCGAGGCTTGAAAAAACGGCCTCCGAATACTACAACAAAATCTTCGAGCAAACCCTTGCCGTAAACGCAGGTTTTGACAGAAGAATACAGGAGCGCTCCGAAGCATACATTTCAAGCTATCTTCATGTTACTTCAAGCGCATTTCCGACTTTGAATATCTGCAGCCCGGACTACGGCACTTTAAGAAGGGTGCTGTCCGACTTTGAAAAATTCGGCGTGGTCGCCAAGCATTATGACGATGTTTTCAATATGCAGTCCGACGAGGCAAAGAACACTAATGAGCGAATTGAAAATGTTCTTTACGACCTTATTAACAGCTATGACGAAAAGGAAGCGGCTGTAGTACGCAACATCAAATACAACGAAGCGATTATCGCCGCCAAGGGCGACATTTCTGCGGCGCAGAAACGTTATAACGAGCTTTACGGTGACCTCGGAGTGAAGCTGAACGCAGGAGAAATGCTTCTTAAATGGGCTTTTTCCGAGGACTATGTTCAGACCGACATTGATGTTAAGAGGTTTTCTTTAAGTAAGCTTGCAGGCAATATCACCGAGGGCTTTAAGAGCTTTTCGGAAAAGCTGAAAAACAGCGTGCCGCAAAGCGTTAATGTTAACATCGAAGGTTGTCAGCTCATCTGCACTCCGACAAACTACGAAGAGTGTACCGGGAAGATAAACGACTTCTTCTTAAAGAACAGATTCGCGCATGCAATCAAAGATAAAATGTTCGTTATTTTCCTTTTGATTTGCGCTTTGGCGCTTGTGCTTATCGGAGCAGGCTTTTTGCTTATTTCAACCGATGCATTTCCGGTCCTGCTTTCGCTCGGAGTTGTAGCAGGAGCACTCGGCGGATTTCTCGTATGGCGGCGGTACGTCGACCTGGGCAATGAGCTTGCCGAGCAGGCAAGGAAGGCAAACGTAAGGCTTCGCAACGTCTTTTCCGAGCTTGAGGTCTGGCGCGGCAGAATTGCCGAGGAAGCCGCTAAGGAGCAGGATCTTTACAACAGTGTTCTTCGTTTTGAGTGATAGGGGTGAGAGAATATGTCTAATATATACAACATAATTAATCAAATGGATAATGCCGTCAACTCCTTTGAAAGCAGGGTTGACGTGCACGTTAACAATGTGGATACAACCACACAGCACATTCAGGCTACGACCGATCAGGTCTATCAGAAAATATTACAGTTCCGTGACGACCTGATGAAGGGCGAGGAAAAGCAGATTGCACATGAGAACATCATCAGAATTGACCAGATAGTCAAGGAACAGTTCGGAAACTACGAGGAAATCAGAAAGACAATAATGGGCGTTGTGCGTGACTTTGACATCAACCTTGTCAGAAACGACACCATTGAGGAGCTCTCCGAGGAGCTTTGGATTACAAGCTCACGGTATTGGCTTTCCTATGCGCTTATTGCAGTTACCGCCTGGGTAAACAATTACCCCGAGGTCGCAAAGAATGCGCTTTCCGAAAGCGCCAGAAAGGACGCCGTCAAGACCTCGCTGTTCTTCTGCCTCCTCAATTTAAGGTTTGAAAGACCCGAAACGGCAAAGCGTTGGTTCAAGGCGTACTGTAACACCCTTGACCCGACTATGCTTCAGCAGGAAACGGCGGTTATGATTCAGGCGTTCTTAAACGGAGTATTCGGCAAGGACAAGGAGCTTGAGCACGAGGTGCTTTCAATTCTTGACGAGTGGATTAAAATCATTTCCGAGGACGCCGCACAGTGCGAGCAGTTGGTAGGGGAGTACGTCACTTACCTTAACAACCTCGGAGTAACGGCTCAGTTTAATTATCAGTTTATCTCCGCCTTCTGTCAGAATTCAGCCGAAATAAAGGCTTCCTTTGACAATGTTTCCAAAATTGCAAGGGTAACTCAGCTTGTTGACTCACTCGACGTTGAGGCTGAATCACAGAACACTGAAAACTATAAAAGCCGTGTTGACGCCGTGCTTATTAACCTTATTACCAATTATGACGACGAGGAGCTTGAAATCAAAAATGAGCAGCAGTACTATCGCCTTGTCGTTGAGAATAACGGCGACCTTGAAGTTGCTCAGGCTCAGTTTAATCAGTTCAAAGCGCTGCAGGGCGAAAACTTCAATATAGGCAGACAGATGGTTGAGTGGGTAACCTACGGCGACCGTACAAATACCGATGTTCAGGTCAGAAAGTTTGCTCTCCAGAGCACCAAGGACTGGTTTAAATCGGCTCTGGACGCATGGACCTCAAACATCAGAAACGCCTGTCCGCTTGCGTATTCAATTGCGATTGACGGCTGGTCGGGCACTACAAATGCCAGAGACCTTGAGGAACAGGTTACAAGCATGCGTAACTATTACGACAACAACAGGTTTAAGCTTGTATGCGTCAACAATTTCAATATTGCAGCGGTAATCGTGTTCTTTATTTCGCTTGCAATTGCGGTCGGCGGACTTGTTGCCACAATCAAAGGCAGCTTTAATGCGGCGCTGATAGTCGGATTTGTGCTTATGCTTGCCGCCGCAGGCTTCCTCGCCTTCAGGATTTCCACGGGCTTTAAAAATTACGGCAAACGGGTTGGGACAAACGTTCAGAATCTTCAGATGACGATAGTCGAAATTGTTGAATTTCAGCGTTTCTTTACCGCAAACATCAATGTTACAACAGATATTTTAAGTAAACTTGAATATATTTAAAGGAGAAAAACCATGGCTGACAATAACAACAACCTTCAGAACGGACTTGACGGTCTTGAAGAAAGAATCAATGCAAACTTCGGCGCCGATGTAAATGCGGCGGACGACGCAAATTCGCAAAGACTCAAGGAGGTCAACAAGAAGCTTCCGGACTGGAATCTTGAGCCCCCGATGAACTTTATCAAGTAAAATGAACAACAAAAAAAACGGCGCTGTCGCCCCGCAAAGCTATTCGGGGTGGACGGAGCTGATTGACTCAATTGACGCCGACACCGACTTTTCCGTCTTTGAAGAAGTTTTAAGCGTAGGCGTATGCCCCGAATACTCTTGCGTAAAGCAGTATTTTCACGAGCACGTTGAAGAAGCCGTGAACAGGATTATCTCGTCAGGGCTTTCGGAGCTTAAAAGAAACGTCCGTATGCTTTCGGAAAACGGTGAAATCACATCGGTGCATCTTGCGTTTATACGCTTTTCCCGTAAGGTTAAGAATTGCCTTTTCTTTAACAAGATAACATTTCTCGACGAGGACTACAAAGCTAAGCTTAACGGCGCTGTTGCCGATGAAATCGAGCGTTTCAGAAAGCAGGCTCTTTCCTCGCTTAAAAATGACGTAAAACGGTCGGGGAGCGGCTTGCTTGAAGAGGAGCTTTTCTTAATCAAACGAATTAAATTTTTATAAGGGATAATTTGATTTAAAATGAGCAATTATTCATCCACCAAAACGGAGATTAAAAACTACATAAGGGCGAGAATACCGCTTATCATAATTGAAACCTCGGAGCGCGAACGTGCGGAGAGAATGCTTTCCGCAATCGGAAACGAGCTGTCGGCGGATATTTATTATTACACCGATACCACGCAGGTTACCCGTCTTTCGGGCGCCGGCGAAAGGGTTGACGTTTCGGGTGACCCCGTTCCCTATATTTCCGGTCTTTTTGCAAAAAAACGCAATGTTATTTTCTGCTACGGCGATGTCGGAAAGATAGGGGAGGATACTGTTTACAGCAGGGAGATTATCAACGCGCTTTACTCTGCGGTAAGAAGCAATTCAACTCTTATACTGATTACAAAGGATCCGGTCTTTTCAAAAATTGCTCAATTCGGTATGATAGCCAAGCTTGACTATCCCGACTTAGGCGAGAGGATGGAGCAGATAAACTCCTTCGTTTCGCAGTTTAAAAGCCTTTATACCGTTGAATGGGATGACTCGGATGTTGTAGTTGCGGCGACGCTTTTAAGCGGCTTTTCCGAAATACAGATTAACAACATTCTTTCCAATGAAATCTCTTCAAAGGGCGGACTTTACAAAGCCGAAATACCGCGGCTTACTGCTCAGAAAAGCAAGCTTTACGGCACGGTACCCAACATTCAGCAGGTTAATGTTCCCAACGATATGACTGCATCGGGGCTTGAAAACCTAAAGCAGTGGCTAAAGGAAAAGGAGCCCGTGTTCTTTGCGACCGATGATAAGCTCAGCCGATACAGTCTAAGCGCTCCTAAGGGAATTTTGCTTTCGGGAGTGCCCGGGTGCGGAAAATCCTTCTCCGCAAAGCTGATTGCAAAGGAATGGGGCTTGCCGCTTTTCAGGTTTGACATCGGCTCCGTATACGACAAATGGATGGGCGAAAGCGAGCGCAAGATGAAGGAAGCGCTTGACTTTATCGACAATGTTGCGCCGTGCATACTCTGGATTGACGAAATCGAAAAGGCTCTTTCTGTTTCCCATGGTGAGAACGACACGGGCAAAAGAATACTCGGTCAGTTCCTTTTCTGGCTTCAGGAGTCCACAAGCAGAGTTTTCCTCGTCGCTACGGCTAACGATGTTTTTCAGCTTCCTGCGGAGCTTTTCCGAAAGGGCCGCTTTTCCGAGGTGTTCTTTGTAGACCTTCCGAATGCGGACGAAAGACGGCAGGCGATAAAGCTTTATTCCGAGCGCTGTTTGCACGTCAGTCTTAACGCAGAGGACCTTGACGAGCTTGTAAGACTTTCGGACGGCTTCTCTTATTCCGAAATAGAATACGCTATCAAGGAAATAGCTCAGCTAGTTTTTGTAAACGGCGAGGACAGCCTTAATATGCAGGCGTTCCGTGACAGGTTTTCGCTTGTGGTACCGATAGAAAAAAGCCGTCCCGAAACGGTGTCCAAAATCAGAGAATGGGGCAGACAGCGTGCTGTTCCCGCATACAAGGATGACAGGGGTGAGAAATAAATATGGCAAGCTTATATGAAATACGCGCTCAGGTTGATGAGCAAAGGCGACTCAACAATGAGCTTTCCGCAGAGCTGGCTACTATTATCAACAGTATTCAGGCTGCATATAACAAATGGAACAACCTTTGCGAGCGTATCTCCGGCACTCTCAATGAGGGCGTTAACCGTGTTAACCGTTCACAGCAGGCAATTGACGCTTCATATCAGATGCAGGGCGAAATTGACAGAATGTACGTCCTGTTTAAAAACATTGAAGAGGCAAACAAAAAAATCAGAGAATGTAACAACAAAAAAATATATGACTTTGCTAATTACAGCGCAGTCAGGAAAATTGTTTCGGCAATACTCGACAACATTGAAAACAACTTTGTCAGCGACGCCGTAATCACAAAGTCAATTGAAGTAAAGCACCTTCAGCTGCCTGATTACTGGCTTACCTGTGCGCTTTTAAGTATTATGGCATGGCGAAACGACAACCGTCAGCTTGCCAACCAAGCACTTGAGAGGGCGTGCAAGCTTGACAAAAAGGAAACTGCTGTTTTCTTCCTTGCGTTTAACCTTCGTATGGGCAGGGAGTCTGCGGCTGTCAAATGGTTTGACTATTACACCGGTTGCGACCTTTACGGTGAGGATGACCGCACCTTTATGCTGTTGTTCTCAATTGTCAACCGCGTCATTACCGAAAACTGCTCCGATGAGGTAGTCAGCAAGGTCAGCTCATACATTAACAGGGTTATAAGCGATGACCTTAACCGCAACGGATACAACGAGGAGTTTTTAATTAACAGGATTTCGGGATACCTCCGCAGGTTTGTTCCCAATGAAGCCCTGCCGTACCCCGTGCTGATGAAGCACTGCACCGAGCAAAGCTATCTTACCTCGGAAATGATGCTTGCAAAGGCGAATGTCAACATCCTTGATTTTATTCTTAAAACCGTAAATATCAGTGAAAAAGAGCGGAAGGATTACTTAAACGCCTTTATTGAGCAGACGGTTAAAAAGCCGAATAAGGTTGAAATTGAGGTTGACGACGAAATCAAATATAATGAGCTGATAATTCGCCATCAGGGCGACATTGAAGCGGCAAAAGCCGAATTTGAAAGTCTGCGAACTCACAGGGAAAACGACTTTGACATTATCGTTGAAATGGTTGACTGGGTTTATAAGCCCGGCTCCGACGATGAGGTTAACCCGAGCGTAAGGCTTAATATGTTCAGCTTTACCAAGAATTTAGCCGCCAAGAGCGTTCAACGTCATTTTGAAAACTACCGCAGACAGTATAAGAATACTTATAATATTCAGATTAACGACTATCAGACCGTGGCTGATCTTACCAACGAGGCAGGGGAATGTTCAAAGCTCAGAAGCTTTGTTGAGGAGAAAAAGAATGCGGCGCTTTCGGGCGTTAAAACCTGGATTTCGTTTATCGGCTTCGGACTCGGCGCAGCTGCCGCAGTGGCAGCAATTCTCACTATGATGCTCGGACTGCTCGCTCTTACCGTAATCGGTATAGTTTTCGGCGTTGCCTACATACTCGTCTGCAACTCACGGAAAAAGGCCATAAACAGAGATTATGACAACGAATATGCCGTCAGCGAGCAGGTGCTCAAAAGCATTTTTGCCGAATATGCCCTATATGTACGTCAGTTCAGGGAATACGACGCATATTCCGAGAAAATCATGGAAGAGTTTTCAAAAGCGTGATTTTGTTATAATAAGTTTATAAACCGAACAGTGTCCGACTTTACGTCGGGCGCTGTTTTTTTGAAAGAATGCCGGCCTTGCTCACACACTTACACAGAGTTAACCCTTTTAAAAGCGGTGACATAGAATAATAAAAAACGGTGGTGAACTTATGAAGCTGATTTTAAAATTCAATTCCGTTACCTATGCCCTTAAGGCACAGAGCGTGCTTAAAAGAAAACGCATAAAGCACAAGCTTACCAAAAACCCCGAACCGAAAAAGGGCGAGGGCTGCGGATATATTATAACGGTGGACAACGCCGATACTTCTCTTGCGGCGTATCTTGACGGCGAGGGAATTGCATACAAGGAGGCGATATGGAAGGATGATTTATTTTGATAATTCCGCCACAAGCTTTCCGAAGCCGAAAAGCGTTATCGACGCAGTAAACAAGTCGCTCGTCAGCTACTCGGCTAACTCCGGCAGGGGAGGCTATGAGCTTTCAAAAAACACTGCCGCTGAGGTATTTGCGGCAAGGCAGACGGCGGCTGACTTTTTTAATGCGGACGGCGCGGAAAATGTGGTTTTTACTCACAACTGTACTGCTTCGTTAAACTATATAATTAAAGGACTTGCAGAGGAAAACGACCATTTTATTGTTTCCTGCCTTGAGCATAACGCTGTAATAAGACCCCTTGAAAGACTTAAAAGAGAGGGGAAAATCAGTTACAGCATTGCCGAGGTCGGAGAAAGCGACGAAAAGACGGTTGAAAGCTTTAAAAGCAAAATCAGAAAAAACACGAAAGCGATTATCACGACGCACGCCTCCAATGTAACCGGCGAGGTGTTGCCCGTAAAGATGCTTGCGGAGCTTGCACATTCATACGGCTTGCTGTTTGCTGTCGATGCAGCTCAGACCTCGGGCGTGCTTAAGCTTGACGTAAAGGAGCAGGGCATTGACTTTTTAGCCGTAGCCGCACACAAGGGTCTTTATGCGCCGATGGGAATAGGGCTTATGATAATTAACAGTAATTACCCTCTTAAAACAACGGTGGAGGGAGGTACGGGCTCTGTTTCCGAAAGTCCCGTTCAGCCCGATTTCCTTCCCGACAGATTTGAAAGCGGCACACTGAGCGTTCCGCTTATTTCCGGCGCTAAGGCAGGCGTTGAGTTTGTTAACAGGCTGTGCGTCGATAATATCCGTGCTCATGAGCATGAGCTGATAAGCTATCTTTACGGAGAGCTCCGTGAAATGAAAAACCTTCTTCTTTACACCGATCCCGAATCGAAAAGCAAAAGCTTTGTTCCGATTTTACCGCTGAACGTCAGAGGGCTTCACAGCGAAGAAACCGCCGAGCTTCTTGCGGCGGACGGAATTTGCGTAAGGGCGGGCTTTCACTGCGCTTTTTCGGCGCACAAATTCTGCAAAACCGACTCTGTCGGAGCCGTCAGAATTTCTCCGAGCGTTTTCACCCGAAAAAAGGATGTAAATTTATTGTTAAATTCGCTATTTAAAATTGCAAAATCTCAATGAGTGTGGTATAATACTAATAATTATGGAGTGATATTGTCTTTATCTCCTTTTTTCGACTTAAAGAGGGTGAAAGCTTGTTAAATACTTTGGCTGTCAGTGACTTTTTTGATGAAGTAAAAAACACACTTTTAAACTTCAACGGCATATCCGACGTGTTGGATATACTGCTTGTTGCTTTTGTTATATACGCAGGCATAAAGCTTATCAGGGACACTAAAGCGATTCAGCTTGCAAAGGGCTTTCTGCTTATAATCGTAATCTACATTGCGGTTAAGGTGTTCAGCATGGAGGCAAGCTCTTATTTGCTTTCAATGTTCTTCTCCAATTTGCTTTTGGTGCTTGTCGTTATTTTCTCACCCGAAATCAGACACGCGCTTGAAAGCGTCGGCAGAAGCTCGGTTTCAAGCATCAGCCCGTTTTCGTTTAAAAGCGGTGAAAGCATCTTAAAACAGGACGCAGCCAACAATATGATTAATTCGATCTGCCGCGCCTGCTCCGATCTCAGCGATGAAAAGGTCGGCGCGCTGATTGTTATCGAAAGGGAAACCCTTCTCGGTCAGATTATTGAATCGGGAACCAAAATCGACGCGGAGCTTTCCGCCGAAATACTCGGAAATATTTTCTTCCCGAAGGCTCCGCTTCACGACGGCGCCGCCGTTATAAGGGACTTCAGAGTCTGCGCCGCAGGCTGTATTCTTCCGCTTACAAGAAACAACGACATCAGCAGCTCGCTCGGCACCAGGCATAGGGCAGCAATCGGTATGAGCGAGCAAAGCGACGCTCTCGTGATTGTCGTCAGTGAGGAAACGGGCGCTATTTCCGTCGCCGAAAAGGGTAACCTTAAAAGGGATATTTCCGATGGCGACCTTCGAGAGATTTTGAACGACAATTTCCTTGACGACGGTGCCGACAAAGGATTTTTTAAGAAAAAGAAGGGAAGCAAGTGATATGAAAAAAAGCGATAAAAAATTTCATTTCAGTATAAGCGCCCTTTTCAATAATAACAAATTCGTATTTGTTTTTTCTCTCGTTGCCGCGTTTTCAATCTGGCTTTGGGTTTCAATCAACAAAAGCCCGGTCGTTGAAAATGTTATAGCCTCAGTGCCTGTGCAGATTGACCTTACCGACAGTATTCCGTCTCAGCTCGGCCTTCAGGTTTTCGGCAACAACGAGTATTCGGTTGACGTTACCGTTTCGGGAAAAAAGTTTGTTGTAAACGAGCTTACTGCCGATGACGTTAAGGTTACTGCGCTTACCAATTATGTTGACTCGGCAGGCAACAAAACCCTTACCCTCAAGGCAACCAATTCAAGCGGTAAGGAGTTTGACATCGTTTCGCTTTCGCAGAACTATATTTCCGTTTTCTTTGACACCTTAAAGGAAACGGAATTTGCCGTTGAAACAAATCTCACAAGCGAGCTGAGCACGGTTGTACCCGACGGCTGCAAGCTCGGTACGCCCATTCTCTCAAAGAACACAATCGTTGTCAGCGGACCGGCGAGCGAGGTCAGCAGTATCACCGGGGTTGTTGCTTCCTATAAGGTTACGCAACAGCTTAATGCCACGACTACCGTTACTCCTAACCTTGAATTTGTCGGCGCATCTTCAATGCAGCTTACAAATGTTTCCTTCGGGACGGATGACGCCAATATTACAATGACTCTTCCCGTACTCAAGGAGGTTACGCTTCCTACGGCGGTCACTTACAAAAACGCCCCTGCCAATGTGCTTGCGGGCAATGTCAATATAGCTATTACTCCTGCAACGGTTACTCTCGGAATACCGATTGAGCAAATTGAGCAGACCAAGGAAATTGTTGTCGGAAGCATTGATTTCTCCAAAATCAACACCGGTAACAACTACTTTACCTTTAAGAGTGAGGATATTGCCGACTATGACTTTGATGAAAACGTCAAGGAGTTTAAAGTCGTGCTTAAAATGGCTGACTGTGAGTCGAAATCTCTTAATATTCCCGCCGAAAACATTACGGTAAGCAAGGAAAACAGCAGCTATATTTCAGTTATTAAGTCACAGTCCGTTAATCAGGTCAAGGTAATCGGCCCGGCAGATCAGGTTAAAGACATCACTGCCGATATGCTGAGCGTTTCCGTCGACCTTTCCACGGTTGAGCTTCACAACGGAAGCAATACCGTACCCGTTGTAATTGCGATCAAAGGAAACACCACTTGCTGGGTTTACGGCGAATATACCGTTAATGTCAGTTGTACCGCTGTATCGGACTCTAACTGAATCGGAGGATATATGTCAGAAGAAAAAAAGTGTGCATACCACAAGACCTCTGTCGGAGGACAGGCTCTGATTGAGGGTATTATGATGAGAGGACCGAGGGGTGCGGCGATGAGCGTCCGCCTTCCCGACGGAACAATTGAAACAGAATATAAGGATGTCAAGCCCTGGAGGGAGAAAAATAAGTTTTTCGCCCTTCCGCTTGTAAGAGGTATAGTAGGCTTCGTTGAAAGCCTTGTTACAGGTTACGGTTACCTTATGGAGTCAGCGGAAAAGTCCACCCG
Source organism: Clostridia bacterium (assembly GCA_017438845.1). Taxonomy (GTDB): domain Bacteria; phylum Bacillota; class Clostridia; order Oscillospirales; family Acutalibacteraceae; genus Fimenecus. Next base: position 49,196 of record JAFRUO010000003.1, on the reverse strand, counting down.
AGGACTTGAAAATCCTCCCGAGGAGGAAATGTCGAAGCTCGACAAATGGATTGAGGCTCACTTCGGTGAAAAGATGATGAACGCCGTCGGCGTTATTTCCGCCGTGCTCGGCTTTGCGCTTGCGTTTGTGCTGTTTATGTGGCTTCCTGCCTTTGCGGTAGACAAGCTTACCTTCGGACATCTTTTGAAATTTCATCCTCTTTTTGAGGGTATTATCAGAATTATCATCTTTGTTTCTTACCTTGCGATCGTTTCAAGAATGAAGGAAATCAAGCGTGTGTTTATGTATCACGGCGCTGAGCATAAATCAATTTTCTGCTATGAAAACGGACTTGAGCTTACGGTTGAAAATGTCAGAAAACAGATAAGATTTCATCCCCGTTGCGGTACAAGCTTTATGTTTGTAATGATATTGCTCAGTATTCTTCTGTCAAGCGCAGTTGTGCTTATTTTCCCCTCGCTTGCCGAGGTGAAAAGGATTATCTGGATAGGAATTAAGCTTCTTATACTTCCGCTTGTAATGGGCATAGGCTATGAGTTTATAAGATATGCGGGCAGGCACGAAAATGTGCTTGTGAAAGTTCTTTCCGCACCCGGACTTTGGATGCAGAGGATAACCACTCAAGAGCCTACCGATGACATAATCGAGGTCGGTATTGAAGCGCTCAAGGCTGTGCTTACCGACAACCCCGAGGACGATATGATAAAATGATTTTTTCTGAATTGTATAATTCGGGGCTTCGACTCCTTGAAGAAAACGGAATTGATGACAGCCGCTTTGAATGCGACAATCTTTTTCGGTTTGCCTGCGGCGTCAATAAAACCGAGCTTTTAACTCACCCGGAGTGTAAAGCTGACAAGCAGCAGTGCGAGCGCTTTTTGTCACTTGTAAAAAAAAGATGCTCCGGCTATCCGCTCCAGTACATACTCGGCAGTTGGGAGTTTATGGGCTTCGACTTTGCCGTGGGCGAGGGTGTGCTTATTCCGAGACCCGAAACCGAGCTGCTTGTTTTAGAGGCTGAAAAGCTCATTAATAAAAACAGAAGCACGGTGATTTTTGACCTGTGCGCCGGAAGCGGAGCAATAGGACTCAGCCTTGCCGCAAGGAATGAAAACACAAAAGTTTATCTTTTTGAAAAATATAAAGGAGCGCTTAGCTTTCTTGAAGAAAACGTAAAAAGGCTCAGCGTCGATAATGCCGAGGCAGTTGAATGCGATGTGTTAAGAGAGCCTTCTTCTCTCCCCGAAGCGCCCGATATAATCATCTCAAACCCGCCTTATATCAAAACCGGGGAGCTTCCTCTTCTTCAAAGGGAGGTTCATTTTGAACCGCAGACGGCTCTTGACGGCGGCGACGACGGACTTTTGTTTTACAGGGCAATCCTTAAAAACTGGGTTATCCGCCTTAAAAGGGGAGGGACGCTTCTGCTTGAATGTGCGGAGGATCAGAGCGAACAGCTTCTTTCTCTTTTCTCGTCTGTTTCGTCCGAAACCGAAACAATCAAAGATTTCAATAATATTGACAGAATTGTCAAAATAACTGTATAATAAATAAGTTAGGTGTTTATATGTTGTTTAATCTGTTTCAGGGCTACAGCGGCATACAGCTTGTTGTGTTGCTTTTTGCAAGAGTTTTTATTGTCTTTTGCTGTTTGCCGCTTCACGAATACGCTCATGCTTTAGTTGCCGTAAAGCTCGGTGACAATACGCCGAGGGCGCAGGGCAGGCTTACAATCAACCCGTTGGCTCACCTTGACCTTATCGGTACGCTTATGATTGTTTTCGTCGGCTTCGGTTATGCAAAGCCCGTTTCGGTAAACGCAAGAAACTTTAAAAATCCGAAGGGCGGTATGGCTCTCACTGCGCTTGCAGGACCCGTCGCCAACCTCATAATGGCGGCTGTTGCCATTCTGTTAATGAATATAACGATGCTCTTCGATATGTCGAATGTCTTTGTTCAGGCATTCTCATATTTCTTCTCGTTTGCGGCTACCACTAATATCGGACTGGCGGTTTTCAACCTGTTGCCGATACCGCCTCTTGACGGCTCAAGAGTGCTTCAGCTGCTTATACCGGACCGTTATTATTACAATTTTATGAAGTACGAAAGGTACATCATAATCGTTGTTTTCGTCCTTATTCTTACGGGCGTGCTTACTGCTCCGCTGAGCTTCTTGGGAGGGCTTATTTACAAGGGGCTTGCGTATTTAATCGGCTTACCCTTCGGTAACGTATAAAGGAAAATTATGGAAGCTATCTCATATAAAGTAGAGGTGTTTGAGGGTCCTCTTGACCTGCTTTTGCACCTCATTTCAAAGCATAAACTTGATATTTACGACATCCCGATTGTTGAGCTTGTCGACCAGTATATTGCCTATGTCAGGTCTATGGAGGAGGAAAACCTCTATGTCGCAAGCGAATTTATCGAAATGGCGGCAAGACTTGTATACATAAAGAGCGTTTCGCTTCTTCCCGTATATGAGGAGGCGGAGGAGCTTAAAAGGGAGCTGTCGGGCGAGCTTATAGAGTACAGAGACTGTCAGCTTATTGCAGGCAAGCTTGCCGAGCACACCGACGGCTTTGACCGCTTTGTCAGGGAGGCTGCCGTGCTTCCCGTTGACCACACCTATACAAGGCTTCACGATGAAAGCGAGCTATTGAAGGCTTACCTTGCGGCGGTCGGCAAAAAGCTGAGGAATCTTCCGCCGCCGGTTGAAGCTTTCAGGGAAATTGTTTCAAAAAAAATTGTTTCCGTCAGCTCAAAGTTTAAGTCAATTTTCACTAAGCTAAAAAGAGCGGGAAAAAAGCAAAAGCTTTATGAGCTTATGAACGATGCCGACAGTAAGTCCGATATGGTAGCGGTTTTCCTTGCAATCCTTGAACTTGCAAAATCACGTAAAATTGATGTTGTCGGCGAGGGCGCCGACGTTGATATTAAGCTTCTCAGCGACGATATTATGGATTTGAATTCCGAGGAATGGGAGTAATTAATGGCTAATGCAAATAAGCTGCAGGCGGCGGCGGAAGCGATTTTGTTTTCGGTAGGCGAGCCTGTCGAGCTTTCCAAAATTTCAGAGGCTCTCGACATTGAGGATGAGCTTTGTGAGCAGATTTTATTAAACCTTGCGGCGGAGCTTGACGAAAGGGACAGCGGTATCTGCCTTTTAAATCTTTCGGGTAAATATCAGCTTGCCACGAGAAGCGTTTACGGCGACTATATTCGCAGGGTGCTCGAAGCCAAGAAAAACACTCCGCTTTCTCAGGCGGCGTTTGAGGTGCTTGCGGTAGTAGCTTACAACCAACCCGTAACGAAAGCCTTTGTAGAGCAGGTAAGAGGCGTTGACTGCTCGGGTGTTATTTCCACCCTTTGTCAGAAAAAGCTTATTGAAGAAAAGGGAAGGCTTGAGCTTCCCGGCAGACCTTTGGTCTACGGAACAACTCCCGATTTTTTAAGGTGCTTTTCGTTCTCGTCGCTTGACGAGCTTCCCGAGCTTCCGAAGGAAAACGCAGCCGATGTTCAGTTAAGCCTTGACGGTACCGAGAAGCAGGAGGATCCGTCGGAAGAGTAATAATTTTGCAACTGTAATTTTAGTAAAGGAGGAGAATATGACAGCTTTATATATCATACTGGGAATTATTCTGTTTTTTGTTCTGCTCCTGAGCGTTAAATTCAGAATTGAATCCGAATATATTGACAAGTTTACTCTTAAGGTTCGCTGGCTGTTTTTAAGCTTTACGGTTTATCCGCTTAAAAAGCCGATTACCCTTAAAGAAAAGGAAGCCCCCAAGCAGGAAGAGGCAGAGGAGGAAAACATCAACGAAAAGAAGCCGAATCCTTTAAAAACGTTTTATGAAAATCAGGGCTTTGAGGGCGTAATGCAGCTTGTGCGTGACGGCTCCGACGCCTTAGGCAAAATGGGCAGAAGCTTCAAAAAGCATTTTATTATTGATGACCTGTACCTCTGGGCCGTTATTTCGAAAAACCACGATGCGGCGGCAACCGCAATTGAGTACGGAAACGTATGCAGTAAGCTCTATCCTGCACTCGGTTATATCAGCTCAAGCTATAAGCTTAAGCGTTACGATGTGAGTGTAGAGTCCGACTTTATCGGCACGCTCAGCTCGGCGCAGTTTGTGTTCAACTGTTCGTTAAGACCGATATTCTTAATAAACGCAGGCATAGTTCTTGTGTTCAGGTTATTATTTAAGGTAGTTTTAAAAATTCTTCTTTCCAAGCCGAAAAAGACTCAGGAAAGCGAGAATGAAGATATTAATAATTCACAAAATATAAAAGGCGGTGCAGTTTAATGAAAGAACAATCAGCAGCAGGAATTCTCGAAACCACAATTGAGAAGGTAAAAAACCTGGTAAATGTCAGCACTATCATCGGCGATCCGATGAAGCTTGAGGGCGGACTTACAATTATTCCCGTTTCAAAGGTTACCTACGGCTTTGCTTCGGGCGGCTCCGATTTTCCCTCAAAGAGCAATCAGGAAATCTTCGGAGGCGGCGGAGGAGCCGGCGTTACAATTACGCCCGTGGCGTTCCTTGTAGTTTCCGACGGCGAGGTTACAATCAAGCACATCACGGCATACGACAATGCCGCAGAGCGTGTTGTTAATCTTGTACCCGAAATGTTTGACAAGGTTACAAGCGTTGTTAATAAGGCTAAAAAGGACAAGGCTGCCGAGGACGCACAGCTTACCGCTGCCGCAGAGGCGGTCGTAGCCGAGGAAGCCGTAACCGAGTAATATCCTTAATACTAAATAATTCAATCACCGCCTGCATATTTATTAGCAGGTGGTTGATTTGTTTAAAAAAATAATTGCGTTTTTACTGACACTTTGCTTTTTTACGCTGAGCGGCGGCATTAACTGCTCGGCTGAAATCTCGGCTTCCTCTGCAATTGTGACGGTTTTCGGAAGCGGCGAAATCCTTTACGAAAAGAATCCCCGTCAAAAGCGTTCGATGGCGAGTACGACTAAAATAATGACTGCCATTCTTGCGCTTGAAAGCGGAATGCTTGACAGGGAAATTACCGCAACGAAAGAAATGGTTACGGTTGAGGGCACCTCCATCGGATTGCTTGCAGGCGATAAAATAAGCCTCAGGGAGCTTGTCTGGGGTATGCTTCTGCAATCGGGTAACGACGCCGCAAATGCCGTTGCTGTTACGGTGGGAGGAAGCGTTGACGGCTTTGTCGGAATGATGAACGATAAGGCAAAGGCTCTCGGAATGGTTGACACTCATTTTGTAACTCCGTCGGGGCTTGACGCTGACGGTCATTACACCACGGCTTATGATATGGCGCTGCTTACCTCATACTGTCTTAAAAATGAGGAGTTTGTTAAAATCTGCTCCTCAAGGCAGGCAACGCTCAGCTACGGGAATCCGCCGTATAAACGCACGCTGACTAATCACAATAAGCTCTTACAGCTTTATGACGGAGCAATCGGCGTAAAGACGGGCTTTACCAAAAAAAGCGGACGTTGTCTTGTTTCGGCCGCAAGGCGTGACGGTCTTACAATAATCTGTGTGACGCTTAACAGTCCGAACGACTGGGATGACCACTCTTATTTGTTAGACTGCGGCTTTGCCAATGTTAAAAAAACCGAGCTCATCTACACCGAAAATCCGAGGGTGCATATTATTTCAGGCGAAGGTGATTCTCTCAGCCTTTCCGCAAGCGGCAAAGCTTTTGCGTTTTCGCTAAAAGGTAATCCGAAAATCAGCGTAAGAGTATACTCCGAAAAATTTGCTTATGCTCCCGTTAAAAAAGGGGACGTGCTGGGCGAGGTGTGCTTCTATTATGAAAACGGCGAAAAAGCCGCTTCACTGCCGCTGACGGCTGACAGCGACATAAAGCAAAAGAATTACAGCGAAAGTAAAAACAAAGGCTTTTTTAAAAGAATAACAGATTTTTTTAAGGGAGAATAATATGTCCGATAACAAGCTCAGGCTTCAAAAATATATGGCTGAAAGCGGCGTTGCTTCAAGGAGAAAATCCGAGGAGCTTATTGCCGCAGGCAAGGTAAAGGTCAACGGCAGAGTCGCCAAGCTCGGTGACAAGGTTGACCCTAAAGCCGACAAGATTACATTGTCGGGCAAAAAGCTTGTCAAGGAAAAGTCCGATGTATATATCATGCTCAATAAGCCGAGGGGATATATTACCACAATGTCGGACGAGCATGACCGTAAATGCGTCGCACAGTTAGTCAGCGACGTTAAGCAGAGAGTTTATCCCGTCGGCAGACTTGACCGTGATTCCGAGGGCTTACTGCTTCTTACAAACGACGGCGATTTTGCAAATGCTCTTACGCACCCTTCAATGCATGTACCTAAAACATACCGCGCCACTATACGTCCGGGCATTACTCAGGAACAGCTTACTCGGTTTCGTAACGGAATTGAGATTGACGGCAGGACAACCGCCCCTGCCGATATAAAGGTACTTGAAGCTCAGGACAACAGAACTGTTGCGGAAATCGTTCTTTATGAGGGCAGAAACAGACAAATCAGAAAAATGTTTGACAGTATGGGCATTGAGGTTGCGCGGCTTAAAAGGACAAAGGTCGGAAAGCTCAAGCTCGGCTCTTTAAAGCCCGGCGCATACAGGCTTCTGACAGCGGACGAGGTAGAAATGCTCTTGATGAGCGCAGGAAAAACAAAGGAGACAATATGATTTTTTTTAAACCCGAAACCGATACGGACAGGCTTTGCGAATTGTATAAGAATATAACCTTCACCCCCGAAGCGGTTTACTGCAGGTATGCCGCCGAGCAGGCTTCTCTCGAAATCGGAAGCATACTTGTTAAGGTTCAAAACGGCAAATGCTTTATTCTTGACATTGCCTTGACCTCGGACGACCCGCTTAACTGCGAGGGGCTGATAAGAAGTGCGCTTAATTTCGGCGCAAACAGGGGGGCTTATATGGCATACACCGAATGCGCTCAATACAGACAAACGCTTGAATATCTCGGCTTTGCTTTAAACGACGGCGTTTACAGCGGTGAAATACCCGAGCTTCTGAAGGGCTCGTGTTGTAAATAGTCCCTGATTGTTGACTAAACCCGTTAAATATAGTAAAATATATTAATTAAATATTCGGAAGGTATTTATATGATAAAAAGTATGACCGGCTACGGCAGAGCCGAAAGTATAATTGACGGAATGTGCATCAGCGTTGAATATAAAAGCGTTAACCACAGATACTTTGAATTTAACGCAAAGGTGCCGAGAATTTACGGCTTTCTCGAGGAAAAGCTGAAGGCGTTTACCAATGCCGCCGTATCAAGGGGTAAGGTAGACTGCTTCGTCAGCATCGACCATCTCGACGACCCTCAGACCGAAATTCTTGTTAATCACTCGCTCGCTCAGGGATACCTTAAAGCTGTGCGTGAGATTGCCGACAGACTCGGCATTGACGGTGAAATCAATGCCGCCTTAATTTCACGCTATCCCGATGTCATCACTCTTCATAAGGAGGCTGATGACGAGGAAAAAATATGGAACGACGTAAAGGCGGTTGCCGAAACAGCGCTTGAAAGCTTTGTCGAAATGCGAAAGACCGAGGGCGAAAGGCTTAAAGCGGACGTTCTTTCCAGGGCGGAACTGATTCTTGACTATGTAGGCTTTGTGGAAGAACGCTCACCGGAAACGGTCAGGGAATATAACCGCAAGCTTATTGAAAGAATGCAGGAGCTTCTCGGCGAAACACCCGTTGACGAAGCAAGGCTTCTCAACGAAGCGGCAGTGTATGCCGACAAAATTGCGGTTGCCGAGGAAACTGTCAGACTCAGAAGCCATATCGACCAGTTAAGGGAGTTTATGGAGGCTAAGGAGGCTATCGGCAGAAAGCTTGATTTCCTTGTTCAGGAAATAAACAGAGAGGCAAATACAATCGGCTCAAAGGCTCAGGATGTTGAAATTGCAAAGCGTGTAATTGCAATTAAGGCTGAGGTTGAAAAAATCAGAGAGCAGATTCAGAATATAGAGTAAAGGGAAAAGGGTATGAAGCTTGTTAACATCGGATTCGGCAATGCGGTAAATGCGTCAAGGGTGCTCTCGGTTGTCAGTCCTGATTCGGCACCGGTTAAAAGAATGGTGCAGGACGCCAAAGAGCAAAAGACTTTAATTGACGCCACTCAGGGCAGGAGAACGAGGGCTGTTATTATTACCGACAGCGACCACATTATACTGTCTTATCTGCAGACCGAAAAGCTGATTTCACGCTTCAATGAGGAAGCAACGGAGGAAACGGGGAATGACTGAGACCGGACGTATAATTTTACTTTCCGGACCGAGCGGAGTAGGCAAAGACACACTGCTTGATATTGTTTTTAAGCTGCGGCCGTCGCTTGTGCACAGCGTATCCGTCACAACAAGGGCGAAGCGCGACCACGAGGTGCACGGGAAGGATTACTATTTTATCAGCTTCGATGAATTTGAAAGAATGCGCTCCGACGGAGAGGTTCTTGAATTTAACAAATACGGCGAGAATTATTACGCCACTCCGAAAAAGCCCGTTGACAAGCTGCTTTCGGAAGGCAAGGATGTTGTGCTTAAAATTGACGTAAACGGCACGCTCAACATTAAAAAGCTGTATAAGGACAACTGTATTTCGATTTTTATTATGCCGCCCTCTCTGGAGGAGCTTAAGCAGAGACTTATCGGCAGAGGCACCGAAACCAATGAGCAGGTTATTCAAAGGCTTGAAATTGCAGTTGACGAGCTTAAAAAAAGCAGTGAATACGACTACAGAGTCGTAAACGACAATCTTGAAAAAGCGGCAGCGGAAATTGTTGCCATTTTAGATAAAAAATAAAAGAGGTAATTATTATGAAATTCAATCCAAGCTTAGAGCATGTTTTGTCGGACCATATGAGCCGATATTCTCTTGTTATAGCTACGGCTAAGCGCGCAAGAGAGATTTCCGAAAGAGCTGAAGAGGAAAACGAGATTCTCACCGAAAAGCCCGTCAGCTTAGCGCTTCAGGATATTGTTGAGGGTAAGGTTAAGGTTATTGAGCCTGAGGAGATCAGAAACTTATAATTTTCAAGTCGGGAGGTAGTAAAATGTCAGTGCCTGTTGCCAAGGTTGCGGTTGAAAACACCGCGTACAGCTTTGACGAAGCGTTTGACTATGCCGTTCCCGACTCTTTAATTTCCGAGGTACGGCCGGGCTCAAGGGTACTTGTACCGTTCGGAAGAAGCAATTCCAAAAGGCAGGGCTTCGTTTTTGCCGTAAGGCAGGAGGAGCCTGAGCTCAGGCTTAAAACCATTTCTGCGGTGCTCAGCTCGGCACCGCTTCTTAATAATGAGCTTTTAAGAGTTGCGGTTTATCTTAAAGAGAACACCTTCTGTACGCTGTACGATGCCGCAAAAGCCATGCTTCCTTCGGGTATGTCGATAACCGTAGTTAATTCCTACCTGCTTTCTCCTTCCTTTGACGAAAAGCTCTGCGGAGAGCTCACTGAGGATGAGAAGGGCGTTATCGCTTATCTTGCGGACAGAAGCACCTACACCGATGAGAAAAAAATACTTAAAGATACAGGCTTTCGCAGTGACAGTGATATTGTAAAGGGGCTTGAAAAAAAGGGCTTTCTTATCAGCAACGTAGACTCTGTGCAAAAAATCGGCGATTCCACGATTAAAATGGTACGCTTATCCGAAATGTATCTGCGCTCCGATCTGTCCTTAAAGCTGACAAAAAAGCAACAAAGCATAATAAGCCTTCTTGAGGACATCGGCTCCGCCAGCGTTAAGGAGGTTTGCTATTTTACGGGCGTTACATCGGCGGTAATCACGGCACTTTACAAAAAGGGTGTTGTGAGTATCTATGAAAACAAGGTGTTCAGGCGGCCGAAATTTAAAAAAAATTCAAAAAATACTAATGAATTATTATTAACTGAGGTTCAGAATAGAGCATATAAGAGTATAAAGCGTCAGCTATTATCCGAGAAAAGCGAAACAGCGCTTCTTTACGGAGTTACCGGCTCGGGCAAAACGAGCGTTTATATGAAGCTTGTTGACGACGCAATAGCTCTTAAGAAATCCGTAATTGTTATGGTGCCCGAAATTTCCCTTACGCCTCAAATGCTTGAGCTTTTCTGCGAACGCTACGGCGACCGTGTTGCGGTTTTTCACAGCGGTCTTTCGATGGGCGAGAGAAAAGATGAATGGGAGAGGGTGCACAGCGGTAAAGCGGACATAGTCCTCGGTACACGCTCGGCGGTTTTCGCCCCCGTTGCCGATTTGGGGCTGGTTGTTATTGACGAGGAGCAGGAGCAAAGCTATAAGTCCGAAATGACGCCGAGGTACAACGCAAAGGACGTCGCTCTTTTCAGGGCAAAGCTCAACAATGCGCTTGTTGTGCTTGCGTCGGCAACGCCTTCCGTCACGAGCTACGCAAAGGCTAAAAGCGGTCTGTATTCATTAAACCGTATAGATGAAAGGTTCGGTGCCGCTCAGCTTCCCGAGGTTATCACGGCAAGCCTTACGAAAAAGGACGGCGACAGCTCTTCAAACTTTACTCCCGTTCTTTCGCAGGCAATAAAGGAAAACCTTGAAAACAAAAAGCAGACTATACTTTTGCTCAACAGAAGGGGCTACAATACCTTTGCTTCGTGCAGTGAGTGCGGCAAGGTAAAGCTTTGTCCCAACTGCAGCATCAGTTTGACATATCATACTAAAAACCACAGGCTGATGTGCCATTACTGCGGCTATTCGGAGCCGTTTAACAATATATGCGAGGATTGCGGTAAACCGAGCGTTGCGTTTACCGGAAGCGGCACACAGAGGCTTGAGGACGAAATCAGCGTAAGGTTTCCCGAAGCGCGGGTGCTGCGACTTGATACCGACTCAACCGCTACACGCTATTATTTCGAGGAACAGCTTCACAAATTTTCCGAGGGAGAGTACGACATCCTTCTCGGCACACAGATGGTTGCAAAGGGGCTCGATTTTCCGAACGTAACCCTTGTAGGAGTTATTTCCGTTGACCAGCAGCTTTTTAACGATGACTTCAAAAGCGCCGAAAGGACCTTTGACCTGCTTACTCAGGTCGTCGGACGAAGCGGAAGGGGAGGAGAAAAGGGTAAGGCAATTATTCAGACCTCGTTCCCCGAAAATGAAATTATCCGCCTTTCCTGCGAACAGAATTATGAGGCGTTTTACGACCTCGAAATCAAAATCAGAAAGGCTCTCATATATCCTCCGTACTGCGACTTTTGTTCAATCGGTTTTATCGGGGAGGATGAGCTTAAAACCCGTCAGGCGGCAAATAAATTCTATTCGGATTTAAAGGCTTTGCATAAGCGTGAGTACTCCGATCTTGAGCTTATACTTTTAAACCCGATTACGCCGAGAATTTCAAAAATGGCGGGTAAATACCGTTACAGAGTAATAGTAAAATGCAAAAACACAAAACGCTTCAGGGCGTTTGTTTCAACGCTTTTAAAGGATTTTTCAAACGAAAAGCAATATAAAAACATTTCGGCTTACGCCGACATAAACCCCGAAAATATGTTTTGAGGTGATTAGAATGGGATTAAGAAATATAAGAGTAAATGACGACCCGATTTTAAAAAAGAAAAGCAGAACGGTCGAAAGCTTTGACGAGCGACTGCATACGCTGATTGACGATATGAAGGACACTATGTACAACGCCGAAGGCTGCGGTCTTGCCGCAGTACAGGTAGGGGTATTAAAGCGTGTGATTGTAGTTGACACGGGTGACGGTGCAATCGAGCTTGTTAATCCGGAAATAATATTCGCCGAAGGCGAGCAATACGAAACCGAGGGCTGTCTTTCACTTCCCGGGAAAAGCGGGATTACCAAAAGGCCGATGACGGTTAAGGTTAAGGCTCAGGACCGTAACGGCAAATGGTGTCAATACAAGGGCGAGGGTCTTAAAGCAAGGGCTTTCTGCCATGAAATCGACCACTTGGACGGCCATCTTTACACCGAAAGGTTGGCGCCCGAGGAAATTATTAAACAGATAAAACAGGAAATTGAAACGGACTGATTAAATGAGAATTGTATTTATGGGAACTCCCGAGTTCGCTGTTCCCTGCCTTGAACGGCTTGTAAGCGACGGGGAGGAGGTCGTCGGGGTTTTTACACAGCCCGACAAGCCTAAGGGCAGAGGCTACGAATTAAGCTTTTCTCCTGTTAAGGAATGTGCTTTAAAGCATAATATACCGGTTTTTCAGCCAAAAAAAATGAAGGACGGAGAGGCTTTGAAAATCCTTGAGGAGTTAAAGCCGGAGCTCAATATCGTGGTAGCATACGGTAAAATCCTGCCGAAGCAAATCCTTTATTACCCCGAGCACCGTTCCGTTAACATTCACGCTTCTCTTTTGCCCGCGTACAGAGGGGCTGCGCCGATTCAGTGGGCTGTGCTTAACGGAGAAAAGGAAAGCGGAGTAACCTCAATGCTTATGGACGAAGGGCTTGATACCGGAGATATGCTTCTTTCGAAAAAGATTCCCATTACCGATGAAATGACCGCAGGCGAGCTTCACGACAGGCTTTCCGAGCTCGGTGCAGAGGTAATGAGTGAAACCGTAAAAGCAATTAAAGAAAACAGCTTAAAGCCTCAAAAACAGCCTGAAACCACAACTGAATATGCAGCTATGCTTACTAAGGAGCTTTGCCCGGTTGATTTTAATCATTCGGCTTCGGAGGTTCATAATAAAATCAGAGGGCTTTCGCCCTGGCCCGTTGCAACTGCAAGGCTTAACGGCAAATGGGTTAAAATACATCTTTCCCGTCTGTCCGAAAAAAGCGGCGGCAAACCCGGAGAGGTCGTCGACAATGACGGCGTTTTAACGGTTTGTTGCGGCGACGGAAGATGTATTGATATTCTTTGCTTACAGCTTGAGGGCAAAAAGAAAATGTCCGCAAAGGATTTCCTTCTCGGCCACAGGATTGAGAAGGGTACTGTTTTAGAGAAAGGATAAAGCCATGGGAGGAATAACCTACTACAATCTGTCATATTTCGTGCTTATTGTTCCGATTATCATTATTTCGCTGATCGTTCAGGCAAGGGTTAAGTCTGCATACAGAAAGTATGCAAGAGTGTTTAATCAACGCGGCATTACCGGCGCAATGGCGGCTCAGATGGTGCTTAATTACTACGGTATTTCAAACGTAATGATTCAGCGCATTGACGGTGAGCTTACCGACAATTTTAATCCGACGACCAACACGATAAGCCTTTCAAGCGAGGTATACGGCAGCTGTTCCGTTGCCGCAGTCGGTATCGCCTGCCACGAAGCGGGTCATGCGGCTCAGTACGCACAGGATTATTCACCGATAAAAATCAGAAATTCATTTATTAAGCCTGCACAGATTGGCTCAAGGCTTGCCGTTCCGCTTGCGATACTCGGATATATTCTCGGCTTCCGGGGGCTTATAGTATTCGGTATTGCGCTTTATGCGTTTATTATGCTTTTTCAGCTCTTTACTTTGCCCGTTGAGTTTAATGCCTCCTCAAGGGCGATTCAGGTAATTTCACAGCAGGGCTTGCTCAACGAGTCCGAGCTTGGCGGAGCAAAAGCCGTGCTCAAGGCGGCGGCAATGACTTATGTTGCTTCCTTTGCGGCGTCGGCACTGAGCTTGTTAAGACTTTTACTTCTCGCAGGACGACGTAAATAATATATGCAGGACAGACAGTTAGCTTTTAACATTTTAAACAAAATCGAGCGTGACAAAGCGTATTCCAATCTGACACTTGACAGCTGCCTTAGCAAAAACGAAGGGGAGGTTTATTCCTCTGCCTTTGTTACGGCGCTGGTTTACGGTGTAACGGAACGCTTAATTACGCTCGATTATATTTTAAGTCAGTATCTTACCAAGCCTTTAAAGAAGCTTAAGCCCGAGGTGCTCACGGCGCTGAGGCTCGGCGCTTATCAGCTGAAATTTATGGATTCCGTGCCTGATTCGGCGGCTGTAAACGAAAGCGTGAAGCTCGTTAAAAAGAACGGGTGTGCATATGCGTCAGGTCTTGTGAACTCCGTGCTCAGAAGAGTTTCCGAAAATGAAATTGATTTTTCAAAAATCGACAAAACAGATGAGCTTTTAAGTGTAAAATATTCCTGTCCCGTTTCTCTTGTTAACAGCTTTATCGCCGACTACGGTATTGAGGACACCGAAAAAATACTTGAGCATTCTCTGGGCAGACCGAACACCTTTGCAAGAGTGAACACTCTTAAAACCAACACCGAGGAATTGCTTGAACGTTTGCGGCAGGAGGGTATTACCGCCGAGAAAGCAGACGGCTTTGAAAACTGCATACGTTTTGACAGCTCTTTTTCTTTTGATAGCTGTAAGTCCTTTAGCGAGGGCTTGTTTCATGTTCAGGACCTTTCGAGCGCACAGTGCGTAAGGCTGCTTGACGTCAGCGAGGGCATGACGGTGGTTGACGCCTGCGCCGCACCCGGAGGTAAAAGCTTTACAGCCGCACAAATAATGAATAATAAGGGCAGGATTATTTCGTTTGATTTGTATGAGAGCAGAGTTAAGCTTATAGATGATAACGCACGCCGTCTCGGCATTGATATTATTACCGCCTGCGCGCACGACTCCTCGAAAACAGACAGCTCGCTTACGGAGTGTGCGGACAGAGTCCTGTGCGATGTTCCTTGCTCGTGCCTGGGCACAATCGGGCGTAAGCCCGAAATCAGGTACAAGGACCTGGCTTTCATTGACAAATTAAGCCAATTACAGTATAATATTTTATTGAGCTCGTCACGCTATCTTAAACACGGCGGACTGCTTGTGTATTCCACCTGTTCGTTGAGCAAGCGTGAAAATGAGGACGTTGCCGACAGATTTCTTTTAAATAATCCCGAGTTTGAAAAGGCGTGTGAATACCGCACTTTTATGCCGCATAAGGACGGCACGGACGGCTTTTTCACTGCAGGGTTCAGGAGAAAATGATTTGATAAGTACCGATATTCGCTCTTTAAATTACAATGAGCTTTCCGAGGCTCTTGAGGGTTATTCTCTTGCGAAATTCCGAATAGGTCAAATTTATTCCTGGCTTTACGAAAAGGGAGTTTTAGATTTCGACGAAATGACAAACCTCCCGAAGCCGCTCAGGGAAAATTTAAAAAAGGATTTTACAATTAAAAATTGCCGCATTGACGTAAAACAAAAGTCGAAAATAGACGGCACCGTCAAGTATCTTTACGAGCTTGACGAGGGCGAATACGTTGAATGTGTTGTGATGAAATACAAATACGGCTATTCAATCTGCATTTCCACTCAGCTTGGCTGTAAAATGGGCTGTAAATTCTGTGCGTCGGCAATCGGCGGCTTCAAGAGAAATCTGACTGCTTCGGAAATGCTTTCTGAAATTTATACTGCAATGCATGACCTTGACGTCAGGATTTCGCATATCGTCTTAATGGGCACGGGCGAGCCGCTTGACAATTACGTTAACGTCCGAAGGTTTTTGGAACTTGTCACTGACGAAAAGGGGCTTAATATCAGCATGAGGCATATTTCCCTTTCCACCTGCGGCATTGTGCCTGCCATATATAAGCTTGCAGATGAAAAACTCGGCTTAACTCTTTCGGTGTCGCTTCATGCACCCTTTGACGAGCTTCGTTCAAGGACGATGCCCGTTAACGATAAGTGGCATATTGCAGAGCTTATGGAAGCCTGCAAATACTACACGGAAAAAACCTCAAGACGTATTTCCTTTGAATACGCTATGATCAGCGGGGTAAACGACAGTAGGGAATGCGCCGAAAGGCTTTCGGAGCTTCTTAAGGGAATGCTCTGTCATGTCAACCTTATTCCCGTAAATAACGTAAGAGAAAACAGCTTTACCAAAAGTAACGACAAAAGCATTAAAAGCTTTATGGATATACTTGAAAAAAACGGCTTGACCGTTACAGTCAGACGAACGCTCGGAAGTGATATTGACGCTTCGTGCGGTCAGCTCAGGGCGAAAAAGCTCTGAAAACGGAGGTGAAAAGACCTTGAAAATAGTTGCAAAAACCGATATCGGCAGAAAGCGTAAATCCAACCAGGATTCCTATGCGGCAGGTGAATTGCCCGGGGGCGTTGCCTGGGCTGTCGTATGTGACGGCATGGGCGGTGCCGCAGGCGGAAACGTTGCTTCCTCGGATGCCGTTAAAATCATATCCGAACGAATCACTTCCTCATACCGACCTGCAATGAGTCCGATTTCAATTAAAAATATGCTTGTTTCGGCTATTACGGCTGCCAATATCAGTATTTATGATATGAGCAGGGCTAACAAGGAGCTTGAGGGAATGGGAACTACCGTCGTTTGCGCTCTCGTAACCGATGAGGTTTCTTATATTGCCCACGCAGGCGACAGCCGTGCATATGCAGTCAGCGGCAATAAAATTGTTCAGTTGACAAAGGACCATTCAATAGTTCAGGAACTTGTCGATGTCGGGTCAATCACGAAGGATGAAGCTAAAAACCATCCGAGAAAGAATATAATTACAAGAGCTCTCGGCGTAGAGCCGGATATTCGTATTGATTACTGTGAATATGACATTTCCGATAACGATATTCTTCTTCTGTGCACTGACGGTCTTACCAATTTTGTGGACGATGAAGAATTCGTTAAGATAATCGGAGAAAATACATATTACGAAATAGCGGAAAAAATGGTTGCCGCCGCTAATAATAACGGCGGTGCGGACAACATTACCGTTGTTGCAATTGCATATTAAACAAGGAGATTTATTATGGAAAACTATTGCGGAAAAAGGCTTGACGGCCGTTACGAAATCAGGGAGATAATCGGCGTTGGCGGTATGGCTGTCGTATACAAGGCATACGACAATATGGACGACCGCATTGTTGCCGTTAAAATACTTAAAGAGGAGCTGCTTACCAACGAGGAATCGAGGCGAAGATTCAAAAACGAATCTAAGGCTATCGCAGTTCTCTCACATCCCAACATCGTCAAGGTTTATGATGTTAGCTTCGGCGACAGAATTCAGTATATTGTAATGGAATACGTTGAGGGTATTACTCTCAAGGAGTATATTGAGCAGCAGGGCGTTGTAAACTGGAAAGAAGCAGTTCATTTCGTAAGTCAGATTTTGCTTGCTCTTCAGCATGCACATGACAAGGGCATTGTTCACCGTGACATTAAGCCTCAGAATATAATGCTTCTTCAGGACGGCTCAATTAAGGTCGCTGACTTCGGTATTGCACGCTTTAACAGAAGCGATACGCGCACCATGACCGAGGACGCTATCGGCTCCGTTCATTACATAAGCCCCGAACAGGCAAGAGGAGATTACACCGACGACAAGTCTGACCTTTACTCGGTCGGCGTTGTGATGTATGAGATGCTCACGGGTCAGCTTCCCTTCCAGTCTGACAGCGCTGTTTCAATTGCGCTTATGCAGGTTCAGCAGGAGGCAAAGCCTCCCAGAGAAATCAATCCTTCAATTCCTCTCGGTTTAGAGCAGATTACCATGAGAGCCATGCAGAAGAATCCAAATGACAGGTATCAGTCTGCGGCAGAAATGATGCTTGATATTGATGAATTCAAGCGTAATCCCACTATCAAGTTTAACTACAATTACTTTGTTGACGACCAGCCTACAAGGTTCGTTGACCGACATGAGCAGGAGGAAGAGCCGGTTCACCGTCCGAGGGCGGAAAGACCTGCTCCGCGTACGAGAAACACTCCTGCGAGAAAAGACGAGGACGAGGACGATAATACCGAGCCTAATAAGACCTTACCGATTCTTTTCGGAGTCCTTGCAGGTATAATTGTTATAATCGGAATTATTATCGGTATTCTTGTCTATAATAATTCACACAAAATTGAGGTTCCCAATTTTATCGGCAAGAATTACACCGAGGAAATTGAAAACAATACCGAGTATGAGGACTTTAAGTTTGAAACTAAGCTTGTAGCCGATTCCGACGCCACTGCAGGCGAGGTGCTTAATCAGGATCCCCCTGCAAACACCAAGGTAAAGAAGGGAAGCACAATAACACTTGAAATAGCTTCCAATGACGACAATGTTCTTATTAACGGCATAATCGGAAAGACAGCCGAAGAGGCTGAAAACATACTCAGACAAAGCGGCTTTGAGGTTGTTGTGGTCAATACGTTTGACAAGAACACCGCCGCAGGCGTTGTCTTTGACTCCAACCCGAGCGAAAAGACCTATGCGCCCAAGGGCTCGACTGTTACCATTTATGTTGCAACCGATGAGAGCACAGATGAGGTTTCCGTTCCCGATGTTCTTCAGTATAAGAGGGAGGACGCTATCAAGCTTCTTAAATCCTCCGAATACGAGTTTGTCGTAACGGTAACAGAGGTTGACAGCGACAAGGATAAGGGCACCGTTGTTGACCAGTCGCCAAAGGCTTCGCTTAAGGTCAAGAAGGGCTCGACAATTGTAATCTATGTAAGCACGGGCGTTCCTGCTGAGAATACGGCTAAAATAACCTTTGACCTTCCCAAGGCGGTCAGCTCGACCGAGGGGACAATGAAAGTGTTCGTCGGCGGCAACGACGTTTTGACCGAAAAGGTTACACTTGACGGTAAGTCAAAGACTGTAGAGGTTACCGGTAAGGGCACCAAGAATATCAAAATTACAATTAACGACCAGACAATATATACCTGCACCGTTGACTTTACAAAGTCAGAGCCTTCCGCATCGAATGTTGACAAGAAAACTTATTCCGAGAAGGCGGCTGTTCCCAACGTTGTCGGCAAGAGCGTGACCGACGCACAGTCGATTCTTGAAAAGGCAGGCTTTACAAACGTTACCGTTGTCGGCAGCGATAATAACCCTGCTCCTTCGAACGGTACCGTTGTTTCGCAGACTCCCGTCAGCGATAACAGCACCTATTCACTCAGTGAACCTATAAGACTTGTAGCGGAAGAAAGCAGTAATGGATAAAATAAAAGGAAAAATTATAAAGGGCATTGGCGGCTTCTATTATGTTGAAGCCGCCAATGCGGTATATGAATGTAAGGCGAGGGGAGCCTTCAGAAACGAGAAAATCACTCCGCTTGTCGGTGACCGTGTGGAAATCAGCATTAACGAAAACGCCGAAAACACAATTGACGCTATCGGGGAGAGAAAAAACTTTCTTACAAGACCTCCCGTTTCCAATATCGATAATCTGATTATCGTCGTTTCCACTGTTGAGCCTAAGCCCTCAACGCTTGTTATTGACAAGATAATTGCCGCTGCTGAGTTTAACGGTATTGAGCCCGTAATTGTTATTTCCAAAGCGGACCTCTCTTCAGCCGATGCTCTTTACGGCATTTATACTAAGGCGGGCTTTAAAACAATAGTTGTTTCAAATAAGGACAGAAGCGGCGTTGACTCGGTTAAAAGCGTGCTTAAGGGAAAGACCTCTGCATTTACGGGAAATTCGGGCGTAGGAAAGACTTCGCTTATCAATAACCTCTGTCCCGACTTAAACCTCGAAACGGCTCAGATAAGCAAAAAGCTCGGCAGGGGAAGGCACACTACAAGGCAGGCGGAGCTTTTCTCGGCGTGTGGAGGCTATATAGTCGACACACCCGGCTTCTCTTCGTTTGAGCTTGAGGGCAAAAACCTGATTAAAAAGGACGAGCTTTGCCACTGCTTCAGGGAGTTTAACGACTATTTAGGCAGCTGTAAATTTACCAGCTGTACCCATACCTGTGACAAGGGCTGTGCAATCGTTAAGGCGGTTGAGGATGGGATAATTTCGCCGTCAAGGCATCAAAGCTATATTGAGCTGTACAACAGTGTAAAGGATTTGAAGGAATGGAACATTTAGAAAAAAGGCGATGCGTAATAGTAGCGGCAGGCGAAACCGAAAGCGTCGATATTTTAAAAAAGAATATCTTTTACGATGACTTTGTTATTGCCGCCGACGCAGGCTATACCAAGCTTAAGGCGGCTTCAATTGAGCCGAACTTAATTGTCGGCGACTTCGACTCGTCCGATATTCCCGAAAACGATATTGAAACAATAATACTCAGCCCTATCAAGGACTGTACAGACACCGAGTTTGCGCTCGCTCAGGCATATGAGCGAGGCTTCAGAGAAATGCTTATTATCGGTGCGCTCGGCGGAAGGGTGGACCACAGCTATGCCAATATCTGCCTTGTCGCTCAGTACAGGCATAAGGGTGCGAAAGTTACTATTATAGACGATAAGCACAAAATATATTGCTTAAAGAATGAGGAAACCTCCGTTGCCGACACAAAGCAGTATGTTTCCGTCTTTGCCTTTGCTGATGAATGCAAGGTGTTTTTTGAGGGATTTTATTACGGAACGGACGTTATCACTTTAACTCCCTTTGACGTTATCGGCACAAGCAACGAGCTTGTTGAGGAGGTCGGCAAAATAAATGTTATCTCGGGCACTGCCGTAATAATTGAGGCTTTAAAATAATTAACCGTTCTTTCCTGCCGTGCATATATTGTATTAGCACGGAAAGGCGGTGTCCGTATGAAAAAATATAAAAAGAAATCCAATCTCGGCTTTGTTTTCGTAATGCTCGGAGTCGGCTTGATTTTAGCGCTTGCAGTACCCGAAAAGTACCTTGTGGTAATTCTGGCTGTCGCTTTGACAATCAGCGGTATCGCCCTGTGCAAATCATAATTCGGAGGTATGTTATGAAAATAGTAGTTTTGAGAAGCCCGAAGTTTTTAAGAG
Organism: Clostridia bacterium; assembly: GCA_017438845.1. GTDB lineage: Bacteria > Bacillota > Clostridia > Oscillospirales > Acutalibacteraceae > Fimenecus. The sequence goes on along the minus strand of JAFRUO010000003.1, from coordinate 28,516 downwards.
GAATATTGATGAGGCTCTTTTCAATCGGTAAGGAGGAAAGCGTCTGACTCGCTCTTGACAAAGGGTGTATTATTATATAGAGTCAGATAGGTAAAGGAAGAAATAAATATGAGAGAATTTGAAAAATCACATAAGCTTGACAATGTTTGCTACGACATAAGAGGTCCTATTATGGACGAAGCAAACAGAATGGATGAAAACGGTATCAAGGTCTTAAAGCTTAATATAGGAAACCCTGCTCCGTTCAATTTTACTGCACCCGACGAAATAATCAGGGATATGATTTATAACCTTCGCTCTTCCGAGGGGTATTCCGATTCAAAGGGTATCTTTTCCGCGAGGAAAGCAATAATGCAGTATTGTCAGATTAAGCACATCCCGAATGTTGACATAAACGATATATACACCGGCAACGGCGTCAGCGAGCTTATCACAATGAGTATGCAGGGTCTGCTTGACAACGATGATGAAATACTTATTCCTGCACCCGATTATCCTCTTTGGACTGCGTCTGTTACGCTTGCAGGCGGAAAGGCAGTGCATTATATGTGCGACGAGGGCAATGAATGGAATCCGGATATTGAGGATATAAAAAAGAAAATAACGCCCAAGACCAAGGGTATTGTTATTATCAACCCCAACAACCCGACAGGCGCTCTGTATTCCGAGGAGATATTAAAGGAAATAGTCGAAATAGCCCGCAAGACAGGAATTATCATTTTTTCCGATGAAATTTACGACCGTCTTGTCATGGACGGACTTCGGCATATTTCAATTGCTTCTCTTGCGCCGGACGTTCCCTGCGTAACCTTTAACGGTCTTTCAAAGTCGCACAGGGTTGCGGGATTCAGGGTAGGCTGGATGGTTATCAGCGGCGATAAATCAAGAATTAAGGGCTATATTGAAGGGCTTAATCTTCTTTCCACGATGCGTCTTTGCTCAAACGTGCCTTCTCAGCAGATTATTCAGACTGCGCTCGGCGGCTATCAAAGCGTTGATGAGCTTTTAAAGCCGGGCGGAAGAATCTATGAGCAAAGGGAATTTATCTGGGAGTCGCTTAACGAAATTGACGGTGTCAGCGCGGTAAAGCCTAAGGCAGCGTTTTACATTTTCCCGAAGCTTGACATGAAAAAATTCAACATAAAGGATGACGAAAAGCTCGTGCTTGAGCTTCTCAGGAAGAAGAAAATCCTCGTCATTCAGGGTACGGGCTTTAATTATCCTACGCCCGATCATATCAGAATTGTTTACCTTCCCGACGTAAAGCATCTTAAATATGCCGTAGACGGAATTGCCGATTTTTTAAAGGATTATTCACAGTCATAATTTTTACCCAAACAAGGATTTTCAAACCGAGGAGGCGATAAAATGGTCGGACTGAATATAGGCATTGATTTCGGCTCATCGTCAACCGTTATCGCCGCTCAGGGCAAGGGTATAGTGCTTGACGAGCCGACTGTAATTGCAGTAGACAGAGAGAGCGGTTATCCCGTTGCGTTCGGCAACAATGCGTATACCGTCCTCGGCAGGACCGACGACACAATTGATGTCGTAAGACCTGTTGTAAACGGCGTAGTTTCAAACTACACTATGGCAGAAAAGCTGCTGAGGTTTTATATTCAGAAAATCTGCGGCAATATGATATTCAAGCCAAACGTAATAATTACCGTGCCGAGCGCCGCAACAAAGCTTGACCGACGCACCTTTATAGACGTTGTGACGAGCGCAGGCGCAGGCAAGGTGTGCCTGATTGAAGAGTCGCTTGCCTCGGCAATGGGCGCAGGCATAAGCGAAAAATCTCTATCGGGAAGAATGCTTATCAATATGGGCGGAGGCTCCGTTGATGTTTCCGTCGTTACTATGGGTTGTATTTCCGTGTCCGATACTATTAAAATCGGCGGTCTTAATCTTGACGAGGAAATAACCGAATACTTAAAACGAAAGCACGATATTCTTATCGGACCTCTCACCGCCGAAAGGCTTAAAATCTGCCTCGGAAGCGCCGTGATGAGAGGGGAGGAAATCGCTCTTGTCGCTTCGGGTAAGAGCGGGCTTGACGATATGCCGATTACCTTTGAGGTCAGCACCACCGAAATTTATGAGTGCATTAATGAAAAGGTAAACGCAATGGTAGAGGGCATTTGCTCGGTTCTCGAAAAAACACCTCCCGAGCTTATAGGCGACATTTCCGACAACGGCATTGTCCTTACGGGCGGCACATCGCTTCTGTTCGGCATGGACAGGCTTATTAAAAGCGTTACGGGTATTGACACTAAAATTGCCGATGACCCGCTCTACAACACTGTAAACGGTATTCTTGACATCACCAAGAATTTAGGGCTTCTGCGTGAGGGTTACGATTATCAGACAATACATCAGCTTAATTAAAAGCATACCGCAGTAATTTTTTATTACTGCGGTTTTTTTTAAACTATTTCTATGTTGTATTTACGCAGCCAGTAATCCACCTGCAGGATATAAGCTATGGTCTGCGGAGTTGTCATAAGCTGACCGTAAAAGTTTTCGGGTATTTCCGTATTTAAAAGCTTAGTTATCTCATCTCTTTTAAGAAATTCAAAAACGGGAGCAGAGCTGTCCTCGATAAGCTCCTTGAGTTTTTCTCTGACAATGCCGAGATATTCGGGGTTGTGAGTTTTAGGGTATGGGCTCTTTTTTCTTAAAAGCACCTCTTCGGGCAAAAGGTCGCGGAACGCCTCTCTCAGAATTCCCTTTTCAATTCCCTTTAACTCCTTGTATTCCCATTTCAGATTATAAAGATATTCAGCAATTCTGTAGTCGCAGAAGGGCACCCTTACATCCAGAGAGCATCTCTGGCACATTCTGTCCGTGCGGTCTACGAGCGTCATCATAAACCAGTCGAGATTGAGTTTCATAAGCTCTTTTTTTCGGTTTTCGGCCCTGGTTACATTAGCACTCAGGGGCGCTTCGCAAACCGTCTGTCTGTATTTTGAGTAGATGTATTCTTCACAGTCAATGTCCTTTATATAATCATCCTTCAGTAACGACTTGCGGAATTCGGAAGAATGAGCCCAGGGGAAACCGTCGAAATTATAAAGCTTCTCATCTCTGTACCACGGATAGCCGCCGAATATTTCGTCCGAGCATTCACCGGAAAGGGCGATTTTATGCTTTTCTCTTATTTTTTTGCAGAAAAGTAAAAGCGAGGAATCAATATCTGCCATGCCCGGTAAATCCCTTGCGTCCACCGCTTCGTAAAGTGCGTCGGCAAGCTCTTTTGAGCTTATTTCAAAAGCCTCGTTTTCAGCTCCGGTGCTGTTTAGCATAATTTCAATATAGCCCGTATCGCTTTCGGGCTGAAAGCGTGACGACTTGAAGTATTTATCATTGTCGGTATATGTCACGGAATAGGTCTGAAGACGTGCTCCCTGCTTTTTGTATATATCACTTACAACCGCCGTAATTACGCTTGAGTCAAGTCCGCCCGAGAGCATGGTGCATACCTCTTCGTCGGGACTTAGCTGTTCTTTAATTGAACCCTCGACAAGCTCGCGCACCCTTTCCGTAGCCTGCTTTACGTTGTCGTTTATTTCATATGCCGCAAGTGACCAATATTTTTTAAGCCTTAAACCCTGACGTGAATAAACTCCGTACTGTGCAGGCAGCAGCTCGTTAATCCCGTTAAATATACCGTAGCCGAGTGTTCTGCCCGGACCGATCAGCATTATTTCAAGTATAGATGCAGTATCAATTTTTGCGGTAATTTGAGGCTGAGAAAGAAGCCCTTTTATTTCCGATGAAAAAATAAAGCTTCCGCTTTGTGTTGTAAAAAACAAGGGTCTTACTCCCAGTCTGTCTCTTGCAAAAAACAGTTCCTGTTTTGCAGAGTCCCAAATTGCAAAGGCATATACGCCGTTTAAAAGCGTTAAGCATTCTTCGCCGAATATCGCATATGCGGCTGTGATTATTTCGCAATCGCTGCCGTCTCTTAGCTCGTATCCCTTCTGCCTGAGCCTTTCGCACATTTCCTCGCTGTTTGACAGTCTGCCGTCAAGAATGCAGTAGTATTTGTTTTCCGAAAGCTTTAAAAAGTAGGGAACGGCTATGCTTTTGTCCGCGTCCTCGTCAACCCCTTGTATAAGGCAAACCGTGTTGTTAAGGTAGCTTGACTGCTCAAGTCCGCCTCTCATAAACAACGCTTTTTTCATTTCCTCAAACTGCTCCAATTTTTCGTGCAGAGCCCTCCCGAAGGAGACCTCTCCTGCAATTACGCTCATATTAACACCTCTTTTAAAGATTTGTTAATATATATGCTCGCAGAGTTGGTTATATATTACTGAAATTGTTCGCTCGGAACGTGATTTATTATTGATAATTTTTTAACATTTTAGTTGCAAAAAAAGAAATATTATATTATAATATTCTTAATAATGCGTATATCGCTTATAATGTAAATTATTCGGAATATCCGAAAGTAAGGAGATACTACTATGGCATTAACAACCAACAAAAGCATTCTCGACTGGATTGACGAGAAGGCGGAGCTTGTAAAGCCCGACAAAATTGTCTGGATTGACGGCAGCGAGGAGCAGCTTGAAGAAATCCGTAAAGAGGCAATTGCGACCGGTGAAATGATTAAGCTTAATGAAGAACTGCTTCCCGGTTGCCTTTATCACAGAACAAAGCCCGACGACGTTGCTCGTGTTGAGGACAGAACTCTTATCTGCTCAAGAAAAGAAGAGGACGCAGGTCCTACAAACCACTGGATGGATCCCGTTAAAGCATATGAAATGCTTTATGACATCGCAAGAGATTCCTATAAGGGCAGAACAATGTATGTTATCCCTTATTCAATGGGCCCCGTAGGCTCGCCCTTCTCAAAGGCAGGCATCGAGCTTACCGACTCAATTTACGTTGTACTCAACATGGCTATCATGACCCGCGTAGGCAAGGCTGTTATGGACGCTCTCGGCGATTCAAACGACTGGGTAAGAGGACTTCACTGTAAGTGTAATGTTGATGCCGAAAAGAGATGGATTTGTCAGTTCCCCGAGGACAACACAATTATCTCCGTTAACTCGGCATACGGCGGAAACGTTCTCTTAGGCAAAAAGTGCTTCGCTCTTCGTATTGCTTCCTATCAGGGTAAGAACGAAGGCTGGCAGGCAGAGCATATGCTTATTCTCGGTCTTGAAAATCCGCAGGGCGAGGTTAAATACATTTGTGCAGCTTTCCCGTCAGCATGCGGCAAGACAAATCTTGCTATGCTTATTCCGCCCGAGGGCTACAGAGCTAAGGGCTATAAGGTATGGTGCGTAGGCGACGACATTTCCTGGATTCGTAAAGGCGCTGACGGCAGACTTTATGCTATCAACCCCGAAAACGGCTTCTTCGGCGTTGCACCCGGCACTAACGAAAAGTCCAACCCGAACGCTCTTAAGTCAACAATGAAGGGCGCAATCTTTACCAACGTTGCAAGAAACCTTGACACCAATACTGTTTGGTGGGAAGGACTTGACAAGAATCCTCCCGTTAACGCTGAGGAGTGGACAGGTATTAAATGCAACGGCGTTGAGTGGAAGGCTGCGGGCAAAAACCTTGCTCATCCGAACAGCCGCTTCACAGCACCCGCAGTTAACTGCCCGTGCCTTTCAAGTGAATTTGAAAACCCGCAGGGCGTTCCGATTTCCGCATTCGTATTCGGCGGCAGACGCGCAAAGCTTGCTCCGCTGGTATATCAGTCGAGGGATTGGAATCACGGTGTGTTCGTAGGCGCAACTATGGCTTCCGAAACAACTGCTGCAGCGGCAGGCGCAGTCGGCGTTGTAAGACGTGACCCGATGGCTATGCTTCCGTTCTGCGGTTATCATATGGCTGACTACTGGCAGCACTGGATTGATATCGGTAAGACTCTTGACCCCGATAAGGCTCCCAAGATTTTCAACGTTAACTGGTTCAGAAAGGATGACGAAGGCAACTTTATGTGGCCCGGCTTCGGCGACAACCTTCGTGTTCTTGAATGGATTATCAAGCGTTGCGAGGGTAAGGTTGACGCTCAGGAAACCGCAATCGGTTACATTCCTTACGCTAAGGACATCAACCGTGAGGGCATAGAGGACGAAATCAGCCTTGAAGGTCTTGACAGCATTCTTGACGTTGACAAGTCACTCTGGAAGGATGAGGCTGACGGAATTGAAGAATTCTTCAAAAAGTTCGGTGAAAAGCTTCCCGCTGAGCTTAAGGACAGTCTTGCAACTCTCAAGGCAAACCTTGAATAATTAATAATTTCGGGACGGGTGCAAAACCCGTCCCTTTTTAAAAGGAAATGTTATGCAAAATATACTTGAAACGATAATGCTTATCTGCTTCGGTCTTTCGTGGCCGATAAATCTGATTAAAGCCGTAAGGGCAAGAACGGCAAAATCCATAAGTCTTCCGTTTTATCTGCTGATAACCGTAGGCTATATTGCGGGTATTGCCGCCAAATTCGTCGGCGGTAATATTAACTATGTTTTAATAGCATATTTTATAAATATATTTTTTGTTATACTTAATATTGCAGTTTATTTCAGAAATAAAAGATTTGATAAAGGAAGTAAAAATGCTGAAGTTTAACGACAACGGAAAATTCCGTATAATGCAGATATCCGATACACAGGATACTCAGTTTACCTCAAAAAACACAGTGGAATTTATTGCGGCGGCACTCGACAGAGAAAAGCCGGACCTTGTTGTCTTTACAGGCGATCAGGTCAAGGGCTACGGTACATTTCTGGCAGTTGGAAACAGGGATAAAAACACCGAAAAAACCATCAGAAATCTTTTAAAACCGTTAGCCGAGAGAAATACACCCTTTACCTTTGTTTTCGGAAATCATGACGCACAGGCCTTCGGAAGCTCAAAGGAAAAGCAATACAAAGTTTATAAAAGCTATCCCTCCTGCCTTGCACAAAGAGGGGAAAAGGAGCTTGCCGGTTTATGTAATCACAATCTTGAAATAAAGGGCAGTAAATCCGATAAAACGGTATTTAACATTTATCTTATTGATTCGCTGTCCGCTACTCCGTCGGGCAAGTGCGACCATGTCACCGAGGGTCAGCTGAAATGGTATCAAAAAACAAGGGACAGACTTAAACAGGAAAACGGGGAATATATAAAATCTCTTGTCTTTCAGCACATTCCCGTGCCGGAAATATGGCATTTGCTAAAGCAGGTTCCAAAGTCAAAAATCCCTCACGCTGCAGGGTACGGAGATTATCTTGGAAAATACTATGATATTGACGCTGATTATTTAATAAAAGGGGATTGCGATTTTCTTTTGGAAACTCCCGGTACGCCTGATGAAAATTCAGGAGAATTTGATGTGCTCAGGGAAAAAGGCGATGTACTCGGAATGTTTTTCGGACATGATCACAACAACAGCTTTGTCGGTGAATTTATGGGGATGAAAATGGGTTATGCTCAAGGCGTGGGCTTTAATGTTTACGGCCCTTATATGAAAAGGGGAGTGAGGATTATAGATTTAGACGAAAATAATCTAAACACTTTTTCAACCCACACGCTTTTATACGAGGATATATTTGAATTTAAGGATATTCATCAGAAAGCAAGATACCTCTTTTATTCCTGGTCGCCGCCGTCACCGCAGGTAGCAGTGCCGATTGTAAAAAAGCTTGTGCCTGCTTCACTCGGACTTATGGCAGGGCTTGCCGTATATAAGACAGCCGTAAAAAAGCGTCGGCGCTTCTGACAGAAACACTTTTTATATTACGTTTTTCATTTCTTTACGGCACTAAATACAATATTCCGTGTTATGAACAGCCGAATATTTGTAAATATTACATATATACAAATCGGATTGTTTGATATATAATTATTTACAGTAAATATCTGTATTCTATTTACGTTATATATTCAATTACAAAAAAAGTGAGTGCAATGAAAAATTACGAATGCCCCGATTTTGAGCTTTCCGCTTATGAGCAGGAGGATGTTCTTACGATTTCGGTAGGAACCGGCCCTGTTGAAGGCGGAGAAGGCGGATGGCTTGACATCTGATCAGACTTGAAAAAAGACTCAGGGAAAACCTGAGTCTTTTTTTATTGTTCTTTGCAGTTTTCCTTCAGCCATTCTTCGGCGCTTACTCCGTCTATCAGAACGTCGTCGACATAAACGTGATCAGCACCCACATCAAGCTTTACAAGCGTTTGTTCGCCTAAATAAAGCTGCTCGCAGTTTTCGAATGTCCAATCGTCCGAAGTGGCGAAAACAAGTGTTGAATAAAAGCCTTCCTCTTCAAAATAATCGCTGTCTGACCGATTGTCAATATATACAACATCATCGCTTGGCTTTTTGTCAGCGGTATTTGAGATGTAAGCTATACCGTCACTGTCAACCGCAACTATTAAATACTTGCTTTCGGTAAAGCCCAAATCCTCCGGATACAGTTCAATAAAGCCGTTTTCAATGTCGTATATTTCAGCCTTAAAGTATAACGGTACTCCCGGCTCTGCCGCTTTGGCAGTATATTCTTTTCTTATCGAATACGAATATACCGCTGTAATAAGCATCAACAAAAATGCTGCCGATAAAGTGATGCATAATGCTAAAACCCGCTTATTCTTCACTGTCTGCCGCCTCCTTTAAAGCTTTGCGCTTTTTTATGAGCATAAAGAAATTGATAAAGAAAATCGATATTCCGAAGGCTATGCAGATCAAGCCGAAAACCCCGATGTTCATGTCAAAATAGGCGTTACTTATAAGCAAAATGTCCGCATACGCCGCAAGTACGCCGATATTGATTTTTAATAAGTCGAGCTCCTTTGTGCCGCTGTAAACGAATATAAAATCAATACCAATCAAAAACAGCTGAGTGATGATTACATAAATAAACAGCTCTTTTTCGATGCCTTCGTAATAATAACCGCCCTTAAAAATGGTTCTGTGAATAACGGGTACATTGTCGCAAATAAGATGAAACACCGTTTTTGTGAGCAGTACAATTGCAAATAAAAAGTCGTATTTTGACAGCTTACCCTTCAGTTTCATAAATACGGTTGCTCCGACGAAAAGCGATAAGGACACAATAAACGTTACTACATCAGCAGTCTCTGCGTCAACGAATCGCATACTTTCATCTGACCACACCAGCAAAAGCAATGCAAATATCAACCCGAAGACTTTCATCGGTTCGGAGGTTATCAGACCGTTGTCTTTTAAAATATAAACCGTTGCGGCAAGAAGCGCTATATTGAACAGACTGAAGGAATACCACTGATACCAAAATTCAAAGATAAAAATCAAAACGCAAAATTCTATGACTGTTATCCAGCTTGTAAAACTATGCTCCTTTTCTTTTCCTGCTTTTCCCGTCAAGACGGTAAATACCGTACCTGCCGCAAAAAGCGGTATGACCGCAAAAGCAAAAGCCGAGTTGTCGAAAAGAGTAATGCCTTCAAATATCGGGATAAGTACATAAAACAAAAACAATGTGCTTACGGAATTGGTGATATACAGTATAACCGCATTAAACAGTATGCAAATAAAAAGAAATATGTCTTGCGTAAAAACGGTTTCAAAAAGATTGTTTATAAGATAAAACGAGAGAATAAAACCTGCAACGCATAAGAACGAAGAGCTTTCCCTGAGATAAGCTTTATCCGCCTTTTTAAGCAGAACAAAAGCGGTAAAGATACTTGTAATGCAAAACGGAATAAGAGAAAGGGGAGTTCGGACAATTGCGGGAATGTCTTCCCAGAAGCCGGTCAGTAATAAAAACAGTCCCGTAGCTACAAATAGACCGCCAAACACGGCAAGAATCACCTTGAACAAACGCTCCTTGCCGTCCTTTATCTGCTCGGTGCTGATTTCGTTTTTCTTTTTACCGTAAACCAACTCCTCAAGTTCAACTCCGAGCGCTTCCGATATTGCCTGAAGCGAGTGAATATCGGGAAGTGATTTGTTGTTCTCCCAGTTTGAAACCGCCTGTCTTGTAACATTGATTTTTAAGGCAAGCTCCTCTTGAGTAATTCCTTTTTGTTTTCGTATTTTCTTAAGATTGTTTGAAACTTTAACCATTACAAACGCCCCCTTGTATCCATTAAAGCACATTTAATGGATTTTGTCATCAAAAAAGCAGAAAACACATAAGCAATGATTTGTTGCACTGGCATTAAATAAGGAAAAAAGCCCGATTGTTCGGGCTTTTTTTAAAATTAATATATAATAATTATATTATTACGTCCTGCGGCATGCCGTTTTCTTCTCGTGATTTGTCTGCAAGATATACGCATAGATGTCCGGCAACCGAGTCGAAAACCGAGGTGCACGCAAGCGATGGCTTTTCTCCTCTTTGGAATTTAACAAAATCCTCGGCTAATTTTTCATCGCCGCCGCCGTGTCCGCCGTATGCTCCTACCATATCGCCGCTGACATTAAGATCATATTCGGTTACAATTTTTTCGTCTGTTTTAGTAGGGTGAATTTTTGATAGGTAGAATTTGGACTCCTCAAAGTCGCCCCAGATTTCGCCCTTTGTGCCGACTATATGAATACGTCTTAAAGGCTTAGACGAACCGCCCACCATATTGTGTGTGCCTGTCGCTCCGCTTTCGAAATTTACAAGCACGGACTGATGGTCAACAACATTGTTGTCGCATTTATAAATGCATCTGCCGTAGTTTGAATCGCCCTTTAAGAGGTTTATTCTGTCCTCGTCGGTCGGGTTTTCAATTCCTTCAAGCTTATCCCAGATGTAAAAAGCCCATCTTTCGGGCTGATCAAGATACAGCCTTTTAGCCGAATACCTGCAGGTGTCAACCAGCGGGCAGTCGACAAGACATCTTGTACCTGCGCCTTCGGGGGCGTTTTCCGGCTTAAACTGAAATTTTGAGCCGAAGCTTGAAACCCTGACAGGCTTTGTTTCGGACATCATCCACATCATAATATCTATATCGTGGCAGCATTTTGCAAGCAGCATTGACGTGTGGCATCTGTCGGAATTTGCCCATTTTCCTCTGACGTATGAGGTCGAAAGATGATGATAGCTGACGTGCTCGCTTGTCTGAATGTTAATAATATCTCCGATTTCGCCTGAATGAACTCTCTGCTTGATTGAAAGGTAAAACGGAGTGTATCTTAAAACATGGCAAATCATAACCTTGTTTCCGTTTTCTTTAACGCAGTTAACAAGAGTTCTTAATTCCGCTTCGTTCGTCGCAAAGGGCTTTTCAAGAAGCATATCGTAGCCTGCCTTTAAAAGGGGAAGGGAGGTGCTTATGTGCTCCTCGTCCATTGTGCCGTTTATCACGGCGTCGGCAATTTTTCCTCTTTTTGCAAGCTCGTCTGCATTTTCAAAACAGTTTTCCTCCGGGAAACCGAAAAGCCTTCTTGCCTTTTCACGTCTTATCGGGTCCGGGTCGGCAACTCCGACTATTTTTAAAAGCTCGGGGTTGGTGAGTGCAAGGTTTGCATAAATAAATGCTCTGTGACCTGCACCTACTATAACTGCGGTAACGGGTTGAGTGTTCATATTATCATCTTCCTTCTGCTTGTTAACTGCATTATAAACCAAAACAAATAAAAAATAAAGAAAAATATAAAAAATACACTGCCAATCGGCAGTGTATCCTTTTAGCAAAGCGTTAAAGCTTTATTTTGCAAGCTTGAAAATACGAAGAACCGTATCAAAATCGCCGTCGATAGCAATCTTGTCTGAAGCGTAAGCCGCAGCAACGTCCATCTTCTTGTCAAGAATTTTGATAAGGTTTGTAGGAGCGATGGTAAGTGTTGCCCAGTTGTCATGATAGTCATAGGGCTCAACGTTTACCTTTCCGTCCTTAACTTCAATATAGAAGATACCCTCTACATTTTTGCCTGCGAGGTTAATCTGAATAGCCTGAGTTCCTTTAATTTTGGAAGCGTTGGCATTTTCATATTTAGCCTTAACCTTTTCAACAATCTGTTCATAAGTCATAATAATTGCCTCCTTTTTAATTTTTCAATATTTTAGCACAAAGTTTCGCAATAAACAAGCGAAATAGCTCGTTAAATCCACGATATTTTGGGGTCATTCGTTAAAATTTTTATACATTTAGTCAACAAAGCACATTTATAGTATATATAAATATAAATTATTTATTAAGATTAATAAAAACAGATGACAAATTTTTAATATTATAGTATAATAACAAGGATTAGTAATTTCTGAAAAACGGAGGAAAACTATGGCTATTGTACGCACTGAAGCTTATTTCAATTCTTCGGACAAAATTCACAAAATCAGAACGCTTATCTGGCGTGATGACGAGCTTCCGCCCATCGGTGTGGTTCAGCTTACACACGGCATGGCAGAGCATATTGAACGCTACGATGACTTTGCAAGGTACCTTGCTTCAAACAGCTTCGTTGTCTGCGGTAACGACCATTTAGGCCACGGCAAAAGCGTCAACGACCGTTCCGAGCTCGGCTTCTTCGCAGAGAAGGACGGAAACATAAGACTTGTTGACGATATGCATATTCTGACAAAGATTATGAAAAAGAAATATCCCGACCTTCCGTATTTTCTTTTCGGTCACAGTATGGGCTCTCTCTGCGCCAGAGTATATACCACTCACTTCGGCGATGAGCTCAACGGCGTAATTTATTGCGGCACCGCTGAGCTTCCTGCGGCAGCAGGCGTTTTACAGCCCGTGATTGACAGCCTTATTGAAAAATTCGGACCGAGAAAGGTTGTAGACAAGCTCGGCGAGCTTTTCAACAGCTTTTCAAACCTCAGCGTTCCCGACAAGGACTCTCCGATTGCCTGGCTCAGCCGCAGTCAGTCCAATAAGGAAAAATATGCGGCGGACGATCTTTGCGGCTTTACCTTTACTCTAAGCGGATACCGTGATGTTTTTGCACTTGCAAACGAATGCTCTTCAAGAACCTGGGCGCAGAGTGTTCCTCAGGATTTGCCGATTCTTATTATTTCCGGCGCGCTTGACCCGGTAGGCATGAACGGTAAGGGAGTTATTTCTCTTTCCGATAACCTTGTTCTTGCAGGTAAGGACCCGACAGTCATTCTTTATCCCGGCGACAGGCACGAAATCCTTAACGAGGAAGACAACAGCCTTGTTTACAAGGATGTGCTTTCGTTCTTAAAATCAATCTATATTTCATAAGCGGGAGAAACTGTTTTGTCAAAAGCATTAAATATTTCCGATGACGAAATAAGACGTCAGGCGGATTATGCCGATAGAGTAAGGGAACTTCTTTTAAATTCATTTCCTTCACGCAAGCCCCTTGCGTTTATACACACCTACGGTTGTCAAGGCAATGTTGCCGACAGCGAAAGAATAATGGGCATGCTCAGTCAGATGGGTTATTCCTTTACCGAGGAGCTTTCCGAGGCTGATTTCGTTCTTTACAACACCTGCGCCGTCAGGGAGCATGCCGAGGACAGAGTTTTCGGAAACGTCGGAATACTGAAAAAATACAAGGAAGAAAACCGTAATCTGATTATTTCCCTTTGCGGCTGTATGATGCAGCAGGAGCATATCAGGGACAAGATATACAAAAGCTATCCTTATGTCGACCTTGTTTTCGGCACTCAGGCTATACACAGACTGCCGGAGCTTCTGTATAGGACAATGAGCACCTCCAAGCGTGTTGTCTGCGCTCCCGATGAAAACGGAGGCATAGCGGAAAACATTCCCGTATACCGCGACAGGACTGCCAAGGCTTGGCTTCCGATTATGTACGGCTGTGACAATTTTTGCACTTATTGCGTCGTACCTTATGTTCGCGGCAGGGAAAGAAGCCGTGAGCCCGAGGATGTAATTGCCGAGGCAAAGGATATTATCAAGGCAGGCTATAAGGAAATCACTCTTCTCGGACAGAATGTCAATTCCTACGGAAAGGGAAACAAATCCGATATGAATTTTGCAGGCTTGCTAAGAGAGATTAACAAGCTTGACGGCGACTTCAAAATCAGGTTTATGACCTCTCACCCCAAGGACTGCACGAGGGAGCTTATTGACACGATTGCGGAATGCGACAAGGTTTCGAAGCATCTGCATCTTCCGTTTCAGTCGGGTAATGACCGCGTGCTCAAGGCGATGAACAGACATTACGACAGGGAAAAATACCTTTCTCTTATTTCGTATGCCAAACAAAAAATTCCCGACCTTTCACTGACAAGCGATGTTATTGTCGGCTTTCCGGGTGAAACCTATGAGGAGTTCCTTGACACGCTTTCACTGATTAGGGAAGTTGAGTTTACCTCACTGTTTACCTTTATTTTTTCCGCAAGAAAGGGAACAAAGGCAGCCGAAATGCCCGACCCGGTTTCCCGTGAGGAAAAGGGGAGATGGTTTAAGGAACTCATTGACCTGCAGGAAAGCATCGCCGCAAAGCGTACCGCCTCAATGAACGGCAAAACCTATACCGTGCTCGTCGAGGGTGAAGCTAAAAACAAAGATGGCTTTCTCGCAGGCAGAACCGACTCAAACATTGTTGTGGAATTCCCCAAGCCCGACAATGCCGGGTCGCTTATCGGCACTTACAGAAGCGTTAAAATAACGCAGGCTCTTAACTGGGTCTTAAAAGGGGAGCTAATCAAGTAAAAATTCCGACAGGAATAATATAAATTAAGGAGAAAATTATGGAACTCGAAAAACTCGCTCGCCAGCTCGGCGCGGCAATTCAGCAGGACAAGACCTACCTTGATTATCAGGAGGCTATGAAGAAAAACGAAGAGGACAGCGACCTTAACGACCTTATGGGAAAAATCCGTCTTCTTCAGATGAATTATCAGGCAGAGGCACAGAAGGAAGACGCCGACAGTGCAAAGCTTGATTCTTATCAGCAGGAATTTCAGGGCATTTACGCTCAAATAATGGCTAACACCAATATGCAGGCTTTTGAAAAAGCAAGACAGGCTGTTGATGATATGATGAATTACCTTACAGGTATTCTCGCTCTTTGCGTAAACGGCGAGGACCCCGAAACCTGTGACCCCAGAGCACATATGCACGACCACGACTGCGGCGGTGAATGTTCAACCTGCGGCGGTTGCCACTGATTTAATTTTTATTCTCAGAACAGGAGCCCGGACAAATGGCAGAATTATCCCCGATGATGAAGCAGTATTTTGAAATTAAAAAAGAATATCCCGATACTATTCTCATGACTCGTCTGGGCGACTTTTATGAGATGTTTTACGATGACGCTGTTCTTGCGTCTAAGGAGCTTGAGCTCGTCCTTACCGGCAGGGATTGCGGGCAGGAGGAAAGGGCGCCGATGTGCGGCGTTCCTTTTCACAGCGCCGACTCTTATATAGCAAAGCTTGTTAACCGCGGTTATAAGGTTGCTATATGCGAACAGATGGAGGACCCGAAAACCGCAAAAGGACTTGTTAAGAGAGAGGTCGTCAGAGTTCTCTCCGCAGGTACGGTTATCGAAAACAGTATGCTTGACGAAACCAAGCACAATTATCTTGCAGTTTGTGCACTTCTTTTTGACGAGATGGGCTTGTGCTTTGTCGACGTTTCAACCGGAAGTGTAGAAATTACAAGCTTTTCCGAAAATATTGACGAAAAAACAGTCGAGGAGCTTGCACGCTTTTCACCGAGCGAGATGCTTATAAACCGTGAAGCTTCGTCACTTAAAAGGTTTTCCGACTTTGTCGCCAATAAGCTCGATGTTGTAGCTCAGTGTCTGCCATCGGGCAGCTTTGACTATGAAAAGGCAAAGCAGACGGTTCTTAACAAATTCAAAGGTAAAACCCTCGAAAGTCTTTCACTTGCCGATTCAAAGGCAGCGGTTTGCGTGCTCGGTGAAGCACTCAATTACCTTTACGAGGCGCAGAAAAATAACCTTGACAACATTAACGAAGTCAACGTTTATTCTCAGGCTAAAGTAATGAAAATCGGCTTCTCGGCAAGACGAAATCTTGAGCTTTGCGAAACGATGCGTGACCGGGAAAGAAGAGGTTCGCTTTTATGGGTGCTTGACAAGACCAAAACCGCAATGGGTAAAAGGCTTATAAGAAGCTGGGTTGAAGCACCGCTTTACGATGCGGCTGAAATTTCGCGCCGTCAGAATGCTGTACAGGAGCTTTTTGACGATACGGGTAAAAGGCAGACTGTCACCGAGCTTATGAGCGGTATTTACGACATTGAGCGTCTTATGACGAGAATACTCTATAACACGGCTAATGCCAAGGAGCTTCTTGCGCTTAAGTCAACCCTTTCCTATCTGCCCGAAATAAAAAAGGCGGTTGAAGGCTCACAAAGCACGCTCTTAAAGGATATTAATCAGCGCATTGACGTGCTCGACGATGTGTACTCGTTAATTGACCGAGCTATCAGCGAGGACGCTCCGTTTTCCGTCAGGGAGGGCGGAATGATTAAAAAGGGCTTTAACAACGAGCTGGACGAGCTGAGAAAAATTGTTCACGGCGGTAAGGAATTTCTTACCGAGCTTGAGCGCAAAGAGCAGGAAAAGACAGGTATTAAAAAGCTCAAGGTTAAATACAACAAAGTGTTCGGCTACTTTATTGAGGTGCCAAATTCCTTTAAGGAAGCCGTTCCCGAGGATTACATAAGAAAACAGACTCTCGTTAACTGTGAAAGATATATAACCGACGAATTAAAACAGCTTGAGGGTAAGGTGCTGGGAGCACAGGAAAGAATTGTTTCTCTTGAATACGAGCTTTTCAGCGCTGTACGCAAAAAAATCGGCGAGCAGTATGAAAGAACATGCTATACTTCAAAGTCGGTGGCTTCTCTTGATGCTCTTTGCAGTCTGGCTTCTGTAGCGGTCGGAAACGGATATACAAGACCTGATATTAATAACAGTGAAGAGATTATCATTAAGGACGGGCGGCACCCCGTAATTGAAAAAATGCTCAGTGACACACCCTTTGTGCCGAATGACACAAAGCTCGACTGTGACTCTGACAGAGTTTGTATTATCACAGGCCCCAATATGGCAGGTAAGTCAACCTATATGAGGCAGGTTGCCTTAATAACCATTATGGCACAGCTCGGCTCCTTTGTGCCCGCTTCCTACGCTTCAATCGGACTCGTTGACAGCGTGTTTACGAGGGTCGGTGCTTCCGATGATTTAACCGCAGGTCAATCAACCTTTATGGTCGAAATGAGCGAGGTGGCGGAAATCCTTCAGAATGCAACCCCGAGAAGCTTAATTATTCTCGACGAAATCGGAAGAGGCACCTCGACTTACGACGGAATGAGTATAGCCAGGGCAGTTGTCGAATATGTTGCCGACAAAAAAAGACTCGGCGCAAAGACGCTTTTTGCCACTCATTACCACGAGCTCACGGAGCTTGAGGAGGAAAACGGCTCTATTAAGAATTACAATATAGCCGTCAAAAAGAAGGGTGAGGATATAGTGTTCCTTCGCAGAATTGTTCGCGGTCCTGCCGACGGAAGCTACGGAATTGACGTAGCCCGACTTGCAGGCGTTCCGAGCGCAGTTGTGAAAAGGGCGAGGGTAATACTCAAGGCTCTGGAAAGTGAAGAGCCTGTTAACACTAAAAAGCATAACTTTATCACTACTGAGCAGGACGAGCCTGCACAGATGAGCTTTGTAAGCTCGGCAGGGGATGAAATAATCGAAGAGCTAAAGGCTCTTGATGTAAATACTTTAACTCCGATTGAGGCTATGACAGAGCTGTTTAAGCTTGCCAACAAGGCTAAGCTCGGAGAATAAAAAAGGAGGCGTGCGGCTGTGGGAAAAATTAATAAATTACCTAAAAATATCTGGGAGCTTATAGCCGCAGGCGAGGTCGTGGAAAGACCTGCCTCTGTCGTCAAGGAGCTGCTTGAAAACTCAATTGACGCAGGCGCTTCAATGATAACCGTTGAAATACAGCACGGCGGCATACGCTATATCCGTGTGACCGATAACGGAAGCGGTATTGCAAGAGAGGATGTTCCGTTAGCCTTTATCAGTCATGCTACGAGTAAGGTTTCCGCCGCAGAGGACCTTGATGCTATAAGCACGCTCGGCTTCAGAGGAGAAGCGCTCGCTTCCGTTTGTGCGGTGTCAAGGGTTGAAATGCTCACAAAAACACGCGACGAGCAAATTGGCACGAGAATTGAAATTGAAGGCTCTCAGCAAACCGCATTCGACGACGCAGGCTGTCCCGACGGCACCACAATCGTTATCAGAGATTTGTTTTATAACACACCTGCGAGAATGAAATTCTTAAAATCGGACAAGTCCGAGAGCATGGCGGTCGCAGGGATAGTTGACAAAATAGCAATATCTCATCCCGAAATCAGTATCCGCTTTATCCGTGACGGCAGGCAGACCGTTTGCACCAACGGAAACGGCTCTTTAAAGGATGCGGTTACTGCCGTTTACGGCAAAGAGTTTTCCGAAACTCTGATTGACGTTGAATACTCGCTCAACGGAATGAAAATTAAGGGCTTCGTTTCAAAGCCCTTCTGCTCAAGAGGCTCTTCGGCGATGCAGCTATTCTTCGTTAATAACAGATACATTAAAAGTAAAACTGCCGGTGCAGCACTTAACGAAGCATATAAACATTCGATTATGGTAGGCAGATTTCCCGCCTGCGTTCTGTTTGCCGAAGTTCGGCCGGAGCTTGTAGATGTAAATGTTCATCCGGCTAAAACTGAGGTGCGCTTTTCTAATGAAAGGGCAATATTTGATTTGGTATACTATGCGGCGAAAAATGCGATTGAGCATGATTCTTCAAGACCTCAAATGTCTGTCAAAGCCGCTAAAACAGATTTAGGGGAAAATATTCTTGCTTCCCCGCTGCCCGATACAAAACAGTCCAGCTTCAGGGATCTCGGGCAGCAAACGGCGCGTGAGGTTATTAATACCGACGGCTCCGTAAAGACAGAACAGGTAAGTTTTGTAAATGAGGATGATTTTTATCCACTTATGAGCACGACCGAAAGCCGCTATAACTCTTCCGAGGATGAAGAAACCGATTTCCTTTTGAATAATCCTTCTCCCGAAGACGAAACGGAAAACAATATTGACGAAAAACCTTCGATTGAAGCTTCTGCGGACGAGCCCTCTTTCAGATATATAGGAGAGGCATTTAAAACTTACATTATAATAGAATATAACTCAAAGCTTTGTTTAATAGACAAGCACGCTGCCCACGAGAGAATGATATATAATTCTTTAAAAAAAGATAACGGCAGTAACGGCAGTCAGCTATTATTAAAGCCTGTAAACGTAGCCCTCAGCAAGGAGGAGTACCTTGCAGTTACGGAAAACCTTGAAATGCTTTCTCAGGCAGGCTTCGACATCGAAGATTTCGGTGACGGAAGCGTTGTAGTAAGAGCCTGTCCTCTTAATCTTGAAAGCGAGGATATTACAGGGCTTGTTACGGAGCTTGCGAATTATCTTTTAAACAACAAAAAGGATATTATACCGGAAAAGCTTGACTGGGTTTACCATTCCGTTGCATGCAGAGCTGCGGTTAAAAGCGGAAACAGACAGACCGATTATGAGCTTATGGAATTTGCAAAGCAACTGTTAAGCGATGATACGGTTAGGTACTGTCCTCACGGACGGCCTGTACTTATTGAGCTTAGCAGATATGAGCTTGATAAGCAGTTCGGGAGGATACAGTAAATGACAGCTTCACCCGTGCTTGTTATTGTCGGGCCGACGGCCTCCGGAAAAACCGAGCTTGCAGTTGAATGTGCCAAAGAGCTTAACGGTGAAATAATTTCCGCAGACTCGATGCAGATTTATAAGGGTATGCAGATAGCCACCGCGAAGCCGACCGAGGACGAAATGCAGGGAATAAAGCACTATCTTACCGACTTTCTTGACCCCTCGGAGAGCTTTAGCGTCGCGGAGTTTAAACGTCTTGCCGACAGTGCGGCAGACGAAATTGTTTCAAAAGGCAAGCTTCCGATTGTTTGCGGAGGTACAGGGCTTTATATCGACAGCTTTGTTTATAACATACAGTTTACCTCTGAGGAGGATTCGCACGAATTAAGGCAAAGCCTTGAAGAAAAATTTGACAGCGTAGGAGCCGAGGAAATGCTCAGACAGCTTTCGGAGTTTGACCCGAATACTGCCGATTCGCTTTCTGTTTCTGACAGAAAAAGAATTATAAGGGCTTTTGAGGTGTATTTACTTACGGGCAAAACCATCACTCAGGCAAAGCTTGACTCAAGACTTCAGCCGCCTAAGTACAGATCTGTGCTTGTAGGAGTTAATTATTCCGAGCGTGAAAGGCTTTATGAAAGAATAAACAGACGAGTAGAGCTGATGCTTGAACAAGGTCTTGTCGATGAGGCTAAGCGTTATTTTGACCTTCCCGACAAATACACTGCTTCTCAGTCAATAGGCTATAAGGAGCTCGCGCCGTATTTAAACGGGTTAATATCTCTTGATGAGGCTGTTGAGAATCTTAAAAAGAGTACGCGGCACTATGCTAAGCGACAGCTTACTTGGTTTAAAAGAAACAAGAACATAAAATGGTTTTATCCCGACTTGTATAATGACCGTAAGGAATTTATTATGAGCGTTACAGACTATGTAAAGGAGGCAATTAAATGACAAAAGAAAAAAAAGACAATGTAATTAGTTTTAACAAGGGCAAAAAGAATATGATGATTATTTATATTGTCATTGCATTTGTGTTCATTGCCTTCTTTCTTTATCAGATTTTTAAAATAAACTATTCTCCCGTTAAGACTCAGGCAGCGCTTGAAAAGACAGTGAGCGCAAGCACACTTACCGAAGCCTTCGTCGTAAGGGATGAGTATCCGATAACTGCAAACATAACCGGTACGCTTGTACCGCTTGTCGACGACGGAAAAAGGGTGGCTTCGGGCGACAATGTTGCGGTCGTTTTCACAAGCGACGAAGCGGCAAAGAATTACAACGAAATCAAAGCCCTTGAAAAGGATGTGGAATATTACTCGTCGCTGCAGAACAAGGTCGGTGTTCAAACCTCTGACATTGAGCCTCTTGATGAGCGTGTCTACTCAGCATGTGAGGATTATATTATCGCAATTAACAGCGGAAATGCCGACACCTTCGGAAGGTATCAGGAAACACTCAGAGAGTATATTAATTCCCGACAGCTTTCAACCGGCTCTGTTATTGACCCGAGCGTTAAGCTTGAAGAACTGAATACACAGCTTGAACAGCTTAAAAGGCAGAATATAGGCTATAATACCATTACCGCTCCTCATCCCGGGTATTATATCAGCATTGCGGACGGCTATGAGGACGCAGTTGATTATCAGTCAATTGAGAAGCTGACTACCGAACAGGCGATTAATCTTTTTAACTCCGAGCTTACAAAAGCAGATGTTTCAAATTATATGGGTAAGCTTGTTGACGGCTTTAACTGGTATCTTATTTGCGTTATTGATTATGAGGACGCCATAAGACTTAAGCGAGGCTCTGCTGTTGACATTGAGTTTACGATGACCTCGGCGGCGCCGTTGAAAGCCACGGTTGCGTCTATCTGCAATACGGTTGACAACAAGACCGCGGTTGTTTTCAGGTCAAACCTTATGAACACGTCTTATGCCGGACTCAGAAACGAACAAATCAGAGTTACGTTTGACAAGCACACGGGTTTGCAGATAAGCAACAAGGCAATTCGTGAGGTTGACGGAGAAAAGGGTGTATATGTATTAAGCGGTAATATAGTCGAGTTCAAGAAAATTAATATTGAGTATTCGGACAGCGATTTTTCATACTGCACCAATCCGGACTCCAAAAGAGGATTTCTTGAACTTTACGATGAGGTAATTACGGAAGGAACTGATTTATATGACGGAAAAATCATTAATTGACAAAAAGTTTTCCGATATTGAGTACAACTTAAAAACAATCCGTGAGGAAATTGCCGAAGCGGCACTTAAAAGCGGCAGACGACCCGAGGATATTGATTTTATGGCAGTTACAAAAACCGTTGACGAAATCTATATCAATCATGCCATCTCCTGCGGAATCAATCTTATCGGAGAAAACAAGGTGCAGGAGATGCTTCGGAAGAAGCCTTCTCTTAATCTTGACGGGGTAAAGAAAAACCTTATCGGTCATCTTCAGTCAAACAAGGCTTCGCAGATAGTCGGTCAGGTAGATATGATCGAATCCGTTGATTCTTTGAAAATTGCTAAAGAAATCGGCAAGCAATCCGTAAAAAAGGGAATTGTAAGTGACGTGCTCATTGAGGTCAACATCGGCAGGGAGGAATCCAAAACCGGTTTTTTGCCCGAAGCGGCAGAGGAAAATATTTACGAAATTTCCGAAATTGAGGGAATTAAAGTCTGCGGATTGATGACTATACCCCCAATTTGCGAAAAAAATGCCGAACTTTGTAAATTTTTTGAGAATATATACAATATGTATGTTGACATTAGGGCAAAAAAAATAGATAATGTATATATGCAGATTTTGTCGATGGGTATGTCGTCTGATTATACCGAGGCAATATTGTGCGGATCCAACCATGTAAGAATAGGTTCGAAAATATTCGGGCCGAGAATATATTAATCAGGAGGACAAGGTTATGAGTTTAAAGGACAAGCTTAGCAACATTCTTAAGGTTTCGGAAGATGAGTATTATGATTCGCCCGAATTAGACGAGTACGATGAATACGAGGAAGAAGAGGACGAGGCTTACGAGCCTGCTCCGAGGTTTAATCCGAGAGCATTCAAGGAGAGCAGAGCCGAGCAGCAGAACAGCAAGGTAGTCAGCATTAACGCTTCCTCAAAGCTTCAGGTTGTTCTTACAAAGCCGAAATCAATCGAGGATTCAAGAGCTGTTGCAGACAGCCTTAATCAGAAAAAAACGGTTGTTCTCAACCTTGAATCTGTCAGGGGAGAGGACGCAAGAAGAATTCTTGACTTTTTAAGCGGCGTTACATATGCAAACCGCGGAACTATGCGTCAGGTAGCTAACAATACCTTTATGATTACTCCTTACAATGTTGACGTTAACGGAGATTTAATCAGTGAGCTTGGCAACAATGGGCTTGTTTTCGAAAAATAAAATAGGATAGGTGGGTAAAATAATGTTGACTCCCGAAAGAATTAAAAATAAATCTTTCACAACTACAGGTATGGGCTCTTACAGAGCAGATGATGTCGATCTTTTTCTCAAGGAGGTTTACACCTCTTATGATCAGATGTTCAGAGAGAACAGAGAGATAATCAAAAAAATGAGTATCCTTGCCAATAAGGTAGAGGAATATAAAAAGGATGAGGAGAGCCTCAGTCAGGCTTTGATTTCAGCGCAGAAGCTTGCCGATCAGATAGTTTCCGACTCGAAGCAGACTGCTAAAACAAACATTGATGAGGCAAATGAAAAGGCGGAACAGATTCAGGCTCAGGCAAGAGAAAACGCCAATAAGCTTATTTCCGATGCAAAAGCCGAAGCCGACGCCAAGGTGTTTGCTGCCAATAAGCAGTCTGATGAAATACTCGGCGGAATCAACCGTAAGCTCACTCAGGAAAAGCTTGTTTACGATATGCTTCACAAAGAGGTTTCCGAGTTTAAGGACAAGATGATTGAAATGTATAAGGAGCACTTTAATCTTCTTGACAGGCTTCCCGAAATTGCTAACGGTAAAATTAACTCAGGTTCACCTGAGGCGCAGAAAATTCTTCAGGACATAAAGGACGGCAATTTTACCGAAATTCTTTCCGAGGAATCTGCCGATGAAATCGCCGAGATAGAAAATGTTCCCTATGATGATGAAAAGACACCTGTTGAAGAAATAAAGGAAGATGCTGAGCAGGAAGCTTCAAAAGAGGCTGAAGAAATTGCAGACGTTGAAGTATTTGAAGAAGAGAGTTCAGACGAAGAGCTTCCCGAGGAAGAAGAACGTGAGGTTGACGGCTTCAGCCTTATGGATGTTGACCTTGATTCAGACGATGACCTCGACATAGACGATATCGTTTCGCAATATGCGGATGCCGACGAAAGCGACGAGGAGCCTGCCGAAGAGCCCGAAGAAGAGGAAACAGAGCCTGCTTCCGATGACGGCTTCAGCCTTGACCTTGATTCTCTTGATGACGATGAATTTGACGATATTTCCTCCGGTGATGACGACGAGTTTGCGGTTGCGGAGGAATCCTCGGCTGAGGACGACGGCTTCTCAATTGATTTTTCCAATTTAGAGCTGGAAGACGAGGAGGATAACGACAAGGACTCCAAGCGTCTTGATTACGCCTCTGTCGACGATGAGGATGAAGACGAAGAGGACGATGATGACGACGAAGGCGCCATCTCCTTTAAAAGATTTTTCAAGAAAAAATAATTAAGAGGTAAATTATGCTTCCTTTCGTAACTATTGCCGTAATTATATTACTTGTTGCAGTTGACCAGGTAATTAAGCTTATTTGCTTAAATAATCTGGAGCCGATCGGAAGCATTTCTCTTATTAAAAACGTGTTAAGCCTGACATATATTGAAAATACCGGTGCCGCCTTCGGTTCGTTTCATGGGTATACTACCGCTTTAAGTATACTAACGACGCTGGTATTGCTTGTCGGGCTTGTTTATTTATTATCGGGACGTGTCAGGAAAAAGATTCCCTATTTTGCTCTTACGGCTGTTTTTGCAGGCGGGATAGGTAATCTTATAGACCGTGTATTTCGAGGCTATGTTATTGATTACATTGAACCGAAATTTGTCGACTTTGCCGTTTTTAATTTCGCCGATATTCTCGTTACCTGCGGTGCAATTGTGCTGATTGTTTATCTTTTATATCAGATGTTTGCTGACAGCAGGAAGGAAAGAAAAGAGAAAAGTAATGAACAGCATTAGTATACTTATTGACTCGGAAAGTGAAAACGAGAGAATCGACAAATACATCGCCGCAGCTTTTCCCGCATCCTCACGCTCTTATATTCAAAAGGCGATTTTGTGCGGAAATGTACTTGTTAACGGAAAAGCTGTTTCAAAAAACTACAAGCTTCATGCCGATGACAGGGTGGAGTATACTCCGCTCGAGCCGGTCGGTATCGAAATAAAGGCTCAGGACATTCCTCTTGATATTGTATATGAGGATGACGATTTACTTGTCGTCAACAAGCCTAAGGGTATGGTTGTGCATCCTGCTCCCGGTAACTATGAAAACACTCTTGTGAATGCTCTTATGTTTCACTGTAAGGATAGCCTTTCGGGTATTAACGGCGTTATGCGACCCGGAATTGTTCACAGGATTGACAAGAACACCAGCGGTCTTTTGATAGTGGCAAAGAATGACTTTTCACACCGTTCTCTTGCTGAGCAGATTAAGGCTCATAGCTTTTCAAGGGAATACCGTGCAGTCGTGAGAGGGCATCTTAAAGAGGAAGAGGGGACGGTCACCGCACCGATTGGCAGAAACCCCAACGACCGTAAAAAGATGACCGTAACCGAGCACAATTCAAAAAATGCCGTTACGCATTACAGTGTAATTCATAGATATAAAGATTACGACTTTATCAAATGTGTCCTCGAAACCGGCAGAACACATCAGATTAGAGTGCATATGGCATACTGCGGTCATCCGCTTGCAGGGGATGACGTTTACTCAAAGCCATTGCCCTGTGAAGCAAAGCTGAACGGTCAATGCCTTCACGCTTGTATGATAGGCTTTGTTCACCCAAGAAGCGCCGAATACCTTGAGTTTAGCTCTCCGCTTCCCGAATACTTTGACAGCTTTTTAAAAGGACTGAAGGAATATTGACAGGTACCGATATTAAAAAGGATTTTTCCGACTGGCTCGTAGTGACCGACATTGACGGCACTCTTCGCAATAAGCTTCGTTTTTTACCGAAAAGGAATTATGAAGCTATAAGAGAATTTGTTGAAGAGAAGCACGGCAAATTCACACTCGCTTCGGGAAGAAACGTAAAATCCATTATAAGCCCGTATAATTCGCTTCCTATGATTAAGGGCATGCCCGTTGTAATTCTCAACGGTGCAGGCGTCTACGACGTTGAAAACGATAAAATTTTAAACTTTGAACCGATTTCGCAGGAAGGAAAGCTTCTTTTACGTGAAACTATTGAAAGGTTTCCCAAGCTTGAGGTTGAAATACTCACACCGAGGTCGGCATATGCTATTAACGCCAAAATTTTTGCAAGGCTTATGTTAAAATTTGACGGCGTACCGAATAAGCTATATAAAAGCTTCGACGATGTACCCGACGACGAATGGGGCAAAATGATACTGTTCGGACCTCCGCCGCTTGTAAGCAAGGCGAAAAGCTTCCTGCTCGGAATTGACAACCCTCCGGTCAGCTTTATGTCCTCGTCAATTTCGTCCTTTGAGATGACGGCAAAGGGAGTTAACAAGGGTACCTCGGTGCTCAAAATTGCCGAGATGCTCGGCATTGAGTGGAAGCATACCGCCGCAATCGGCGATTATTTTAACGACTACGAAATGCTGAAGGCGGTTAATCTGTCTGCGTGCTGCGGTCAGGCGCCTAAGGAACTGCACAAAATTGTTAAATATGAAGCCTGCCACTGCAATTACGGCGCAGTCGGCGACTTGCTTGAATATTTAATGTACAGATATAAGGAGTGATCTTATGGAAAGCAATGTAAAAAAACAACTCGAAATTTTTGCCCTAAAGGCGAGAATCGGAACTGTTGAAAGCATTTTCAATGCCAAGGCAGGTCATCCGGGCGGATCTCTTTCAATCTGCGATGTGCTTGCATATCTTTACAACTGCGAGATGAAAATTGACCCTGCCAATCCCTCGTGGGAGGACCGTGACCGCTTTGTGCTTTCAAAGGGCCATGCGGCTCCTGCGCTTTACGCCACACTTGCTTTGAAGGGTTATTTCCCCGTTGAGGACTTAAAGACTCTCAGAAAGTCGGACTCTTACCTTCAGGGTCACCCCAATATGAACAAAATTCCCGGCATTGATATGAGCACCGGCTCATTGGGTCAGGGTATTTCCGCCGCTGTCGGTATGGCAATCGGCGCAAAGCTTGACGGTAAGGATTACAGAGTTTACACCGTTCTCGGTGACGGCGAAATTGAAGAGGGCGAGGTTTGGGAAGCCGCTATGCTTGCAGGCAACCGCAAGCTTGACAACCTTACCGTCTTTGTTGATTTCAACGGACTTCAGATTGACGGCACTATTGAGGAGGTTAACTCCGCCTGCCCGATTGATGAAAAATTCAAAGCCTTTAACTGGAATGTTATCACTATTGACGGTCACAACCTTGACGAGATTGAAAACGCCGTCAATGTGGCTAAAAACACAAAGGGTGCTCCGACCTGCATAGTCCTTAAAACAGTTAAGGGCAAGGGCGTTTCATATATGGAAAATCAGGTTGGCTGGCACGGAAAAGCTCCTAATGAAGAGGAATACAGAATCGCAATGGCAGAGCTTAATGAGGCTTTGCAGAAACTGGAGGCGTAATTATGGCTGATGTAATTAAATGTGCAACCCGTGACGCTTACGGCAAGGCTCTTGTTGAGCTTGCCGACAAGGGTGAGAATATAATAGTTCTTGACGCCGATCTTGCGGCTGCTACAAAAACGGGAATGTTTAAAAAGGCTCATCCCGAAAGATTTATTGACGTAGGTATTGCCGAGTCCAACCTTATGGGTGTTGCGGCAGGACTTGCGGCAACGGGACACACCGTGTTTGCAAGCTCCTTTGCGATGTTTGCCGCCGGCAGAGCCTTTGAGCAAATCAGAAACTCAATCGGTTATCCGCACCTCAATGTAAAAATCGGCGCAACGCATGCAGGTATTTCCGTCGGTGAGGACGGCGCAAGCCACCAGTGCTGCGAGGACATTGCGCTTATGAGAACAATTCCCGGAATGGTTATTTTAAACCCTGCCGACGACATTGAAGCGAGAGCCTGCGTTTTTGCCGCCGTTAAGCATGACGGTCCCGTATATATGCGCTTCGGCAGACTTGCAGTGCCGAGAGTTTTTGACGAGGATTATAAATTTGAAATCGGTAAGGGAAATATTCTTTCCGAGGGCGGCGACCTTACAATAATCGCTTCGGGTCTTATGGTTAAGGAAGCGATTGAAGCAGGGGAGAAGCTTAAAGCCGAAGGCATTTCGGCACGAATTGTCAATATGGCAACGATTAAGCCTATTGACCGTGAGCTTGTAATTGACTGCGCTAAGAAGACGGGCGCAATCGTCACCGCTGAGGAGCATAATATTATCGGCGGTCTTGGTTCGGCGGTTGCAGAGGTAGTAAGCGAAACCGTTCCCGTACCCGTTGTTCGTGTCGGAGTAAACGACGTTTTCGGCAAATCCGGCCCCGCCGTTGAGCTTTTACATATCTACGGTCTTGACGCAGACAATATCGTTGCAAAGGCAAAGCAGGCAATCAGCCATAAATAAGAAGCTTTAAATATTAAAATCACTAAAAGAATCCCGCCATATTTCGGCGGGATTTTTATAGCGTTAAATGATATTATCGGCATACATCGTAGTTGATTGTGACTTTAGGCTCCCTTGTGTAAAGGGAGCTGTCAGCCGCAGGCTGACTGAGGGATTGTAAAAAGTGAATAGTGAATAGTGAATAGGTAATAAGTGTTT